>NZ_JBRFIX010000012.1:0-140812 GCF_053456425.1 Pseudomonas sp. LF020
TCTTTTGATCTTGATCTTGAAAAATACAAGATCAAAAGATCGCAGCCTGCGGCAGCTCCTACACGGGGGGCGATGGGCTATCAGAACGTCGTGCGCAACCCGACCTGAATGCTGCGCCCTTGTGCCGGCGCAACATCGCGCAGGATCGAGCTGGCGTAACGCACGGTCTGGTTGGTCAGGTTCTCGGCGTTGACGAAGGCCAGCCATTTGCTCTGGCCGACATCGAAGTTGTACCCCACATTCGCCCCCAGCGTGGTGTAGCCATCGGTGCTGCTTTCGTCGGCTGGCACACGGTGTTGCGAACTGGCGTGTTCGATATCGATCCGTGCCTGCCAGCGATCCAGTTCCCACAGCAAACCGCTGTTCAAGCGCAGCGGCGCGATGCGCGGCAGATCCTGACCGTTATCGAGGTTCTTGGCGCGGGTGTAATCGCCCGACAGCTCCAGAGCAAACTTGCCGTAGGCATTTTCGCCAAGCGTCCAGCGATCCTGCGCTTCAATGCCGCTAAAACGTGCGCGCACGCCTGAGTAGGTGTATTCGGGAATCCCGCCGGCATCCTCTTCGCCTTCATCATTCAGTGTTCGGCCAGTACCGAGCAAGCCGATGTAGTTGGAGAAGTGGCTGTAGAAAACGCCGACGCTCCCCTTGTGCGTGCCATTGTCGAAACGCAATGCGAGGTCGCTGGACACGGCTTTCTCTTTCGACAGCCCGGCATCGCCGACTTCATAGGTCCCGGTCGCGACGTGGGCGCCGTTGGCGTACAACTCATAGAACGTCGGCGCGCGCTCGGTGTATCCGAGTGTCGCGGCGACCGACCAGACCGGCGTCAATGTGTACACCGCGCCGGACGACAGGCTGCCGGCGGTGAAACGGCTGGAGCGGTCGGCATTGGCGAAGCGCTCGTTGCCTTTGGCGTCCGGGTCGACCGTGGTGTGTTCCAGTCGGCCGCCAAGGGTGAACAGCAGACGCTCGGTGGCTTGCAACTCTTCCAGAATGAACAGTGCACCGGCGTCAGTATCGGTGTGCGGCACAAAGGCTTCTTCGCCCAGCGCCGAGAATTCGTTGCGACTGACCTGAGCGCCAATCACCCCGTTGAACGGCCCCAGTGGCTGATGCCGGGCCTCAACCCGCGCTTCGTAGCCCTTGTTCTTGAACGTGGTGCCCACTTCACCGCCCTCGATTTCCCGATGCTCATAATCGGTATAACCGGCGTCGAATTTGACCGAGCTGAACGGCCCGTCGAGGTTGCGCATTTCCGAGGCGAACGCGTAGTGCTCCTGCTGCATGCGAATGCGCACATCGTCTTCGGCGGGCGAGCCGTAGTTCGAATCGTAATTGCTGTAGGACAGACCGGCGTATCCGTCATCCCAGGTGTAGGAACCGCCGACGGCGCCGCCATCCTGACGACCGTCGCTGTTGGCCAGCCGATGCTTGCGCGAGTCGCCGTCGTCGTTGGCGCGTGCCGCGCCGGTCTTGGCGTAGCCGGGAATCTTCAGGTCATTGAACTCGCGGGCGCTGGCGTCCAGGTGCAAGGCGAACTGCCCGTTGCCGGCCTCCAGTTTCCCCGCGCTGCTGCGGGTGGTGTCGGCACCGCCGTAACGCAACTCACCTGCACCGTGAATGCCGTCGATGGCTTCGGTGGGGATGCGGTTATCGAACGTGTTGACCACCCCGCCGATCGCGCTGCCGCCATAGAGCAGCGCCGCCGGGCCACGGACGATTTCAATGCGCTCGACGTTGACCGGATCCAGCGGCACCGCGTGGTCGTAAGACAGCGACGAGGCATCCAGCGCGCCGACGCCGTTGCGCAGGATGCGAATGCGGTCACCGTCCTGACCGCGAATGATCGGCCGACTCGCACCCGGGCCGAAGTATGACGAGGACACGCCGGGCTGCTTGTTCAGGGTCTCGCCGAGGCTGCCCTTCTGCTGCAACGTGAGGTCGTCGCCGCTGAGCACGGTCGAGGGCGATGCGAGGGTCTGGCTGCCTAAAGGATTGCCGGTGATGATTTGTGGTTGCAGTTCGAGCGGTTCGGCGGCGAACACTGGTGAGGCAATCAGCAGCGCGGCGGCCAGCGGAGTCAGGCGTCGTTGAAGGGATTGGGAACGGGCAGGCATTTCAGAACTTCCGTGAGCAGAAAAGTGAGGATCGCTGCCGGCGCTTGGCAAATAACGCTGGCAGAAACAGAATGAAATCTTTTTTATGTTATACAATAACATTTCTTTCTGTCATCACGATTCTTGCAATTCGTTTTGCAGCGAGCGCTCAAGCACGCAGTTTCTGGCTCGAATCGGAGCCTGCTGCGACCTGTCCGAGTAGGGGTAATGCTGAAAGACTGCGGCTATCAAGCTCCAATAGTCGGCCTATTAGCTGACTGCCCGAGTCGGGTCTAGCCTTACTAGTCCGAAGTCGGCACGAGCCGGCCGTACAAGACCTGATAAGGACCCGAACATGGCAAACGAATCGAAATGCCCGTTCAACCACGCCGCCGGTGGTGGTACGACGAACCGTGACTGGTGGCCGAATCAACTGAACCTGAAGATCCTCAGCCAGCACTCGCCCAAGTCCGATCCGCTGGGCAAGGACTTCGACTACGCCAAAGCCTTCAAGAGCCTGGACTTCCAGGCCCTTAAACAAGACCTGCGCGCGCTGATGACCGACTCGCAGGATTGGTGGCCCGCCGACTTCGGCCACTACGGCCCGCTGTTCATCCGCATGGCCTGGCACAGCGCCGGCACCTATCGCACCGCCGATGGCCGCGGTGGCGCCGGCTCCGGCCAGCAGCGTTTCGCCCCGCTCAACAGCTGGCCGGACAACGTCAGCCTCGACAAGGCGCGGCG
Source organism: Pseudomonas sp. LF020 (assembly GCF_053456425.1). NCBI lineage: Bacteria > Pseudomonadati > Pseudomonadota > Gammaproteobacteria > Pseudomonadales > Pseudomonadaceae > Pseudomonas > Pseudomonas sp. LF020. The sequence continues at coordinate 2,841 of NZ_JBRFIX010000012.1, forward strand.
CCTGCTGTGGCCGATCAAGCAGAAATACGGTCGCAATATTTCCTGGGCCGATCTGATCGTGCTCACGGGCAACGTCGCGCTGGAGTCGATGGGCTTCAAGACCTTCGGTTTCTCCGGCGGCCGTCCCGATGTCTGGGAGCCGGACGAAGACGTCTACTGGGGTTCGGAACACGAATGGCTCGGTGGCGACAGCCGCTACGGCAAGGACAAGTCCGACATGCAGGAACCTGGTGACGGCACGCTGGTGGCTGAACCGGATCTGCACGGCAAAGAGGAAAGTCGCACCGATCAGGGCGAACGCAATCTGGAAAATCCGCTCGCAGCGGTGCAGATGGGCCTGATCTACGTCAATCCGGAAGGCCCTGAAGGCAATCCCGACCCGGTTGCCTCCGGTCGCGATATCCGCGAAACCTTCGGCCGCATGGCCATGAACGATGAAGAAACCGTCGCGCTGATCGCTGGCGGTCACGCCTTCGGCAAGACCCACGGCGCCGGCCCGGCCGACAATGTCGGGCCTGAGCCGGAAGCGGCCGGCCTGGAAGAACAAGGCCTCGGCTGGCGCAACGCATTCGGCACCGGCAAAGGCGCCGACACCATCACCAGCGGCCTCGAAGTGACCTGGACCACCACCCCGACCCAATGGAGCAACAACTACCTGGAAAACCTGTTCGGCTTCGAGTGGGAACTGTTCAAAAGCCCGGCCGGTGCGCACCAGTGGAAACCGAAAAACGGCGCGGGGGCTGGTACCGTTCCACACGCGCACGATCCAAGCAAAAAACTCTCGCCGACCATGCTCACCTCCGACCTGGCGCTGCGTTTCGACCCGATCTACGAGCCGATCGCCCGCCGCTTCCTGGCCAACCCGGATCAACTGTCAGACGCCTTTGCCCGCGCCTGGTACAAGCTGATCCACCGCGACATGGGCCCGCTGTCGCGCTATCTCGGGCCAGAGCTGCCCAATGAAGAATTGTTGTGGCAGGACCCGATTCCCGAGGCCACTCACCCGCTGATCGACAGCAACGATGCGGCGGCGCTGAAAAGCAAAGTGCTGGCTTCCGGCCTGTCGGTGTCGCAACTGGTATCCACGGCCTGGGCCGCCGCATCGACCTTTCGTGGTTCGGACAAACGTGGCGGCGCCAACGGCGGGCGTCTGCGTCTGGCACCGCAGAAATTCTGGCAGGCCAACCAGCCGGAGCAGCTGGACAAGGTACTGAAGACTCTTGAGGACATTCAGAACGAGTTCAACGCCGGTTCATCCGGCAAGAAAGTCTCGCTGGCGGATTTGATCGTGCTGGCGGGTAACGCCGGGGTTGAGCAAGCGGCGAAAAACGCCGGGCATTCGGTCTCTGTACCGTTCAATCCAGGCCGCACTGACGCGAGTCAGGAGCAAACCGACGTCGAGTCGTTTGGTTTCCTCGAACCGATTGCCGATGGTTTCCGCAATTACAGCAAAGGCAAATACACCGTGTCGGCCGAAGCATTGCTGATCGACAAGGCGCAGTTGCTCACCCTCTCCGCTCCAGAAATGACCGTGCTGGTCGGCGGTCTGCGGGTATTGGGGGCCAACGTCGGGCAAAGCCGGCATGGTGTGTTCACCGCTCGCACTGAAACGCTGAGCAATGACTTTTTCACCAACCTGCTCGATATGGGCGTGGAGTGGAAACCGACCTCACCGGCGGCGGACGAGTTCGAAGGACGCGACCGCAAGACCGGCAGCGTGAAGTGGACGGCGACGCGGGTCGATCTGGTGTTTGGTTCCAACGCGATTTTGCGCGCGCTGGCCGAGGTGTATGCGAGCTCTGACGCGAAGGAACAGTTCGTCAAAGACTTCGTGGCGGCGTGGGCCAAAGTAATGGAGCTGGACCGGTTCGACCTGAAGTAACAGAAAACGCAAAAACCTGTGGGAGCTGGCTTGCCAGCGATAGCGGTAGATTATTCAACTTCAACGTTGAATCTGATACCGCCATCGCGGGCAAGCCCGCTCCCACAAGGTCTGATCTTATCCCTACTTACGCCAGGCTTTTGCTGACCACTTCGTACACATCACTCGACAACTGCCCCGACGCCAGAATCCGCTCCAGCTCAGCCTTCATCAGTGCCTGACGGGCGCTGTCGTATTTACGCCAGCGAGTCAGTGGCGCCAGTTGCCGCGAGGCGATCTGCGGGTTGAAGCCGTTCAGCTCAATCACCAGATCCGCGAGGAAGCGGTAGCCCGAACCGTCGGCGGCGTGGAAGTTGATCAGGTTCTGCCCGGCAAACGCGCCAACCAGCGCACGCACCTTGTTCGGATTCTTGATGTTGAATGCCGGGTGCTGCATCAACGCCTTGACCCGCGCCAGACCGCCCGGCAAGGTGCTGCCGGCCTGCACGCTGAACCACTGATCCATGACCAGCGGGTTGTCCTTGAAGTGCTCGGCGAAAGTCGCCAGCGCTTTGGCCTTTTGTTCTTCGAACGGCGAGTTGACCAGCACCGCCAACGCGGTGAGGCGCTCGGTCATGTTGTCGCTGTTTTCGAACTGCTCCTGCGTAGCGGCCAGCACTTCCGGCTTGCCGCTGAGCATGAGGTACGACAGCGCAATGTTCTGCAGCGCGCGACGGGCAAAGTGCTCAGCCTCGGCCACGTATGGCGTCTGCTTCGACAAATCACGGTTGGCCTGATAACGCAGCCACAACGCTTCAAACAGGTTGTCCGCCAGTTGTTTGCGAGCAAACTCGCGAGCGTTGTGGATCGCCTCGACGTCCGCCACTTCACTGATTTCGGTCAGATAGGCCTCGCTCGGCAGCGAGAGCATTTCGGCGACCATGGCCTGATCCAGCGACTCGTCAGACAGCACGGTTTTCAGCGCCGAGATCAGACGCGGATCAAGCACCAGACTCTCGCCCTTCTGCTGCTGCGCGATCAGTTCCTGCAGCACCTGCACCGACAGTTGCTGACCGGCATCCCAGCGATTGAAACCGTCGCTGTCGTGCTGCATCAGGAACATCAACTGGTCGCGGTTGTACGGGAAGCTCAGTTTCACCGGTGCCGAGAAACCACGCAGCAACGACGGCAGCGGCTGTTCAGCGATGTCGACGAAGGTGAAGGTCTGCTCAGCCTCGGTCACCGAGATCACGCGGGTGGTGCCTTGGGCCGACGCTTCACCGGCCAGACGCAGGGCAATCGCGTTGCCTTTGCTGTCGAGCAGACCGAGTTCGACCGGGATCACGAACGGCAGTTTTTCCACCTTGTCCGGGGTTTCCGGGCAGCTCTGGCGGAAGGTCAGGCTGTAGGTTTTCGCCGCCGCGTCGTAGGACTCGCTGACCGCCAGACGCGGTGTACCGGCCTGGCTGTACCAGCGCTTGAACTGGGTCAGGTCGACTCCGTTGGCGTCTTCCATGGCCTTGACGAAATCGTCGCAGGTCACGGCCTGGCCGTCGTGGCGTTCGAAGTACAGGTCACTGCCCTTGCGGAAGCCTTCGGCGCCCAACAGGGTGTGAATCATGCCAACCACTTCCGAGCCTTTTTCGTACACGGTCAGGGTGTAGAAGTTGGAGATCTCGATGAAGCTGTCCGGGCGCACCGCATGGGCCATGGGCCCGGCATCTTCGGCGAACTGGTGGGTGCGCAGGTACGCCACGTCCTGAATGCGCTTGACCGTGGCCGAGTTCATGTCCGAGGAGAAACCGGCATCACGGAACACGGTGAAGCCTTCCTTGAGCGACAGCTGGAACCAGTCGCGGCAGGTCACGCGGTTGCCCGACCAGTTGTGGAAGTATTCGTGGGCGACGATCGCCTCGACCCGCTGGTGCGCGGCGTCGGTGGCGGTCTCGGCGCGGGCCAGCACGGCGCTGGAGTTGAAGATGTTGAGGCCCTTGTTCTCCATCGCGCCCATGTTGAAGTCGTTCACGGCGACGATCATGAAGATGTCCAGATCGTACTCGCGACCGTAGACCTCTTCGTCCCAGCGCATCGACTTCTTCAGGCTGTTCATCGCGTGCTGGCACTTGTCGATGTTTTCCGGCTCGACGTAGATGCGCAGCGCGACATTGCGCTGGGTCATGGTGGTGAAGGTGTCTTCGACGCACCACAAATCACCGGCCACCAGCGCGAACAGGTACGCCGGTTTCATGAACGGGTCTTCCCAGGTCGCCCAGTGCCGGCCGTCTTCGCCCGGGCCGGAGGCAATCGGGTTGCCGTTGGACAGCAGCACCGGGTAGCTGTGCTGCTCGGCGACCACCGTGGTGGTGAACTTGCTCATCACGTCCGGGCGGTCGAGGTAATAGGTGATCTTGCGGAAACCTTCGGCCTCGCACTGGGTGCAGAACATCGTGCCGGACTTGTACAGGCCTTCCAGCGCGGTGTTGGTTTCCGGGTGGATCCGGACGCTGGTATCGACCGTGAAGCTTTCGCTGGCCGGTTGCAGGGTCAGGGTGTTTTCGCTCAGCTGGTAATCGCCGGCGCTCAATTCCCGGTCGGCCAGGGTCACCGACAGCAGCTCCAACTGCTGGCCGTCGAGTACCAGTGGCGGCAGGTCCGGGCCACGCTCGGGGTTGCGGCGCATCACCAGTTGCGCGTGGACCAGGCTGTGGTCCTCGAACAGCTCGAAGGTCAGGTGCGTCTCGTCGATCAGGTACTCGGGCGCCTGATAATCCTTCAGGTAAATCATCTTCGGTTGTTCGGTGCGCATGCTGGAATCCTTATTGATGCACGGCGAGCTGATAGGCCGTGTATTTACGAATGTTGATCACGCCGGTGTCAAAAATCAGGTACTGACCCTTGATCCCCAGCAGCGTGCCTTCGGCAATCGGGTTCTTGTCCAGGTTGAAGCTGACGATTTTGGCCGGGTATTGCTCGACCGGATAGCGGATTTCGAGAGGTTCTACATCGGCAATCGTCTGAATTGCTTGTAGGCCGAATCGCTGTTGCAAGCCTTGCAAGCCCTCGGCGCAGCTTTCAAACAGTTGATCGCGCACCTGGGCCAGATCCACCGCCGCCGCATCGCCCTTGAGCAATGCGCGCCAATTGGTCTTGTCGGCCACCTGACTGCGGAACAGGTCTTCGACGAAGCCCGACTGCTGGCGCGTCGATACGCGCATGATCGGCAGCGCCTGACTCGCGCCCTGATCGAGCCAGCGGGTCGGCAACTGCGTGGCGCGGGTGATACCGACCTTGATCCCCGACGAGTTGGCCAGATACACCACATGATCAGTCATGCAGAACTTCTGACCCCACTCAGGCTCCCGGCAGGTACCGGCCTCGAAGTGACAACGCTCCGGGCTCATGATGCACAGATCGCACTGCGCCAGTTTGGTCATGCACGGGTAGCAGTAACCCTGGCTGAAACTGGTTTTGGTCTTGCGCCCGCAATGGGTGCAATGAATCGCCCCCAGGTACTCCAGACGCACCGTGGTGCCGATCATGGGATTGATCGGCACCTCGACATCATCCAGACGAAACGCGTATTGCACATTCGGCCCGTCCAGGCGCGCCGACATTTTGCTGATTGCACCGCGGCCAATCTCGATCAATGGATGGCATCCGACTTGAACAGGATGTTCGGCACTTCGATCGACTTTGACGCACATTCCTGCGGACCCATGTAACCGGTGCGCTGGTCTTCCGGCAGGTTCTGGATTTCCCAGGCAATCATCGCCTGCAGCGACAGCTCGCGCTGTTCGGCGGTGAGTTTGCCGCCGTCGGACCACTTGCCGATTTCCACGGCCAGTTTCAGGCTCTCGTAGATGTCCGGGGTGATGTTGTTGATCATGTCGTTAAAAGAGGACATCAGGGTCTCCGTGCTCTTTATTCACTTAAAAATTCAGGCGGCCAGTTTACGGCGGTTATACAAACCGCCCAACAAACCGGTGAAGCATCCGATGAGTAACCCGCTGACGTGGGCGGCGTTGGCAATCTGGCCGAAACCGATCATCGAAACCAGTCCGGACATGCAAATCACCAGCCACACCAGCATCATCACCAGCACGCCGCGCGGCAGGCGATACGCCGGGTTCGGCGCCAGCAGCTGGAAGATCCAGCAGTGGCCGAGCAAACCGTACAGCACGCCAGACAAACCGCCGAACAGGCTCGGGCCGCTCCAGGCGAATTGCGCGTAGTTCGACACCAGGCTGAACAACAGGGTCAGACCGAGCAGGTTGATGCTGCCCTGACGTGACTCGATGCGCCGCCCCAGCTCCCAGTACCACATGCCGTTCATGGCCAGGTGCAGGATGCCGAAGTGCAGCAGCATCGGCGTGAACAGGCGCCACCACTGCCCCGCCGCCAGGCTATCGGCCAGCGGCGTGAACTGGATGTACTCGCCGACCACGCGGAAGTCGAGGAAGGTCAGCCAGCGAATGGTGTCGAGGTTGTCACCCAGATAGGTCAGGCCGCCGACCAGCAGGCTCAGCAGCAGGATCAACCCGGTGGCCTTGGCGTGTTTGAGTTGCTCGGCGAAGCTCGGACGCTTGAAGGTCGGCGCCAGCGGGATGTCCAGTTGCTGATCGGGGTCACCGGCCGGGAAGCGCTCGTACAGCGAACGTACGTCCTCGCTGATTTCCGCTGGCGCCCACAGCACCTGCTCGCCCGCCTCTTCGCTGACCCGATGCGGCACCTGCATCCGTTGCAGCAGCTTGACGAAACCGCTCAGGTCCACCGCCAACGGCAGACGCAATACCGCTACCGCACTCATTGCAGCACCTCCGGCCGCTCGACATCGACCCAGACAAATTTATGCGGATCCAGACGTGTTTCCTGATCCAGACGATAGGCCACCAGTTTGCCGTAGAGCACCGCGCTGTAATCGAGACACGCGAGGTTCGGGCGGATCGGTGCCGGTTTGCCGCTGCGCCAGTAGTGGCCGACGAACAGCAACGGCTCGTCGATGCCATAGCGCAGCAGATTGTTTTTTTCGCTGGAAGTCAGCGGCTTCTGCGCCACCGGCTCCGGCAGTGCATCTGGCTGGAAGACGATGTCACCGTAGGTTTTCGGATCATCTTCCCAGAACTTGGTGCGAAAGAACGAACGCACCAGACCGTCGCCACTGGTCATGGTCAAGCCATCCGGCAGGCGCATGTCGGTGCCGCGCAGCAAGCGGTCGAACACGGTGCAGGCGAAACTGCCGGGCACGGCCGAGGCCTGAAGAAAGTGCTCGTCGATACGCGCATCGGGGAACAACCCGCGCAACGGTTCGATCAGGCTGGCATCCCAACAGGCGTGCACCACGCGGAACCGCCCGGCGTCGACCACCAGCGGCAGCTCGTAGAACCAGTTGAGGAAATCATGCCAGTCGCCCGGATGGTCTTCGAACTGGGTCAGGGTTTCCTGCAGCAGGCGCGCGTGGCGCGGCGTGTGCTCACGGACGAACTGCTTGCCGCTGCCCGGCAGCGCCGGGGTGCTCCAGCCCAGTGCATTGAATTCGTGGTTGCCCATGATGCACAGCGCCTGCCCGGCCTCGACCATGTCGTGGACGATGTGCAGCGCCTCGCGGATTCGCGGGCCACGGTCGATGATGTCGCCGACAAACACGGCCATGCGCGATGGATGCCGCCAGACCCCGCCCTGCTTGTGATAACCGAGTCGGTCAAGCAAGTGTTCGAGGGTCAGGGCGCATCCGTGCACGTCACCAATCAAGTCATAACTGCGCGCGGGATCGAGCATCAGTCGCCTCCACCACCCAACTTGCTGCCCCAGCCGAGCTTGGTCCGGCAGACTTCGTAGTAGTTGTGGTCGAGCGGATGAATCAGCCGCAGCTTCTGGGCTTTCTTGCTGACGGTGATGGTGTCGCCCGGCGCGCAGGTGAAGTGGTTCTGCCCGTCGCAGGAGACCTGCGGGTAGATCTGCATGTTTTTCGACACGACGATTTTCAGCTCACTGTTGCCATCGACCACAATTGGCCGGCTCGACAACATATGGGGGTACATCGGCACGATCACAATGGCATCGAGCTTGGGATGCATGATCGGGCCACCGGCCGACAGCGCGTACGCGGTGGAACCGGTCGGCGTGGCGACGATCAGGCCGTCGGCCTTCTGGCTGCAGACGAACTGGCCGTCGATGTACAGCTCGAACTCGATCATTCGCGTCGATTTGCCCGGGTGCAGCACCACGTCGTTCAGCGCATCGCCTTGGCCGATGGCCTCGGCATGGCGGCGCACTTCGGCTTGCAGCAGAAAGCGGTTTTCCACCAGATAGTGGCCGTCGAGCACCTTGGCCACTTCGACTTCCAGCTCATCGGGGCGAATGTCGGTGAGAAAACCGAGGCTGCCACGGTTGATCCCGAGTACCGGAATATTGTGCTTGGCCAGCGCCCGCGCGGCACCGAGCAGGCTGCCGTCACCGCCAACGACGATGACCATGTCGCAGACTTCGCCGAGCATCTTGCGTGACGAGGTTTGCAAGCCGTGGCCCGGCAGGACTTCGGCGATGGTGTCTTCGAGAATCACGTGCAGGTGACGATCGAGCAGAAAGCGTTTCAGTCGGCGGACGGTATCCAGCACCTGGGAACTGCCCAGGCGACCGATGATGCCGATATTACGAAATTGCTCCATGGGACCTCTGCGGACAATCGAAAACGCGAAAAACCCGATTATGGGCGAAAGCCTGCGATAGACAAAATCCTTTCAGCCACAAGGGTGCGCGCGTGTTTAAGGCTATGCTCGCAAGATGATCCTGTTTCCCGACTTGCTTCAGTTGCCACACCAACTACGCCATCCCGAAGTGCGTGACCTGGCGTGGGTGATTCTCGCACCGCCGATGCTGGCCGCGACGCCGTGGCCGCAGCGCCATCCGCTGGCCGGTAGCGACTGGGTCAGCGATCCGGCGCGCCTGGAGCACTGGCTGCGACAACTCGATCGTGACAGTTATGGCTTGTTGCACTGGCTGGCGCAGGCGCGCACGCGGCGGCTGGGCCTTTATTACGAGCGGCTGTGGCAGTTTGCCGTCGAGCATGCGCCGGGCATCGAGCTGATTGCCGCCAACCTGCCGATCCGCCGCGAAGGCCATACCCTCGGTGAACTGGACATGCTCCTGCGCGACCGCGATGGCGTGCATCACCTGGAACTGGCGATCAAGCTCTACCTCGGCCCGCAAGAAGGCGATGGCCACGACCCGGCGCAGTGGCTGGGGCCGGGTTGTCATGATCGACTGGACCGCAAACTCGCGCATCTGGCCGAACATCAACTGCCGATCTCGGCCCGTCCGGAAAGCCGTGAGGCGCTGGCGAAGCTGGATATCGAGGTGTTCAGTGCGCAGTTGTGGCTGGGCGGTTACCTGCTGTATCCGTGGCCGGGCACGTCTGCATCACCGAGCGGCGCGCATCCGCAACATTTGCGCGGAAGTTGGCTGCACCAGAAGGATTGGCCGGCGTTCGTCACCCAGCGCCCGGCCGGACGCTGGCAACCCCTGCCCCGCCATGCGTGGCTGGCGCCGGCGCATTACCCGGCAGATCAGGCCTGGAACGCTGAACACCTGCAGATGTGGCTGGATGACCTGGAACCGATGGCCCCGGCGCAACTGCTGGTGCGCCTGACCGAGAATGCGCAGGGCGAATGGGAAGAGGCAGAGCGGCTGTTTCTGGTGGCGGATCTTTGGCCGAATGTGCCGGGCCAGGTTTGAGATTTTGTGGTGTTTGCACCGGCCCCATCGCTGGCAAGCCAGCTCCCACAGGGATCTTCGGTGTGCTCGCTACCTGAGCCACACCACAAAACCTGTGGGAGCTGGCTTGCCAGCGATAAGGCCGACTTGGTCTAAAGGGATAACCGCAAAGCCAACGCTGCCAAGGTAATCAACAACACCGGCACCGTCAGCACAATCCCGACCTTGAAGTAATACCCCCAGCCAATCCGGATATCCTTGCGTGCCAGCACATGCAACCAGAGCAAGGTCGCCAGACTGCCGATCGGGGTGATTTTCGGCCCGAGGTCGCTGCCGATCACGTTGGCATAGATCATCGCTTCCTTGACCACGCCACTGGCCTGACTCGCATCAATCGACAACAAGCCGATCAGCACTGTCGGCAAGTTGTTCATGATCGACGACAACAGCGCGGTCAGCACCCCGGTGCCCAGCGCCGCGCCCCACACGCCGTACCCGGCGAACACATCCAGCCAGCCAGCGAGATAGCCGGTCAGCCCGGCATTGCGCAGGCCATACACCACGAGATACATGCCCAGCGAAAAAATCACGATCTGCCACGGCGCCTCTTTCAGCACTTTGCGCGTGGAAATCCTGTGGCCACGGGCGGCAATCCCCAGCAGCAGCGCGGCGCAGACCGCCGAGATCGCGCTGATCGGGATGCCCAACTGTTCGAGGAAGAAACAGCCGATCAACAGGATCACCAGCACCACCCAACCGGCATAGAACGTGGCTTTGTCGTGGATCGCCGTGTGCGGCTGCTCGAGTTGTTCGGGGTCGTAGGCCTTGGGAATGTCGCGGCGGAAGAACCACATCAGCACGCCCAGCGTCGCGGCCACGCTGACGAAGTTGACCGGCACCATCACCGCCGCATAGCGGTTGAAGCCGATGTGAAAGAAGTCCGCCGAGACGATGTTGACCAGGTTCGACACCACCAGCGGCAGGCTCGCGGTGTCGGCGATGAAACCGGCGCCCATGACGAACGCCAGGGTCGCCGCCGGGGAAAAGCGCAGCGCCAGCAGCATCGAAATCACGATCGGCGTGAGAATCAGCGCCGCGCCGTCATTGGCGAACAACGCCGACACCAACGCGCCGAGCAGCACCATGAAGGCAAACAGCTTGCGCCCACTGCCCCGCCCCCAGCGCGCCACATGCAGCGCGGCCCAGGCGAAGAAGCCCGCCTCGTCGAGCAACAGGCTGATGATGATCAGCGCAACGAAAGTGCCGGTGGCGTTCCAGATGATTTGCCACACCAGCGGAATGTCGCTCAGGTGCACCACGCCGAAGACCAGCGCCAGCACGGCGCCGAGCGTCGCGCTCCAGCCGACCCCGAGGCCTTTGGGTTGCCAGATGACAAGGGTGATGGTCAGCAGGAAGATCAGTGACGCAGCGAGCATTCGCGACAGCCTTGGATTGAGATGGAGAAGTGAAGCCAACACCAAAAACTGTAGGAGTGAGCCTGCTCGCGATAGCAGACTGTCAGTTACCAATCAATCGACTGACACACCGCTATCGCGAGCAGGCTCACTCCTACATAGTGTTCCGGGTATGGCTTATTTTTTGTGTTGCTCTACGAATTGTCCGTAGGCATTGATGAAATTCTGCAGAAAAGGTTTCACCGACTCGCTCAACTTGCCCGCCTCGTCAAACGCCGAACCCGCACCACCCAGATACGCCTCCGGCTGCTGCATGCACGGCACGTTGAGAAACACGAAAGACTGACGCAGATGCTGGTTAGCCCCAAAACCGCCAATGGCTCCCGGTGACACGCTGATCACCGCGCCCGGTTTGCCGCTCCAGACGGCTTTGCCATACGGCCGTGAACCCACGTCAATCGCATTCTTCAGAGGCGCCGGCACCGAGCGGTTATATTCCGGGGTGACGAACAGCACCGCGTCGGAAGAACCGACTTCCTGGCGGAAAGTGCTGTAGGCTGCCGGCGGTGAATCGCCGTCGATGTCTTCGTTATAGAGTGGCAGGTCGCCAATCTCGACAATCTTCAGTTTGAGGTTCGCCGGTGCCAGCTCGGCCAGCGCCAGCGCGACTTTGCGGTTGATCGATGCTTTGCGCAGGCTGCCGACGACTACAGCGACGTTGTAGACATTGCTCATGGAAGACTCTCGACTGTCCGTGGGAAGAGCCAGTAGTTATAGATGATTCGATGACCGTTTCACCAGCGAACAAGGGAAATTCCTTCGCGCTGATTATTTTTTTCCTGTAGGAAAACTTACAGGGCTTGATGACGGTCTACCAAGCCGCAAATCAAGCGTTTTATCTCCAGAGGTTCTAAGCAGATGGCAGCAGTACTCGTCGGTCAGTTCCATGCAAGAGATGCGGAAGGCCGCGTTTATTCCGTGCATGAGTTCCAGGAATCCACCCCGTCGGCAGACGGTTCCACTGGCTCGGAGCCGATTTACAAACTGGCCATTGGCGATCGCGTCAACAAAGTCAGTGACACCGAGTTTCTTCTGGTTCAGTCAGGTATCACCCTGACCCGCGAGCCTGAGACGACCGTCGCTTCATAACTGGCCGTTATGAGCAGAAGTCATATGCGCAGACTTGGGGTAGGATTCAGGCACTGACCCCACCTGCTGAACATGGACTTCACGCATGCGTTTACGTCATATCGAAGTGATCCAGGCGCTCTTGCAGACCGGTCACCTGGGCACCGCCGCCGAATGGCTGCAGCTCCCGGTGACAGAGGTCGAAGAGCGTTTGCGCGAAGCCGAGAGCGAATTGGGGTTCATGCTGTTCGCCAGCGTACGCGGCCGGCTGCAATCGACGCCGGAAGCGCGGGCGTTGCAGGTGGAAATTGCTCACGTCTATCAGGCGCTGGAGCCCGTGCAGCGTCTGGCCAGCAGCCTCAAGCAATACCTCGCCCCGCCCCTGCGCCTCATCGGTACCCCGCCGCTGGCGCAACAGTTGTTGCCGCAAAGTATCGCCCTGCTACGCCGACGGTTGCCCGACGCTCCCTGCCGTTTGCTCAGCGCTCCGACTTGCGACATCGTCCGTAGCCTGCTGCTGCGCGAAAGCGATCTGGGCCTGAGCCTGCACGATCCGGAACATCCCGACATCCATGCGCAACCGCTGGCCCACGGCAAGCTGCACCTGCTCGCGCCCCACGGCTGGCTGCAACCGAAGCAGAAATACATTTCCCTGCAGGATCTCGCTGGTCAGGCAATGGTCGGCCTCGAAGGCCACGACCCGTTGAGCCCGGCGCTGGAGAACAAACTCCAGGCCCTGCGCCCGGTGCCGAGCATCCAGACCCGCGTACAAACCCATCAGATGATGCGCAGCATGGTCGAGGCCGGCGAAGGCCTGGCCATCGTCGACCCGTTCACCGCCCTTGGCGCACGGGCCGGCGGACTGGATGTCTGCCCGTTGTCACCGGCGGTGCCCGTCAGCCTGTATGCCCTGACCTACCGGCACAGCGCCACGCCGGCAGCGATTCAGACGCTGCTGGCGATCGTCACGGAACAAGCCGAGGCGATGCTGGCGAGCTGAGCGGGTGTTCCAGCGGGTTATCGAACAGTCGATACCAGAACAGCGCGATTTCCGCAGTGTTCGGGTCTATCCCGCGATAACGCAAATGGTCGATACCGCCAATTTCGTAGCCACAACGCTCATACAAACGACAGGCACCGAGGTTGTTGTTCTGGGTTTCAAGCATGATCCCCGGCAGTTTCTTCTTGCGACTCCAGAACTGCGCCACATCCAGCAACGCCTTGGCCACACCATGGCGGCGCGCCGGTGCGTGCACCGCCAGCTCATCGATGTGGGCGAAGCCGTTCCAGTTGGTGCTGATCACCAGATGACCGACCGGCTCGTCGTCCAGGTACGCCATGAAAATCGCGCTGTCGGCGGCATTGCGATAGCTGCTGAACTCTTCGGGATCGATACCGTAGCACTTGCGGTACGGCACGATCGGCGTCACCGCCCAGCGCTCGACCGGTTGGCCAATGACTGCCGCACCGTACGCGGCGACCTCGAAACTGAAGTCGCTGCCCCAGATGTACGCCGCGAAACCATCGTCGGCGACACGCACCGACAGCCCTGGGTATTTCGGATTCATGACCGGTTGCATACTCGGGAAAGTCCTCATTCCTTGACGCAATCGACGGTGTACTGCCGCCCATTGCCCTCGTCTTCATGTTGCAGTCCATGCACATCAGCAACAAAACCGGGAAAGCTGCTATCGAACGTGCGGGCAAACTTCAGGTAATCGATGATCGAGCGGGTTGCCTCGGTGAAGCGCTCCCCCGGCATGATCAACGGAATCCCCGGTGGATACGGCACCAGCATCACCGCCGCGATCCTTCCTTCCAGCTCATCGATCGGCACCGCCTCGACTTCGCCGCGCACCAGATGATCATAGGCATGGGCGGGCTTCATGGCGATTTCCGGCAGCACCGTGTACATGCGCTTCAGGTGTTTGGCCGTGGCGTTGCTGCGGTAACAGGCGTGCAGTTGATCGCACAAATCGCGCAGGCCCATGCCGCGATAGCGCGCGGGGTCTTGCTGCGCCACGCACGACAGGCAGGTCGCGAGACTGACGTTGGCGTCGTAACTGCGTTTGAACTCCAGCAACTCGGTGAGCAGCGTGCTCCACTTGCCCTTGGTGATGCCCATCGAGAACAGCACCAGAAACGAATACAGCCCGGTCTTCTCCACCACCAGCCCGCGCTCCCAGAGGAACTTGCTGACCACCGCCGCCGGGATGCCTTTCTCGCTCAGCGCGCCGCCGGCATTCAATCCGGGCATGACCAGGGTCACTTTGATCGGGTCGAGCAGCACGTAGTCGTCGCTGACTTCGCCGAAACCATGCCAGTCGGCGTCCGGCTGCAGCAGCCAGTCTTCGGTCTGCACCCGGTCGATACCTTCGACACCCGGCGGCTGCCAGATCGAGAACCACCAGTCATCCGCCGCAATGTGCTGGCGCAGATTGGCCAGCGCCCGGCGAAAACTCAGCGCCTCGTCAAAGGTCTCCTGCAGCAGCGAACGCCCGGCCGGGCCCTCCATCATGGCCGAAGCCACATCCAGCGAAGCGATGATGCTGTACTGCGGCGAGGTCGAGATGTGCATCATGAACGCTTCGTTGAAACGATCACGGTCCAGTTGCCGCGCGCCGCCGTCCTGCACATGAATCATCGAGGCCTGGCTGAATGCGGCGAGCAGCTTGTGGGTGGAATGAGTGGTGAACACCAGGGGGCTGTCTTCGGTGCGCGAGGTGGCCATGCCATAGCGCCCGGCGAAGAACTCGTGAAACGCCGCGTAGGCGTACCACGCCTCATCGAAATGCAGCACTTCGACGCTGTTGCCCAGGCTCTGTTTGATCAGCTCGGCGTTGTAGCACAAGCCGTCGTAAGTCGAATTGGTCACTACCGCCAGTTTGACTTTCGGCGCACGGCCCTTGGTCAGCGGGCTGGCGTCGATCTTCGCCTGAATCGATTCGCGACTGAATTCGCTCAGCGGAATCGGGCCGATGATCCCCAGCTCATTGCGCTCCGGGCACAGGTACAACGGGATCGCGCCGGTCATGATGATCGCGTGCAACACCGACTTGTGGCAGTTGCGATCGACCAGCACCAGATCATCACGACCGACCATCGAGTGCCAGACGATCTTGTTGGCAGTCGAGGTGCCATTGATCACGAAAAACGTGTGATCGGCGCCGAAGTTGCGCGCCGCGCGTTCTTCGGCCTCAGCCAGCGGGCCGGTGTGATCGAGGAGCGAACCGAGTTCCGGCACCGATACCGACAAGTCCGAACGCAGGGTATTTTCGCCAAAGAACTGGTGAAACGCCTGCCCCACCGGACTCTTGTGATAGGCCACGCCACCGCCATGCCCGGGGGTGTGCCAGGAATAGTTGGAATCGGCGGTGTGCTGCACCAGTGCCTTGAAAAACGGCGGCAGCAAGCCATCCAGATATTTGCGCGCCGCCCGCGCCACTTGCCGGGCGAGAAACGGCACGGTGTCTTCGAACAGGTAAAGAATGCCGCGCAGTTGATTGAGTTCGGCCATGGCATCAGCCGGGGCGTTTTCCAGGGTGACCTGTTCGCCCAGGGCGAAGATCGGCAGATCCGGCGCGCGCACCCGCGCCAGACCGATCAGTTCGGCCATGTTTTGCAAAAGATGGGAATGGGTGCTGGCGTCTTCGGCCGCGATCAGCATGCACGCCAGACCATGATGGGTCGACGCCACCAACCGCCCTTCGGTGTAATCGATGGCCGAAACGATATTGAAACCTTCCTGCTCCAACTCCCGGGCGATGCCACGGATACGGTCACCGGCGACCGTGTCGGCCTTGATGTCGCGATGGACGATCAACACCGGAAACTTCAAATCTTTGTACATGGGGCTCAGTGTCCTGAGGCGGCGGATCAAGTCAGCCAATGCACTCAGGGTAGAGGGTTGCGGCGAAAGTGGCGAGGGTGGCCACTTGGCTTCATTCAGCCTGACTCGGCTTTTGTGGCGAGGGAGCTTGCTCCCGCTGGGGCGCGAAGCGGCCCCGGTATTCGTTCAGCATCAATGTGCATTCAGGTTTTATGACTGCTTCGCAGCCAAGCGGGAGCAAGCTCCCTCGCCACAAAGTGTGTTCAGGCCTGAGCATCAGCCTCGGCAATCTGAGTCCACAACGCCGGCCCACCCGCCGACTTGGCAATGATCTCCAGCCGCGCCATATGCGCCGCCAGTTCCTCTTCCGTCGCCCGGATGATCCGCGCAGGCTGACGACTCGCCGGCAGACGACGGATTTCGGTGGCGGAGTTGTCCGCGCCCTCGCCCGTGCCATTGCCGTCGGAAGCGTTGCCGGCCAGCGACAGGCTGGTCTGGCCACCGGTCATGGTCAGGTAGACGTCGGCAAGAATCTCCGAGTCGAGCAAGGCGCCGTGCAGTTCACGGCCGGAGTTGTCGACGCCATAGCGTTTGCACAAGGCGTCGAGGCTGTTGCGCTGCCCCGGGTGACGTTCCCGGGCCATCATCAGGGTGTCGAGGATGGTGCAATGCTGAGTGATGTCCGCACGATCGTGCTGGCCCATCAAGGCAAATTCGTTGTTGATGAAACCAACGTCGAACGCCGCGTTGTGGATGATCAACTGCGCGCCGTTGATGAACTCGAAGAACTCGTCGGCGACTTCGGCGAAACGCGGTTTGCCGACGAGGAATTCGTTGGTGATGCCGTGAACGCCGATCGCGCCCTCGTCACTCTCGCGATCCGGTTGCAGGTAAACGTGAAAGTGCCGGCCCGTCAGGCGCCGACCGATCAGTTCGACACAGCCGATTTCAATGATCCGGTGACCATCGGTCACCGGCATGCCGGTGGTTTCGGTATCGAGTACAACGGATCTGGTGGCCATCAGTGTTCAATTCTCAACGGGGTCAATCGTACAAAAGCGGCGATGTTAACACGCTCACGGTGCGCGTCGCCCACCACCGCTTGATCGGCACCGATAACCGTGTAGGAGCTGCCGAAGGCTGCGATCTTTTGATGTTGTTTTTAAGATCAAGATCAAAAGATCGCAGCCTGCGGCAGCTCCTACAGGGGAATGCATTTCAGATTGCAGGCGTGAGCCTGCTCGCGATTGGGGCGCCACGGTGCAACGGAGGCAATCAGCTCTGCTTGTACCCGCGAACCTCATCCACCCCACGGTTGGCCAACTGGTCCGCCCGTTCGTTACCGTGATGACCAATGTGCCCGCGCACCCACTTCCAGGTGACCTTGTGCCGGTTGACCTGCTCGTCCAGCTCTTTCCACAGGTCAGCGTTTTTCACCGGCTCTTTCGCCGCCGTTTTCCAGCCGCGTTTTTTCCAGTTGGCCATCCACTCGTTGATGCCCTTCATCACGTATTGCGAGTCGGTCACCAGCAGCACTTCGCAGGGCCGCTTCAAGGCTTCGAGGCCACGGATGGCGCCGAGCAGTTCCATGCGGTTGTTGGTGGTGTTGGCTTCGCCGCCCCACAGTTCCTTTTCGACGCCCTTGCACACCAGCAAGGCGCCCCAGCCGCCCGGGCCGGGGTTGCCCTTGCAGGCGCCGTCGGTGAACAGTTCTACGCTATCGACGCTTTCGCTCATGCCACTCTATCCAGAAAAATGCCTGGCCCCGTCAATCGCGGATCGACGATGGCCGCGGCCGGAGCAGGTCCGGCCACTATAAAAAGAAGGTTTACGGTTCGATACGGCGGCGGTTGACCTTGGCCATCGGCAGCGGAATCAGCTTGCCCATCGGCTCGCGACGCTCCTGACGCACCGGACGCAGGCCAACCACGATCTTGCGCGCGACCAATAGATAGAAGCCACCGCCCGACAGTTGCCAGTCGCCGGCCTTGCGTTCCCAGCCGGCCAGTCGGGCCTGCCACTTGGGCGACGCGAGCGGCGGACGATAGCACCCGAAGCGGCGTTTCTCCAGCGCAAACCCCAGCAGATTGAGCCAGTCGGCGACCCGCGATGGCGAGATGCAGCGCGCCTGGCGCAAGGCGTCGTGGGCGAATACGTGGCGCAAACCCCAGGTGCTCCAGGGGTTGATGCCCACGATCAGCAGATGCCCGCCGGGGCGTACGCTGCTCGCCGCTTCACGCAACAAGCCGTGGGGCGACAGGCAGAAATCCAGACCGTGCTGCAACACCACCACATCGGCGGCGTGCTCGCTCAACGGCCAGGCCTGTTCCTCGCAGACGATCTCGACACCCGGCAACGGCGCGCCGAGCCGCACGTTGCGCTGCACCTGCGGCGCCGACGGCGGAGTCTGGGCCGACGGCCCGTAATGCACCAGATAGCCGCCGAAGAACCGCCCCAACTCGTCTTCGAGCATGCGCCGTTCTTCATCCAGCAGAAATTGCCCGAGCGGGCCGGCCAGCCATTCACGGGCCGCGCCGATCAATGCCAGCCAGTCGGGATCGGCCTGAGCGAACGCTTTATCGGTCATGTCATTCTCCAACGCCGCTAGAAGCTCTAAGATGCGCCAATGTTTTCCGCTTGGCGAATTCCGACGATGATACAGATCAGTGCCCTGCCCGCGTTCACCGACAACTACATCTGGTTGTTACAGGATCACCGCACCCAGCAATGCGCGGTGGTTGACCCGGGCGATGCCGCGCCGGTGCAGGCCTGGCTGGCCGCACACCCGGGCTGGGTGCTGAGCGACATTCTGATCACCCATCACCACCATGATCACGTCGGCGGCGTCGAACGCCTGAAAGCTGCGAGCGGCGCCAAAGTCTACGGCCCGGCCAGTGAAAACATTCCGGGGCGCGACGTGGCGCTCAAGGACAACGACAAGGTCAGCGTGCTCGGCTGGGACTTCGATGTCTATGCGGTGCCCGGTCACACCCTCGGCCACATTGCGTATTACCACCACGGCCTGCTGTTTTGTGGTGACACCCTGTTCGCCGCCGGTTGCGGACGCCTGTTCGAAGGCACGCCGGAACAGATGCACCACTCGCTCGGCCGCCTCGCCGCATTACCTGAGGATACGCTGGTGTATTGCACCCATGAATACACCCTGAGCAATCTGAAGTTTGCTGCTGCGGTCGAACCGACCAACCCGGACATCGCCGCCCGTCTGGAAAAAGTTACCGAGCAACGGGAAAAAGGCGTGATGACCCTGCCCTCGACCCTGGCTCTGGAAAAGCTCACAAATCCGTTTTTGCGTACCGCTGAAACATTAGTTACACAAAAAGTGGACGAACGGGCAGGCGCTCAAAACCGGGCGCCGAGTGAGGTTTTTGCGGCTCTGCGGGCATGGAAAGATACGTTCTAAGTGACTCACTATCTGGTACAAAAATTCTGAATGGTTGACCGCAAGGGGTGCGCTTTCTAGAATCGCCCGACATTTTTGCCCGGAACTTACTTCCAGCCAATGTCGTCATCCATACGTAAGTCCGTCAATTCAGACGCATTGACCCGCCTGGCGCAAGCCATCGCGGTGGCTGTGTCCGCCACGCTGGCGGGCTGTTCCAGCCATGCTCCGCAGACTGAAGCGACTCATACGCCGAACATTGCTGCGCGAGCCAAGCAGAAACCGATCTGGCTCAGCGAAAAGCCCAGCCCGCAGGTGCCTCAGGACATCTGGGAGCGCATGCGCGGTGGTTTTCAGCTGCAGGACGGCCTGGGCGTCAATCCGCGCATCGAGCAGCAGCGCCTGTGGTTTGCCAGCAACCCGTCCTTTCTGGAGAACGCCGGCGAACGCGGCAGTCTCTACATTCATTACATCGTCGAGCGTCTCGAAGAGCGCAACATGCCGCTGGAACTGGCCCTGCTGCCGGTGATCGAGAGCGCCTACAACCCGATGGCCTATTCCCGGGCCGACGCT
This sequence comes from Pseudomonas sp. LF020, assembly GCF_053456425.1. Taxonomy (NCBI): domain Bacteria; kingdom Pseudomonadati; phylum Pseudomonadota; class Gammaproteobacteria; order Pseudomonadales; family Pseudomonadaceae; genus Pseudomonas; species Pseudomonas sp. LF020. The sequence goes on from NZ_JBRFIX010000012.1 coordinate 22,757, forward strand.
TCGGGCCTGTGGCAATTCATTCCGTCCACCGGTCGCTACTACAACCTGCGCCAGACCCGCTTCTATGATGGCCGTCGCGATATCACCGCCTCGACCACCGCCGCGATGGATTACCTGACCCGTCTGCACGACATGTTCAACGGTGACTGGCTGCTGGCCCTGGCGGCCTACAACGCCGGTGAAGGCACGGTCAGCCGTGCCATCGAGCGCAACGAAAAGCTCGGCCTGCCGACCGACTACTGGAACCTGTCGTCGTTGCCGGCGGAAACCCAGGCCTACGTACCGAAGCTGTTGGCCCTGTCGCAAGTGGTACTGGCCCCGGAAGCCTACGGGGTGAACCTCAACCCGATCGCCAACGAACCGTATTTCCAGGTTGTCGAAATCAACCAGCGCATGGACCTGTCCAAGGTTGCGGCGGTGGCCAACATCGACGAAGACGAGCTGTTCCAGCTCAACCCGGCCTTCAAGCAGCGCACCACCATCGACGGCCCGCAGCATCTGCTGGTGCCGACGTCCAAGGCGCAACTGCTGACCGCCAGCCTGCAGACCATGCGGCCTGAAGAGCTGATCAGCCCGCGCTCGCTGAAGCCGGTGTTCGACGGTGCTGACCCGACTGAAGTGGCGAAGCTCAAGCGTGCTTACCGGGTCAAACGCGGCGACAACCTCGGCTCCATCGCCAAGGCCAACAAGGTCGAAGTCAAGGACCTGCAGCGCTGGAACAAGCTGACCGGCAAGAACCTCAAGGTCGGCCAGACCCTGGTGATGCAGGACAACACCAAGCGCGCCCCGGTGCGCAGCGGTGGCCGGGTCAACACGGTGATTGCCGCCAACAGCAAGAGCAAAGGCAAGGCAGACAACCAGCAGCAGACTCAGTACAAGGTCAAGCGTGGCGACACCCTGTACGTGGTGGCCAAGCGTTTCAACGTCGAGATGCAGCATCTCAAGCGCTGGAACCCGGGTGCCGGCAAGGCCCTCAAGCCTGGGCAGATGCTCACGGTTTACCAGCCGCACTGACAAAGAGCCCCTGAATTTCAGGGGCTTTTTTTCGCCTGGCGCCTGGCTGGATTTTGTTGGCGCCCTCAAAATTTCTCCCCCTCACCCCAACCCTCTCCCCCAAGGGGGCGAGGGGGAAAGGGAGCAGATTGGGGGCTTTTTCAAACCTGAGTTCAACTCGATATTTCAGGTCGGCGTACTTCTCATAAACACCTCGGTCAGTCCCCTCTCCCTCCGGGAGAGGGTTAGGGTGAGGGGCTCTTGGCCTTGCCGATTAACCCCACATTAACCTCTGCCTTTTTCCTGTCCAGACAAGCTGTTACTGTACGGCCACAAAAGCCCAAGCCGCCTGGATCGGATCTGACTTGAAGCGTCCCCTCCTCCTGCTCCTGATCAGCCTGGCCTTGAGCTCACCCGCAAGCGCGACGATTACCGAAAGTCACGGTTATGCGCAGTTCGGCACGCTCAAGTACCCGGCCAGATTTACCCACTTCGACTGGGTCAACCCGCAAGCGCCCAAGGGCGGTACGTTGCGGGTGATGGCGTTCGGCACCTTCGATACGGTCAACCCGTACACCTTCAAGGGCACCAGCCCGGTCACCACACCGAATTTCCTGCAGTACGGCATCAATGAGCTGAACGAGCCGTTGATGGTCGGCACCGGCCAGTATTCGCCGTCCGGCGACGAGCCGGCATCGAGCTATGGCTTGATCGCGCAATCGGTGGAGTACAGCGAAGATCGCAGCTGGGTGGTGTTCAATCTGCGCCCGGAGGCGCGCTTTCACGACGGCACCCAGATCACCGCCTACGACGTGGCCTTCTCCTACCGGTTGCTGCTCAAGGAAGGCCATCCGCTATACCGCACCGCCCTGCAGGAGGTCTCGCGGGTCGACATCCTCAACCCGCAGCGCATTCGTTTCGTGATGAAACGCTCGGGCAATCCGTTGCTGATTCTGCGCCTCGGCGAGTTGCCGGTGCTGCCGCAGCATTACTGGAAGGATCGCGACTTCAAGGCCACCACCTTCGAGCCACCGCTGGGCAGCGGGCCGTACCGCATCACCTCGGTGACGCCGGGGCGGCAGCTGATTTTCGAGCGGGTCAAGGATTACTGGGGCAAGGACCTGCCGGTCAATCGCGGCAAGTACAACTTCGATCGCATGGAGGTTGAGTTCTACCGCGACAGCGACGTGGCCTTCGAAGCGTTCAAGGCCGGCGAATTCGACATCTACATCGAGCATCAGGCGAAGAACTGGGCCAACGGCTACAACTTCCCCGCAGTGCGCCGCGGCGAAGTGATCAAGGCGCAGATCCCGCACCAGATCCCGACCCAGAGCCAGGGCCTGTTCATGAACACCCGGCGCACGACCTTCAGCGACGTCAAGGTGCGCGAAGCGCTGGGCCTGATGTTCGACTTCGAATGGACCAACCGCGCGCTGTTCAGCGACGCCTACCAGCGCACCACCAGCTACTACCCCAACAGCGAGTTTTCCGCGACGGGGCTGCCGGTCGGGCATGAATGGCTGATGCTCAAGCCATACAAGGATCAGTTACCGGCGAAGCTGTTCACCGAGCCGTTCACATTGCCGCAGACCGATGGCCGTGGCATCCCGCGCGAAACCATGCGCAAGGCGCTGGCGCTGCTCGCCGAGGCCGGCTGGAAGCTCAATGGCCAGCGTCTGCAAAACGCCAAGGGCCAGCCGTTGAGTTTCGAGTTGCTGCTGGTCAATCCGAACCTTGAACGGATCCTGCAGCCGTACATCGAGAACCTCAACAGCATCGGCATCGATGCGCGTCTGCGCACGGTGGATCGCGCCCAGTACAAACAGCGCCTGGATCAGTTCGATTTCGACATGATCCTGATGACCCTCAACCAGACCCTCAGCCCGGGTCTGGAGCAATGGCAGTATTTCCATTCCAGTCAGGTCGGGGTCAAGGGCAGCAAGAATTACGCCGGCATCGCCAACCCGGTGGTCGATCACCTGCTCGAACAATTACTCGCCGCGCAAACCCGCGACGAACAGGTCGCCGCCGGCAAGGCGCTCGACCGCGTGCTGCTCTGGCAGCACTACAGCATTCCCAACTGGTACCTCAATTATCACCGACTGGCCTACCGCAACCGGTTGGCTTTCGTCACCACGCCGCCCTACACCCTGGGCCTGAGCGCGTGGTGGCTGAAATCTTCGGAGAACAATAAATGACGCCCATCCGCGCCCTGCTCGTGCAGGCCAGCGGTCTGCTGTTCGCCGGGCTGGCGATTGCCGCCCCGCAACACGCTGTGACCCTGTACAACGAGCCGCCGAAATACCCGGCGGACTTCAAGCAGTTCGATTACGTGAACCCCGACGCGCCCAAGGGCGGGATCTTCCGTCAGGCCGGGTTCGGCGGCTTCGACAGCCTCAACCCGTTCATCAGCAAAGGCGTGCCGGCCGATGACGTCGGGCAGATCTACGACACCCTGACCAAACACAGCCTCGACGAGCCGTTCACCGAGTACGGCCTGATCGCCGCGAAGATCGAGAAAGCCCCGGACAACAGCTGGGTACGTTTCTACCTGCGCCCGGAAGCGCGTTTTCACGATGGTCATCCGGTGCGCGCCGAGGACGTGGTGTTCAGCTTCCAGACCCTGACCAAGGACGGCTCGCCGCTGTTTCGCGGTTATTACAGCGATGTCGAAGAGGCCATCGCCGAAGATCCGCTCAAGGTGCTGTTCAAGTTCAAGCACACCAACAATCGCGAGCTGCCGCTGATTCTCGGCCAGCTCCCGGTGCTGCCGAAACACTGGTGGGCCAGCCGTGATTTTTCCAAGGGCAATCTGGAGATACCGCTGGGCAGCGGCCCGTACAAGGTCGCCGAAGTGAAGGCCGGACGCTCGGTGCGCTATGAGCGGGTCAAGGACTACTGGGGCAAGGATCTGCCGGTCAATCGCGGCTTCTACAACTTCGACGTGATGACCACCGATTACTACCGCGACAACACCGTTGCCGTCGAAGCGCTGAAGGCCGGCCAGTTCGATTACTGGCTGGAAATGACCGCGAAGAACTGGGCCAACGCCTACAACATTCCGGCGGTCACCGAAGGTCGCTTGATCAAGGAACAGATCGCCAACAGCAACCCGACCGGCATGCAGGGCTTCGTTTTCAACCTGCGCCGTCCGGTGTTTCAGGATGTGCGGGTGCGGCAGGCGCTCGGTCTGCTGTTCGATTTCGAGTGGACCAACAAACAGCTGTTCAACGGTGCCTACTTCCGCACTCGCAGCTATTTCGAGAACTCGGAAATGGCCGCCACCGGCCTGCCCGACGCCGAGCAACGGGCGATCCTCGAACCGTTTCGCAGCAAATTGCCGGCGCAGGTGTTCAGCGAAGCCTTCGAGAACCCCAAGACCGACGCCAGCGGCATGATCCGCGCCCAACAGCGCGAGGCCTATCAATTGCTGCAAGAGGCTGGCTGGAAGATCGTCGACGACAAAATGGTCGACGCCAACGGCAAACCGGTGGTCATCGAATTCCTGCTGGCGCAGACCGAATTCGAACGCGTGCTGCTGCCGTTCAAACGCAATCTGGCCGACCTTGGCATTGATCTGGTAATCCGCCGCGTCGACGTTTCGCAGTACATCAACCGCGTGCGCTCGCGGGACTTCGACATGATGGTCGGCAGCTTCCCGCAATCCAACTCGCCGGGTAACGAGCAGCGCGAATTCTGGATGAGCGCCGCCGCGGACAAACCGAGCAGCCGCAACACCATGGGCCTGAAGGATCCGATCGTCGATCAACTGGTGGAAAACCTGATCAACGCCGACTCGCGCAGCAGCCTGGTGGCGCATGCCCGGGCGCTGGATCGGGTGCTGCAATGGGGTTACTACGTGGTCCCCAACTGGCACATCAAGACCTGGCGCGTGGCGTACTGGAACCACATCGGTCACCCGAAAGTCTCGCCCAAATACGACATCGGGATTAACACCTGGTGGGTCAAGCCTGACGCGAAGCCTGCCATAGAAGTCGAAACCAAACTGCAAGCCGACCCTGTGGGCACGGAGTAATCAGATGCTGGCGTACATTTTTCGGCGACTGCTGCTGATCATCCCGACCCTGTTCGGCATCCTGCTGATCAACTTCGTGATCATCCAGGCCGCGCCCGGCGGCCCGGTGGAACAGATGATCGCCAAGCTCGAAGGCTTCGAGGGCGCCACCAGCCGCATCGCCGGCGGCGGCGCCGAGGTCTCGGTGGCCGGCTCCGCCTATCGCGGCGCGCAAGGTCTGGACCCGGCGCTGATCAAGGAAATCGAGCACATGTACGGGTTCGACAAATCGGCCCCGGAACGCCTGTGGATCATGGTCAAGAACTACGCGAAGCTGGATTTCGGCGACAGCTTTTTCCGTGACGCCAAGGTCATCGACCTGATCAAGGAAAAGATGCCGGTGTCGATCTCCCTCGGGCTGTGGAGCACGCTGATCATGTACCTCGTGTCGATCCCGCTGGGGATCGCCAAGGCCACGCGGCACGGCAGTCATTTTGACGTCTGGACCAGTTCGGCGATCATCATTGGCTACGCGATCCCGGCGTTCCTCTTTGCAATTCTGCTGATCGTGGTGTTCGCCGGCGGCAGTTATCTGGACTGGTTCCCGCTGCGCGGCCTGACTTCGAACAATTTCGATGAGCTGAGCCTGGGCGGCAAGATTCTCGACTACTTCTGGCACCTCGCGCTGCCGGTGACCGCGCTGGTGATCGGCAACTTCGCGACCATGACCCTGCTGACCAAAAACAGCTTCCTCGACGAGATCAACAAGCAGTACGTGGTCACCGCCAAGGCCAAGGGCCTGACGCGCAATCGCGTGCTTTACGGCCACGTGTTCCGCAACGCGATGTTGCTGGTGATTGCCGGTTTCCCGTCGGCGTTCATCGGCATATTCTTCACCGGCTCGTTGCTGGTGGAGGTGATTTTCTCCCTCGACGGTCTGGGCCTGATGAGTTTCGAAGCGGCGATCAACCGCGATTACCCGGTGGTGTTCGGCACCCTGTTCATCTTCACCCTGCTCGGTCTGGTGGTGAAACTGATCGGCGACCTCACCTACACCCTGGTCGATCCGCGCATCGACTTTGCCAGCCGGGAGCATTGAGATGAACCTGTCCCCTCTCAATCGCCGCCGGTTCGAACTGTTCAAGGCCAACAAGCGTGGCTGGTGGTCGCTGTGGCTGTTCCTGATCCTGTTCGGCCTGAGCCTCGGTGCCGAGCTGATCGCCAACGACAAGCCGCTGGTGGTGCATTACGACAACCACTGGTACTTCCCGGCGATCAAACGCTACCCGGAAACCACCTTCGGCGGCGAATTTCCGCTGGAAGCCAACTACAAGAGCCCGTATATCCGCGAACTGCTCAAGGCCAAGGATGCGTGGGTGTTGTGGGCGCCGATCCCTTACAGCTACCAGAGCATCAACTACGACCTGAAAGTCCCGGCTCCGGCCCCGCCCTCGGCGGATAATCTGCTGGGTACCGACGATCAGGGCCGCGATGTGCTGGCACGGGTGATCTACGGCTTCCGCATCTCGGTGCTGTTTGCCCTGACCCTGACTGTGTTGAGTTCGATCATCGGCGTGATTGCCGGTGCGCTACAGGGTTTCTATGGCGGCTGGGTCGATCTGGCCGGGCAGCGCTTTCTGGAGATCTGGTCGGGGCTGCCGGTGCTGTACCTGCTGATCATTCTCGCCAGTTTCGTTCAGCCGAACTTCTGGTGGCTGCTGGGGATCATGCTGCTGTTCTCATGGATGAGCCTGGTCGATGTGGTGCGCGCCGAGTTCCTGCGTGGCCGCAACCTCGAATACGTGCGTGCGGCGCGCGCACTGGGCATGCAGAACGGCGCAATCATGTTCCGCCACATCCTGCCCAACGCGATGGTCTCAACCATGACCTTCATGCCGTTCATCCTCACCGGCGCCATCGGCACCCTCACCGCTTTGGACTTCCTCGGCTTCGGCTTGCCGGCCGGCAGCCCGTCGCTGGGTGAATTGGTGGCCCAGGGCAAATCCAACCTGCAGGCGCCGTGGCTGGGCATGAGCGCGTTCGCCGTGCTGGCGCTGATGTTGAGTCTGCTGGTGTTTATCGGCGAGTCCGCTCGCGATGCCTTCGACCCGAGGAAGTGAAATGAATCAGGACAATCTGATCGAAGTGCGCGACCTCGCCGTCGAGTTCGGCTTCAACGAGCGGCTGCACCGGGTGGTCGAGGGCGTGAGCTTCGACATCAAACGCGGCGAAACCCTGGCGCTGGTCGGCGAGTCCGGCTCGGGCAAATCGGTCACGGCGCACTCGATCCTGCGCCTGCTGCCCTACCCGCTGGCCCGCCATCCCGCCGGCAGCATCAACTACGCCGGGCAGAATCTGCTGGGGCTGAGTGAAAAAACCATCCGCCATATCCGCGGCAACCGCATCGCGATGATCTTTCAGGAGCCGATGACCTCGCTCAACCCGTTGCACTCGATCGAGAAGCAGATCAACGAGGTGTTGGGCATCCACAAGGGCCTGAGCGGCAAAGTCGCGACCAAGCGCACCCTGGAGCTGCTGGAGATGGTCGGCATCCCCGAGCCGCACAAGCGCCTCAAGGCCCTGCCCCACGAGTTGTCCGGCGGCCAGCGCCAGCGCGTGATGATCGCCATGGCGTTGGCCAACGAGCCGGAATTGCTGATCGCCGATGAACCGACCACCGCACTGGACGTGACCGTTCAGCTGAAAATCCTCGATTTGCTCAAGGAATTGCAGGCCAGATTGGGCATGTCGCTGTTACTGATCAGTCACGATTTGAACCTGGTGCGAAGAATTGCGCATCGCGTATGTGTCATGCAGCGCGGTTGCATCGTCGAACAGGCATCGTGCGCAGAGCTGTTCCGTTCGCCGCAGCATCCGTACACTCGGGAATTGCTCGGCGCGGAGCCCAGCGGAGGCCCGGCGACCAATAAAATCGGGGCGCCGCTGCTCGAAGTCGAGAACCTCAAAGTCTGGTTCCCGATCAAGAAAGGCCTGCTCAAGCGCACGGTGGATTACGTCAAGGCAGTGGACGGCATCAATTTCAGCCTGCCTCAGGGTCAGACCCTGGGGATCGTGGGGGAAAGCGGTTCCGGCAAATCCACCCTCGGTCTGGCAATTTTGCGGCTGATCGGCAGCAAAGGCGCCATTCGCTTTGAGGGCAAGCAGCTAGACTGCCTGACGCAGAATGAGGTTCGCCCGTTGCGTCGGGAGATGCAGGTGGTGTTTCAGGACCCGTTCGGCAGCCTGAGCCCGCGGATGTGCGTGAGCGACATCGTTGGCGAAGGCCTGCGGATTCACAAGATGGGCACCGCGGTCGAGCAGGAAGCGGCGATTATTGCGGCATTGAAGGAGGTAGGTCTGGATCCGGAAACCCGGCACCGCTACCCTCACGAATTTTCCGGTGGGCAACGGCAACGCATCGCCATTGCCCGGGCTTTGGTGCTGAAACCGGCGCTGATCCTGCTGGACGAGCCGACGTCTGCGCTCGACCGCACGGTGCAGCGGCAAGTGGTGGAGCTGTTGCGTTCACTGCAAGCCAAGTACAACCTGACGTATTTGTTCATCAGCCATGACCTGGCTGTCGTCAAAGCGCTGAGCCACCAGCTGATGGTGGTCAAGCATGGCCAAGTGGTCGAACAGGGAGACGCGCAAGATATCTTTGCCGCCCCCAAACATCCGTATACACAGCAGTTGCTGGAAGCCGCTTTTTTGGCACCAGCCACTGCGCAATAACCTGAAAGAGGAGCAACACATGGGTTTTCTCGCCGGTAAGCGCGTACTGATCGTCGGTGTCGCCAGCAAGCTGTCCATCGCATCCGGCATCGCTGCCGCCATGCATCGCGAGGGCGCTGAGCTTGCCTTCACTTATCAGAACGACAAACTCAAGGGTCGCGTTGAAGAGTTCGCACAGGGCTGGGGTTCGAGCCCTGAGCTGTGCTTCCCGTGCGACGTGGCCAGCGATGAAGAAATCGCCAAGGTCTTCGAAGAACTGAGCAAGAAGTGGGACGGCCTGGACTGCATCGTGCACTCCGTCGGCTTCGCCCCGGGCGACCAACTGGACGGCGACTTCACCGAAGCCACCACCCGTGAAGGTTTCCGCATCGCTCACGACATCAGCGCCTACAGCTTCGTGGCTCTGGCCAAGGCTGGCCGCGAAATGATGAAAGGCCGCAACGGCAGCCTGCTGACCCTGTCGTACCTGGGCGCCGAGCGCACCATGCCGAACTACAACGTGATGGGCATGGCCAAGGCTTCGCTGGAAGCTGGCGTACGTTACCTGGCCGGCTCCCTGGGCCCGGACGGTACCCGCGTCAACTGCGTATCGGCTGGCCCGATCCGTACCCTGGCAGCCTCGGGCATCAAGAACTTCCGCAAGATGCTGGCCGCCAACGAAGCGCAAACCCCACTGCGCCGCAACGTCACCATCGAAGAAGTCGGCAACGCCGGCGCCTTCCTGTGCTCCGACCTGGCGTCGGGCATCAGCGGTGAAATCATGTACGTGGACGGCGGCTTCAACACCACCGCGATGGGCAACATCGAAGAGTAATCTTCGCTCTGCCGATAAACAACCCGCCTCTTCCGGCGGGTTTTTTATTGGGTTCAACATCAAAAGATCGCAGCCTTCGGCAGCTCCTACAGGGACAGCACCACCCTGTAGGAGCTGCCGAAGGCTGCGATCCTTTGATCTTCAGAGCAAACAATCGGCAAACAGTTTTTGAACCGGCTGATTACGCTGGCTATAGCGCTGCAACAAGACCATCTCGCGGTAGAACGTCAGCTCACCCAACTCAATCACCCTGACCTTGAGCGGATGCTCCAGCCACAGCCCGGCCTTGGGCAGCAGCGAAACGCCCAGCCCGGACTCGACCATCTTCACGATCGCCTCCAGCTCATCCAGTTCCAGTGCCACCTCGACCTCGATTCGCTGCTCGCGCAGAAACCGCGTCACCAAACGCCCGCCAAATGAATTGCGGTCATAGCGCACCTGCGGCTGGTCGGCGAGCAACTGCAGCGGATCGTCACCTTCGACCTGCAGCGGCACGATCAGCACGAACGGCTCGCGACGAATCACCGTCGCCGACAACTCCTTGGGCAGGTCGAACGGCGGCTTGATCATGATCGCCAGATCCACCTCGCCGGCATCGACCTGACTCAACAGATTCAACGACACCCCCGGCACCAATTTCGGCTCCAGCCCCGGAGCCTGCTGACGCAAGCGCAACAATGCCTGAGGCAGCAGCCCGGTCTGCGCAGTCGCCACCGCGCCGATTTTCAGCTCGCCGCGAAACTCGCTGACATCCTCGCTCTCACCCATGCGGCTGAAAATTGCGAGCATTTCCTGCGCCATCGGCACCGCGCGCAGCCCGGCGGGATTGAGCGTCGCCTGACGGCCAGTGCGATCAAACAGTCGAATGCCCAAGGCCTGTTCGAGATTGCGGATCTGCGCGCTGACTGCAGACTGCGTCAGGCCGATGTGCAAACCGGCAGCGGCAAACGTGCCATGGCGCGCCACCGCGAGAAAGGTCTTGAGTTCACGAAGCATGCACACCTCGACTGATCGAAATAATTTGAGCTCGGCGCAAAAACTATCGTCTTTCAATCACATTTCACAGCACTAAACTCAGTGCACTTCCTCTGATCGAGCATTGCGCCATGTCGTTAAGCCCTTTCCATCTGGCCATTCCTGTCTATGACCTGGCCGCCGCACGCCACTTTTATCGCGAAGTCTTCGGGCTGGAAGAAGGTCGCTCCAGCGAGCATTGGGTCGATTTCAACTTCTTCGGCCATCAACTGGTGATTCATCTGGCGCCGAAAAACCCTGTACAGGAAGCCGCGCACACCAATGCTGTGGACGGGCATGACGTGCCGGTGCCGCATTTCGGTGTGGTGCTGGGGATGGCGCAATGGCAGGCGCTGGCCGAACGCCTGACATCGTTGGGCACGCGATTTGTGATTGAGCCGGGGATTCGCTTTCAGGGATTGGTGGGCGAACAGGCGACGATGTTTTTGTTCGACCCATGTGGCAACGCGCTGGAGTTCAAGGCGTTCAAGGACATCGGGCAGTTGTTTGCCAAATAAAAGTGTGGCGTCTTACCGGACGCCATCGCTGGCAAGCCAGCTCCCACAAGGGTCCGCGCAGTACTTGGATTTTGTGAGCACCCGATAAAACTGTGGGAGTGGGCTTGCCAGCGATGAGGCCAGCACATTCAACATCAATATCGCCTGACCGGACACCATCGCTGGCAAGCCAGCTCCCACAAGGTTCTGCGCGGTATCTGGATTTTGTGAGCAACCGCGACATCTGTGGGAGCTGGCTTGCCAGCGATGAGGCCCTCAATGACCGCGCTTCAATTGCTGCTTGTGTTCGTACATTGCGCTATCGGCATCGGCCAGTAACCGATCCACTGTGTCATGGCGTTGCGGGTCGTATTCGATCTGGCCGACGCTGAAGCGAATCGCGTAACCCCGGTGCAACGTGGCGTTGCGCTCGTCGAGGATTTCCCTGAGTCGGGCCATGATCGCCGTGGTTTCGACGTGACTGGAGCCGGTCAGCAGCGCCACGAACTCATCACCGCCCAGGCGTCCGACCACGTCGCTCTCGCGAAAGGCGATGCGCAGCACATCGGCAAAGGTCTTCAGTGCACTGTCGCCCTCGGCATGACCGTAGAGATCGTTGATCTGCTTGAAGTCATTGAGGTCGAAAAACAGCAAGGTCGCTGGTTTTTCCAGCCGCGCGCAAGCGTCCAGTGCATGTTGCGCCAGCTGTTTGAAGCCACGGCGATTGGACAGCAGGGTCAGTTCGTCCATGCTCGCCATCTGCACCGCCGTCAACTCTTGCTCGGCCATCTGCGCCAGATCCCGCAGCAGTGCGCGTTCTTCGTCATCGAGTTCGCGGGGCTGGGTGTCGATCAGGCACAAGGTGCCCATTTTGTTGCCATTGGGCACCGTCAGCGGGTAACCGGCGTAGAAGCGGATGTTGGGCGCACCGGTCACCAGCGGGTTGTCGTAGAAACGCTCATCCTGCCGGGCATCCGGCACCAGCAGCAGTTCGTCCTTGAGGATCGCATGCCCACAGAATGAAACGTCCCTTGGCGTTTCCGTGACGTCCAGCCCCACGCAGGACTTGAACCACTGCCGGTCCTTGTCCACCAGCGTCACCAGGGCAATCGGCACGTTGAACAGGCGCTTGGCCAGGCGAGTGAGGCGGTCGAAACGCTCCTCCGGCGCCGAATCGAGGACATTCAAGCCATGCAGCGCTTGAATTCGGGTGGTTTCATTGGCGGGTTTGATCGGGGCCAGCATCACGCACTCCATCAGGGTCAATGACCGTTAGAGTAGCCTGATTCGCCAGCGACTCACACACCTCAACCGCCCGCCACCGGGCATGGCCCGCCCGCGTCGGCCCAAAGCTTGAACTGGGCCACAAAAATGTCATGGGGCACCGGCACCGGCGTGCGCCCTGCTCCGGGATTCCAGCCCCACAGCACCAGTTTGTCGTCGCTGACGTGTTTGATCAGCGCGGCGAAATCACGGTCGCCGTTGCTGGAGCGGTCCTTGATCATCGCGCACAATTTGTCCGGCGGCAGGCCGATCCAGGCCATCTTGTGCGCCGCCGGCGGCAGGCTCCAGTGCGGCGCCCCCGGCGGTGCATGCGAGCCATAACTTTCCGGCGGATTGCTCTCGGCGTGGCAGGTGGCGCAGGGCAAACCGGCGGCGCCCTTGCCGTCCATGCCGCGCACCACATTCATCGCGTGTGGTTTGCCCGCATCGAACTGCAGCGGCGAATCGCCGGGGATGTGGCAGTTCTGGCAGCGCGGGCTCTGGAACACCTTCTGCACCGTGCCGAACGCCTTCAGCGCTTCCTGATCATCGGCGAACAGGTCCGAGGCATAGCCGCCCAGCCCCAGCAGGATCACCGTGCCCAACAGCAGATGTCGTTTCATCTCACACCCCCGACAGTTGCAGCGGCAATTCACGCAAGCGTTGCCCGGTCAGCGCGTACACGGCGTTGGCCACCGCCGGCGCGGTGGGCGGAACCCCGGCCTCACCGATACCCCCGGGTTTGTCGCTGCTGGGCACGATATGCACTTCGACCACTGGCATCTCGTTGAGCCGCAGCACCTGATAATCGTGATAATTGGATTGCACCACCGCGCCGTCCTTGACCGTCAGCTTGCTGTGCAGCGCCATGCCCAGGCCAAAGGTGATGCACGATTCCATCTGCGCCGCGATGCTTTGCGGATTGACCGCGATCCCGCAATCCACCGCACACACCACGCGGTGCACGCGGATCGCCAGATTGTCCTGCGAGACCTCGGCCACCTGCGCCACATAACTGCCGAACGACTCGTGCACCGCCACGCCCAACGCGTGCCCGTCCGGCAGCGGCGCTGTCCAGTTGGCCTTCTCCACCGCCAGATTCAACACGCCGAGATGCCGCGCATGATCCTTGAGCAAGGTGCGTCGATATTCGACCGGGTCCTTGCCCGCCGCCGTGGCCATTTCATCGATCAAGGACTCCATGACAAACGCGGTGTGGCTGTGCCCCACCGAACGCAACCACAGCACATTGATCCCGGTTTGCGGCGAATGCAGCTCGACCTGCTGATGAGCCAGACCTTTGATGTACGGGCTGTCGGCCACGCCTTCGACCGAGGTTGCGTCGATGCCGTTCTTGACCATGGTCTGCTCCAGCATGGTGCCTGCCATGATCGATTGACCGACCAGCACATGCTGCCAGCTCAACGGCAGGCCCTGCCCGTCGAGGCCGATGCGCGCCTGATGCAGGAACATCGAGCGGTAATAGCCGCCACGAATGTCATCTTCGCGCGACCACACGGTTTTCACCGGCAGCCCGGCGGCTTTCGCCACTTGCACCGCTTCGGCGACAAAGTCCGAGGTCGGATTGGCCCGACGGCCGAAACCGCCACCGAGAAACTCGGTGTGAATTTCCACCTGCTCCGGTTTGAGACCGGTGATCTTGCCGGCGACCATCTGGTCGAGGGTCTGGAATTGCGTGCCGGTCCAGATCTCGCATTTCTCGGCGCTGATCTTCACCGTGCAGTTCAGCGGTTCCATCGGTGCATGCGCCAGATACGGCACGCTGTACTCGACGTCGATCTTCTTCGCCGCCTTGTCGAAGTTGCCCTGCGGGTCCCCGGCCCGGCTGGCGGAAGTGCCCGGTGTCGCCGCCAGCTTGCGGAAGCTGTCGAGCAGGCCCTGACTGCTCAGGTCAGTGTGCGGCCCCATGTCCCAATCGACCTTCAACGCATCGCGACCGAGTTTCGCCGCCCAGTAATGCTCGGCTATCACCGCCACACCGGTCGGCACCTGCACCACTTTGTGCACGCCGGGCACCGCCAGCGCTTCGGCGCCTTCGAAGGATTTGACCGTGGCACCGAACACCGGGGCACGGGCAACCATCGCAGTCATCAAGCCTTCAAACTGCACGTCCATGCCGAACCTGGCGCGCCCAGTGATTTTCTCCGGGGTGTCGAGGCGTTTGGTCGGTTTGCCGATGACCTTCCAGTCCTTGGCCTCCTTGAAGGTGATCGACTTCGGATCCGGCACCGGCAGTTGCCCGGCGGCGTCCGCCAGTTCGCCGTAAGTGGCGCGTTTATCGCCGGCGATCACCACACCCGACTCGGTACGGATCGTCGAAGGCGCCACGTCGAAGCGCTTGGCCGCCGCTTCCACCAGCATCTGCCGCGCCGTGGCCCCGGCGAGCCGGTAACGGTCGAACTCCATCCAGGTCGAGGTCGAGCCGCCGGTAATCTGCATCCCGCCAAACGCCGGCATGCCGTAATTGGCCGCCGAGGCTGGCGAGTGTTCGACGCGGATCTTCGACCAGTCGGCATCCAGCTCTTCGGCAATCAACATGGTCAGGCCGGTCCAGATGCCCTGGCCCATTTCCGAATGCCCCAGCAGCACCGTCACGCTGTTGTCCGCAGCGATGCGCAAGAACGCATTCGGCGCGAAGACCTTGCCTTCATTCTCCGCTGCCAGAGCAAATCGATGGGCACCGGGCACGACAAACGCCACCACCAGACCACCACCCAGCACGACGCTGCCCTTGAGAAAGCCGCGACGCGATACAGGACTGTTCATCGTCTATCTCCCAATCAGCCAATCTCGGCCGCACGTTTCACCGCTGCGCGGATTCGCGGATAGGTGCCGCAGCGGCAGATATTGCCGGAGAGCGCCTGATCGATATCGCTGTCGGTGGGTTTGGGGATTTTCGCCAGCAGCGCGGCGGCGGACATGATCTGCCCCGACTGGCAGTAACCGCACTGCACCACATCGAGCTCGGCCCAGGCCTGTTGCACCGGGTGCGAGCCATCGGTCGAAAGGCCTTCGATGGTGAGAATTTTCTGGCCGTGGGCCACGGCGGTGGCGGGCGTGATACAGGCACGCAACGGTGCGCCATCGACGTGCACGGTGCACGCCCCGCACTGGGCCATGCCACAGCCGAATTTGGTTCCGGTCAGGTGCGCCACGTCACGCAGGACCCAGAGCAACGGCATGTCGGCCGGCACATCGAGCTCCTGATCCTTGCCATTGATATTCAAGGTCAGCATCGGGGATTTCCTCAGACTCACGGTGTTCTGAAGGGGGCGTCGCTACGGCCATCGAAGCCTGTGCGCGCCTCGGCTTATCCCTTTCAGCAAAGCCTAATTTGCGCGTGAAGCCAGACGTTGCGACCACCGGTCATGACTCAACGCAAAAATGTCGACTTTAATCTTCTGGCTGATAACGGCGCTCGTCCGAACCATCACCACCGGTCTGCGACGAGCGCGGTAACCCTCACCTTGGTCAGGAGTCGCGAACATGGGATTTGTCACCACCAAAGACGGCGTCGAAATTTTCTATAAGGACTGGGGCCCGAAGGACGCCCCGGTGATCCACTTCCACCACGGCTGGCCGCTCAGCTCGGATGACTGGGATGCGCAGATGCTGTTCTTCCTGGCCCAGGGTTTTCGGGTGATTGCCCACGACCGTCGCGGGCATGGACGCTCGAGCCAGGTCTGGGACGGCCATGACATGGACCATTACGCCGACGATGCGCTGGCGGTGGTCACGCATCTGGGGGTGAAGAATGTGGTGCATGTCGGCCACTCCACCGGCGGCGGCGAGGTCATCCATTACATCGCGCGTCATGGTCAGGACAACGTCGCCAAAGGTGTGTTGATCAGCGCCGTGCCGCCATTGATGGTCAAGACCGAGAGCAATCCGGGTGGTTTGCCGAAATCGGTGTTCGATGATTTTCAGGCACAACTGGCGGCCAATCGTGCGCAGTTCTACCGCGATATCCCCAGTGGCCCGTTCTACGGCTATAACCGCCCGGGCGCCAAGCCCTCGGAAGGGATCATCGGCAACTGGTGGCGCCAGGGCATGATTGGCGGGGCCAAGGCGCATTACGACGGGATCGTCGCGTTCTCCCAGACCGATTTCACCGAAGACCTGAAGAAGGTCACCGTGCCGGTACTGGTGATGCATGGCGAGGATGATCAGATCGTGCCGTACGCGAACTCGGGGCCTTTGTCGGCGAAACTGCTGCCAAATGGCACGCTGAAGTCGTATCCGGGGTTTCCGCACGGGATGCCGACGACTGAGGCGGCGACGATCAATGCGGATCTGCTGGCGTTTATTCGCGGCTGAAACTCGAGCGATCAGAGATCTGCGGGGGCCACACATCCATGTGGGAGCTGGCTTGCCAGCGATAGCGGTGGATCAGGCAACATCAATTGTGGATGTGCCGGCCCCATCGCTGGCAAGCCAGCTCCCACAGGTTTTCAGGTGGTTGCTGAATACTCGGTCACACCAGGGACCGTGTGGGAGCGAGCCTGCTGGCGAAGGCGATCGGTCAGTCAATGATGGGTTGACTGACCCACCGCATTCGCGAGCAGGCTCGCTCCTACAAGGTTATGCCTCGGAACGCCCCGTCCCTTCGCGATCACGTTCGTAGTGGTGAGCCAATGGCAGCGCCGGCAACCAGGCCTCGCGACGGATAGTCCACAGTTCATAAGTCGGCGTGAACTGGTTCGGCGCGTCCAGCGAGCCGACATTCACTTCAATTTCATCCCCCGAACGCGCCAGTACCGGCGAACCACAGCGCGGACAGAACTCTCGCCCTTGATACGTGCCAGTCCTGCCACTGACGGTCACCGCATTCTCGGGAAATATCGCCGAGGCATGAAACAGCGCGCCGTGGTGTTTGCGACAATCAAGGCAGTGGCAGAGGCCGACGCGGTAAGGTTGGCCCGCTGCTTCGAAACGCACATCGCCGCACAGGCAACCGCCAGTCAATGGTTTCATGCTGTCTATCCTCTGCCAGACTCTGTTCAGCCTTTGAACATAGCAGCCGTACAAGCGAACGCCCATATTCTGCCTTACCGGAGACTGCGCCATGCCCTCCCCTGAGTCCACCCTCCTACAGAGCTGGCACGCCAACGCTGATGCCTGGATCGACGCGATCCGCAGCGGTGCCATCGAAAGCCGCCAGCAGGTCACCGATCAGGCGATCCTGCTGGCGATCATGGGCCGGCAACCGGAGCGCGTACTGGATCTGGGTTGCGGCGAAGGCTGGATGTTGCGGGCGCTGGCGGATCGCGGTATCGATGCGGCGGGCGTCGATGGCGATGCAACCTTGATTGATGCGGCACGCGACGCCGGTTCGGCCAAGGTGCATGTCGCCAGTTACGCGGCATTGGTCGACGCCGAAATTGATATTGGCGGTGATTACGATTTGATCTGCGCCAACTTCTCGCTGCTGCATCAGGACATCATTCCATTGCTCGCGGCGATGAATGCATTGTTGCTCCCCGGCGGCGTCATGATCATTCAGACCCTGCATCCGTGGACCGTGGCGGCCGGCAATTATCAGGACGGCTGGCGTGAGGAGTCGTTCGCCGCGTTCAAGGGCCAGTGGCAGCCGATGCCCTGGTATTTCCGCACGCTGTCGAGTTGGTGCAACGCGCTGGACATGGCCGGGTTTCAGATTGTCAGTTTGCAGGAGCCGCAGCATCCGCAGAGCCCGGTGCCGCAGTCACTGTTGATGATCGCCGAACGCCGCTGACTCCCTGCACATCCTGACTGAGTCACAGATATTGTGGGAGCTGGCTTGCCAGCGATGGCGGTGGCTCAGGCAACATCACTTCTGAATGTGCCGACCTCATCGCTGGCAAGCCAGCTCCCACAGGTTTCAGGGTGTTGGCTGAATTGCATTGCACTTGTCGATCTACGGCACCGCCATTCGACCAAGGACTGACTACGCTATAAATCCTGCGTGTCTAACCTGCCGAGGATGACTGCCATGCAACGCTTTCAAAAACTCACACCGTGCCTGTGGTTCGATGATCAGGCCGAAGCCGCCGCCAAGTTCTATTGCTCGATCTTCGATCATTCGAAAATCACCGGCCTGACCCACTACAGCAAGGTCGGCCAGGAATTTCACGGCAAGCCGGAAGGCGCGGTGATGACTGTCAGTTTCGAACTCGACGGCCAGACCTTCACCGGCCTCAACGGCGGACCCATGTTCAAGTTCAGCGAAGCCATTTCGTTTCAGGTCAATTGCCAGAATCAGGAAGAAGTCGACCACTTCTGGGGCAACCTCTCGGCCGGCGGCCCGATCGAGGCCCAGCAATGCGGCTGGCTCAAGGATCAGTTCGGGGTGTCGTGGCAGATCGTACCGGTGGCGTTCATGCACATGATGCAAGACCCCGACACCAGCAAGTCGCAACGGGCGATGCAGGCCGTGTTCAAGATGAAAAAACTCGACATCGCCGAACTGGAGCGGGCCTTTGCCGGCCAGAGCTAATACACTCCGGTTCTGGCCTGCCGGGAACCATGACGATGAAACACGCTGCCGCCAAAAACCCTGAAAAAGCCCCACGCTTCTGGCGCGACGCTGCCCTGCCTTTCATCGAAGCGCGGGCCATCGCCGATGGCCGTGAGGTCTGCTACTCGCGCCATTCCCATGCGCATTTTTCGATCGGTGCGATCACGGCCGGGCGCAGCATTTATGTGCATGAGAAATCGAGGTTCGAAGTCGCCGCCGGCACTGTGGTGCTGATGAATCCGGGCGACGTGCATGCCTGCAATCCGCTCGATGATCAGCCGTGGTCGTACTTGATGTTGTATGTCGATACGCCGTGGCTGACAGATCTGCAGCATCAACTGGGGTTCAGTGCGGAGCTTGAGTTTCGGCGGTTTTCCATTACTCATCTGGATGACCCACAACTGTTTCGTGACCTGCAAGGGCTTTACGCCACACTGATCGACGAGCAGCAGGACGTACTGCGCAAACACAGCGCAGTGGTGGAGTTTTTCAGCGATCTGCAGTTGCGCCTGAACCCGGCAGAACCGGCGCTGCGCGAGCCGAATTTCAAGCTCGAACGCGCTGCGGATTTCATCCGCGAACACTGCACCGATCTGCTCAGCCTAGAGGACATCTGCACGGCGGCGCAGTTGTCACCGTCGTATCTGATCCGTGCGTTCAAACAGCATTACGGCATGACCCCGCATGCCTTTGTAGTCAACCAGCGCATCCAGTTCGCCCGCGAACGCCTGCGCAGCGGCCAGTTGATTGCCGATGTCGCACTGGAAGCAGGGTTTGCCGATCAGGCGCATTTTCAGCGCGCATTCAAACAACATCTGGCGGCAACCCCCGGCCAATATCGCGGCTGACAGGCGAAAGCGGCTACGCTGAGGATCAGCGGCCAATTCCGGCCCGGGAGTCTGCTCCGGATGATTCTGATTCTTCTGCCAAATGCCGATTACGATCCGACCGAAAGCAGCGTGCCGTGGCAGGCGTTGCGCGACGCAGGTATCGAAGCGCGTTTTGCCACGCCGCAAGGCCTGCCGGCTTACGCCGACCCACGTTTGGTGAGTGTTGGTTTCGGCCCGTTGAACGCCATACTGATGACCCGTAAAGCGGACTTGAACAGTTACGCGCAGATGATCGAAAGCGCGGAATTTCAGCAGCCGCTGGCGTATGCCGATGTCGATCCGTCTCAGTTCGAAGGTTTGCTGATTCCCGGTGGTCACGCCAAAGGCATGCGCAGCCTGCTGGAGTCCGGGCAGGCCCGGCAGATCGCCCTGCAGTTTTTCAAGGCACAGAAACCGGTGGCGGCGGTGTGTCATGGCGTGTTGTTGCTGGCGCGCACCCTCGACCCCGATACCGGGCGTTCGCTGCTGTTCGGGCGCAAGGTCACAGCGCTGCTGGCAGCAACCATGGAGTTGCCGGCCTGGCTGCTGACCGCACCGTGGCTGGGGCGTTACTACCGCACGTACCCGCAGACCGTCGAGGCAGAAGTGACGGCCGCGCTGTCGCGCACCTCCGACTTTATACGCGGCCCGCTCATTGCCAGACGTGACAGCGCGCAGGCGCCGCAAACCGGGTTCGTGGTGCGCGACGGCAACTTGCTCACGGCACGCTGGCCGGGTGATTGCCATCGCTTCGCCGCAGAATGGGTCGCCATGCTGCAGCAGCTTGAATGATCACTCCCCTGTAGCAACTGCCGCAGGCTGCGATCTGTTGCTGTTGCAGGCTCAGGGCAACAACAGATAAACCGCGCTCGCCGCCAGCAACAAAGCCATCAACCGATTGAACAAGCGCATCCCCGCCGGATTGCCCAGATAACCACGCAGAAACGTCCCGGCGTACACCCAGCAACCGACCGACAGATAACAGATCACCAGATACACCGCCGCAAACTGCCAGACCAGCCGCGCCTCGCCATCGGCGACAAACGCACCCATCCCTGCCACACACGCCAGCCACGCTTTCGGGTTGAGCCATTGCATCACCGCGCCGTACAGCATCGACGGCGCCCGCGCCGTCTCGCCGGCATGCACCTGGCCGTCATCGGCAGCCAGTTTCCAGGCCATGAACAACAGAAACGCCACCCCGGCCAGTTGCACAACTCGGGTCAGGAATGGCCACAGTTTCAGGACTTCATGCAGGCCCAACCCCATCAGCACCAGCAACAACACAAACCCCAGCGTCGCTCCCGCCACATGCCGCTGACTGGCCCGAAAGCCGAACTGCGCACCGGAACTCAGCGCGACAATATTCACCGGGCCCGGGGTTATGGACGCCACCAGAGCAAACGCCGCCATCGACACAATCAGACTCATTACACACCTGCTGCAGATCGGGGAGAAAGAGACTCAGGTTAACTAAGGCAGGGCCTCATGTATTGAAGAAAATTGCCCTGGTATTGACTGGCATGAAACATATATTGAAACCAATACTGCAAAACAAGCCCTGGCTGCGTCGATATAGTCGCCCTGCGAAAACAACTTTCGTCGTACTCGTTTATTGACCCACCTATAAACCATGGATGGACTGACACCCAATGACAACTTCAAGCAATCTTTTTACTCCCGCGCCGTTACCAAGTGAGCAACTTGAGCGTCGTGCTATTGCGCAGACAATAAGGGAAACACTCGAAAAGCGGGAAAAGGAAAAGAGCGGCAGCTACTATGCCTACCCCACCAACCTCTTTAACAGCAAGCAACTGTGCATTTCAACTCTTGAAGGAAGTCAATTCAACCAGGCACATTTTTCGGCACACATCGTCCTGCGCCAACTGATACGTCAGCCACAATTCGTTGCGATCGTCGATACGTTGGAAGTCGATAATGACCACTGGACATTGGTCAATAAAGAGGGCGAGATCTTTCAGGTCCATGAAGTCGAAAAAGCTGATGGGAGGTTTATCGAACGCATCAATATCACTCAGCAGGTCCACGCGATCGATTCATTGAAATCCGACCTGCAACTGCTGGCCAGAAGTGCAGTCATGACAGGCGGGATCGTATCTTCAAGCGACCGTCTGCCCTTGCTCAACTGGCTGCAGTACCAGCAACTGAACCAGCCCGAGACAGTGGAACAGCTTGAAAACCTGATCGCCTGGCTCGAACTGACGTTGCCGCTGCCACCCACGCATGGCAACTACTGGGGCATATCGAACGAAACAGGCGCGACAGCTCTGTGCATCGACGAAGATCAGCACCCGGATATCAACCAAGTCATTTATAAGTTGATGGACAAAGGTGAGCCGCGCCGGGAACCGCTGATCAACTATCTGGCGGTTGCCCTGCTCAAGCATGAGACGCCGACAGCCCTGCGTGAATCCCCGCGTTTCGCCTGGGCACGGCTGATCGAGACCGAAGAAGCCAAAGCCTTCGTCCAGTCCTGCATCGAAGCGCTGAATATACCGTCCATCTCCAATGCGACTGGGCTGAGCACGGAGCAGCGCAGTCGCTTGCTGGTTGCAGCGATCATGCTGGATCTGGCGTTGGGTCGCGAGGACAAGAACCAGAATTTCATTGAGCAGCACATCTATAATCCGGGTCACGTGCAGGCGAATGCCTATGAGGTAAAACTGGCACTGGAACAAGCACTCGAACGCGGACGTATCAAGGAGTATGCAGTTCCCCTGACGCTGGAACTGATCCTCGCCGGACTTGCACCGGAGTTCCTGGTCAGGCTACCCACGACTCTACAGATCGGCACGCCAGGCTGGGTAATTCTGCGCAAAGCGGTACGACTGGCCGAGAGCATCGCGCCTGGCCTGTCCCGTCAGATGTCCTATGACAAGCTGCTTGAATTGGGCGCGATTTTGCCCACCAGTGCGCAACAGCAGACCCTGCATGACTGGGCGAGCCTGCAAGGCATCATGGACTGGTCGCTGCTCAATGGCCTGGAACCGGAAAATGCTCATGACCTGCCAACCCAGGAGCTCTTCAAGCAGGCTGCCACGCATTACAACGCCCACATCGAAGCGATCGGCTCCGCGCTGACAACGATCGCCACCCCGCCGGTCAGCCGTCGCAAGCTGGCGAAAGACGAGCTGTACGAGATTAATTGCGACCCGATGATACAAATAGCGTTGCCGGTCGAACGCGGAGCCAAGCGCGGTTATCATTCCGTGCTTGATGTCTATATGACCCGCGACCGGTTGTTCAAAAGGCGCTATGACAGGCCCTCTGGCACAAGTATCTACAAGGCATATCCGGGCCTGTTGACACTCAAGCCAATCAATGACATTTACAAGGAAGAAGTAAAAAACTATTTCACAGAATACAAAGCGGCAATCAATACAACTGTGCGCCTGGCACTTTCACGATTACCACTGGAAGAGCGGATGGCACTTGAATTTGGCAAAACGGCCATCTACAGCGTGCGTGATTTCTCCCAACAGATCCAGATAACCAGCGCCTTCGTACCTTTTGATCCACGTGAAATAGCTCGTTTTGGCAGCATGGTGTTTTGCAAGTATGGATTGCATTTTTACTGTTTTGAAATATTCCCCCTGCAAGGCGTTTGCCGAAATAATCCGGTACTGGCTAAAGCTTACAGCCTCGGCGAAACACTCGGTGAGTACGGGTGGTTTAATGTGAAACCGAATGGCGAAAGCGACTTCAAGTCGATGACGTATCTTCACGCGCGAATCGAGAAAAGCGCCTACTTCAAAGGCGAGCCCCCCGTGGGTGAGGAGTCGCGAGACGTGGGCATCATTCTCGAACGGTTTGCCGAGCTTGATCAACCTGATGCCGCGCGACCTTTTACGCGCAGCCCTATTCAAAGTTTCAACTCGGAGCGGTTCTACGAGATTGGCCAAATGATTGTCGAACATAGTCCCCCGACCAATTTTGATCAGTTTTATGAACTCGGTTACGACAGACCCGCCCTGGAGAAGATACTCGATGACAACGACAACATCATCGAAGTCGTTCTTGACCTCGTCATCCCGTTCCGCCAGTGCATCAAAGGCCTGACCTCCAGTGACCCGGATCTTCGCAGCGGCGCCATATTCAGTTGCGTCATGGACCTTACCGCGATCCTCTTCGTCTTTGCCGGAGCCATCGGTCCGTTCAGCAAGGCGCTGGGCAGCAGCACAAGACTGTTAAGCCTGACCAAGGTCGGCGCAAGCGTTGCGCTGTCAGTGTTCAACCCCCTCGATGGCGTTCCGAAGCTGGCCTATGGTGGTGCCAAACTGGTCGGCAAAGGCGCGATGAAGCTCAGCCATTTCGGCCAAACCGTCATCCGGGCAGGAGCGGGACAACTTCGAGCGCTGAGCAGTACCAGCAGCGGCTCGTACGATCTGGTCAAGGCATTGAGCAAGTCCGGAGCTGCAGCGGAGATTCGCATGACTTTGCCGACGGTGGCGCATGCCAGAGCGTTGTTCAAGGATGACACCATCGAGAGCGCAAGCCAGATCCTGGCCCGGCTGACTGACAAGACCGTTGCGTTCCCCAAGGATGTCAGCGCTCTTGAGCTGGATAAG
The DNA here is from genome assembly GCF_053456425.1 of Pseudomonas sp. LF020. Taxonomy (NCBI): domain Bacteria; kingdom Pseudomonadati; phylum Pseudomonadota; class Gammaproteobacteria; order Pseudomonadales; family Pseudomonadaceae; genus Pseudomonas; species Pseudomonas sp. LF020. The sequence goes on from NZ_JBRFIX010000012.1 coordinate 47,060, forward strand.
CTTTTCCAGAGTTCAATTTTCGAGACCACACGTAAACTGCAATCAACTCAGGAGCTTGAGAAGCTGATTGGCAAAACAGCTGTGGAAGAGCTGCTAAAAACCTTCATGTCCAAAAATCCGTTCGACTACAGTGCTACACGTACGCTAGGCAATGGATATTCAACCTTGCTGGCAACGGTCACCGAGGTCGAAGTGCGCAAAGCCAACTACATCAAAACTTATCAGCAGAATCTGCTGAAACAGGACTTGGGCGCAGCCCCCTACAATGGGATATTGGAAGAATCGCGATTCAACATTCGAGGCCTCAGCGATAATGCCGAGCGCGCCGGTGCATGGATTGTTTATGCATCGAACTCGCAAGGTAACGACTTCGACAGCATCGTGGCGATACTGCGCGAATACGCGGCCAGCAACAAGTCGCTGACCGATCCTGCGGTCATTGCACAGTTACATCTTAGTATCGCGCCCGCCACCGCCGCCACCATTCGCGTGGGCTTGAATGAGGCGAAGTATGTTAGCAACATCAGTGGCTTTGCGCTGATGCAGGATCACCTGAAACTATTGAACCCCGCTCATGAACACTTCGGCAAGCAACTGCTCGGTGCGGTTGTGGGTTTCCATGCGTTCGGTGACGGCAATGGCCGCACAGGCCGTGCTTTGTTCGCAATCAGCGAGCTACGACGCAACCGTTTCAACCCGCTTTCGAAAGAAGCGTTCAACGCAATTCATGGTGTCGATGGACCACTGTCAGGCATCTGATCACGAGTAGCAGCGGCCCGGCCGGCGTTCACCCGCCGGGCTGTTCTTGTCTCGCTGCAGGGTTATCACTCGCTCCCGATCATCGCCGGCACGGTAAACCGAAACTCCGTACCCTCTCCCGGCTCACTGCTGGCCTCGATCCGCCCGCCATGGGCTTCAACAATCCCCTGCGTGATGTACAAGCCCAGGCCGGTGCCGGTCGGGTTGCCCTCCTTCACCGTCCAGTAGCGGTCAAACACCCGCGCCAGGTTTTCCTTGGGAATGCCTTCGCCGGTATCGCGCACGGTAAACACGATTTCCTTGCCGTCAGATTTGGCCAACACGCCCACCGAACCTTTGCGCGGGGTGAACTTGATCGCGTTGCCGATCAGGTTCGACAGCACCTGAAACAGGCGCTCCGGGTCGGCGTGGATCTTCAGATCGGGATCGGCCTGGAACGAGATGCTGATGTCCTTGTCCAGCGCCAGTGGCCCGAGCAATGACTGGGTCTCCTCGAACATCTGCCCGACATCCAGGGTCTGCGGGGCGATGGTGTAGCGCCCGGCGTCAATCTTCGAGGTGTCGAGCAAGTCTTCGAGCAGCGTGTTCATCCGCCCGGCGGCCTGCTGCATGGTGTCGATCGCGGTGGAGATGCGTCGCGAAGTGTGCGGGCCGTCGGAGCTGAAGGTCTTCTGCATCATGCCGCAGAGCATGGAAATCACGGTCATCGGGTTGCGCAGGTCGTGGGACACCACCGCTACCAGTTCATCACGGGCGCGCACTGCCTCCTGCTCACGGCGCACCTGACGCGCCAGGTCGTTTTCCAGTGCCGAGCGGCGCAGATCGTTGGCCGCAAACAGATCACCGTGGCTCCACTTGGTAGAGATCCCGGCCATCTCGACTTTCCAGATTTCGAACGAAGTGCGCGGACGCAGACGCAGGCCGGCGTCGGAATTTTCCAGATCCAGCGGTTTGCGCGGGTCGCCGCTCCAGTTGATGTTTTCCTTGACCTCGGGACGGAACCACATCACCCCGTTGTCCACCGGTTTGGGCAGGCTCATGGCGAGCACGCCGCTGGCCACTTGCTGAAACTGCGCGGCGGGCGGATAGACGCTCGCCAGATGATGGCTGGCGAATACCGGCTCACCGGTTTCCTGCAACCACTTGTGCAGGGCGCGAATGTCTTCCGGCTCCGGGCAGTTGCCATAACGGTGCAATTGCTTGTCTTCGATGATCGCAATGCCCCCGGCCCCGGCCAGCGCCATAAGCACTTGGGGTTGTTGCGCGAGACCGTCGAAGACGTTTTCCGGCGAGTCGATCATGGCCTGATTGAGCAACGCCAACGCCTCGACTTTCTCCTCGCGCTGGCGGCTGATTTCCAGCGCTTCCATCGCGCTGATCTGCAGCGACAGCACCTGACCGATGGTCTGGCACGCGCTGCGCAGTTCATGCGGCACGTGCAGCGGCTGGCGGTTGCCGCAGCTGATCAGGCCCCAGAGCTTGTCGCCCTTGAGCAGCGAGATGCTCATCGACGACAGCACCCCCATGTTCTTCATGTACTGGCAATGAATCGGCGAGACGCTGCGCAGAGTGGCGAAACTCAGATCCAACGGAGTCTGGGTATCGGGGCGCAGCTTGGGCACCAGCGGTACTGGCTGGTAATCGGCATTCGGAATGATCCGCAGCCAGTTGGTGCGGTACAGCTCACGCGCCTGCTCGGGGATGTCCGAGGCCGGGAAGAACAGGCCGTTGAACACTTCCATCGATGGATCGGACGCCTCGGCGATTACCTGACCGTGACCCTCCTCCTCGAAGCGATAGATCAGCACCCGGTCGTAACCGGTCATCGCCTGGATTTCCTTGACGCTGATGTCATACAGCGCCTGCAGCGAAGTGGCCGCTTGCAAGCGCTGAAGCATGCGCCCCAGATGGGTCTGGTTGCCGGCGACGTTACGCGGCTGGAAGTTTTCGACGTGGATTTCCAGTTCCAGAATCAACACGCCCTGATGCCGGTGCAGCAGCCCCTCGAACGCGGTGCCGTTGAGGCGAAAATGCAGCGGGCCGGCATCGGCAAACACCGGTTGTTGCAACGCCTCGCGCACGGCCGACGTGTGCGTCTCACCCAGCAATTCGTGCAGCGGCTGGCCGACCAGTTCCTGCGCCGGACGTGCCAGCAGGGTCTCGACGTTGGCGCTGATCTGAATGATGTCCAGCGCCGGCTCGCTCAGGGTCAGCAACAGGCCGTGTGGCTGGATCGCCCCGGGAAAGCGGATCGGCTCGTCGGCACAGTTGGCCAGCAGTTCTTCAAAGGCTTGTTGGTCTTGCGGGTTCATGCCAGTACCTCCCGGCTTTCGAGCCAGCGCTCGAAGCAACTGAATGTGGTTTGGGCTGCCGCGACCACGGCTTCACGTTCGTCCGCATCCAGCGTTCGACTGCCCAGGTAGTCAATGAAATCGCGCCAGCGGCGACCGGTGGCGGCGCCATAAATGTCGAGGAATGCCGCGCCGCTGTCGGCGTCCAGGCTCAACCGCGAAGCGATTTCGCGACGCAGGATCTGCCCGCCGAGGGTTGCCCCTTCCAGCACGTACAACACACCCAGACAGGCAGCGCTGGAGTCGATCACCGGCAACGACTGACACAGAGGAAGATGGCCGATAGTCTCGGTCGTCAGGCCCTGAGCCCTCAGATCATTGAACAGGGTCGGCGCCTTGAGACGTGGCGCAAGATCGAAATCGACCGGGATCACGCCACTGTCGAGCAGTGCACTTTCCAGCGGCTGATAAAAGCCGTAGTAGGCCTGCATCAACCGTACGAAAGCGTTGGAATCGAGGGTATCGGAGAAAAAAGGAAGACGTTTTTCCAGTGCGATGTGCAGTTCGGCAGTGCCGGCTCGCAGATCTTGCAGCACCGGTGGCACATAAACTTCACGGGCCTTTGCTTGCATGTAGATCGCTCTTGGTGGGGCCGCTTCGGGGCCGGCAGGGTGTTTGCAGCTTTGGACGGATATTACACGGCAAACGCCTTTTTCTGACTTGGCGCACAGATTTTTCTGACGAAACCAGCGCCTTCAGACCTTTCAGAGTTCTGAAGAATCAGAAAAGTTCGACTCGATCAAAGAGCCTGCCAACGCTGTACCGCGACAGCACCGCGTGACTGTACGGGTCAACGCGCCCGCCGCCTGTGATAAAAAAGCGTCATCGCTTCCGGAGCCCAAGCCCATGGATCTCGCCACGCTATCGCTGTTTCTCCCGGCCTGTTTCGCCCTGAACATGGCCCCCGGCCCGAACAACCTGCTGTCGGTGAGCAATGCCACCCGCTACGGCTATCGCCAAGCCTGCATCGCCGGTATCGGGCGGATTATTGCGTTCGCCGCAATGATCGCCCTCGCTGGCGCTGGGCTGTCGGTAGTACTGCAGACCTCGGAATGGCTGTTCCATGCGATCAAGATCATCGGCGCGGCGTACCTGCTGTATCTGGCCTGGCAACTCTGGCGCGCCAACCCCGAGGCCGCGCAGCAAGTGGCTGCAGCGTCGGTGGGGTTCTGGCAATTGGCGCGTCAGGAGTTTCTGGTAGCGGCGGGTAATCCGAAAGCGATCCTGCTTTTCACCGCGTTTCTGCCGCAGTTTGTTGACCCGGGCCGCCCGGTGCCGGCGCAATTCGCCGTGCTCGGCGCGCTGTTCCTGCTGCTGGAATGGATCGCCATCGGCGCCTACGCGTGGATGGGCCTGCACATGCGCCGCTGGTTCGCCGAGCCGCGCGGCAAACGCATCTTCAACCGTTGCTGCGCGGGGCTGCTGTCGGCGGCGGCCTCGATGTTGTTGCTGGCGAAACGCGCGTGATGCCTAGACCTCGGACGGCCCTTTGAGCTCGACCTGATTGCCGTCCGGGTCGAAGCAATACAACGACAGGCCGTAGCCCTCGGCACCGAAACGTCTGGCGGCTTTTTCCACGCTCAGGCCGCAGGACTGCAAGTGTTCGATCAGCGCCGGCTCATCGAACGGCTCGATGCGCAGGCAGAAGTGATCGACGTTGCGCCGCTCGGTACCGGCCGCCCCGCCACCCTTTTTGCCCAGTTCGCCTTGCAAGTCGACGAGGTCGATCATTGAGGTCCCGGCGCGCAGGTGCACCAGCCCCAATGGTTCGTTGTGCCTGACCACTTCGGCGCCGAAGACCTGGCGGTAAAAGTCGATACTGCGTTGCAGATCGGCGACGCGCAGGACGATGTGATCAATATGTTGAATCGAAAACGGATGCATAAACTCGACACCTCACCCACTCTGTAGGAGCTGCCGAAGGCTGCGATCTTTTGATCTTGTTTCTTAAAATCAACAGCAAAAGATCGCAGCCTGCGGCAGCTCCTACACGGTAGTTCAGGGGAATTGGAAATTCACTGTCGATTTTTCGGTGGAGCCATCGAGAATCTGGTTTTACTCTCAGGCCATGAACATACAAACCGCACTCCTGCCACCCCACGCCGAGATGGTTCGCGCCATGCTCGAACGCGACACCGCCTACGAGGGGGTGTTCTTCACGGCCGTGAAAACCACCGGGATCTTCTGCCGCCCCAGTTGCACGGCGCGCAAGCCGAAACCGGAGAACGTCGAATTTTTCGCCCACGCCGATGAGTGCTTGAGCGCCGGTTACCGCGCCTGCCTGCGCTGCAAGCCGCTGGACGCCGCAGCCATCGCCCCCGACTGGGTGCAGCGCCTGCTCACCGCCGTCGATGCCGACCCGGAAGTGCGCTGGAGCGATGCGCAACTGCTGGCCGAAGGCATCGAACCGCTGAAGCTGCGGCGCTGGTTCAAGCAACATTTCGGCATGACCTTTCATGCGTGGCTGCGCACGCGCCGGCTCGGCATGGCGCTGGGCGGCATTCGCCAAGGCACCTCGATTGATCATGCGGCGTTCGATTCCGGCTACGAATCGCTCAGCGGTTTTCGCGATGCGTTCCAGAAGTCGTTCCACATCACCCCGGGCCGCGCGGCCAACAGTGAACCGCTGCTGTTCACCCGCCTGACCACGCCGCTGGGGCCGATGATCGCGATGGCCGAACGTCGCGGACTGGTGTTGCTGGAGTTTCTCGATCGCCCGGCGTTGACCCGCGAAGTCGAAGAGCTGCAAACCCGCCACGGCTACGTGGTCGCACCGGGGCACAACGCGTATTTGCGGCAGATCGAAGCGCAACTCAACGAATATTTTGCCGGGACCCGCACTCTGTTCAGCGTGCCGCTGCACCTGCCCGGCAGCGCGTTCGACCGGCAAGTCTGGGAGCAACTGCTGCAAATTCCATACGGCCAGACCAGCACCTATGGCAGCCTCGCGGCACGCTTGGGCAAACCCGGCGCCAGTCGTGCGGTGGGGCTGGCCAACGGGCACAATCGGCTGGCGATCGTGGTGCCGTGCCATCGGGTGATCGGTGCGGACGGTTCGTTGACCGGCTATGGTGGTGGGCAGCCGCGCAAGGCGTTTCTGCTGAGGCTGGAAAACGCTGCGGTGCAGCTCACGCAACCACTGGCTTTCTGACACTTCGCTCCACTCACAAGAAGGGATTTCGATGAACGCGCTCGACACTCGGTTCCACCAGTTACACCAGGAAGGTCTGCTGATCCTGACCAACGTCGCCGACGCCACTGGCGCGCGACTGGTCGAGCATGCGGGCGGTAAAGCGGTCGCCACCAGCAGCGCGGCAGTCGCTTGGGCGCATGGCTATCCAGACGGCAACACCCTGCCCCTCGAACGGCTGATTTCAACCGTGGAATCCATCGCGCGGGTGATCCAGGTGCCGCTGAGCGTGGACATCGAGGCCGGCTATTCCGATGACCTCGGGCGTGTGGCCGAAGTCATCGAAGCGGTGCTCGCTGCCGGTGCGGTCGGGATCAATATCGAGGACGGCAGCGGCGCCCCGGAAATGTTGACGCGCAAGATCGAAGTTGCACGCGAAGTCGCCCGCAAACGCGATGTGAAGCTGTTCATCAACGCGCGCACCGATGTCTACCTCAAGGGTCTGGTACCGGCCGAGGATCGCGTCGCCGAAACCCTGCGCCGTTCGGCGTTGTATCAGGCCGCTGGCGCCGATGGTCTGTTTGCCGCCGGCGTGACCGCCGCCTATGAAATCGAGGCAATCTGCAAGGGCACGTCACTGCCGGTGAACGTGCTCGGCTTCGCCTGCCTGCCGTCGCCGACAGAGCTGCAAGCGCTGGGCGTTCGGCGCTTGAGCGCCGGGTCTGGCATCGCCGAATTCCTCTACGGCGCGATGGGCTCGTTGGTGAAAAGCTTCCTCGCCAGCGGCAAGCTCGACACCCACGACCTGAAGGCGCTGACCTACGGCGAAGTCAACGGACTGCTGAAATAGCATGCCGGATCGTTATCAGGCGGCCAGCGCGTTTCTGGCCGCGCTCGACGAGGACTGGCAGCGCCACGTCGCAGCCGTCGGCCCGTGCCTGCATCAACCGCACCCGGCGCGTGACCCTTACGAATCGCTGGTGCGGGCAATTGCCTATCAGCAACTGCACGCCAAGGCCGGAGATGCAATTGTCGGTCGTCTGGTGGCGTTGTTTCCGGGGCAGACGTTTCCCCGGCCGGAACAGGTTCTCGCGACCGACTTCGATCAACTGCGCGGCTGCGGTTTTTCGGCGGGCAAGATTGCGACCATTCAGGGCATCGCCCAGGCAACGCTGGACGGCGTGGTACCGGATTACCCCACCGCGCTGGCGATGGACGATGAGGCGCTGATTGAACGTTTGGTCAGCCTGCGCGGGGTTGGCCGCTGGACCGTGGAGATGCTGCTGATTTACAGCCTGGAGCGCATGGATATTCTGCCGGCGGATGATTTTGGCGTGCGCGAGGGCTATCGCCGATTGAAGGGGCTGGAGGTGCAGCCGACGCGCAGGCAAATGATCGAAATCGGCTTGGCGTGGAGTCCGTATCGGACGGTGGCGGCTTGGTACCTGTGGCGCATGCCAAAACCGCTGCCCTCACCCTAGCCCTCTCCCGGAGGGAGAGGGAACTGACTGGGAGAGATTGGAGATATCCGCCGACCTGAAATAGCGGCTGTGAATCCAATAGTCGCCCCGGATTTTCAGGTCGATGTATTACGCAAGGCTCCTCGGTCGGCTCCCTCTCCCTCCGGGAGAGGGCTGGGGTGAGGGTTGGCTTTTCAGAGGCCAGACTTCAACTTGCTGAACGCCCGAATCAAAGCCCGATTGAACGCCTTGCCATTGTCATTCTTGCTGTACAGCGAAGCCCGCACTGCCGCTGACGGGTACGTCCCCGGATCATTGCGAATCGACGCATCGACCAAGCCGTCCGCCGCCGTGATCGCATTGGCGTAGTGGATGGTGTCGGTGATCGGCGCGATCACCTCAGGTGTCATCAGGTAATCCATCAACGCCAGCCCGGCCTGTGGATGTGGATGTGGCGCATCCTTGGGAATGACCATGGCGTCAAACCAGATCAACGTACCTTCTTTGGGGATGCGGTAACTGAGCTGGAACGGCTTGTTCGCCGCTTGTGCCTGCCCAGCCGCAATCGCCACGTTGCCATTCCACGACATCGCCACGCAGGTGTTGCCGTTGGCCAGGTCGCTGATATTCAGGTCGTTGTCGAAGTAGCGAATGTACGGACGAATCTTCGCCAGTTGCTGTTCGGCGAGTTTCAGGTCATCGAGGCTCTGGCGGTTGATGTCCAGGCCCAGGTACTTCATGACCGCAGCGAACACCTCGTTCGGATCGTTGAGCAGACTCACGCCACAGTCGGCAAATTTCGAGACCACCGCCGGGTCGAACAGCATCGCCCAGCTGTCGGTCGGCGCATTCGGCAGACGCTGCTTGATCGCCTGCTCCTGATAACCCACACCAGTCGTGCCCCAGGCATAAATCCCGGCGTAACGGTTGCCCGGATCGAATACTGCCATGTGCTGGCGAAACTCCTCACCAACCCCGGCAAAGTGCGGCACCCGGGCCTTGTCCAGCGGCTGGATCGCACCGCTCTCGATGGCCCGCGACAGGTGTTGCCCGGCGGTCAGTACCAGGTCATACCCGCTGCGCCCGGTGAGCAGTTTGGTCTCCACGGTTTCCAGCGAATCGAAGTGATCGGCGACCACCTGAATGCCGGTCTGCACCTCGAAGTTCTTCAGCGTATCCGGGGCCAGGTACTCGCCCCAGATATACAGATTGACCACCGGTCTGGCGGGGTCGGCGGCCTGCACACACAGGGGTGCAAGCACCAGCAATAACGCTTGAGTCAGTTTGTGCAGGCCCATCATCACACCCCCTGGCGATTAGACGTGCCGGCGTATTGCGGCATGGTGATGCATGCGACGTTGCCGCCACCGAGGAGGATCTCCCGGGAGTTTTCGATGCCGACGATCTTGTGCTGCGGGAACAGTTCGGCGAGGGTCGCCAGCGCCACCTGATCGTTGCGATCACCGAACAGCGGCACCACGATCGAGCTGTTGCCGGCGTAGTAGTTGATGTACGACGCGCAGATTCGGGTGCCGGCCTGACGGGTGTGAGTGCTGTCCTGCTGATCGAGGCCTTCGGCCTCTTCGGCGGTCCACTCCAGCACGTCCGGTTGCGGCAGCTTGTGCACGATCAATTCGCGACCACGGCTGTCGCGGGTGCTGCGCAGGATGTCGTAGGCCTCCTGATAGATTTCCCACTGCGGGTCGTCGCGGTTGTCGGTCCACTGCAGCACCACTTCGCCAGGGCGCACGAAGCAAGCGAGGTCATCGACATGGCCATCGGTCTCGTCGAACTTGCAGCCGCGTGGCAGCCAGATCACCTGTTCGGCGCCGAGGTAATCGGTCAGGCGTCGAGTGACCTCGGCCTTGCCCAGATGCTGATTGCGATTGCGGTTGAGCAGGCACTGTTCGGTGGTGAGGATGCTGCCCTGACCATCGCTCTGGATGCCGCCAAGTTCGGCTATCAGCGGTGCGCGGTAACGGTCGAAACGTTCGATTTCGAGGATCTTGCTGGCGATCTGATCGTCCTTGTCCCACGGGTAGTACAGGCCACCGTCGAGCCCGCCATAGGCGTTGAATTCGAAGTCGACGCCACGCACTTCGCCGCTCTGGTCGTTGACCACAAAGCACGGACCGCTGTCGCGAAACCAGGTGTCATTGCAGGTCATCTCGACCACGCGCACTTGCGGCGGCAACTGGCGGCGCGCAGTGGCGAATTGCGCAGCGGAGGCGCACACAGTGACCGGTTCGCTGTGGGAGATGGCGGTGACGATCTGCACCCAGACTTTCTGCGCCGGTTTCGCGCCGTTACGCCACACGTCGGTACGCTCCGGCCAGCCGAGCCAGCAGCCGGATTTGGCTTCGAATTCGCCGGGCAGACGGAAGCCGTCGCGTTTGGGGGTGGAGTCGAGCAAACGTGCCATGGTCAAACCTCGTCTTGGGGTTGGGAATGACCACAGGCTACGATCGCGGACGACTGACCCGCCAACGATGATTATTGCGGAACAGTTGAATTCAACTCATCAATCGGCCAGTTGATCGTTGAACCATTCGAGCATCTGCGCCACCGCCGGACGCTCCAGGCGCACTCGCTCGCAGACCAGCGCGTATTGGCCGAGCGCGGTCATGCTCGACATGAATGGTCGCACCAGCCGCCCGCTCAGCAAGTCCTCCTGCGCGGTAAGGTTGTCGCCCATTGCCACACCCTGCCCCTGCGCCGCCGCTTCCAGCGCCAGACCGGCATGGGCGAAATACAGTTGGCGCTGCGGGCGCAGGTCGCCGGCGTGGCTGGTCAGCCAGGCGGTCCAGGTTTTGCCGTCCTGATCGTCGTGCAGCAGGCAATGACGGGCCAGGTCTTTCGGGGATTTCAGACTGCCCTGGTTGAACAGCCCGGGGCTGCACACCGGGAAAAAATGCAGCGCCGGCAACGGCCGCACGAAATACGCGCTGCTGTCCACCGGTCCGGTGCCGTAGGTGATCGCCAGGTCGATGTCTTCGCCCGGCGCGCTGGCGTCGATCGGCTGTTCGTAGAGGTGCAGGGTGATGTGCGGATAGCGTGCGTAGAAATCGGTGAGGCGGTTCATCAGCCACTTTTGCGCCAGCTCGGCGGTGACCGCCAGCCGCAACACCGCCAGCGAGGAAGGATCGCGCAGTTCATCGCAGGCCTCGCCGATCAGTTCGAAGGCCTGCTGCAGGCTTTGCATCAAGCGCCCGGCGGCAATAGTCGGACGGATCTGCCGGCCTTCGCGGATGAACAGCGAGACGCCGAGTTGCTCTTCGAGCTGGCGAATCTGGTGGCTGACCGCGCTGTCGGTGACGCACAACTCGGCCGCAGCCCGGCCGAAATGCGCGTGGCGGGCGGCGCATTCGAAGGTTCGCAGGGCGGCCAGTGAGGGGAGTCTTCGCATGGGTTGGAGTGCCTTTTTTGGGGACATGCTGACCGGGCTGGCGGTGGGCGTCCAGTGCGACCGCGTCATCGTTCATCGCTGGCAAGCCAGCTCCCACAGGTTCTGTGTCGAATGGCAAAGCCGCGCACACCAAAAATCACTGTGGGAGCTGGCTTGCCAGCGATGGCGTCTGCATGATCGCCACAAACCTTCTAGGCTCAACCGCACCACTTCAGCCACTGGAGGCCCCCTCATGCACCTCGAAGGCTCCTGCCACTGCGGCGCCGTCACTTTCAGCCTGACCAGCGCCCATCCCTACCCTTATCAACGCTGCTACTGCTCGATCTGCCGCAAGACTCAGGGCGGAGGCGGTTACGCGATCAACCTCGGTGGCGATGCGGCCAGCCTCAAGGTTCAGGGCCGCAAGCACATCAGCATCTACCACGCGAAGATGAAGGAAGCAGGTGAAAAACGTGCCCATCGCAGCACGGCCGAGCGGCATTTCTGCTCACAGTGCGGCAGCGGCTTGTGGCTGTTCAGCCCGGAATGGCCAGAGCTGATTCATCCGTTCGCTTCGGCCATCGATACACCGCTGCCGGTGCCGCCGGAGCATACGCATTTGATGCTGGGATCGAAGGCGCCTTGGGTCGAGGTGGAGACCAAGCCCAAAGACAAGCAGTTTGCGGTATATCCCGAGGAGTCGATTGCGCAGTGGCATGAGCGACTGGGGTTGGTCAAATAAGTCCAGTCTTGTGCTGTGATTGATGGCCCTATCGCTGGCAAGCCAGCTCCCACAGGTTTTGTGTACGCCCAGTAACCTGTGGGAGCTGGCTTGCCAGCGATAGGGCCGGAACTGACAGCACAAATCAGTCCAGATGCGCCCAGGTCATCCGAAACGACGCCCCACCCCACACCGATTCCCCGACCTCGACCTGCCCGCCATGGGACTGCGACACCCGCCGCACCAGCGCCAATCCCAGGCCGAAACCGCCGGTACGACGGTCGCGACTGGCGTCCAGCCGCGAGAACGGTTCGAAGATTTTCTCTCGGCCCTCTACCGGCACACCCGGGCCGTCGTCGTTGACCCGCACCTCGTAGTAATCGCCGCTGCGCACCAGCGTCACCTCGACACGCTGCTCGGCATAACGAATGGCATTGCGCAGCAGATTGATCACCGCCCGCGCCATGAAACGCGGCTCGATGCGCACGGTGTCAAGCCGGCAGTCACCGATCAACAACTGCACCCCCGCCGCTTCGGCCTCCAGCGCCACGCTGCCGACCACGCTGTCGAGCCAGTTGGCCGCTTGAATGTTTTCCCGTTTGATCACCGTCGCGCCGCGTTCGAGGCTGGCGTAAGTCAGCAGCTCGGAGACCATTTCCTCCAGCTCGCCAAGGTCGGCGTACATGTCGGCGATCAGTTCGCGGTTCTGGCTGGCGTCCGGCTGTTGCTTGAGCTGGTCGAGTTCGAACGACAATCGCGCAATCGGCGTGCGCAGCTCGTGGGACACCGCGTTGGTCAGCTCACGCTGATTGGCGATCAAACTCTCGATGCGCGCCGCCATCAGGTTGAAGTGCTCGGCCAGGTCGCGGATGTTCGAGCGCTTGGACAGCTGAATGCGCACCGACAGATCGTTGTCGCCAAAGCGCTCGGCGGCCAGACGCAGTTTTTCCAGATCGCGCCAGTGCGGACGCACCCAGAAAAACAGCACGATGCCGATCAGCACCGCGAGCATCGCGTAAGCCACCGCGATGTAAAACGGCATCAGACTCGGCTCGGGCGGCAGCTTGATGCTGAGCAGTTGCGAGCCACCGTCGATGTTGCTGATGAACTGGGTGTAATTGTCGCGAATCACCAGCAGGTTCTGCGCCAGTTCGGCCTTTTCCTCGGGGCTGAGATCCAGTTGATCGGCCTCGATCAGCTTCAGCGACAAGCCGTAATGCGGGCGCAACGCCTCCAGTTGCCGCTCGCGCGCCGCGCCCTGCTGATCGCGCATGTGCTCGACCAGTGACCACGCCTGACCCCGCACCGCCTCGCGGTTGTAGGCCTGCATCTGGTTGTCGAGCAAGGCGTTGAAGGTGTGCTCGACGGTTTGCAGGGCCAGCACCAGCCCCACCGTCATCACCAGAAACAGCCCGAGGAATAACCGCAGCATCTACAGCTCCCACGCGAACGGATTGAACAGATAACCCTTGCCCCACACGGTCTTGATGCACACCGGTTCGCGGGGATTGTCCTTGAGTTTGTTGCGCAACTTGCTGATGTACACGTCGACGCTGCGATTGAGCCCATCGAAAGCGATACCGCGCATGCGGTTGAGGATGTCATCGCGGGACAAAGTTTTGCCGGCGGCGCTGGCCAGCAGCCACAGCAATTCGAATTCCATGGTGGTCATCTCGATGATCTCGCCGGCCAGACGCACATCGCGACAGCTGCGATCGATGCGCAAACGGCCGAACTCCAGCGCACTGACCACGCCGGTCTCCGGTACCTGGCGCCGCTGCAAGGCGCGCAGCCGCGCGAGCAAAACCGGCGGTTTGATCGGTTTGATCACGTAGTCGTCGGCGCCGGATTCCAGGCCGAGAATATGGTCGAGGTCGTCTTCCTTTGCGGTGAGGATGACGATCGGCGTGTCCGACACGCTGCGAATTTCCCGGCACACGTGCAGGCCGCTCTGCCCCGGCAGCATCAGGTCAAGCACCACCACTTTGGGCTGGAACTCGAGAAACGCGGCCACCGCCAGATCGCCGCGATGCACCGCGCGCACCTCGTAGCCATGCTGCTCGAGAAAGTGCGCAATCAGCGTGGCCAGACGCTCATCGTCTTCGACCAGCAGGACTTTGCCAAAACCCAGGTTATCCATAACAACCGTGTGCCAACCCATGTGTGAAGTGGGCGACATTATGGCGGCAATCGGCGGCAAGGCGTTGTTTCGGGCAGCAAAAACCGGCCGCAGGGGCCGGTTTTTGGTGATATTTCATACTCTTAAGAGTTTTTAACAGTTTGTGTTTCAGGCCGCGGCCGGCACACCACTGTGAAAGCGGAACTCTTCATCCGGCGACTCGATCAGCTCCTGCTCGGCCGCGCGAACCCTGTCGATCACCTGAGCGATGTCTTTCGCGTCGCCGTACTGGTAGGCCAGTTTCAGATAACCCTGAAAATGCCGCGCCTCGCTTTTCAGCAGGCCGAAATAGAACTTGCCGAGTTCTTCGTCCAGATGCGGCACCAGCGCTTCGAAACGCTCGCAACTGCGCGCTTCGATAAACGCGCCGACCACCAGGGTATCCACCAGTTTCACCGGTTCGTGGCTGCGCACCACTTTGCGCAGGGCCGAAGCGTAGCGCCCGGCGTGCAGCTGGCGCAGCTCGATCTTGCGGCGCTTCATGATGCGCATGACTTGTTCGTGGTGCACCAGTTCTTCCCGGGCCAGACGCGACATCATGTTGATCAGGTCGACGTGGGAATGGTACTTGGCAATCAGGCTCAGCGCGGTGCTGGCGGCCTTGAACTCGCAGTTCTTGTGGTCGATCAGCAGGGTTTCCTGATCGACCAGTGCCGCCTGGACCCAGGCGTCGGGCGTGCGGCAGCCAAGGAATTCGTGGATTTCGGGAAGGATCATGGGGCTCACGGTAAAAGGTGTACGAGCAAAGGCCGCCGATTATACCGGCCTGCCCGCAGACCACCAGTCGCAGGCGTTGATATGCATCAAGTCGCAGGCGCATGAGCAGCAACTATAGTTGTGCAACGCCGTGCCTTTTCTTTGCTGGAGACTCCGCTCATGCAAGCCATTCGCAGCATTCTGGTGGTCATCGAACCCGAACATTCGGAAAGCCTGGCGCTCAAGCGCGCCAAGCTGATCGCCGGCGTGACCCAGGCGCACCTGCACCTGCTGGTGTGTGACCGCAAGCACGACCACGCCGGCATGCTTGGCGTGCTCAAAGCCGCACTTTTAGCAGATGGCTATAGCGTGACCACCGAACAGGCGTGGAACGAGAGCCTGCACGAAACCATCATCGATGTGCAGCAGGCCGAAGGCTGCGGTCTGGTGGTCAAACAGCACTTCCCTGACAGCTCCCTGAAAAAAGCCCTGCTGACCCCGGCCGACTGGAAGCTGCTGCGTCACTGCCCGACCCCAGTGCTGCTGGTGAAAACCTGCACGCCGTGGAAAGACCGGGTGATTCTCGCGGCGGTCGATGTCGGTAACGCCGATGGCGAACACCGGCATTTGCACACTACGATCATCGATCACGGCTACGACATCGCCAGCCTGGCCAAAGGGCATCTGCATGTGATCAGCGCCCACCCCTCGCCGATGCTCTCGGCAGCCGACCCGGCGTTACAGCGGAGCGAAACCATCGAAGCGCGTTATCGCGAGCAATGCCGGGCGTTTCAGGCGGAGTTCGATGTCGATGATGAACACCTGCATATAGAGGAAGGCCCGGCGGATGTGCTGATTCCGTTCATGGCGCACAAGCTGCAGGCGGCGGTGACTGTGATCGGCACCGTGGCGCGGACCGGGTTGTCAGGCGCGTTGATCGGCAATACCGCCGAGGTGGTGCTGGATGCGCTGGAAAGCGACGTGCTGGTGCTCAAGCCGCAGGAGGTTGAGGATCATCTGGTGGAGTTGGCGGTGAAGCATTAAGGACTGCGGTGGCTGAACCGGCCCCTTCGCGAGCAGGCTCGCTCCCACAGTTGGAATGCATATCCCTATGGGAGCTGGCTTGCCAGCGATAGCGGTGGGTCAGTCAACATTGACATTGGATGCACTGCCCTCATCGCTGGCAAGCCAGCTCCCACAAGATCTGTTGGCGCCTGCAGGATCTGCATTCCACTCCGATCATTGTGGGAGCGAGCCTGCTCGCGAAGCTTCTAGGCGCCGAAGGCGTCTTTCAGGAAGCCCGGTGCGATATAGCGCTGATAATGCGCTTCCGACAGCAGGAAGAATTCCCGATCAATGGCATCGCGCAACTCCGGCAGGTTCCAGTCGCGGAACTCCGGCAGCAACACCATCCCGTAGGCTTCCAGATTAATGATCACCCGCGCCCCGCGCGCAATCAGCTGATACGCCCAGCAATATTCCGACTGATGCGGCACGAAGCGGATCTTGCGCTGTTCCAGCTGTTGGCGCAGACGCGCCGGATCGAAGATCTCGACCTTGCTCGCCATCACTTGTGACAGCAATTGCTCCAGACGCAACCACACCGCACGCTTTTCCTCCTCGCCGTAACCATTCCAATGGATCACTTCGTGGTGGAAACGCTTGCAGCCACGGCACACCAGATCTCCGTAAACAGTGGAGCAGAGGCCGACGCAGGGGGTCTTGATGGTCTGATTGGGCATAAATTGGCAGAACACTGAAACGCGGAACAGGTCGGCATGTTAGCCCTTTGTCGGGCATTGATCACCCCTCAAACGTCAGGGGCAAGCGCTGGCTCGCGGTTTACCCTGCCCGTGCACAACGCCACCAAAGTCCAATAGAGCCTGACTTACCTTTAAATTTTTTTTGCCGTAGAATCAGCCAGCCTTTTAAGGCGCCAATGTCCGTTAGAAGCTGTTTTCAAAGCGTCACGAGCACAGTCGTTCCTTCAGAGCGGTGTTGGCGAAGGGTTTTTCCAGCGGGGAAAAGCCCAACGCCAACCCTCATCAGCTCCCCGTTCTGCAGGCGTAAAACTTTGAAAGCAGCTTCTGTAAGGAATTGCCGGTAATTCTGGCCAAACGACCCACAACGTCGTGCGGTGCATGAGTACGGCAATTTCGGGATGAGCGTCCCGGACACCCATTTGGGACCACTGATGAGGGTAATAACTGTGCTTGAAGCCTACCGCAAACATATCGAAGAGCGCGCAGCCCTGGGTATCGTTCCCCAGCCGCTTAACGCCGAACAAACTGCAGGCCTGGTCGAGCTGCTGAAGAATCCTCCGGCTGGCGAAGAAGCTTTCCTCGTTGACCTGATCACCAATCGCGTACCACCAGGAGTCGACGAAGCCGCTTACGTCAAAGCCGGTTTCCTGTCGGCCCTGGCCAAAGGCGAAGTCACCTCCCCTCTGCTGGACAAAAAACGCGCTGTAGAACTGCTCGGCACCATGCAGGGCGGCTACAACATCGTGACCCTGGTTGAACTGCTGGACAACGCCGAACTGGCGCCAGTGGCTGCCGAAGAACTCAAGCACACCCTGCTGATGTTCGATGCCTTCCACGACGTGGCTGAAAAAGCCAAGAACGGCAACGTTCACGCCAAGGCCGTGCTGCAATCCTGGGCTGACGGCGAGTGGTTCAAGAAGCGCCCGGTGCTGGCCGACAAGATCAGCCTGCGCGTGTTCAAGGTCACCGGCGAAACCAACACCGACGACCTGTCCCCTGCGCCAGACGCCTGGTCGCGTCCTGATATCCCGCTGCACGCCCTGGCCATGCTGAAAATGGCCCGTGACGGCATCGTTCCGGACGAGCAAGGCAAGACCGGCCCGATGAAGCAGATCGAAGAAATGCGCGGTCAAGGCTTCCCGATCGCCTACGTCGGTGACGTGGTCGGTACCGGTTCCTCGCGTAAATCGGCGACCAACTCGGTGCTGTGGTTCTTCGGCGACGACATCCCTTACGTGCCGAACAAGCGCGCTGGCGGTTTCTGCTTCGGCAGCAAGATCGCTCCGATCTTCTACAACACCATGGAAGATGCCGGCGCACTGCCAATCGAGTTCGACGTATCGAACATGAACATGGGCGACGTGATCGACCTGTACCCGCACGCTGGCAAAGTCTGCAAGCACGGTACCGACGAAGTCATCACCACCTTCGAAATGAAGACCCCTGTGCTGCTGGACGAAGTCCGTGCCGGCGGTCGTATTCCGCTGATCATCGGCCGTGGCCTGACCGAGAAGGCTCGCGCCGAACTGGGTCTGCCTGCGTTCGACCTGTTCAAGAAGCCTGAAGCACCGGCCGAAAGCACCAAGGGCTTCACCCTGGCGCAGAAAATGGTCGGCAAGGCGTGCGGTCTGGCAGAAGGCAAAGGCGTTCGTCCTGGCACCTACTGCGAACCGAAAATGACCACCGTCGGCTCTCAGGACACCACCGGTCCGATGACCCGTGACGAACTGAAAGACCTGGCGTGCCTGGGCTTCTCTGCTGACCTGGTGATGCAGTCCTTCTGCCACACCGCGGCGTATCCGAAGCCGATCGACGTAACCACCCACCACACCCTGCCTGACTTCATCATGACCCGCGGCGGCGTTTCCCTGCGTCCGGGCGACGGCATCATCCACTCGTGGCTGAACCGCATGCTGCTGCCGGACACCGTAGGTACCGGTGGTGACTCGCACACCCGTTTCCCGATGGGCATCTCGTTCCCGGCCGGTTCCGGTCTGGTCGCGTTCGCCGCAGCCACCGGCGTCATGCCGCTGGACATGCCGGAATCGATCCTGGTGCGCTTCAAAGGCAAGATGAAACCTGGCATCACCCTGCGTGACCTGGTGCATGCCATTCCTTACTTCGCCATCCAGAACGGTCTGCTGACCGTCGAGAAGAAAGGCAAGAAAAACGCCTTCTCCGGCCGCATCCTGGAAATCGAAGGCCTGGAAGGTCTGACCCTGGAGCAGGCGTTCGAACTCTCCGACGCCTCGGCCGAACGTTCGGCTGCCGGTTGCACCATCAAGCTGTCGAAAGAGTCGATCACCGAGTACCTGCAGTCCAACATCACCCTGCTGCGCTGGATGATCGGCGAAGGCTACGGCGATGCGCGTACCCTGGAACGTCGTGCACAAGCGATGGAAGCCTGGATCGCCAACCCTGAGCTTATGGAAGCCGATGCCGACGCCGAATACGCCGAAGTCATCGAAATCGATCTGGCCGACATCAGCGAGCCGGTACTGTGCGCGCCGAACGATCCGGACGACGCCCGCCTGCTGTCCAGCGTGGCTGGCGAGAAGATCGACGAAGTGTTCATCGGTTCGTGCATGACCAACATCGGTCACTTCCGCGCTGCCGGCAAACTGCTGGATCAGGTCAAGGGTCAGCTGCCAACCCGTCTGTGGCTGTCGCCGCCGACCAAGATGGACGCTCACCAACTGACCGAAGAAGGCTACTACGGCATCTACGGCAAAGCAGGCGCGCGCATGGAAATGCCAGGCTGCTCGCTGTGCATGGGTAACCAGGCACGCGTTGAGCCGAACAGCACCGTGGTCTCGACGTCGACCCGTAACTTCCCGAACCGTCTGGGCGACGGCGCGAACGTCTACCTGGCTTCGGCCGAGCTGGCGTCCGTGGCTTCGATCCTGGGTCGCCTGCCGACCGTCGAGGAGTACATGGAATACGCTGGCAAGATCGACAGCATGGCGGCCGATGTCTACCGCTACCTGTCCTTCGACCAGATCGCCGAGTTCCGTGAAGCGGCTGCGAACGCCAAGATTCCGGTCGTTCAAGCCTAACGCTGCAACGCAATGAAGAACGCCGCCCATCGTGAGATGTGCGGCGTTTTTTTATGCCTTGGAATGCCGTCCCCTGTAGGAGTGAGCCTGCTCGCGATAGCGGTGTGTCAAATACATTTGTATCGACTGACACACCGCTATCGCGAGCAGGCTCACTCCTGCAGGGGGTTAAGTGTTGAGTTTGAGGGCTTGCCGGACCGCGCCATCAACGCTCAGCCCGCTAAGCGTCACGCCATTTGCTTGCACTTCGGGCAACGCCTCCAGCACAGCCAGCGCCTCATGCTTGAGTCGCGCCAGAATCAGGCGCTTGCCCTCCTGATGCACCCGCAGAAAGAACTCCTGCATCGCCTCGATGCTGGTGCCGTCCAGGTCCGGGGTTTCCTCCAGACTGAGAATCACCGTATGCAGCGGCACGTCCGAATGACGAATCAAGCGCAACGCCGCACCAAGAACCCGCTCGACGTTGGCAAAGAACAACGCCTCACTGGGCCGCACAATCAGCACTCCGGGCTCGGTTGTCGCCGTCGGATGACGTTGCACATCGACAAAATCATGCCCGCCGTCGATCCGCCCGAGCACCTGAATATCCGCCGCCGACATCTGTTTGAGCATCAGCAATACGCTGATGGCCACCGACACCAGCAAGCCGTCGAGAATGCCCAGCAGCAGCACCGCCGCCACCGCGCACAGCACCAGCAGCCGATCCCGGCGCCAGACGAAGTAACGCCCCAACGGCTGCAGACTCAAGCCACGCGCCAGCGCATGAATCACGATGGCCGCCAGAATCGGCTCCGGTGTCAGGGCGATCCACGGCAGCACCGTCAGCACGATCACCAGCACCACCAGCGCCGCCACCCCACCGGCCCAGCGAGAAGTCGCGCCAGCGGCCTCGTTCGCCGACGTTGCCGAATACCCCGCCCCCGCCGGCATGCCATGGAACAATCCGGACAACAAGTTCGCTGCGCCGAGCGCCAGCAGATCACGGTTGGAGGTCACACGATCACCGTGCTTGAGGGCGAACGAACTGATCGAGCCGTACGACTCGGCGTACAGAATCATCACCAGCGCAAACCCCACCTCCCCCAGCCGCAGCCAGTCGGCAAACGGCAGCACCGGCAGGCTCGGCACTTCAAGGCTCAGGTCGATCAAGCCAATCATGCTCACGCCATGGGCCGGCAGGTTCAGCCATTGCCCGGCGACGATGCCGATCACCACCACCAGCAAACCGCCGGGCACCCGTGGAAAGCGCGAGAACACTCCCAACAGCAGCAACGCCACCGCGGCAACAGCCGCCGCCGGCCAGTTCCATTGCGGCAGTTGTTCAAGCAATTGCGGGGCGAAGCGCACCAGATTGGCGTCGGTCAGGTGCACGCCGACCACGCTGGCGACCTG
The DNA here is from genome assembly GCF_053456425.1 of Pseudomonas sp. LF020. Lineage (NCBI taxonomy): Bacteria > Pseudomonadati > Pseudomonadota > Gammaproteobacteria > Pseudomonadales > Pseudomonadaceae > Pseudomonas > Pseudomonas sp. LF020. The sequence continues at coordinate 67,952 of NZ_JBRFIX010000012.1, forward strand.
CTTGAGAATGATCGTCAGCGCCAGGCCGAAAGCGAAGCCGCGCAATACCGGTTTGGCGATAAACGCGGTGACACTGCCGAAACGGAAGATCCCCGCCAGCAAGAACAGCCCGCCGGTGACCAGCACCAGCCCGACCGCCAGCGTTGCGCGCAGCTGCGGGTCGCCATTGGCCATGGTCGCGGTGGCCGCCGCCAGCACTGCTGCCGAGGACGACGTAGCGGAAACAATGGCAAAGCGGCTGGTGCCAAACAACCCATAGCACAGCAGACCGGCAAACAGCGCGTTCACCCCGGCCTGCGGCGCCAGCGCGGCGATGGTCGAATAAGCGACCGCTTCGGGCAACAACAGCCCGGCAATCGACAGACCGGCGAGGATGTCCTGCCAGCGATTGGGGGGTTCTACAGATTGGGGCGCGCTCGACAATCCACTGTCTCCAGACGAAAAAAAGCCGCTGTGCGCATCACGCACAGCGGCCACTGTAGCTGAAAAGCGAAAGATCGCAGCCTGCGGCAACTCCCACAAGGTATTCCTGTAGGAGCTGCCGCAGGCTGCGATCTCTTGATCTTTAAGCGGTCAGCGAATAAATCAACGCCGAAATCGCCACCAGGCCTACGGCGGTGACAAACACGTTCGACGCCTGACCGCGATAACGCGCCATCGCCGGCACTTTGCGGATCGCGTACATCGGCATCAGGAACAGAATCGCCGCGATCACCGGGCCGCCGATGGTCTCGATCATGCCCAGGATGCTCGGGTTCAGGGTCGCGACGATCCAGCACACCACCAGCATGAACGCCGCGACGATGCGATCCAGCGCCTTGGCGCCCGGACGCTTGCCGCTTTTGACGATCAGGCCCTTGAGGCCTTCGCTGGCACCGATGTAGTGGCCGAGGAACGACTTGGAGATCGCCACAAAGGCAATCAACGGCGCCGCAAAAGCGATGGTCGGGTTGCTGAAGTGGTTGGCCAGGTACGACAGGATCGACAGGTTCTGCGCCTTGGCTTCGGCCAGCTGTTCCGGCGACAGGGTCAGCACGCAACTGAAGACGAAGAACAGCACCATCACCACCATCAGCAGGTGGGCGCGGCAGAGGATCTGCGAGCTGCGCTGCTCCGCATTGGCACCGTAACGACGCTTCTGGTCCACCGCGAAGGCCGAGATGATCGGCGAGTGGTTGAACGAGAACACCATCACCGGAATCGCCAGCCACAATGTGTGCAGCAGTGCCGACGGTGCCGGCACTTGCGAAGCGGTGGTGAGAATGCCGCCATTCCAGTGCGGAATCAGGTACACCGCGAGGAACAGCAACGCGACGATGAACGGATACACCATCAGGCTCATCGCCTTGACGATCACCTGCTCGCCGCAACGCACCACGGCCAGCAGGCCGAGGATCAGCACGAACGACAGCAGCGCGCGCGGTGGCGGCGTGATGTGCAGTTGGTGTTCGAGGAAGCTGGCGACCGTGTTGGTCAGGCCGACGCTGTAGATCAGCAGGATCGGGAAGATGGCGAAGAAGTACAGCAAGGTGATCAGCGCACCGGCCTTGATGCCGAAATGCTGCTCGACCACCTCGGTGATGTCGGCGCCTTCGCGACCGGAAAGCACGAAGCGGGTCAGGCCTCGGTGGGCGAAGAACGTCATCGGGAAGGCCAGCAGCGCGAGGATCACCAGCGGCCAGAAGCCACCCAGACCGGCGTTGATCGGCAAAAACAGGGTACCGGCGCCAATGGCCGTCCCGAACAGTCCCAACATCCACGTGGTGTCATGGCGATTCCAGCTCGACAGTTCAGCTGGTGCTGCCGTTTCATAGCGTTCGTCGACGCTATTGGCCTGATCATTCATCCGGTCGGATCTCCGCATTCCGGTCACTTGCCACTCGGTCAGGACGCGTCGGAAAAAACCGACAGACATGCTCCGGCCGAAACAGGGGCGCGATTCTCCGCGATAAATGAGCAGAAGCAAAGACTTAGCTGAGGAATGGTTGTGCGGAGCAGATCAGCGAGTTGTCGTTTTCGGGAAAATGGCTGTCGGCTCCGGATACGTGAAATGTCGTTTTCCGGCAAGTTTCAACGTCATACGAGCGAGACGACTTGATCAGATCGATCGAGCCAGCATGAATCCGAGTGACATGCAAAACAGGCCGAACGCCAGCATTCCCCAGATTGGGTACATATCGCCCTTGTTTTTGATGCGCATTCTTTCTTCCCACTCATCGTGTTCACGTTCCAGTTGTTCCATTCTGGCTTTGCGATCATAGGTACTCATGTGGTTTTCCTTTGGATCATGGGTCGGACGGTTGTGAAACGAACAATCAAAACTTGAAGAAAACGCCTGCTACTGCGGTGATTGCTGTCACCACCCCAGCTATAACTGCGAGCGGATATAAATTTGTCTCTCTCTTAAGCTTTTTTTCCTCCGCCAATAGCTTTTTCCTTTCGGCCACAAGCTTTCTTGACTCATTCTCCAGCCTGTCGAGTTCCAGATTTTCAAGATCGTTCTTGAGCATTCGCCTTCCTTGGCTGCCGGCAGTCCCTGCCCGGGCTGCTTTGTGCCCACATGATTTCGCGTTCATCACCCTTCCGATAGCAGATGCATCTGCCAGATTCGTAGGCAAAATCCGCGAAAATTGTAGGTAGCCTCGTACAAAAACAGCGGCGAATTCATCACCCCACACTTTCAATCTGGCCGACATGTTCTAGCGTGAGAGGAGTCCCTTGCCCAACGGAGTCTTTGCCCATGCCCCTCGTGCGCGTCGAAATCAAAAAACACTCTGACCCCACCTTCGCCAAACGCATCGGCGAGCAGATCTACGCCGCCATGCGCAGCACCATCAACGTGCCGGAGCACGACAACTTCCAGATTCTCAACGAGCATGATGGCGAACATTTCATCTTCGACCCGCAGTACCTGGGCATCCAGCGCAGCGATCAGTTGGTGATCATCCAGATCACCCTCAATGAAGGGCGGACGCTGGAGCAGAAAAAAGCCCTGTACCAGACCATCGCACACAGTCTGAACCGCCAACTGGGCATTCGCCTGGAAGATGTGTTCATCAATCTGGTGGAAGTCAAAAAGGAGAATTGGTCGTTCGGCAACGGCATCGCTCAATACGCCAGTTGACAGCCCTTCGCCGCCGCCAGCATGATCGGCGGCATGAACGTTCGCCCGCTGCACCTCACCCGTACCACCACGACCGCCACCGGCGGGTCGTGGTGTTGCTGCCTGAGGTGAATCCAGCGCAGTGAACCCAAGGCCCCGCCAGCAATGGACGGGGCCTTGTTGTTTCTCCCGTCCGTGCGCTTTTGCAGCCCTCAAGGAGAAACATCATGTCCGCAGCATTGTTGATCATCGATATGCAGGTCGGTCTGTTCCATGGCCCGGAAAAACCCCACGACGGCGAGCGCGTGCTCGCCAACATCCAGCATCTGATCCACCAGGCCCGCCAGCAACACGTGCCGATCTACGCCGTACGCCACACCGGCCCGGCAGGTTCGCCGATTGCCGCCGGCAGCCCCTTCTGGCAATTGCTGCCGGAACTCGATCTGAATGCCGAGTCCGACCATGTGTTCGACAAGTCCCGCCCCAACGCCTTCCATGGCACTGATCTGGCGCAGCAACTTAAAAGCCGAAACGTCGAAGATCTGTACCTGGTCGGCATGAAAACGCAGTTCTGCGTTGACGCCACCTGCCGCGCCGCTGCCGATCTGGGCTTCAAACCGTTGCTGGTGACCGACGCCCACACTTGCATGGACACCCCGGCATTACCCGCCCACGTCATCATCGAGCACCATAACGCCACCCTCGGCGGGGCATTTGCGCGGCTGATCAACAGCGCCGACGTGAGCTTCTGACGAAGCGCCCGCGCGCTCCCCGTTTCAGCTCCTACACTGGCTGAAGCGGGGCTGCGGCCATCATTGCCAAACCGCTCTGGAATCAGCACTCTGACACGACTTTCGCGACCGAACCGCCACTGATCACAGGAGCCGCGCAATGCCCGCCACCGTTCTGGTACTGGTTGAAACCATCAATGACTATTTACCGATTCTCGAGCATCAGGGCTTTCATCTGATCCTCGCACCAACCCCTGCCGAACGTGCGCAAGCCATCGCCAGCCACGGCGCACGGATCGACGCGGTGCTGACCCGTGGCCCGCTGGGACTGACCGCTGAGGAAATCGCCGCCCTGCCAGCACTGAAAATCATCACCGTGATCGGCGCCGGTTATGAACACGTTGACCTGCAGGCTGCCAGCGATCGCGGGATCACCGTGACCAACGGCGCCGGGGTCAACGCTTCGTCGGTGGCCGATCATGCGATGGCGATGCTGTTGGCGCTGGTGCGCGACATTCCGCGCTGCGATGCGGCAGTGCGCCGGGGTGAATGGCCGAAGATCATGCGCCCGTCGCTGGCCAATAAACGCCTGGGCATTCTCGGCCTGGGCGCGGTGGGCATGGCGATTGCCAAGCGTGCCCAGCTCGGTTTCGACATGCAGATCAGTTACCACAACCGTCAACTGCGCAGCGATGTGCCGTACGCTTTCTGCTCGACGCCAACCGAACTGGCACGCGCCTCGGACTTTCTGATCATCGCTACGCCGGGCGGCATCGGCACCCAGCATCTGGTGACTCGCCCGGTGCTCGACGCCCTTGGCCCGAACGGTTTCATTGTCAACATCGCCCGGGCGAGCGTCATCGCCACAGCGGATCTGATCACTGCCCTTGAGCAACGGCGGATTGCCGGCGCCGCACTGGACGTGTTCGATCACGAACCGCAGGTGCCGGATGCACTGAAAGTGCTGAGCAACGTGATTCTCACGCCGCACGTTGCCGGCCTGTCACCCGAGGCCACCCAAGGCACGGTGGAGCTGGTCGGCAAAAACCTCGTGGCGTTCTTCTCCGGGCAACCCGTGCTGACGCCGATCGCCCTGCCCCCCAGGCTCAACAACCAGCGCGTGCATTGAAAATCGCCGGCAGCGCCCTGCTGCCGTACCTATTCGAAACGCTGATTATCCTGCAACACGCTAACCTATAAGACCGCTGCGCGCTTGTGGCCGCCCGAGTGCGCCATTAGATTAGCCAATGATGTCTGGCCTCCAAAATAAGCAGAAGGGATAAGCATGGCGCTTACTGACCAGTCCACCCGTATCCGCGCTGGCGAAGAACTCGATGCCAGCCTGATCGATCCGTACCTCAAGGCGCACATTCCGGACCTGACCGGCACCCCGCAGATCAGCCAGTTCCCCGGCGGTGCGTCGAACCTGACGTACCTTCTGGAATACCCGCAGCAGGAGTTCGTGCTGCGCCGGCCGCCGTTCGGCCACAAGGCCAAATCCGCCCACGACATGGGCCGCGAATTCCGCATCCTCAATCAATTGCGCGACGGTTTCCCCTACTGCCCGAAAGCCTACGTGCACTGCACCGACGAGTCGGTGATCGGTGCCGAGTTCTATGTGATGGAACGGGTCAAGGGCATCATCCTGCGCTCCGACCTGCCGCCAGAACTGGGCCTCGATGCAGCCAAGACCGAAGCGCTGTGCAAAAGCTTCATCGACCGTTTCGTCGAACTGCACCGCGTCGACTACAACGCCTGCGGCCTCGGCGATCTGGGCAAGCCTGAAGGCTATGTCGCCCGTCAGATCAAAGGCTGGAGCGAGCGCTACGAAAAAGCCCTGACCCCGGATGCGCCGCACTGGGAGCAGGTCAAAGCCTGGCTCAACGACAAGATGCCGGCCGATCATCCGACCTCGAGCATCGTCCACAACGACTATCGCTTCGACAACGTGATCCTCGACCCGAACAACCCGATGCAGATCATCGGCGTGCTCGACTGGGAACTGACTACCCTCGGCGATCCGCTGATGGACCTGGGCAACACCCTCGCCTACTGGATTCAGGCCGATGATCCGGCACCAGTGCAACTGATGCGCCGCCAGCCGAGCCATGCTCCGGGCATGCTGACCCGCCGCGAGTTCGTCGATTACTACGCCGAACGCTCGGGCATCCGGATCGACAATTTCGACTTCTACTACACCTACGGCCTGTTCCGTCTGGCCGGCATCGTGCAGCAGATCTACTACCGCTTCTACCACGGCCAGACCCAGGACAAACGCTTCGCGCAGTTCATTCACATGAACAAACTGCTGGAGCACATGAGCCTGCAGGTCATTGCGAAATCGAGCCTCTGACGGCCCACACCAAGGAACCCTTATGTCCAAGACTCAGTTGTTCGACCTCGACGGCAAAATCGCATTCGTCTCCGGCGCCAGCCGTGGCATCGGTGAAGCCATCGCCAAACTGCTGGCCCAGCAAGGTGCCCACGTGATCGTCTCGAGCCGCAAGCTCGAAGGCTGCCAGCACGTCGCCGACGCCATCATCGCTGCCGGCGGCAAAGCCACCGCCGTGGCCTGCCACATCGGTGAAATGGAACAGATCAGCCAGGTATTCGCCGGGATCAAGGAACAGTTCGGTCGCCTCGACATTCTGGTCAACAACGCGGCGACCAACCCGCAGTTCTGCAACGTGCTGGACACCGATCTGGGCGCATTCCAGAAGACCGTCGACGTGAACATTCGCGGCTACTTCTTCATGTCGGTGGAAGCCGGCAAGCTGATGCGCGAGAACGGCGGCGGCAGCATCATCAACGTCGCCTCGATCAACGGGATTTCACCGGGCGTGTTCCAGGGCATCTATTCGGTGACCAAAGCGGCAGTGATCAACATGACCAAGGTCTTCGCCAAGGAATGCGCGCAATTCGGCATCCGCTGCAACGCCCTGCTGCCGGGCCTGACCGACACCAAATTCGCTTCGGCGCTGGTGAAAAATGACGCGATCCTCAAGCAGGCACTGACGCAGATCCCGCTCAAGCGCGTGGCCGATCCAAGTGAAATGGCCGGCGCGGTGCTGTATCTGGCGAGTGATGCGTCGAGCTACACCACCGGGGTTTCGCTGAATGTGGACGGTGGGTTCCTGTCCTGATTTCTCTGACAAATGATTAACCCTGTAGGAGCGGGCTTGCCCGCGAAGACGTAGTGTCAGGCACCATCGCTTTGAATGACACACCGCATTCGCGGGCAAGCCCGCTCCCACAGGGGTTCTCTGTCAGTCAATGACCTTGGGCCATTACCTGACGAAGCGCACCGACAACTTCCGCAACAGCAAACGCGCCCCCCCACAGCGCTACTGCGTGACACACCGGGTGGTGGTGATATGCCGAGTGACCTGCTCGTCAACGTACATATCGCCGGACACCTGAGTGTTTTCCAGCGTCTGACAAGTACGCACCGGCGGTGGTGGAGGTGCAGCAGGAGGCGGTGGTGGCGGACTGGCACAGCCACTGAGCAGCGCAACGGAGAAAGCCAGCGACAACGGCAGATACACGCGTTTCCCAGGATTATTCATAGGACGACCCGCGGTGAATGGAAGAGCCACTTCCGCCATTGCGCACGAATACCGCGGATGACGGAAGACCTGACCACTCATTCTTTATAGCCGACCACCCTGTAAGCGCCAGTGAAATGGAGGGGGATGGGGGAACTGGCTGTCGATTTTGTGGGGAGCAAACCTGAGTGGGAGGGATACATCAGCAAGAAATGTGTTCTCTGGAAGGCCGCCATCGCTGGCAAGCCAGCTCCCACAGGTGTGAGTATTTCTGCCAGAAACAGGCCGACTGTGAGGCCGCCATCGCCGGCAGGCCAGCTCCCACAAGGATTGAGTATTTCTGACAAAACTAGGTCGGCTGTCAGGCCGCCATCGCCAGCAGGCTGGCTCCCACAAGGATTAGTATTCATGCCAGAAACAGGCCGGCTGTGAGGCCGCCATCGCTGGCAGGCCAGCTCCCACAAGGATTAGTATTCCTGCCAGAAACAGGTCGGCTGTAAGGCCGCCATCACCAGCAGGCTGGCTCCCTGAAGCCCCAGATCAAAAGATCGCAGCCTGCGGCAGCTCCTACACTGGCCGAGTGTCAGCTCGCCGAAAGCTTTTGATCTGAGGGCCCGTCGGCAGGCTGAGTGGAGGGATTTATCCAGGGGTGGGAGCGCAGCGACCGTTTGGCGCAGCCAAACACAGCGAGAGGAGGTGCAGCGAAGCAAACCGTAGGCGCTGCCCCCCGGATGAATCCCGCAGCGAAGGAACCCGAGCCCAGGCGAGGGCCGAACGTCAGGGTAAAGCCTTTTTGGTTACTTTTTCGGCGTCTGGAAAAAGTGACCCGCCGTAAGGGCGGAACCTTAGGAGGCCGTTACCGCAGCAACGGATATACACCCAAAACCCCCTAACCCCCCCTAAAACCCCCTAAAACCCCCTAAAACCCCCTAAAACCCCCTAAAACCCTAAGCCATATCCGGATCCCGAGCAGCCCGCAAAGAATTACTCTCCAACTCATACCGCAACTCATCCACCAGCGCCGCCACCGACTCAGGCGTACGCAACGCATCGAGCTTCAACCCACTGATCACCAGATCCACCTGCCCCGAATCCGGGTGATACAACTTCACCGTCAGCGAATGATCCCCATCCACTGAACACTCGCACGCCAATGGCGAAAAACTCTGTTCGAGGCTGGCGCGCAACTGCGCAAGATTCATCATGGAGCCTGTTCCTTTAGCTGTTTCGAAGGGAGACGATCCCAAGCCGACAGGCTCGTATCGCACCCCAACAGACTAAGAACTGCCCCACCGTACCAAAACATCCATTTGCACCGTATCAACTAGTGCATTTGCACCTAACGTTGGCCCTTTCCGCTCCACTCTCCGGAGAACAGACCACGCTCCCGCGCCCAGACAATCGCCTCGCTGCGACTGTGCACATCGAGCTTGGAATACACCGTCGCCACATGATTGCGCACCGTGTTCGGCGCCAGCTTCAGGCGTGCGGCGATCTCCTTGTCGGCCAGCCCTTCACAGATCAGCCCCAGCACATCGCGCTCACGCGCCGTCAGGTCAGTAAAAGACACGCTCGGCAGTTGCGGCGAATTGACCTTTTTCACATTGGCCAGTTTTTCAATCAGCGTCCGGCTGAACCACGAAGCATCCTTCATCACCTCTTCAATCGCCGCCACCAGCTCCAGCTCGGTGCGCTTGCGTTCGGTGATGTCCATCAGCACCAGCAAATAGCACGGCGTGTCCTGGATATTCACGGTGTCGGCAGATACCGCGCACTCCAGCAGATCCGCATCCTTCTTGCGCACCCGGACGTCGACCCGATCAACCCGACCGCTTTTCGCCAGGGCGGTCAGCAGTCGGGCCCGCGCGCCATCGTCGTCGATGAAACTCAATTGGGTCACGGTTTTACCGACGACATCGTCACTCTCGTACGCCAAAGCGTCGAGGAACGCCTGATTAACATCAATTACCTGCTGCTCTTCGGCGGTGCAGATCAGAATCGGCACCGGCGTCAGGCGGAACGCCTTGGCAAAACGCTCTTCACTCTGACGCAGCGCCACCTCGGCCTTGTGGCGCAGCTCCATGTCGACGAAGGAAAACAACATGCAATCCTCATCATTGAGCACCAACGGTTGCCCGGCAACGATCACTTGCTTGCTGCCGCCATCGGGCAGGCGCAGTTGAGCCTGCATCTGCGGAATGGTCGCCACATCGCGCAGACGCTGGATCGCCAGATCCCTTTGCTCGGCCTGCTCGAAAATATCGATCTCATAGGCCGAGGTGCCGATCACCTGATCGCGGGTGTAGCCGGTCATTTCCAGAAACCCCGGATTGACCTTGATGTAGCGCAAATCGCTGAGACGGCAGATGACCGCGGGCGCCGGGTTGGCGTTGAAGGTTTTCTCGAAGCGCTGCTCGGCGTTGGCCCAATCGGTGACATCGCTCATGATCAAGACCAGCGACTCCGGCTGCCCTTCGCGGTCGGTCAGCACCATGCTGCGCACGCTGTGCACCCAGACATGCTCGGGATCCTCCACGGCGCTCAGCTCGATCAACAGATCACTGAAGACTTCGCAACGGGCGACGCGGCTGATCGGATAATTTTCCGGGGGGATCACGTGATTGTTGCGATAACGCAGAGTGAAACGCTTGGCATACTCATCGGCATTTACGCCCAGCTCACCGATCCGGCTGACACCGTGCATCGCCAGCGCCGCCTCGTTGGCCCAGAGGATGCTCTGATCGAGCTCCAGCAGAATCACCCCGTCGGACAGCCCGGCGATGATCTGCTGCAGCTGGCGACGGTTGGTTTCAGTGGTCAGGACTTCCTGGCTCATTGGATCTCCACAGGGAATGCACGTGTGAAGATTACGACCGCAGGCAATCGTGATCGTGCCGAACATAAATTCCCGCACCATCACAGTCCCCCTGTGGGAGCGAGCTTGCTCGCGAATGCGGTACTTCAGTCAAATAATTCGTCGGCTGACACACCGTCTTCGCGAGCAAGCTCGCTCCCACAAGGGGGATCAAGGTTGGCCTGACATGTCCACCAGCTCGCGCAACGTATCGAGAAACAGCCTGAGCACCGGCGAAGCATCATCAGCGCGGTAAGTGGCATACAACGGCACCTCCGGCAGCGCTGGGGTCAGCTTGCGAAACACCAGCCCCGCAGGTGCCAGTTGCTCGATCGAAGCCGGCAGCAGCGCCACCCCAAACCCGGCGCGTACCAGGCTGAGCAACGTCTGCACCTCGATCACCTGCTGGCGGATCTGCGGCGTGAAACCGGCCTGAATACAGCACTGATAGAGAAAGTTGGCAAACCGCGACTGCTTCAGCTCCAGCGCGACAAACGGCTCCTGCGCCAGATCCGCTGGCGCCAGCACCTCGCGACAGGCCAGCGGATGATCTGCCGGCATCACCACATGAATCGGCTCGTAGATCAGCAGTTCATTGCGCAAGAGCGGATCGTCATAACCGACGCGGAACACGCAAGCGTCGATACGTTTTTCCTTCAGCGCCTTGACCTGCGCCGCCGGGGTCATTTCATGCAGCCGCCAGTTCACCTGCGGATAGCGCTCGCGAAACAGATGCAGGGCCTTGGGCAGCACGCCGACCATCACCGAACTGATCATGCCGATTTCCAGCTCGCCGAGCTGCCCGCGCCCGGTCTGGCGGGTCAGGTCCAGCGCCCGTTCCAGTTGTTCGAACACCAGCGGCGCCTGCTCCTTGAGCATCTGCCCCGCCGCTGTCAGCTCGACCCGATGGTGACTGCGCTCGAACAGCGGCGTGCCGAGTTCTTCTTCCAGCAGACGAATCTGCTGGCTCAGCGGCGGCTGGCAGATGTGCAGACGCTCGGCGGCGCGACCGAAATGCAGCTCATCGGCCAGGGCCATGAAATAGCGCAGCAGACGCAGGTCCATGGCGGCTTACCCCAGAGTCAGCGGCGTTGAACGCTGGCGCACGCCGGTCAGCGCGAACAAGGCGTTGGCAATCGCGGGTGCCACCGACGGACTGCCTAACTCGCCGACGCCACCGGGTTTGCCTGGCTCACCCTCCAACACCACGATGTCGGTGGCGGGCATGTCCGACATGCGCGTCACGCGGTAGTCGTGGAAATTGCTCTGCACCACCCTGCCCTGTTGGATGTCGAGCCGATCAAACAACGCATGGCCGAGGCCCCACATCAGGCCGCCGTAAATCTGTTCCTCGACGCCGCCAGGTGACACCGCCAAACCGCAATCGACCACGCAGGTCAGCTTCTCGACTTTCGGCTTGCCATCGACCGTCGCGACCCGCGCCACCACCGCGATAAAACTGGTGTAACCCTGATTGGTGGCAATTCCCAACGCAGTGCCCGGTGGCAGCGGCTGGCCCCAACCGGCGCGCCCGGCCGCCTGTTTCAGCACTGCCACATGCCGTGGCCGTTCCTGCATATTCGCCAGCCTGAACGCCAGCGGATCGGCGCCCGCTGCGTGGGCCAACTCGTCCATGAAACTCTCGACGGCAAACACATTGGGAATAAAGCTCACCGATCGATACCAGCCACTGGGCACATGGCTTTCGTGCTTGACCCAGTTCAACTGCAGATGCGGCGGACGGTAGGCGAAGTCCCACGCGGTGATCGCTTCGGTGGTGCTGTAATCCATGTGATCCGGGCGCTCGAAATAGCCCGGCTCCCACTGCTCCGGCGAGGCCGGTGACACCGCGTGCAGTTGCAGCGCGCTGAGTTGGCCGTGGGCATCGAGCGCGCCTGTGACCCGGTGCAACGTGGCCGGGTGATTGAACAGCGCGTGCATTTCATCTTCGCGGCTGTTGAGCAGTTTCACTGGCACGCCGGTCTGCTGCGCCAGATACGCCACCTCGAACAACCAGTATTTGGCCTCCCGCGCACCGAAGCTGCCACCGGACACCAGTTCGTTGATGGTGACCTTGCCTTTGTCGATGCCGCACACGGTTTGCGCGGCTTCCAGCGCCGAAGACGGCACCTGCACGCCGCCCCAATAAGTGATCGCCTTATCTTGCACGTGCGCGGTGATGCAGATCGGCTCGAGCGGGTTCTGCACCTTGTACGGCATGCGGTAATCGGCTTCGAGCAGTTGCGCCGCGTGCGGCCATTGCGCGTCGACATCGCCATGCGTCATGGCCGTGACGGTTTGGCTGTGCGGGTCGGAAATAGCCGCAGCCTGGGCCTTGGCCAGTTCCGCGCTGTCGAACCCGGCCAGTGGCGAGTCGCTCCATTTGATCTCCAGCACCTTGCGGCCCTGCTGCGCCGCCCAGAACGTGTCGGCCAGCACCGCCACGCCTTCCAGGTTGCCACCGAGTACATCGGGCCGCCCCGGAATCGCAAGCACCTGGCGCACGCCCGGCACCTGCAATGCCGCCGCCGAATCGACGCTGAGCACTTTCGCGCCGACTACCGGCGCGCGCTGAATCACCGCCACCAGCATCTTCGGCAACTGCACGTCGATGCTGTACTTGAAGCGCCCGCAGACCTTGGCCGCGGCATCCCGTTTGTGCCGCAGTTTGCCGATGTACTTGAACTGCGCCGGATCCTTCAGCGTGACGTTGGCCGGTGCCGGCAAATGCGCCGCCACGCCGACCAGTTCGCCGTAGCCGAGGCTGCGTTTGCTGGCCGCGTGAATGACCCGGCCTTTTTCGGTACTGCAACTGTCGGGGCTGACTTTCCATTGCTTTGCGGCCGCCGCGATCAGCAGCGCCCGCGCCGTGGCCCCGGCCATGCGCAAGCGCTCGTATTCCAGGGAAACACTGGTGCTGCCGCCCGTAGAGAAGACTTTCCAGACCGGATGAATGTAGGTCTCGAAGAACGGATCTTCCGGGGTGATCACCTGCACGGTCATCGGGTTCACATCCAGCTCTTCGGCCACACACGCGGCCAGCGCTGTTTGCGTGCCGGTGCCGGAATCGTGCTTGTGCACCACCAGTTTCACCGTGCCGTCGGGGAAGATCCGCACCCAGGCGTTGGGCTCGAATTCCGTGGCCGGGGCCGGCGCCTTCGGGTCGCTGGCGGCGCTGCCGGATGGCAGGTACAAGGCAATCGCCAGGCCCGAAGCGAGCGTCGCCGTTTGCTTGAGAAACACTCGGCGGGACGGTTCGAGCAAGATGTCGTCGCGCAGGCTCATCACGCCTCCTTCGGCGCGTTCGCCGCACGTTTGATCGCTTTGTTGATCCGCGCGTAAGTGCCGCAGCGGCAAATGTTGCCGGACATCGCATTGCGGATCGAATCGTCGCTCACCGCTGCGCCGGTGTTGAGCAGCGCGGCGGCGGACATGATCTGCCCGGATTGACAGTAGCCGCATTGCGGCACATCTTCGGCGACCCAGGCCAGTTGCAGCGGATGGCTTTCGTTCGGCGACAAACCTTCGATGGTGGTGATGCTGTGGCCCGCGACGGCGGCCAGCGGCAACTGGCAGGAACGCACCGCGACACCGTCCAGATGCACGGTGCAGGCACCGCACAGGCCCATGCCGCAGCCGAATTTGGTGCCGGTGAGTTGCAGTTGGTCACGCAGTACCCATAACAAGGGCATGGAGGGGGACGCTTCATCCAGCTCGCGTCGTTCGCCGTTAACCGTGAATGCGATCATTGTCAGGCTCCAAAAGAGCGGCCCGTCTTTGTGCGGGCCTGGTCATCGATTATTGGAACCCCGGGCAAATCGCGGCCAGCGACGATTTCTGCCAACCGCTGTTAGCAGGACTAACAACATGTACAAGCGATACCCGTCAGTGCAGTCCATGAGTGCGTTCATCCACGCGGCGCGCAGTGGCAGTTTTTCCAGCGCGGCGCGCAAACTTGATCTGACTCACAGCGCGATCAGCCAGCAGATTCGCGCACTGGAAGATTTCATCGGTCAGCCGTTGTTTGTGCGTGAAGGCGGCGGCAGCAACCTCACCGACGCCGGGCAGCTGTTTGCCAGCGTGCTGTCGGACGGTCTGGCGCAGATCGACCGCGCACTGTCCTCGGTGAAAAACCGCAGCGTGGCGCAGCGCCTGACTCTGGATGTGGACAGCGAGCTGGCGCAGAGCTGGCTCAATCCGCGCCTGCCGGAGTTGCTCGACGGACTGCCGGATTACGAGGTGACGCTGCTGTCGATGCCGCGCAGTGACCGCAGCAGCTTCGAGCGCGTGGACCTGGCGTTGCGTTACGGTTATGGCGATTGGGATGACTGCGAGATGACGCAGATCTGTGGCGATCGGGTGTTGGCGGTGGCTTCGCCGGCGCTGCTTGAGCGCTATGGTTTGCAGTTGCCGCTGAGCCCGGCGCAGATTCTTGAACTGCCGCTGTTGGGCTATACGCGGCGCTCGTGGATTCCGTGGCTGGACGCAGCCGGAATGCTGCCCGAGGAGCCACCGGCGCGGGTGATTTTCGATAATGCGGCGAACCTGATTGCGGCGGCTGAAGCGGGTGTCGGTGCCGGGCTGGTGCGTGGATTGCTGGCTGCCGATGCGTTGCGCAATGGGCGGCTGGTGGCGCTGAACGAGGCGCAGATTGCCGCGCATTACAACCTCTACGCCGTGTGGCCGCACGGGCAGGCCGAGCGGGTGGCGCCGGTGGTTGAGGTGATCAGGCAGTTGGCTGCGCGTACACAGTCCTGACGCCATCGCTGGCAAGCCAGCTCCCACAGGTTTTTGTGGTGTGACACAGATCGGATCAACACTTCGATCACTGTGGGAGCTGGCTTGCCAGCGATGGCGTCGGCACATTCACCCTAAAACCAAAACCATATCGCCCAAGTATCACCACCCCACCCAATTAATATTGTACGAACCCCTCCCCCCTTTCCAATACTCGCCCTCAGCAACCACCCACCCGGGCCGGATGCGAACAGGCGAGGGAATGCGCGAGTGCTGCGCATAGAAATGGCCGATAGCCCGGGGCGTGGATGCCGAGAGCCGCAAGGCTCCCTTCCCCGCTATCAGGAGATCGACTTCAATGATCATCGATATCAGCTGCTATCCCACGGATCTCGTGGACCTCGCCTGGAGGCATGACGGTGACCCGTTCACCGGCGAGCGTTTGCTGGAGATGATGGATGGCCCGTACATGGTCAACGGCAAACCTCGCCGGATCGACAAAGCCTTCATCCAGCCGCCGCAGGGCAACACGATTTACACCTGGACCGACGGCGAACTCTCGGGCCGCGAATCCATCGACGCCTACATGGCCTACACCCTGAAAATGGTCCAGACCTACCCGGATCGTTTCATCGGCTGCTTCGTCTACAACCCGCGCTGTGGCGTGGAAAACGGCGTCGAGGCGATCGAGCGCTACGTCAAGCAACACGGTTTCAAGATGGTGCAGATGCAGGCCAACATGCACGCCTACCGGCCTGACCGAGCGCTGGACTGGGTGCGCCCGTGCTTCGAGAAATGCGCCGAGCTGGGCATTCCGGTCAAGCTGCACACCGGCGACGGGCCGTACAGCATCCCGTCGGAATGGGTGCCGATGATCAAGGAATTCCCCAACGTGAATTTCATCATGGCCCACTTCGGCGTGCAGACCGGCGGCGTCTACGTGTTCGAACCGATGCAATGGGCGATGGAATTGCCCAACGTCTACTGCGAATCGGGCTGGTGCCTGCAATCGCGGATCGTCGAGTTCGCCAAGGTCTTGCCGACGCACAAGATCCTGTTCGGCACCGACACCCCGCCGAACGAACCGGGCATGTGGCTGCGCCTGCTCGAAGTGTTGTGCCACGAGCCGCCGCAAGGCCTGAACCTCGACGAAGACACCCTCGAGGAATACCTAGGCAACAACACCGCGCGGATGATCGGCCTCGAACCGACCCCGCCGCCGCGTTCCGTTTCCGAAGCAGAGGCGCAACTCAAGCGCCCCGTCACCACGCAACTGGCCAGGAGCTGAACCGATGATCATCGACACCCATCTGCACCCCACCAACCTGGTCGACGAGGCCTGGCGCCACACCGGCGAACCGTTCACCGGCGAGCGCATGCTCAAGCTGATGGACGGCCCGTACATGATCAACGGCAAACCACGCCGCATCGACATGGGTTTCATCCAGCCGCCACCGGGCAACACCGGTTATCGCGACGGCAACCGCCGGGGCCGCGAGGGCGTGCGTGACTACATGTCGTATGTCGCCGAACTCTGTGTGAAGTACCCGGATCGCTTCATCGGCAACTTCAACTTCAACCCGCGCTGGGGACCGGAAAACGGTGCGGCGGAGCTGGAATTCCACATCAAGGAATACGGCTTCAAGATGCTCAAGCTGCACGCCAACATGCACGGCTATCGTCCGGATCGGGCGCTGGACTGGTTGCGCCCGGCGATGAAGGTCTGCGCCAAGTACAACATCGTGGTGCTGATCCACACCGGCGATGGCCCGTACACCATTCCGACGATGTTCTACCCGATCATCCGTGAGTTCCCGATGGTCAATTTCATCATCGGCCACTTCGGCATCCAGACCGGCGGCAATTACTCGTTCGAGGCGTTCTGGATGGCGATGGACACGCCGAACGTGTACTGCGAATCCGGCTGGTGCTTCCAGTCGCGGATCGTCGAGTTCGCCAAGGAACTGCCGCGCAACAAGATCGTGTTCGGCACCGACTCGCCGCCGAACGAACCGGGCATGTGGCTGCGCGAGCTGGAGGTGTTGTGCTCACCGGCACCGCAGGGCTTGGGCATCGATGAGGATCATCTCGAAGACTACCTGGGCAACAACATCGCCCGGTTGTGCGGGATCGAGCCGACGCCGCCGCCCAAAGACCTGGTTGAGGCGGATATTCGCCTGACCACCACTTATCTCTGATACCGCTGTTCGCTGAAGCCATGCTGAACCCTTGTGGCGAGGGAGCTTGCTCCCGCTGGGTGGCGAAGCCGCCCCCAAAGAACAAGGCCTGCTGCGCAGTCCAGCGGGAGCAAGCTCCCTCGCCACAGGGATCTGCTCAGCACCTTAGTGAACAGTAGAGGCAACACAGCGACTTTACAGGCACGAAGATGACCCGGCGTTCCCTCGACCGGCAGGCCAACGGCTGCTCGATCGAACGCCTTCTCACCCCTGCGTGCCTGCTTTTTACGAGGTGAAACCATGACCCGTTCGACGCTCGGCGATTCTCAGGACTTTCACGCGTTCATCGATGCCTATAGCCGTGAATACCCGGACGATGTGCTGACCATCACCCAAGCAATTTCTGCTGATCAGGACGTCACCGCCCTGGTTGATGCCCTCGCCGCACAGGGCCGCGATCCGTTGCTGATCTGCGAAAACGTCGGCGGCCTCAAGGTACCAGTGGCAACCAACCTGTTCGCCTCCCGCACCCGCATTGCCCGCTTGTTCGGCGTCACCCCGGCACAACTGCACGAAACCTTCCAGCGCCGCGCCAACCAGCCCATCGCCCCGCGCTACGTGGAAAGCGGCCCGGTGCTCGATGAAGTGTTCGAAGGCGAAGCCGTGGATCTGGCGCTGCTGCCGATGCTCAAGCATTTCGACAGTGACCGCGGCCCGTACATCACCAACGCGATCATCATCGCCGAGGACCCGCTGACCGGCATTGCCAACATGAGCTACCACCGCTCGATGCGCCACGCCCGCCAGTCCCTGGCGACCAGCCTGCACTCGCGTGGACACTTGTGGCGGATGCTGCAGACCGCCCGTGAACGCGGTGAAGAATTGCGCGTGGCAATGGTAGTCGGCGCGCATCCGTTGTTCATGCTCGCTGCTGCCGCACGCCTGCCGTATGGCGCCGATGAACGCGCCGTCGCCGGCGGCCTGTTCGGCGCGCCGCTGGAGCTGGTGAAAACCCCGCGCTATGGCATCGGCGTACCGGCTTACGCCGAATTTGTCCTGGAAGGCGCCATCGACCCGACGGCTTACGCCGAAGAAGGCCCGTTCGGCGAGTTCAGCGGTTATTCCTCGGATCGTTCGACCAACAACGTGTTGCGCGTCGACACCCTGCTGCGGCGCAAGGACGCCTGGCTGGTCGATGTCATGGGCGGCCGTTACGCCGAGCACCTGACCCTCGCCCGGCTGCCGCGCGAAGCGGAAATGAGCGAGAAGCTCAAGGCACGTTTCCCTGCCGTCACCGCCGTGCATTACCCGAACTCCGGCACGCATTTTCATTGCTACGTGGGGCTGGACCAGAGCCGCGACGGTGAGGCGCGGCAAATCATGCTCGCCCTGCTCGGCTGGGACCCTTACCTGAAAAACGTGATTGCGGTGGACAGCGATATCGACATCACCGACGACAGCCAGGTGTTGTGGGCGCTGGCCACGCATTTCCAGCCGCATCTGGATATTTTCGTGATCGATGGCTTGCCCGGCAGTCCGCTGGATCCGTCGTCTTCGGTCAACGGCACCACTTCGCGCATGGGCCTTGATGCCACACGCGGTTCCGGCTTCGACGGGATCAAGGCGCAGCTGGATCAGGATGTGCTCGAACGTGCGCGGGTGTTGCTCAAAGGGCTGGCATCGTGAGCCGCCAGCGGATGGTGGTGGGCATCAGCGGCGCGTCCGGCTTCATCTACGGCGTGCGCCTTTTGCAATTGCTCGCCGAACTGGACATCGAAAGCCACCTGATCATCAGCCGCGCCGCGCTGCTGACCATGGCCCACGAAACCGACTACAAACTGGCCGAGGTCACTGCGCTCGCCAGCCACTACCACCGCGCCGATGACGTCGCCGCCGGGATTGCCAGCGGTTCCTTTCGCTGCCTGGGCATGGTGGTCGCGCCGTGTTCGATGCGCACCCTGGCGGAGATCGCCACCGGCACGTCTTCCGGGCTGATCGGCCGCGCCGCCGACGTCACCCTCAAGGAACGCCGCACCCTGGTGCTGATGGCCCGCGAAACCCCGCTGACTCTCGCCCACCTGCGCAACATGACTGCCGTCACCGAGATGGGCGGGATCATCGCCCCGCCAGTGCCGGCGTTTTACGCGCGGCCCAAGAGTCTTGGGCAAATGGTCGATCACAGCCTCGGCCGGGTGCTCGATCTGTTCGGCCTGGATGCCGGCGTTGCCTGCCGATGGCAAGACCCCCCCCGGCCCCTGTGGGAGCTGGCTTGCCAGCGATAGCAACAGGTCAGCCGGCATCACTGGTGAATGACACACCGCCATCGCTGGCAAGCCAGCTCCCACAGTTGATCGCACTCCGACAAAAAACACAGGTAAGGAGCTCCAGATGAACACCCCCTTCAACGCCCCAACCCCCAACACCAAAATCCCCGTGACCATCCTCACCGGCTTCCTCGGTGCCGGCAAAACCACCCTGCTCAACTACATCCTCAAGGAAAACCACGGCCGCAAGATCGCCGTGATCGAAAACGAGTTCGGCGAGGTCGGCATCGACGGCGATCTGGTGCTCAGCTCGGAGACCGAAGAAATTTACGAGATGGTCAACGGCTGCGTGTGCTGCACCGCCGAGGTTCGCGAGGATCTGGTGCGCATCGTCCGCGAACTGGTGGCGCGCCCGGTGCGCCTCGATCACATCCTGATCGAGACCAGCGGTCTGGCCGATCCATATCCGGTGGCACAGAGCTTTTTCATCAATGACCCGATTGCCGAGGAAGTCGAACTCGACGCCATCGTGACCATGGTCGACGCCAAGCACATCGCCCAGCACCTGGAGGATCTGCAACTGGATGGCGTCGACAATCAGGCGGTGGATCAGATCGTCTGCGCCGACCGCATCGTCATCAACAAGGTCGATCTGGTCAGCCCTGAAGAGGTGGACATTCTGCGCGGCAAGATCCGTGGTTTGAACGCCACCGCAGATCTGGTGACCTCGACCCACGCGCAAATCGATCTGACGAAAATCCTCGGCATCGGCGCGTTCGAGTGCACGCAGAAGCTCATGGAAATCGGCGCCGAGCCTGAGCATCACGAGCATGACCACCAGCATGAATCGGATGACCACGAACACGACCCGAGCGTGTCATCGGTGCGCATCGCCGTGGACGGCGCGGTCAACCTGATGGCGTTCCACCGCTGGATCAGCGAACTGCGCTCGTCCCAGGCCGACAACCTCTATCGCATGAAAGGCGTGCTCGCCGTGGCCAACGAAGACCAGCGCTACGTGCTGCAGGGCGTGCACAGCCTGGTGGAATTCCGCGCCTCGACCGCATGGGGCACCGAGCCTCGTTCGAGCAAGATCGTGTTCATCGGCCGCGACCTGGACCGCGCGGCGCTGAACCAGGGCTTTGCCGCCTGCCTGGCAGGCTGAGCAAGGCACCGGAGCCGGTGGATGGCGGCTTCGCAGCACGAATGACTGGAACGATCACTTGGCGGTGACACGGTACCTGTGGCGAGGGAGCTTGCTCCCGCTGGGTCGCGAAGCGGCCCCTGAACAGCATGGGCCTGCTGCGCAGTCCAGCGGGAGCAAGCTCCCTCGCCACAGGTGTCATCACGGCGTCAATCAATTGATCGGCATCAGACGAATACCCCTCTCTACCGCATAAAAACAGCCAGAGGTGATTCCCCATGTCGTCAGCCACTCCTTCCTCCACCGTGCACCCCGTCGACCGCGTCCTGCCGGTGCGACAGATGCTCACCCTCGGCCTGCAACACATGGCCGTCTCGTACATCGGCGCCATCGCCGTGCCGTTGATTGTTGCCAGCGCGCTGAAAATGTCCCACGCCGACACCGTGGTGCTGATCAGCACCACGCTGTTCTGCTCCGGCATCGCCACCCTGTTGCAGACCGTCGGCTTCTGGAAATTCGGCGTGCGTTTGCCAATTCTGCAAGGCGTGGCATTCAGCAGCGTCGGCCCGGTGATCGCCATCGGCAGCAACCCCGACGTGGGCTTCGCCGGAGTTTGCGGCGCGGTGATCGGCGCCGGGATTTTCACCATGCTGATGGCGCCGTTCGTGGGCCGATTGCGGCGGTTTTTCCCGCCGGTGGTCACCGGCTGCATCGTCACGGTGATCGGCTTGCAGCTGTTCCCGATCGCCTATGAATGGGTCGGTGGCGGACGCAACGCGAGCAATTTCGGCGCCCCGGCATTTCTCGCGGTGGCAGTGGTGGTGCTGTTGACCATTCTGCTGGTCAATCGCTATGGCAGTCCGTTGCTGCGCAACATGGCGGTGCTGGTGGGGATGCTGGTCGGCGCCGGTCTGGCCTACGGTCTGGGCATGGGCAATTTCCACAGCGTCGAAGAGGCGCCGTGGCTGACCGTGCCCTACCCGTTCTACTTCGGTCTGCCGACTTTCAGCCTGATCCCCATCGCGACCATGGTGGTGGTAATGATCGTGCAGATGGTCGAGTCGATGGGGCTGTTCGTGGCCATCGGCGACATCGTCGACAAACCGGTGGAAGACAAGCAGGTGATCAACGGCCTGCGCGCCAATGGCCTGGCGAGCACCATCGCCGGGATGTTCGCGGCATTCCCGTTTATCGCATTCATGGAAAACGTCGGCCTGGTGATCCTGACTGGCGTGCGCAGCCGTTGGGTGGTCGCCGTCAGTGGCCTGTTGATGTGTTCGATTGCGCTGGTGCCCAAGGCCGGGGCGATCATCGCGTCAATGCCGACCGCAGCGCTGGGCGGCGCCGGTATCGCGATGTTCGGCGTGGTCGCGGCAGCGGGCATCCAGACCCTCGCCAAGGTCGATTACGAACGCAATCGCTTCAACGTGCTGATCGTCGGTTTCACCATCGCCGCCGCGCTGGTGCCGGTGCTCGCGCCTTCCCTGTTCAAACAAATGCCCGAGTGGTCACAGCCGTTCCTGCACAGCAGCGTGGTCATCGCCTGCCTGGTGTCGGTGCTGCTCAACGCGGCGCTCAACGGCGTCAGCGTGCCAGACACCACAGCCGGCAAATCCGCCTCGCACATTCTCTGACTGGAGCCTGCCCATGACTCAACTTCAAAACATCCTGATCAAAAACCCCGTGGCGGTGATGACCGGCCTGCGCGGCCCGCGTGCCCGCGCCGGGGCGACGGACATTCGCGTGGTCAACGGACGCATCGCCGAAATCGCCGCCAACCTTGAGCCGCAACCCGGCGAGCGGGTGATCGATGCGCGCAACTGCGTGGTCTATCCGGGCTGGATCAACACCCACCATCACCTGTTCCAGAACCTGCTCAAAGCCGTGCCCGAAGGCATGAATCAGGATCTGCAAGGCTGGCTGGCGAGCGTGCCCTACCCGCGCTTGAACCGCTTTACCCCGCAACTGGCGCGGATCGCCGCCCGCCTGGGCATGGTCGAGTTGCTGCTGTCCGGCGTCACCACCTGCGCCGATCATCACTACCTCTATCACGCCCACGGCACCACCGAGACCGGGGATCTGCTGTTCGATCTGGCCGATGAATTCGGCCTGCGTTTCGTGCTCTGTCGCGGTGGCGCACTGGAGTCGGCCAGTGCGCACCCGGGCTTCTCGAAAACCGCGCTGCAACCGGAAAGCCTCGAGCAAATGGTCGGTGATATCGAGAGGCTGAAGTCGCTGTATCACCAGGACACCCCGGACGCCCTGCGCCGGGTCGTCGTCGCGCCCACCACGCCGACCTTTTCGCTGCCGCCGACCCTGCTGCGCGAACTGGCGCACACCGCCCGCGGCCTCGGTTTGCGTCTGCACACGCACCTGTCGGAAACGCAGAACTACGTGAATTTCTGCCGCGAGAAATACAACTGCCTGCCGGTGGAGTTCGTCGCCGAACACGAATGGCTCGGACCCGACGTCTGGTTCGCCCACGCCGTGCACCTGCAACC
This sequence comes from Pseudomonas sp. LF020, assembly GCF_053456425.1. NCBI lineage: Bacteria > Pseudomonadati > Pseudomonadota > Gammaproteobacteria > Pseudomonadales > Pseudomonadaceae > Pseudomonas > Pseudomonas sp. LF020. The sequence goes on from NZ_JBRFIX010000012.1 coordinate 91,008, forward strand.
CGGCGAAATCCGCATGCTCGCCCAGACCGGCACCGGCGTCTCGCATTGCCCGGTGAGCAACGCCCGTTTGGGCAGCGGCGTCGCACCGATTCCGCAAATGTACGAGGCCGGCGTGCCGATTTCCCTCGGCGTCGACGGCGTCGCGTCCAACGAATCCGGAAGCATGGTCGGCGAAGCTAACACCGCATGGCTGATCCACCGCGCCGAACAAGGCGCCTCGGCGACCACCGCCGAAGACGTGATCCACTGGGGCACGGCGGGCGGTGCACAGGTGTTGGGGTTGGGCGCGGTAGGAACGCTGGAAGTCGGCCAAACGGCGGATCTGGTGATCTACAGCCTTGATCATCCACGGTTCTTCGGTTTCCACGATCGCGCAGTTGCCCCGGTGGTCGCGGGGGAACCGATCACGGTGAAATACAGTCTGGTGGGCGGCCGGATCGTGGTCGACAACGGCGTGATTCCGGGGCTGGATATCGAACGGATGCGCGCCGAAGCGTGGGAAGGAGTGCAGGCGATGATGAATATCGACGATTGACCGCGGATCCGCATGCAATGCAAAACCCTGTGGGAGCTGGCTTGCCAGCGATGGCGGACGTTCAGTGAATGCAGCGGTGACTGATCCACCGCTATCGCTGGCAAGCCAGCTCCCACAAAAGAGTGCTGCATTCGCGACTTCCGGGATTCTCGACTAAGGTTACCCCCTCATCGGATTGAGCCCCTGCCAGCTATACCGGGCTCTTGATCAAGGAGAGACTGATGACGTCGCGTCGCAACATCGAACAGACTTATCGCACCTGGTCCAGCCCGATTCTGCTGGAGCTGAAAAAGCGCGAACACCAAATGGCGCCAGTCGAGCGTCAGGCGCTGGAGAATGTTTTGGTCGAACGGCGGTTGCTGGATGTGGGCAACCCCAACGGCCCTGACAGACGCCAGGGCATTGCGGGCAAGAATGACCGACCCGGTTGAGCACCGCGTCAGAGCAGGAGGTTAAGCCCCAACTGCAGCAGTTCCTTGCGCAGCATCGACGGTTTCACAAGCGCCATGCCCGCCTGCCATCGCAGCGGCACCAACCGATCCAGCTTCTGCTGGCTGAGCAGCGGCTCAGCCAGCAAACAACTCTTGCCGTCACGGATGCTGATGACGTTCAGCAACCAGTCATCGCCCTGCCCGGCCATCCAGCGGCTGATCTCGACATGCTGTTTTTCAATCAGGGCATCGGCATCCCATACGGTCATCTGGGCGAAAACCTGCGGCAGGTTGCTGTCCGGATTGAATCGCTTCAGATCCGCCGCTAACGCTGCCTGCAGGTCTGCTTCGATGGCGGCCTGACATTCGAGGAAATACTGCTCGGGCCAATTCGCCGGCAGATTCGCCCGCGGCGCCAATATTTCATAAGCCTCGATATCCAGTTCGGTGGTCATCTGTCCGCTGAAGTTGAGCGTGTTGTCGAGAATCGCCGTGGCCAGCAATGCCGCGCTGTGCACGCTGATTCGCGGTAGCAGGCCGGCGCTTTGCCAGCGCCGAAAAACCTGCGTCGCCGCTGCGCCGATCGGGCGAATATCGGCGGCGCAACCCAGTCGTTCAACCCAGTACCGTTCAAAACCGGGATGATGGTCGATGACCTCCACCACTTGGTCGAGCACCACCAGCGGGTCAAGGTGCTGATAGTCGGACACATCGACCAGCACGAATTCGTCGTTTGCTTGTGGAGAGTAGCGGTGAAACTCGGCACCCCAGCTCAGAACGGTCGGCGACACGCTGCCGTTGGGTCTGGCACTGCTGACGGCACGGGCGGAAATGCCTTGCAGGTTGAGCAACTCTGCGTAAGCGACACAGCAGGCGTAGGCGTCGATGTCCAGATAGGACGCGCCGGAGGTGATGATTTTCATGGGGCGCAAACGTCGCACATTTCCATGACATTGGGGTGACATAAAAAGATCGCAGCCTTCGGCAGCTCCTACAGGTTGAATGCAATCCAACTGTAGGAGCTGCCGCAGGCTCGGGCCGCGATCAGACGATCTTTTGATCTTCAGGCCGCGGCTTTACCGGCGGCCACCATCGCCGAAGCCGCGAGCATCGCCCGCAACAACACCGCACACCCGGCCGCCAGATCATCCGGCGCGGCGTTCTCGATTTCGTTGTGGCTGATGCCGCCTTCGCACGGCACGAAAATCATTCCCGCCGGGCCAAGTTCGGCGAGGAAGATGGCGTCGTGGCCGGCGCCGCTGACGATGTCCATGTGCGACAGGCCGAGGCCTTGCGCCGCGCCGCGTACCGCCTCGACGCAGCCCTTTTCAAAGTACAGCGGCGGAAAGTCTGCGGTCGGGGTCAGTTCATAGGTCAGGCCGTGTTCTTCGCAGGTCGCCTCGATGACTTGTTTCACCTCGCTGATCATCGAATCCAGGCGCTCCGGTTGCAGATGGCGGAAGTCGAGGGTCATGCGCACTTCGCCGGGAATGACGTTGCGCGAACCCGGATAGGCCTGCAGGCAACCGACGGTGCCGCAGGCGTGGGGTTGATGGCCGAGGGCGGCGCGGTTGACCGCGCCAACGATGACCGAGGCGCCGACCAGCGCGTCCTTGCGCAGGTGCATCGGCGTTGGCCCGGCGTGGGCTTCGACGCCGCGCAGTTTCAGGTCGAACCACTTTTGCCCGAGGGCGCCGAGGACCACGCCGATGGTTTTCTGTTCGTCTTCGAGGATCGGGCCTTGTTCGATGTGCGCTTCGAAATAGGCACCGACTTTATGCCCGCTGACTTTGCGTGACCCGGCATAGCCGATGGCGTTCAGCGCTTCGCCAACCGTGACCCCGTCGGCATCGACCTTGGCTAGGGTTTCCTCGAGGGTGAATTTCTCCGCGAACACCCCGGAACCCATCATGCACGGGGCAAAGCGCGAGCCTTCTTCGTTGGTCCAGACCACCACTTCCAGTGGCGCTTCGGTTTCCACGCCGAGGTCATTGAGGGTGCGCAGCACTTCGACCCCGGCGAGCACGCCAAAGCAGCCGTCGAACTTGCCGCCAGTGGGCTGGGTGTCGATGTGGCTGCCGGTCATCACCGGCGGCAGGTTCGGATTGCGCCCCGGACGACGGGCGAAGATGTTGCCGACTTCATCCACCGTGACGCTGCATCCGGCGTCCTTGCACCACTGCACGAACAGGTCACGGGCCTGACGATCGAGGTCGGTCAGGGCCAGGCGACAGACCCCGCCCTTGACCGTGGCACCGAGCTTGGCCAGTTCCATGAGCGAGGCCCAGAGGCGGTCGCGGTTGATGTGCTGATGGGTGGATTGCAGAACGTCTACGGCTGCGTTCATGTTGATCTCCTCAGGCAGTTTCTTATGGTATTTCTGTGGTGTTTTCCAGGCCGCCATCGCTGGCAAGCCAGCTCCCACAGGATTTGAGTGAACTCATGGTTTGTGTACGACTTGGTCCTTGTGGGAGCTGGCTTGCCAGCGATGAGGCCCTCATTTACACCGCTGTTTTCACAACCGAAGGCTGCGCCCGCATCACGCACAACCCGTAATAAATCACCCCGCCCAGCGCCGAACCGGTAAACCAGCCATAGCTGTAAAACCAGCTGAACGCATCGCTACCCAGCGACAGCAGGGTCAGCACCACCGGCACGCCAAACGCGGTAAACCCGGCCCAGTTCCACGCCGGATAGACGTCGTCGCGGTACAGCCCGGCCAGGTCCAGTTGCTGCTTCTTGATCAGGAAATAGTCCACCACCATGATCCCGGCGATCGGCCCCAGCAGGCTCGAATAGCCCAGCAGCCAGTTGGAATACACGGTTTCCAGGCTGACATCGGAGACGATCAGCCCGAGCTTTTTCAGCAGCTCGTGGGCCATCAACGCCAGCCCGACGAAGCCGGTGAGCAACACCGCTTTGGTGCGGTTGATCACCTTGGGCGCGATGTTCTGAAAGTCGTTGGTCGGAGAGACAATGTTCGCCGCGGTGTTGGTCGACAGCGTGGCGATGATGATCAGTGCCATGGCTACCGCGACCCACAGCGGACTCTGGATATGGCCGATCAGGCTGACCGGATCCGACACGGTCACGCCAACCAGTTTCACCGAAGCGGCGGTCATTACCACCCCCAGCGAAGCGAACAGAAACATGGTCAGCGGCAGGCCGAAAATCTGCCCGAGGATCTGGTCTTTCTGGCTCTTGGCGTAGCGGCTGAAATCGGGAATGTTCAGCGACAGCGTGGCCCAGAAGCCGACCATCGCCGTCAGCCCGGCGGCGAAGTAACTGACCACGCTGGCGCCTTCAGGACGCTTGGGCGGAATCGCCAGCAACTCGGTCATCGACACATTGGGCATCGCCCACACCAGCAGGCCGATGCCGACCGCCACCAGCAACGGCGCAGACAGGGTTTCCAGCCATTTGATCGACTCGGCGCCACGGATCACCACCCACAGGTTCAGCGACCAGAAGATCATGAAACCGATCACCTCCCCCGTGCCGCCAAGGGATTTCCAGCCCTCGAAGATCGAGCCGAGAAACAGGTGAATCGCCAAACCGCCGAACATGGTCTGGATGCCAAACCAGCCGCACGCTACCAGCGCACGAATCAGGCACGGCACGTTGGAGCCAAGCACGCCGAATGACGAGCGCAGCAGCACCGGGAACGGAATGCCGTACTTGGTGCCGGGGAAAGCGTTGAGGGTCAACGGGATCAACACGATGACGTTAGCCAGCAGAATCGCCATCAGCGCTTCACCGACGGTCAGGCCGAAATACGCAGTGAGCACGCCGCCGAGGGTGTACGTCGGCACGCACACCGACATGCCGACCCAGAGCGCGGTGATGTGCCATTTGTTCCAGGTTCGTTCGCGCACCTTGGTCGGTGCCATGTCGTGGTTGTAACGGGGACTGTCGAGGACGTCGCTGCCGGCTTCGAGTTCGAACAAGCCGTCGCGCTCGGTCACTTGCGATCTGTTCTGTTGCATGGCCGCTCCACTGTTCTTCTGATTATTTTTTTGCTCATCAGGCGACTGCACACCAGGTGCGAGCCGGACGATGGCCGGAGGAACTGACAACTTTCTTGCACCGGCCAAGGTGACAGCGGCGGCATCAATAAACGTGCCGGGTACTCCGTCTGACGCTCAGGCAGTGCTACAAACGCATTGCAACTTTCTGATAATTCACGGTTTTAATTATTCACCACAAGAGTCCGCGAAAACTTGTCTGCACGCTCAGGCTAAACGTTTGCCAAGTTGCTCGAACTTTCAGGACTCAATCTGGTGCACTGCACTTTTTTCATCACGGGCGATCAACCGCAGCTCAATTTCAAGCGGCTGATTTCACATAGGAAATCTTGCTCATATTTCCATCCTGTCAAGTGCGTCAAAATGGTGAACGGCCTCACCATTTTGGTGATTTGCAGTTTTTATCGTTATTTTTCATACAGTTAAAACAGACATAAGCTTATAAAAAATAATCTTGATCAATTGCAAAACTGCGACTAGCTTCTATTCCTGACAGCGCTGACAGGAATACGCCGATCAGCGTTGTCCATTAATAAAACATTTAGAACCGACACAAGTCGGTCATGCCTGCGAGGAACTCAGAATGTCTCTGTTGATCCGTGGCGCCACCGTTGTTACCCATGATGAAAGTTATCGCGCCGACGTCTATTGCGCCGACGGCGTGATCAAAGCCATCGGTGAAAACCTGGATATTCCCGCCGGTGCCGAAGTGCTCGACGGCAGAGGCCAATATCTGATGCCCGGCGGCATCGATCCACACACCCACATGCAACTCCCGTTCATGGGCACCGTGGCCAGCGAAGACTTTTACAGCGGCACCGCCGCAGGTCTGGCCGGCGGCACCACGTCGATCATCGACTTCGTGATTCCCAATCCGCAGCAGTCACTGATGGAAGCATTTCACCAGTGGCGCGGCTGGGCCGAGAAGTCGGCATCGGACTATGGCTTTCACGTCGCGATCACCTGGTGGAGCGAGCAGGTGTGCGAGGAAATGGCTGAGCTGGTCAGCCATCACGGAATCAACAGCTTCAAGCATTTCATGGCCTACAAGAACGCGATCATGGCCGCCGACGACACGCTGGTGGCGAGTTTCGAGCGCTGCCTGGAACTCGGCGCCGTGCCGACCGTGCACGCAGAAAACGGCGAACTGGTGTATCACCTGCAACGCAAGTTGATGGCCCAGGGCATCACCGGGCCGGAAGCGCACCCGCTGTCGCGGCCCTCGCAAGTGGAAGGCGAAGCGGCGAGCCGGGCCATTCGCATTGCCGAGACCATCGGCACACCGTTGTACCTGGTGCATGTTTCGACCAAGGAAGCGCTGGACGAAATCACCTACGCCCGCAGCAAGGGTCAACCGGTGTACGGCGAGGTACTCGCCGGGCACCTGCTGCTCGACGACAGCGTCTACCAGCACCCGGACTGGCAGACCGCCGCCGGTTACGTGATGAGCCCGCCGTTCCGCCCGCGCGGGCATCAGGAAGCGCTTTGGCGCGGCCTGCAAAGCGGCAATCTGCACACCACCGCCACCGACCATTGCTGCTTCTGCGCGGAGCAAAAAGCCACCGGGCGCGACGATTTCAGCAAGATCCCCAACGGCACCGCCGGCATCGAAGACCGCATGGCGGTGTTGTGGGATGAAGGGGTCAACAGCGGACGTTTGTCGATGCAGGACTTCGTCGCCCTCACCTCAACCAATACCGCGAAAATCTTCAACCTCTATCCGCGCAAAGGCGCGATCCGCGTCGGCGCCGATGCCGACCTGGTGCTGTGGGACCCGCAAGGCACCCGCACCATTTCCGCCAAGACCCACCATCAGCAGGTGGACTTCAACATCTTCGAAGGCAAGACCGTGCGCGGCGTGCCGAGCCATACCGTCAGCCAGGGCAAAGTGGTCTGGGCCGACGGCGACCTGCGCGCTGAGCGCGGGGCCGGGCGCTATATCGAACGGCCGGCGTATCCGGCGGTGTTTGATTTGCTGAGCAAGCGGGCTGAGTTGCATAAGCCCACAGCGGTTAAACGCTGATCCGATTCCCTGTGGCGAGGGAGCTTGCTCCCGCTGGGTGGCGAAGCCGCCCCAAAACCAGGCAATGCGCTCATCCTGATACCCAGGAGTGAATGGTTTTGGGCCTGCTGCGCAGTCCAGCGGGAGCAAGCTCCCTCGCCACAGGACATGACGAAAACCACTGCCCATCAGAGGCAGAGAACCTCAATAACCGTGAGGCAAAAAACCGTGATCGAGACCCTGAACCATCTCCCGCATCCGCACGAAAGCGCGGCCGCCCTCGCCGGTCATTTCACTGATCTGGCGCCACCGCTCAACGCCCGGCAGGCGCATCTGGAAGCCTCGCGCTGCCTGTATTGCTACGACGCGCCATGCGTCAACGCGTGCCCCAGCGAGATCGATATTCCGTCGTTCATCCGCAATATCCATCAGGACAACGTGCCCGGTGCGGCGCAGAAAATCCTTTCGGCGAACATCCTCGGCGGCAGTTGTGCGCGGGTCTGCCCGACGGAAATCCTCTGCCAGCAAGCCTGCGTGCGCAACAACGCCCAGGAATGCGCGCCGGTGCTGATCGGCCTGCTGCAGCGCTACGCCGTGGACAACGCGCACTTCACCGAGCACCCGTTCCAGCGCGCCGCCGCTACCGGCAAACGCATCGCCGTGGTCGGTGCCGGGCCGGCGGGTTTGTCCTGCGCCCACCGCAGTGCCATGCACGGGCATGACGTGGTGATTTTCGAAGCACGGGAGAAGGCTGGCGGCCTTAATGAATACGGGATCGCCAAGTACAAACTGGTCGACGACTACGCGCAGAAAGAGCTGGATTTCCTTTTGCAGATCGGTGGTATCGAAATCCGTCATGGGCAGAAACTCGGCGAGAATCTGACCCTCAGCGAACTGCATCAGCAGTTCGACGCCGTGTTCCTCGGCCTCGGCCTGAATGCCAGCAAACAGCTCGGTCTGCCCCACGAAGACGCCCCCGGCCTGCTCGCCGCCACCGACTACATCCGCGAACTGCGCCAGGCCGATGACCTCACGCAACTGCCACTGGCTGAGCGCTGCATCGTCCTCGGCGCCGGCAACACCGCGATCGACATGGCCGTGCAAATGGCCCGCCTGGGAGCGCGTGACGTGAATCTGGTGTATCGCCGTGGCGCGGCGGACATGGGCGCCACCGGTCACGAACAAGACATCGCCAAGGCCAATCAGGTGCGCCTGCTGACCTGGGCGCAACCGGAGGAAGTGCTGCTCGACGCGCAAGGCAAGGTGCGCGGCATGCATTTCGCCCGCACGCAACTGGTCGACGGTCGCCTGCAAACCACTGGCGAGACCTTCGAACTGGCCGCCGACGCGATCTTCAAAGCCATCGGCCAGGCCTTCGACAGCAGCGCCCTCGCCGACCCGCTGGCGCGCGAACTCAAGCGCGAAGGCGAACGGATTCAGGTCGATGACAACCTGCGCACCAGCATTCCCGGCGTGTATGCCGGTGGCGACTGCACCAGCCTTGATCAGGACCTCACCGTGCAAGCCGTACAGCACGGCAAACTCGCCGCCGAGGCGATCAACGCACAACTGATGCTCAACGTGGAGGCTGCGTAAATGGCCGATCTCTCGATTGTCTTCGCCGGTATCAAAGCCCCCAATCCGTTCTGGCTGGCCTCCGCGCCGCCGACCGACAAGGCCTACAACGTGGTCCGTGCCTTCGAGGCCGGCTGGGGTGGCGTGGTCTGGAAAACCCTCGGTGAGGACCCGGCAGCGGTCAACGTCTCGTCGCGCTACTCGGCGCATTACGGCAGCAACCGCGAAGTACTGGGCATCAACAACATCGAGCTGATCACCGACCGCTCGCTGGAAATCAACCTGCGCGAAATTACCCAGGTGAAGAAGGACTGGCCGGACCGCGCGCTGATCGTCTCGCTGATGGTGCCGTGCGTCGAGGAGTCGTGGAAACACATCCTGCCGCTGGTGGAAGCCACCGGTGCCGATGGCATCGAGCTGAATTTCGGTTGCCCGCACGGCATGCCCGAGCGCGGCATGGGCGCGGCGGTCGGTCAGGTGCCGGAGTATGTCGAGCAGGTCACTCGGTGGTGCAAGACCTATTGCTCACTGCCGGTAATCGTCAAGCTGACACCGAACATCACCGACATCCGCGTCGCCGCCCGCGCCGCCCATCGCGGTGGCGCCGATGCGGTGTCGCTGATCAACACCATCAATTCGATCACCAGCGTCGATCTGGAACACATGGTCGCCCTGCCCACCGTCGGCAGCAAAAGCACCCACGGCGGTTACTGCGGTTCGGCGGTCAAGCCGATTGCGCTGAACATGGTCGCCGAAATCGCCCGTGATCCGCAGACCCAGGGCCTGCCGATCTGCGGCATTGGCGGCATCGGCAGTTGGCGGGATGCAGCGGAGTTCATGGCGCTGGGCAGCGGCGCGGTGCAGGTGTGCACGGCGGCGATGCTGCATGGCTTTCGCATTGTCGAGGAGATGAAGGACGGCCTGTCGCGCTGGATGGACAGTCAGGGCTACGCCAATATCGCCGAATTTTCTGGGCGCGCGGTGGGCAATACCACCGACTGGAAGTACCTCGACATCAACTACCAGGTGATCGCGAAAATCGATCAGGCGGCGTGCATCGGTTGCGGACGTTGCCACATTGCTTGCGAAGACACTTCACACCAGGCGATCAGCAGCCTGAAGCAGGCCGACGGCACGCATAAATATGAAGTGATCGATGATGAGTGCGTGGGCTGCAATCTGTGCCAGATCACCTGCCCGGTGGCGGACTGTATCGAAATGGTGCCGATGGAGACGGGCAAGCCGTTTCTGGACTGGAATCATGATCCGAGGAATCCTTACCACGTTGCCGTCTAGATTGCCTGCTGATCCAACAGCCCCCTCACCCTAGCCCTCTCCCCCTGGGAGAGGGAACCGACCGGGGGATATTGACGAACTGCACCGACGTGAAAGTCTTGCGTTGAATCCATCACCGAAACAGATAGAACTCCGCTGTGAATCCATAACCGAAGCTGCAAGAGCTGCGCTCTGAATCCATAATCGACCCGGTCTTTCAGGTCGATGTACCTCTAAATACACCTCGGTCGGCCCCCTCTCCCTCCGGGAGAGGGTTGGGGTGAGGGTCAGCTCTTGCTTCAGGGCTCCAACCCGATCCCGCGCAAAATCACACTGGTCACCGTCTGCACCGCCCGCTCGAACTGCATGTCAGACAGCGGCTGGTGTTCGTTCAGAATATTTACCTGATGATCGAAGTCGGCGTAATGCTGGGTCGAGGCCCAGATCATGTACAGCAGGCTCGACGGCTCCACCGGCAGAATCCGCTTGTCCTCGACCCACTGGCGGATCTTCGCTTCCTTCATTTTCGCCCAGTCGTACAGGCTCAGATCCAGCGCCTCACCGAGGGTCGGTGCGCCGTGGATGATCTCGTTGGCCCAGACTTTCGAGCCGTGCGGCCGGCTGCGCGAGTGGTTCATCTTGGCGCGGATGTAGCTGCTGAGCACCACCCGCGGGTCATCGAACATCTCGAAGCACAGCGCGTCCTGCTTCCACACTTCCAGCAGGTCGAACAGCACCGCGCTGTACAGCTCGCTCTTGGTCGAAAAGTAGTAATGCAGGTTGGAACGCGGCAGTTGCACTTCGGCAGCGATGTCGGCCATGGCGGTGCCGCCGAAGCCTTTTTCGGCGAAGACTTTTTCCGCCGCCAGCAGGATTTTCTCGACGTTACTGCGACGGATCTCGATCTTGTGATTGCCCATGAGGGCTCCCTGACAACAGCGTTGCCCAAGACTAGCATCCGCTCTGGGGCGCGGGCGACCGTTGCAAACAAAACTTCGTATGAAGGTCGGCGCATGGCTAAACTGGCGTTTCTTTGTCCTGCCTCAGAGGTATCCGCGATGCTGTTCAAGAACGTCCTGACCACCACTGCCCTGCTCGCTTCGCTGTTCGTCGCATCTTCGGTTTTCGCCCACGCCCACCTGAAAAGCGCGACCCCGGCCGCCGACAGCACCGTCGCCGCGCCGGCCGATCTGCGCCTGACCTTTTCTGAAGGCGTCGAAGCCAGTTTCACCAAAGTCAGCCTGACCCACGACGGCGCCCCGGTCGCGATCAAACCGCTGACCACCGAAGGCGACAAGAAAATCCTGATCGTCACCCCGGCCGCACCTCTGGGTGCCGGCGAGTACAAAGTCGAATGGCACGCGGTGTCGGTCGACACACACAAGAGCGAAGGCGCCTACCAGTTCAAGGTTGGCCAGTAATTCATGAGTGAAGCGCTGGTGCTGTGCCGCTTTGTGCATTTCAGCGCGGTGTTGATGCTGTTCGGCGCTTGGCTGTTCCGGCCGCTGCTGCTCAAGACGCCAGTGCCGACACTGGATCGGCATCTGGCAGGACTGACGCGCTTGCTGACGGCGATTGCCTTGGTCAGCGGCATTACCTGGGCGCTGTTGATCACCGCGAGCATGGCCGGTTCGGCGGCGGCAGCGTTCGATCCGGACACGATTGGCGTGGTGCTGGGCAATACGTTTTTCGGTCAGGTCTGGCGTTGGCATCTGCTGATCAACGCGCTGTTGCTGGCGTTGCTGTTCACGCCGTGGCGCTCGAACCTGGCGTTGCGCCTGGGCTTGAGTGCGCTGCTCCTGGCGACCCTGGCGCCAGTGGGTCACGGCGCGATGCTCGATGGGCTCAGCGGGCAACTGCTGATTCTCAATCAGATCGTTCATCTGACATGCGTGGCGGCGTGGCTCGGCGGGCTGTTGCTGCTGGTGTTGATCCTGCGCCAGCCGGGTGAAGCGATGGGCACAATCCTGCAGCGTTTCAGCGGCGTCGGTTATGCGCTTGTTGGCGGGTTGCTGATCACCGGGCTGATCAATGTGCGCGTGTTGACCGGGCAATGGTGGCCGACGCCACTGTTCAGCGGGTTTGCGTTGATCCTGCTGATCAAGGCGCTGCTGGTGCTGGGGATGCTTGGCTTGGCGCTGTTCAACCGCTTGCGAATTGATGATTGCCAGCAGCGCATGGGCGCGCTCAAACGCAGTGTGGTGCTGGAGTGGTTGTTGGGGATGGGCGCTGTGGCGGCCGTTTCCCTGCTCGGTACCCTGCCGCCGATGATTGCTGCCTGAAGCCCCCTGTGGGAGCTGGCTTGCCAGCGATGGCGGTGTGTCAGGGACTGATATTTCGGATGTACCGACGTCATCGCTGGCAAGCCAGCTCCCACAGGGTTTTGTGTTGCTCAATGCTGTTGTGTGTCACCCGCTGCGGTGTCGATGCTGACCACCACCGACATCCCCGGGCGCAAGCGTTCCTCTTCCTGCTGCCCCTCATCAATGGTGATTCGCACCGGTACGCGCTGAGCGATTTTCACGAAGTTGCCGGTGGCGTTGTCGGCCTGCAACAGGGCGAATTCCGAGCCGGTACCCGGCGAGATGTGCTGCACGTGGCCGGTGAACTTGCGGTGGTTCAGCGCATCGACGGTGAAGCGCACCGGCTGCCCGACCCGCACGTTGTCCATCTGGGTTTCCTTCATGTTGGCGATCACCCATTTCTGGTTCGGCACCAACGCCATGAGTTGCGCACCGGAGTTGACGTAGGCGCCCAGGCGCACGCCGATCTGCCCGAGCTGGCCGTCACGCGGGGCGACGATGCGGGTGTTCGACAAGTCGATCCGCGCCAGTTGCACCGCCGCTTCAGCGCTGGCAACCGCGGCTTCCAGCGAACCGCGATTGACGATCACCGTCTGCAGGTCCTGCCGGGCGATTTCCAGATTGGCCTTGGCCTGCGCCACCGCTGCAATGCTCTGTGCATTGGCCGCGAGCGCTACGTCCATCTCGCGTTTCGACACCGAGCCGTCACTCACCAGCTCCTTGTTACGGCGCAGGTCCGCCTCGCTTTTACGCAACTGCGCCTCGCTGTCGGCCACCACGGCCTGACGCAACTTGATCGTCGCTTCGGCGCTGTTGCGTTGCTGCACCACGTTGGCCAGCGCGGCTTTCTGCACCGCCAGTTGCGCCAGCGACTGATCGAGGCGCTGCTGATAAATCCGGTCATCCAGTCGCACCAGCAAGTCGCCGGTTTTCACATACTGGAAGTCCTGCACCGGCACTTCGAACACGTAACCGCTGAGCTGCGGGCCGATGATCGTCACCTGGCCGCGCACCAGGGCGTTTTCGGTGGTTTCGACCGCGCTGCTGAACGGCGGCAACTGCCAGGCGTAGAGCACGATCAGCACGCCGACGATGGCAATCGCGGCAAAACCCAGCGACGAGATGATGCGCACCCGCAGCGAACGCGGCTCGGTGTTCGGCGAGGGCGGCGGTGCCACGCCTTCCGGGGTGGCGGCGATGGCATTGGTGGTTGTGGTGGTCGGTTCGGTCATGAATGGGAGGCACCGCTAGGAGGTACGGAAGGCGCTGGGTCGACGGCTTTGGTGGTGCTCATCAGCCACAGCGCACGAATGGACAGCCAGATCATGGTCAGCACCGCAATCACGGCGATCAGCATGAATACATCGTTATAGGCCAGCACGTTGGCTTCGCGAGTGGCCGCGTTGGACAGGCTGCGAATCCCGGCCAGATTGCGCAGGCTCGGGTCGGCCAGCAAGGAGCCATAGGCCGAACCGCCGCTCTGCACCCGCGCTGCCACCAGCGGATCGGACAGCGTCAGGTGCTCGACCAGATGACTGGAATGGAATTTCTCGCGCACGATCTGGAACGTGCCCAGCAACGCCGCGCCAAGTAGGCCGCCGAGGTTGTTGCAGATCCCGAACAGCACCGAAAAACTCACCAGATTGCGCGGATTGGTCAGCACGTTGCGGGTGCCGAACACCATGGTCGGGCCGAGGAAAAACGTGCTGCCGAAGGCCAGCAGAAACTGACTGAAGTACAGGTTTTGCGGACGGGTCAGGTTGTTGGAAAAACTGTCCATCACCGAACCGGTGGCCATCAGCGCCAGCGAGATGATCAGCGGCATCAGCAGGTGCTTGGGGTCGATGGTCAGGGCGCTGGTCGCCAGCCCCGCGACGCTGCCGATCAGCATCACCACATACAGGCTGTGCAACTGCTCATAACCCATGTTGAGGTTCTGCATAAAACCGACGGCGCCGGTGGATTGCTCCGAAGTGACCATGCGAATCAGGGTCACCGCCAGCGCCAGACGGATCATCGTGCCGCTGCCGAGCCAGCGGGTCATCAGCATCGGGTTGCTGCGATTGTGCTCGATCGCCAGGCCGGCGAGGATCAACGCGATCGAGGCGGCCAGCGCGTAGCCGATCCAGTTCGCCTCCAGCCACCAGTCGATGCGCCCCAGCGACAACACCGCGCAGAGCAGCGCCACGCCGCTGGCGAGGATGGCGAAGGTGAGAAAGTCCAGCGGTTCGAAGGTTTTGAAACGGTCACCGGGCGGCAACTTGAGCATCAAAACGCAGCCCAGCGACAGCAAGGCCATGCCCAGTTCGAACAGGTACAAGCCGCGCCATTCGGCAATCTGCAGCAAGTCTTCGGAGAACAGTCGCGCCAGCGGCAGGGCCAGTTGCGAGGCGCCCAGACCCAGCACCAGTGCCTTGAGCCGCCACTTGGCCGGGAACGCCTGGATCATGTAATACAGGCCCAACGAACTCAACGCCGCGCCCACCATGCCGTGCGCCGCCCGCACCGCAATGGCCGAGTTCAGATCGTTGACGAACAGATGACCGAAGGTCACCAGCGCATACAGCACCAGAAACACTTCGGTGAACGCGCGCAGGCCGAACTGCTGGCGAAACTTCACCAGCAGCAGGTTCATCGACACGTTGGTCATCACGTACGCGGCCGGCAGCCAGGCCATCTCCGCCGTGGTCGCGCCGAGCGCGCCTTGCAGATAAGGCAGGTTGGCGACCACCAGCGAGTTACCCAGACCGCCGGTCACCGCCACCAGCAGCCCGACCAGCGCATAGGCCAGGCGCTTGCGGTTGGAATGCAGCGGCGTCGAGGGGGAACCGGGCAGACTGGGCTTCTCGTGCGGCTGCCAGTTGCGCGGGGCGTATCGATCCATTGAGAGGCCTTGTCTGGGGATGTCTGAGTTTGCCGCAATCAACGACAAAACACACATCCCCTGTAGGAGTGAGCCTGCTCGCGATAGCGCAGTGTCAGTCAGCATCAATGTTGAATACTAAACCGCTATCGCGAGCAGGCTCACTCCTACAGGGTTAAATGCTGGGCCGGGGTTTTGTGTCAGGCGCGCAGCAGCATGTAGGCCGCGACCACCAGACACACACTGGCAAACCCCACCTGCAACGCCCGCGCTGGAACCCGCGCGCATAATTTGCGGCCGATGATCATGCCGACGATGCTGGCGACAATAAACGCCGCGCCAAGGCTGTCGATACGCACCCCGGCATGAAACGCGCCGATCACGCCAATCGCCGAAATCAGGCTGATCACCATCAACGACGTCGCAACGATGCCGCGCATCTGCACGTCGGTCAGTTGCTTGAACGCCGGGACGATGAGGAAGCCACCACCGACGCCGAGCAAGCCCGAGACCACGCCGGTCACCGCACCCAGCGCCGCCAGGGTCGCGGTGCATTTGGCGGTCCAGTCGAAACGACCGGTCTCTTCATTAAGCATGCAGTTCTTCTGCCCCCAACTCGCGTGGCCGTGATCGCTCGGTCCCGTTTGCGCACGCTCACGGCGCAACATGCGCCAGGCCACCATGACCATCAGCAGGCTGAAGAGGATCATCAGGATCTTCTCCGGCAACTGATGCGCAAAATAGATGCCCAGCGGCGAAAACACCGCGCCGAGAGCCGCAATCAACAGCGCCGCGCGATAGCGCACCAGGCCATGACGCAAACCGTCGATGGCACCGACTGCCGCCGCACTGCCGACGGCGAACAACGCCACCGGTGCGGCCTGGGTCATGCTCCAGCCGAGGCCCAGCACCAGCGCCGGCACTGCGAGAATCCCGCCGCCCGCGCCGGTCAACCCGAGAATCAACCCCATCACTACGCCAAACAGACTTGCCAGCAACATAGGGAGTTCTCAGTCGACTTTGGACAAACCGGTCAGCCACTCGCGGCCCTTGAGCATGCCGTTCCAGTAGAACCACGGCAGCAGCGTCGCCTTGAGAAACCACGCCGAGCGGCGCGGCACGGTCGCATCGAGGGCGAAGGTCGGCAGCAACTTTCCGCCGTAACCGAACTCGGCGAGGATCACCTTGCCCTTCTCCACCGTCAGCGGGCACGAACCGTAGCCGTCGTACTTCAGTGGCAGCGGTTGTTGCTTGCGCAGGGCCAGCAGGTTTTCCGCGACCACCACAATCTGCTTGCGCACCGCCGCAGCGGTTTTCGCATTGCTGGTGCCGCAGATATCACCGAGGCCGAACACTTCCGGGTAACGCGGATGTTGCAGGCTGTGCGGATTGACTTCGCACCAGCCGCCGGCGTCGGCCAGCGGGCTCTGGGCGATGAAATCCGGCGCGACTTGCGGCGGCACCACGTGCAGCAGATCGAAGGTTTTCGCCTGCGTGGTGATGTTGCCGTCAGCGTTCTTGACCTCGAACCACGCGGTTTTCGCCGGGCCGTCGACCTTGACCAGATTGCTGTTGAAGGCCAGGTGCGCGTTGTATTTCTCGATGTACTTCATCAGCGGCGGGACGAACGTCGCGACACCGAACAGCGCCGCGCCGGCCAGATTGAACTCGACGTTGATGTTGTTCAGCACGCCGGTTTTGCGCCAGTGATCACACGACAGGTACAACGCCTTCTGCGGTGCCCCGGCGCATTTGATCGGCATCGCCGGCTGAGTGAACAGCGCCTTGCCGCCGCGCAGTTTCTGCACCTGATCCCAGGTGTACTGCGCATGCTGATAGCTGTAGTTGGAGGTCACGCCGTGCTGGCCGAGGCTTTCCTGCAGGCCTTCGATCTTCTCCCAGGCCAGCCGCAGGCCGGGGCAAACGATCAGGTTCTGGTAAGTGACGGTGCGCTGATCGTTGAGGGTGAGTTGACGCGTGTCGGGATCAATCGCGGTGACTGCCGCCTGAATCCAGGTGGCCTGACGCGGCATCACCTTGCTCATCGGCCTTGCGGTGTCCTTGACGTCGAAGGCGCCACCGCCGACCAGCGTCCACGCCGGTTGGTAGTAATGCTGGGCGCTCGGTTCGATCACGGTGATGTTCAGCGAGGGATCACGCTTGAGCAGACTGGCGACGAAGCCGATGCCGGCGCTGCCGCCGCCGATGACCACGATGTCTGCACTGATGGATGGGCCCCAGTGTTGATCGTTCATTGCTTGTTCCTTATTGCTGCACGCAAGGATTTTTTTGAATCAAACCACTAAACCTGTGGGAGCTGGCTTGCCAGCGATAGGGATTTTTCAGCCGCTATTGATGGCGACTGACAGTCCGCCATCGCTGGCAAGCCAGCTCCCACAGGTTTTGAATGTGTTGGCTGGCATTCAGGGGTGACCCCAGCTCTTGAGCACCGCCCCGCAATACAGTCCGGAGAGGGTTTTCATCACCTGAATCACTTCAGGGCTGGCCAGTCCGTAGAAGATGTATTTGCCTTCGCGGCGGGTCGCCACCAGCCCTTCATCACGCAGGATGCCCAGTTGCTGGGACAGGGTCGGCTGGCGCACGCCGGTCATTTTTTCCAGCTCGCCGACGTTGCGCTCGCCCTGGGTCAGCTGGCACAGGATCAACAGGCGATCCTCATTGGCCAGTGCCTTGAGCAGCGCGCAGGCCTTGGAGGCGGAGGCCCGCAATTGGGCGACTTCACATTCGGTCAGACTGGATTGCATTTGCACGATGCCTTGAACGTCACTTAAGCTGCGAACATTATGTTTTTAGATAAAGTGTTGCAACCCATTTCCCCGTTCAGGTTGGTGTCCATGCCCGCGCAGATTGAAGCTTTCCTCGACCCCGCCTCCTCGACCTACAGCTATGTGGTCTATGAAGCTGATGGCGGGCAGTGTGCAATCGTCGATCCGGTGCTCGATTACGACGGCGCCGCCGGACGCACCTGCACCATGCAGGCCGATAAAATCATCGCCTTCGTCCGTGAACACAGTTTGCAGGTGCAATGGCTGCTGGAAACCCACGCCCACGCCGATCACCTGTCCGCCGCGCCGTACCTGCGCCGCGAACTCGGCGGCAAGATCGCCATCGGCCAGTCGATCAGCAAGGTGCAGAACGTGTTCAAGGCGCTGTTCAACCTGGAACCGGAATTCTGCGTCGACGGCTCGCAGTTCGATCACCTGTTCGCGCCGAACGAGTCGTTCATGATCGGCAATCTCAAGGCCACCGCCCTGCACGTCCCCGGCCACACTCCGGCAGACATGGCTTACCTGATCGACGGCGAACAGATCCTGGTCGGCGACACGCTGTTCATGCCCGACGTCGGCACGGCTCGCTGCGACTTCCCCGGCGGCGACGCGCATCAGCTGTTCAACTCGATCCACAAACTGCTGGCCTTCCCGGCCAGCGTTAAACTCTACGTCTGCCACGATTACCCGCCCGAGGGCCGCGCCGCGCAGTGCCAGACCACCGTCGGTGAGCAGCGCAAGAGCAATATTCATGTGCATGACGGGATTGATGAGGCGGCGTTTGTCGAGATGCGCACCAAACGTGATGCCGGGCTGGGCATGCCGACGCTGTTGTTGCCGGCGATTCAGGTGAATGTGCGGGCGGGGAATTTTCCGGCGGCCGAGGATAATGGTGTCGTGTATTTGAAGGTGCCGATCAACAAGCTCTAGAAGCAAAAGATCGCAGCCTGCGGCAGCTCCTACAGAGGAACGCATTCCAATTTTGACGGGAAACGCGTTCTCCGTGTAGGAGCTGCCGCAGGCTGCGATCTTTTGATCTTCAGGACCCGAGGGTCAAACCATTCGCCGGCAACGGCAGCGCAGTTTTATACCGCACCTGCTTCAAGGCAAAACTCGACCGAATATTCGCCACCCCCGGCACCTTGGTCAGAAAGTCCATCATGAACCGCTCCAGCGACTGAATCGTCGGCACCAGCACCCGGATCAGATAGTCCGGGTCGCCGGCCATCAGGTAGCACTCCATCACCTCGGGGCGGTCGGAAATCGCCTCTTCGAAATGCTGCAACGCCTCCTCGACCTGTTTCTCCAGGCTGACGTGAATGAACACGTTCACGTGCAGGCCCAGCAGGTCGGCATCCAGCAGCGTCACCTGCTCGCGAATCAAACCCAATTCTTCCATCGCCTTGACCCGGTTGAAACACGGCGTCGGCGACAGGTTCACCGAGCGCGCGAGGTCGGCGTTGGTGATGCGCGCGTTCTCCTGAAGGCTGTTGAGAATGCCGATGTCAGTACGGTCCAGTTTGCGCATGAGACAAAACCACCTGTTTTTTATGTTTATGCAGAATTTCTATCTGCAAATCGTCTCCAGCGCAACGAAACAGAGAGAAATATTCTTCTGGCCCGGGCCTATGATTGTTGTAGGACAAGATTTCTTTCACCCAAGAATGATTGCCAGCTCACTACAAGAAATTCACAAGATCGAGCGTAGAAGCCATGACCCAAGCGTATGAACCGCTGCGTCTGCACGTCCCTGAACCTTCGGGCCGCCCAGGCTGCAAAACCGACTTCTCCTACCTGCATCTGACCGATGCCGGCACGGTGCGCAAACCCTCCATTGACGTAGAACCCGCCGACACCGCCGACCTGGCCCGTGGCCTGATTCGCGTGCTCGACGATCAGGGCAACGCCCTCGGCCCCTGGGCTGAAAACGTGCCAGTCGAGATCCTGCGCAAGGGCATGCGCGCCATGCTCAAGACGCGGATCTACGACAACCGCATGGTGGTCGCCCAGCGCCAGAAAAAAATGTCGTTCTACATGCAAAGCCTTGGCGAAGAAGCCATCGGCAGCGCCCAGGCCCTGGCCTTGAACATCGACGACATGTGCTTCCCGACCTACCGCCAGCAAAGCATCCTGATGGCCCGCGATGTGCCATTGGTCGACCTGATCTGCCAACTGCTGTCCAACGAGCGCGATCCGCTCAAGGGCCGGCAGTTGCCGATCATGTATTCGGTCAAGGACGCCGGTTTTTTCACCATCTCCGGCAACCTCGCCACCCAGTTCATTCAGGGCGTGGGCTGGGGCATGGCCTCGGCGATCAAGGGCGATACCAAAATCGCCTCGGCGTGGATTGGTGACGGCGCTACCGCCGAATCGGACTTCCACACCGCCCTCACCTTCGCTCACGTTTACCGCGCGCCGGTAATCCTCAACGTGGTCAACAACCAGTGGGCGATCTCGACCTTCCAGGCCATCGCCGGGGGTGAAGCGACCACCTTCGCCGGACGCGGCGTCGGTTGCGGCATCGCCTCGCTGCGGGTCGATGGCAACGATTTCTACGCGGTCTACGCCGCTTCCGCCTGGGCCGCCGAGCGCGCCCGGCGCAACCTCGGCCCGACCATGATCGAATGGGTCACCTACCGCGCCGGCCCGCACTCGACCTCCGACGATCCATCCAAATACCGTCCTGCCGACGACTGGAGCCACTTCCCGCTGGGCGACCCGATTGCCCGCCTGAAGCAGCACCTGATCAAGGTCGGCCACTGGTCGGAAGAAGAACACGCCGCGGTCAGCGCCGAGCTCGAGGCCGAAGTGATTGCCGCGCAGAAACAGGCCGAACAGTACGGCACCCTCGCCGGCGGGCAGATTCCAAGCGCCGCGACCATGTTCGAAGACGTCTACAAAGAGATGCCGGAGCACTTGAAGCGCCAGCGTCAGCAGTTGGGGATCTGACATGAACGATCACAACAACAATATTCAGTTGGAAACCGCCATGACCACGACCACCATGACCATGATCCAGGCCCTGCGCTCGGCCATGGATGTGATGCTTGAGCGTGACGACAATGTGGTGGTGTTCGGGCAGGACGTCGGCTACTTCGGCGGCGTATTCCGTTGCACCGAAGGCCTGCAGACCAAGTACGGCACCTCGCGGGTATTCGACGCGCCGATCTCCGAAAGCGGCATCGTCGGCGTGGCCGTGGGCATGGGCGCTTACGGCCTGCGTCCGGTGGCCGAGATCCAGTTCGCCGACTACGTCTACCCCGCTTCCGACCAGATCATTTCCGAAGCGGCACGCCTGCGTTATCGCTCGGCCGGCGAGTTCACCGCGCCGATGACCCTGCGCATGCCCTGCGGCGGCGGCATCTACGGCGGCCAGACCCACAGCCAGAGCATCGAGGCGATGTTCACTCAGGTCTGCGGCCTGCGCACCGTGATGCCGTCCAACCCGTACGACGCCAAGGGCCTGCTGATCGCCTCCATCGAAAACGATGACCCGGTGATTTTCCTCGAGCCTAAGCGCCTGTACAACGGCCCCTTCGACGGCCACCACGACCGCCCGGTAACCCCGTGGTCGAAACACCCGCAAGCCCAGGTGCCGGACGGCTACTACACCGTGCCGCTGGATGTTGCCGCCATCACCCGTCCGGGCAAGGACGTGACCGTGCTGACCTACGGCACCACCGTTTACGTCTCGCAAGTGGCCGCCGAAGAATCCGGCGTTGACGCCGAAGTCATCGACCTGCGCAGCCTGTGGCCGCTGGATCTGGAAACCATCGTCAAGTCGGTGAAGAAAACCGGCCGCTGCGTGGTGGTACACGAAGCCACGCGCACCTGCGGTTTTGGCGCCGAGCTGGTGTCGCTGGTGCAAGAGCATTGCTTCCATCACCTGGAAGCGCCGATCGAACGCGTCACCGGTTGGGACACCCCCTACCCGCACGCGCAAGAGTGGGCGTATTTCCCAGGGCCGTCCCGAGTGGGCGCGGCGTTGAAACGGGTCATGGAGGTCTGAATGGGCACGCACGTTATCAAGATGCCGGACATCGGCGAAGGCATCGCAGAAGTCGAACTGTCGCAGTGGCACGTCAAGGTCGGCGACCTGGTGGTTGAAGACCAGGTGCTGGCGGACGTGATGACCGACAAGGCAATGGTCGACATTCCGTCGCCGGTCCACGGCAAGGTGATTGCCCTCGGCGGTCAGCCGGGTGAAGTGATGGCGGTCGGCAGTGTGCTGATCAGCATCGAAGTTGAAGGCGCCGGAAACCTGAAAGAGTCCGCCGCGCCAGCACCGGTTGCTGCGAAGGAAGCACCTGCTGCGCCGACAGTTGAAACAGCTGTCGAGAGCAAACCTGTGGCTGCTGCCGCATCGCGCCCGGCACCGGTTTGCCAAGGCCCGATGGTTGCCCGCGAGGCGGATGAACGTCCGCTGGCCTCGCCGGCCGTGCGCAAACATGCGCTGGATCTGGGCATTCAGCTGCGTTTGGTACGCGGTTCCGGCCCGGCCGGTCGAGTGCTGCACGAAGACCTCGAGGCCTATCTGGCGCAAGGTCAATCGAATGCTTCGGCGCCGGCAGCCGCCGCTTACGCCCAGCGCAACGACGAAGAACAGATTCAAGTGATCGGCATGCGCCGCAAGATTGCCCAGCGCATGCAGGACGCCACCCAGCGTGCCGCGCACTTCAGCTACGTCGAGGAAATCGACGTCACCGCGATTGAAGAGCTGCGCGCGCATCTGAATGAAAAACACGGTGCCAGCCGGGGCAAGTTGACCTTGCTGCCGTTCCTCGTCCGCGCATTGGTCGTTGCCCTGCGCGACTTCCCGCAGATGAACGCCCGTTACGACGACGAAGCCCAGGTCATCACCCGCCTCGGCGCGGTGCATGTCGGTGTCGCCACGCAAAGCGATGTCGGCCTGATGGTGCCGGTGGTGCGACACGCCGAAGCGCGCAGCCTGTGGGACAGCGCCGCGGAAATCTCGCGCCTGGCTAACGCCGCACGCAATGGCAAGGCCAGCCGCGATGAGCTGTCCGGCTCGACCATCACCCTGACCAGCCTCGGTGCGCTGGGCGGTATCGTCAGCACCCCGGTGCTGAACCTGCCGGAAGTGGCAATCGTCGGCGTGAACAAAATCGTCGAACGCCCGATGGTCGTCAAAGGCCAGGTGGTGATCCGCAAGATGATGAACCTCTCCAGCTCCTTCGATCACCGCGTGGTCGACGGCATGGACGCGGCGCTCTTCATCCAGGCCATCCGTGGTCTGCTCGAACAACCCGCGACCCTGTTTGTGGAGTGATGCCATGCAAACCTTGAACACCACGCTGCTGATCATCGGCGGCGGCCCCGGCGGTTACGTCACGGCGATCCGCGCCGGACAACTGGGCATTTCGACGATTCTGGTCGAAGGCCAATCGCTCGGTGGCACCTGCCTGAACATCGGCTGCATTCCGTCCAAAGCCTTGATTCACGTGGCCGAACAGTTCCACCAGACCCGCCATCACAGCCAGCATTCGGCGCTGGGCATCAGCGTTTCGGCGCCGAGCCTCGACATCGGCAAAAGCGTCGAGTGGAAGGACGGCATTGTTGATCGCCTGACCACCGGCGTCGCGGCGCTGCTGAAAAAGAACAAGGTTCAGGTCATCAATGGCTGGGCCAAGGTCATCGACGGCAAAACCGTGGAAGTCGGCGACACGCGCATCCAGTGCGAGCATCTGGTGCTGGCGACCGGTTCGACCAGCGTCAACCTGCCGATCCTGCCGATCGGCGGGCCGATCATCTCCTCCACCGAAGCGCTGGCACCGAAGTCCGTGCCTAAACGTCTGGTGGTGGTGGGCGGCGGTTACATCGGTCTGGAGTTGGGCATTGCCTATCGCAAGCTCGGCGCCGATGTCAGTGTGGTCGAGGCGCAGGACCGTATCCTGCCGGCCTACGACGCCGAACTGACCCAACCGGTGCACGAAGCGCTGAAGCAACTGGGCGTGAAGCTCTATCTCAAGCACAGCGTGCTGGGTTTCGACGGCACCTTGCAGGTGCGTGACCCGAACGGCGACACCCTGAACCTGGAAACCGAGCAGGTGCTGGTGGCGGTCGGTCGCAAGCCGAACACTCAGGGCTGGAACCTCGAAGCGCTGAATCTGGACATGAACGGCTCGGCGATCAAGATCGACAGCCGCTGCCAGACCAGCATGCGCAACGTCTACGCCATTGGCGACCTGAGCGGCGAACCGATGCTCGCGCACCGCGCCATGGCTCAGGGCGAAATGGTCGCCGAGCTGATCAGCGGCAAGCACCGCGAATTCAACCCGACCGCCATCGCCGCCGTGTGTTTCACCGACCCGGAACTGGTGGTGGTCGGCGAGACCCCGGACGAGGCCAAGGCTGCGGGGCTGGACTGCATCGTTTCCAGCTTCCCGTTCGCTGCCAACGGCCGGGCGATGACCCTGGAATCGAAAAGCGGCTTCGTGCGCGTGGTCGCGCGTCGCGACAATCATGTGATTGTTGGCTGGCAGGCAGTGGGCGTTGGGGTTTCCGAATTGTCGACCGCGTTCGCGCAAAGCCTGGAAATGGGCGCGCGGCTGGAAGACATCGGCGGCACCATCCATGCGCATCCGACCCTGGGTGAAGCGGTGCAGGAAGCGGCGTTGCGGGCTTTGGGGCATGCGTTGCACCTGTAACGCCCAGCTTCTGTGGCGAGGGAGCTTGATCCCGCTGGGCTGCGTAGCGGCCCCAAACCCTGCCATTGCGGTACATCTGATGCACCGCGATGGCCGGCTTTACCAGTGCTGCGCACTGGAGCGGGAGCAAGCTCCCTCGCCACAAAAGAGCAGAAAGATAGAGGAATGATGGGTATTTAATAAGCAAGCTACGATTTTTGCCTATCCCCCCATCGTCCGGGCTGCGAAACCGCGCAAGAATGAAGTATTGTGGTGCCCATCCAAAAAAACGTCGGAAGCCTTGAACCGTTTCGACGGTTGTTCAGTGATAGAGGGTGTCATGGGTAACGAAAGCATCAATTGGGACAAGCTGGGTTTTGACTACATCAAGACCGACAAACGCTATCTGTCGTACTTTCGCAATGGCGAGTGGGACAAAGGCACCCTGACCGAAGACAACGTGCTGCACATCAGCGAAGGCTCGACGGCCCTTCACTATGGCCAGCAGTGCTTCGAAGGCCTGAAGGCCTATCGTTGCAAGGACGGCTCGATCAACCTGTTTCGTCCCGACCAGAACGCCGCGCGCATGCAGCGCAGTTGCGCCCGCCTGCTGATGCCGCACGTCTCCACCGAGCAGTTCATCGAAGCGTGCAAGGAAGTGGTTCGCGCCAACGAGCGCTTCATCCCGCCATACGGCACCGGCGGCGCGCTGTACCTGCGTCCGTTCGTGATCGGCGTGGGTGACAACATCGGCGTGCGCACCGCGCCGGAGTTCATCTTCTCGGTATTCGCGATCCCGGTCGGCGCCTACTTCAAGGGCGGCCTGACCCCGCACAACTTCCAGATTTCCAGCTTCGACCGCGCCGCGCCACAAGGCACCGGTGCGGCCAAGGTCGGTGGCAACTACGCCGCCAGCCTGATGCCGGGCTCCCAGGCCAAGAAAGCGCACTTCGCTGACGCCATCTATCTGGATCCGCTGACCCACAAGAAGATCGAGGAAGTCGGTTCGGCCAACTTCTTCGGGATCACCCACGACAACAAGTTCATCACCCCGAACTCGCCATCCGTCCTGCCAGGCATCACCCGCCTGTCGCTGATCGAACTGGCGAAAACCCGTCTGGGTCTGGAAGTGGTTGAAGGCGACGTGCTGATCGACAAACTGTCGGACTTCAAGGAAGCCGGTGCTTGCGGTACCGCTGCGGTGATCACGCCGATCGGCGGCATCAGCTACAACGATCACCTGCACGTGTTCCACAGCGAAACTGAAGTCGGCCCGGTCACCCAGAAGCTCTACAAAGAGCTGACTGGTGTGCAAACCGGCGACATCGAAGCGCCAGCAGGCTGGATCGTCAAGGTTTGATCTGACGGTTAGATGTACAAAAGCCCTCCATCAAGTGATTGATGGGGGGCTTTTTATTGGAAGCAAGATCAAAAGATCGCAGCCTGCGGCAGCTCCTACAGGAGATCTGTGTAGGAGCTGCCGAAGGCTCGGGCCGCGTTCGGACGATCTTTTGATTTTCTATTTAACCGCAATCCGCTTCCCGCCTCGCGCAGCAATCCCGCTCGCCTGTCCATTCTGCTGCTTGCCCATCCGCGCCTGGGTAATCAGCCCGGGAATCAACTCCCCTTCCGGCAGATTCTTCCAGAACCGCACCGGCAAATGCCCTTGCATGACCTTCTCGTTCAACCGCGCCGGGTTGAAGATGTGGCTGTAGTACGTCAGCCATAGCTCGCCGTGCGGGTCATCGATGTTCTGCGCCAGTTGCTGCCACTCCAGCGGGCACTGGCGTTGATGAATCAATTGCTCGCCGTCGTAATACACCCCGTCACGCGGGGTGGCAATCAACCAGCGATGGCGGCCCATGCGCCTGACGAAATGTTCGCTGGCGCTGTGCAGGATGTCGTGGGCCGGTTCGTGCCACGCCACGTATTGCGGGCCTGGCTGATCCTGCGGGCGTTCGATGAACCGCACGAACGCGTGCAAATGGTGGGCTTCGCGCTGCACCTGCTTGATCCGCCGCTGCAACTCGCTGCCGAGCTTGTCGCCGGCCATCATCGCCGTGCGATCGCCATGGCTGACGCGCCACAGCACTTCATACAACAAACTCCAGCGCTGGTCGCCCCGGTAGCGCGCGGCTTGCTCCAGGGTATCGAGCAGTGCACGGGGGATGCGTGCCTGAAACGGCCCCTGCCCCTCGGGTACCGAGAGGTCACTGGCAAACAGATCGCTCACGCCTTCCGACGCCCAGCTCACCAGACTCGGGTCGACTTCATGACTGAGCAGCCAGCGCGCCTGCTGGCGCCAGGTGTCGAACAGGTCGTCGCAATCGAGATTGATCATCCCCACAACCCCATCTGCTGTGGTTGCGGCCGGTCGCGCAGTTGCTGGTAGAGCATGTGGCTGGTGACCTCCGCCTGCTGCGGGTGGTAATCGCTGGTGATGATGAACGGCTTGGCCTTGGCCAAAACACAGCGCATGCGTGCCACGTCTTCGTAGCGAATGCGCCGTTGCTGGCGCAATTGCACCAGACGCTCGGTAGTGCGCAGGCCGATGCCCGGAATACGCGCGATCAGCGACGGCTCGGCGCGGTTCAGGTCCAGCGGAAACACGTCGCGATTCTGCAGCGCCCAGGCCAGTTTCGGGTCGATGTCCAGCGCCAGATTACCCGGGCCCTTGAGCAACTCATCAGCGTTGTAGCCGTAGCTGCGCAAGAGGAAATCAGCCTGATACAGACGGTGTTCGCGCATCAGCGGTGGCGCGGCCAGTGGCACGCTTTTCGGACTGTCGGGAATCGGGCTGAAGGCCGAATAGTAGACGCGCCGCAAGCGGTAGTTGCCATACAACGACTGCGCGCTGTGCAGGACCGTGCTGTCGTCGGTGTCATCGGCGCCGACGATCATTTGCGTACTCTGCCCGGCGGGGGCGAATTTTGCCGAACGCGGTTCGTTGAGCACCGTTTGCACGCCGGTGTAAATGGTGTTCATCGCCTGCTTGATCGAGCCGATCTGCTTCTCCGGCGCCAGGGTTTGCAGGCTGGCATCGGTGGGCAGTTCGATATTGACGCTGAGACGGTCGGCATAGCGCCCGGCCTCCTCGATCAACGCCGGGTCGGCCTCGGGAATGGTCTTGAGGTGGATGTAGCCGCGAAACTCGTGCTGTTCGCGCAACAGCTTTGCCACGCGCACCAGTTGTTCCATGGTGTAGTCCGCCGAGCGGATGATCCCTGAACTGAGAAACAGCCCGCTGACGCAGTTGCGTCGGTAGAAATCCAGGGTCAGCGTCACCACTTCCTCGGGGGTGAAGCGTGCCCGCGGCACATCGCTGGAGCGGCGGTTGACGCAGTACTGGCAGTCGTAGAGACAGAAGTTGGTCAGGAGGATTTTCAGCAGCGACACGCAACGACCGTCCGGTGTATAGCTGTGGCAAATGCCCATGCCATCGGTCGAACCCAGCCCGCTCTTGCCTTCGGAGCTACGCTTGGGCGCGCCGCTGCTGGCGCAGGAGGCGTCGTACTTGGCGGCGTCGGCGAGAATGCTGAGCTTGTCGATGATTTGCATGGCGCGGGCTCTTTACTGTGTGGATATACAGTATAGGTCCGAGCCCGGGGTTACAAGGTGCTAGAGCGCACCTCGTCGGGCGGAAGCTCAAGATCAAAAGATCGCAGCCTTCGGCAGCTCCTACATCGATTGAGATTTATCGGAGGTTCGTGATTACTGTAGGAGCTGCCGAAGGCTGCGATCTTTTGATTTTCGCGTCTAACGGCAACTCAAGACCAAACCGCAGGCCCATTTCCTTTCGCCCCGCCACGGTCAGCGCCAACGCCCGACTGTCCAGATCCTGCGTCACCCATTTGCGTTTCAACGCCATCTGCAACAACGCCGCGCCCAACGAACCGCCCAGATGCGGCCGGCGCATGCTCCAGTCCAGGCACGGGCAAGCAAACTTGCGGCGCAGGGTACTCAAATCCTGAACCTTGATACCCAAACCCTCGAACAACGCCTCGCCACTGTCGCTCAGCCGATAAGCGCGCTCGTCAGTTTCCACCAGCCATCCCGCCTCAAGCATGCGGTCGTGCAGCAACACCGCCAGCGTGCCGGCCATGTGGTCGTAGCAGGCGCGGGCGAATTGCAGGCGATCCGGGGTGTGCGGCTTGAAGCTCGGCGCGGCGTTCTGGCCGATCACCATCAACGCTTCCAGCGCCTGAGCCACGCGCTGATCGGCGAGGCTGTAATAACGATGGCGGCCCTGCACATGCAGGCGCACCAGCGATAGATCCTTGAGTTTGGCCAAGTGTGCACTGGCGGTGGAAGCGCTGACCTCGGCAACGGCGGCCAATTCAGTGCTGGTGCGGGCGTGGCCGTCCATCAGCGAGCAGAGGATCTTCGTGCGTGCCGGTTCGGCGATGGCGGCCGCCACCTGCGAAACGCCGATGTGTTGATGTTCTGCGTGCATATTTCGCTCCCCGACGAATCGTCGTCGCTGCGAACTGAAGATACTCGCATCACTTTCCCGACGACAAGGCTGTGAACCATGGACCCGATCATCGCTGCGACGCATGCCGATCCCTACCCCTACTACGCCAAACTACGCGCCGAGGGCGGACTGACCTTTGATCATGGATTGAAGCTGTGGGTCGCCAGCAGCGCCCGAGCAGTGTGTGCGGTGCTGACGCATGCCGATTGTCGGGTGCGACCGCTGCAGGAGCCGGTGCCCAAGGCGATTGCCTCGGGGCTGGCCGGCAAGGTGTTCGGGCAGTTGATGCGGATGAACGATGGCGAACGTCAACGCTGTCCGCGTGTGGCAATCGAGCCGTCACTGCAGTTGATAGATGACGAGCAAGTACAGGCACTGGTGGCCGCGCGTCTGATGACAGCGGACGCCGACGGCTTGTATAAGGCGATGTTTCGCGGCCCGGTGTGTGTGGTCGCGGCGCTGCTCGGCTTCACCCCGGCGCAGGGCCGGGCCATCAGTGAGCTGACCGCGGATTTCGTCGCCTGCCTGTCGCCGCTGAGCAATGACCTGCAACTGGCGGCGGCGCATGCGGCGGCGGAGCAATTGCACGGTTATTTCATCGAATTGCTGGCCGAAGCCGATAGCGATTTGCTCAAGGCCATCGAGCAGCGATTTGCCGGTGACGGGGAAAGCCTGATCGCCAACCTGATCGGTCTCTGTTCGCAGACGTTTGAAGCAACTGCCGGGCTAATCGGCAATGCACTGTTAGCGCTGCGACGTCAGCCCGAGTTGCGCGATGCCTCTGTGGACGCGCTGTTGGCCGAGGTTCAGCGCTTTGATCCGCCAGTGCAGAACACTCGGCGGTTTGTCGCGCAGACTTGTGAGATCGATGGTGTGCGGCTTGAGGCCGGCGAAGTGATTCTGTTGCTGCTGGCCTCGGCCAACCGCGATCCCTCGTTAAATGAGGAGCCTGAGCGATTTGTGCTGAATCGTCCTGACCGGCGCAGTTTCAGTTTTGGCAGCGGGCGGCATCAGTGTCCGGGGCAGACACTGGCGCTGAGCATTGCCGCTGCGACTGTCAGAAAAATCCTTGATCAGGGTATGAATCTGCAACAACTGACGTGGCATTACCGCCCATCCCTCAATGGGCGGATACCACTGTTCGACGCGCTACAGCCTTAGGCGCTGCGCAGCTCGATGGTCAGGTGCGACAACTCATGCACCGGTGCCAGCCGCTCGCGAATCGCCTCCGCCGTCACACCCGCCGCCGCGACCACACTGACAATCGCCGCCCGCGACTGCGGGCCGACCTGCCAGACATGCAGATCGCTGATGCGCACATCGTCAGAGGTTTCCAGCAGCTCGCGGATCTCCGCTGCCACCGGCTCGTCGGTGGTGTCGAGCAGCACCGCGGCGCTATCGCGCATCAGGTTGTAGGCCCACTTCGCGATGACAATCGAGCCGACAATCCCCATCGCCGGGTCCAGCCATACCCAACCGAGATAGCGCCCGGCCAGCAACGCGGCAATCGCCAGCACAGAGGTCAGGGCGTCGGCCAGCACATGGACGTAGGCCGAACGCAGGTTGTTGTCGTGATGGTGATGATGGTCGTGGCCGTGATCATGCTGATGGCTGTGGTCATGGCCGTGATGGCCCATCAGCAGGAAGGCGCTGAGGATGTTTACGCCTAGCCCGACGATGGCAATCACCGTCGCTTCGCCGAATGCCACCGAGGTAGGTTCAAACAGCCGAAAAACCGATTCGCCGGCGATGCCCAGCGACACCAGGCCCAGCACCATCGCCGAAGCAAATCCGGCCAGATCGCCGACCTTGCCGGTGCCGAAACTGTAACGGCGGTTATTGGCATTGCGCCGGGCAAAACCATAGGCCGCCGCAGCGATGCCCAACGCGCCGGCATGGGTCGCCATGTGGAAACCGTCGGCCAGCAGGGCCATGGAGCCGGTGAGGTAACCGGCGGCGATCTCGCCGATCATCATCACGAAGGTCAGCGCCACCACCCACAGAGTGCGGCGGGCGTTTTCGTCGTGGGACGCGCCGAGGAACTGGTGATCGTGGCTGAAACGGTCAGCGTTTGGGGTCAGGCTCATGATGCGTGTGCTCTATTTGGCATAACGGCGGATGGCTTGCAGCAGATCTTCCGCGCCCTGGGCGCGCTGTCCGTCAGTGAGATCGGGATGGGCCACGTGCTCACGGGTGTGGGCCTCGATGAACTGCTCCATCAACCCGTTGACCGCCCCACGAATCGCCGCCACCAGATGCAAGGTCTTGGCGCAATCGGCATCGCCCTCCAGCGCTTTTTCAACGGCCAGCACCTGCCCGGCAATCCGCCGCACGCGGTTGAGCAGCTCGTCTTTGTGTTCGTGAATGTGCGACATACCTATACCCCCTACCCCTATATGGCAGGCATGGTCGCCGATGGCTTGGGTAATCGCAAGTTCGGTGAGCATTCAAGGGATGAACGGGATGCTGAAAGCGACTTCAATCTCCTGTAGGAGTGAGCCTGCTCGCGATAGCGATATGTCTGATCACATAGATGTTGAATGTGCCGCCCTCATCGCGAGCAAGCTCACTCCTACATCAGTTTGGTGGTGTTGCCTGCTCTGCGCCGGACGCAGACTCCCCTGTAGGGGCCAGCCTGCTGGCGATGTCACGCTGAAAAATGCAGCATCATTTCGGCATCATCCAGCAGGCTACATCGCCTTGCGCCTTTGCCTACAACTACGCCAGAATCCGCCGGCTTGTGCGGTTTGGGGGGCATCGGTAACTTGGTTCGCGTCACTGAATGGTCAGTGATCGGGTTTAGTCGCTCGGTGTTACCTCAAGTTCGCAAGCTGTTATTCAGTCAGGCATCTCTACGCCTGCGCTCAATGGCGGCTGTGCGCAGGGCGCTCTCGGGCGCGCCGGTAATGCTTGGGTACTGGTCGACTAACCTGCGTACAGCTGCCACCTATTGTTTAGTCGCAAGTACGTGTCAGCCTCATTGAGGTTACCCAGCAAATGTTTAAAGTGACGCCAAATCCGCCTGAAGCGGACGCAATACCTGACCCCGAATCAACGTCCCCCTACTCCGACCCCAATTCCAGAAAACTTCACGAAGCCGCCGAACGCGCCCTCGACCACTACCTGAAACCGCCATCCCCACAACCGCGCAAACCCAGCCACATGTTCGTTGTCGCGCCAGACATGCACAACGAAGAACTGCTGGCCCACGCCTGCGAATCCATGGCCTCGGCCAGCATCATGCTCAGTGACTTCGCCAGTCTCCTCGACACGCCCTACCGCAACACCCTGCTCGGCATCCAGCAAGTGGTGATGCTAGGCGAACTCGCCGTCAACCGTGCCCTCGACAACCTCGAGCCCCCGATCAGAAATTGAAAAGCGTCCCTGTGGCGAGGGAGCTTGCTCCCGCTCGACTGCACGGCAGTCGAGAATCCGGATCCGATCCGGAACGATGGGGCTTGGGGTCGCTTCGCAACCCAGCGGGAGCAAGCTCCCTCGCCACAAGGAAAACGGCGCAAAGGAGAATTTCACATGACCAATAAAACAGATGCCCACGTCGTCGCCGCATTAGTCGCCATGGGCCTCAACGAACGGGATCGACGCTGGGCGCAGAACGCATGCCTGGTGTTGTTTGAAAGCGAGCGGGAAACAATTGTGGCCTCGGCCGTGGCCGCTCTGGGGAAACTCGACGAGCTTGAAATGGAGGCTGTACTCCCAGCGCTGCAGCGGGTGAAACGCCGGTTTCCGTCACTTGCAAGGACAGTGGCTGAGACGCTGGACGCGATGGCAATTGCAGCCTGAGTGATCGTGGCGAGGGGGATCGCGAAGCGATACCTCAAGAGAAGGCCTGCTGCGCAGTCCATCGGGGATAAATCCCCTCGCCACAGATTGCATGGACATTGATTGATCGGCGTTTAGCCGCCTCAATCCTCCCGCGTCAAAACCTCCAGCAATTCAATCTCGAACACCAGATTCGAATGCGGCGGAATCTTGCCCATCGTTCGCTCGCCGTAGCCCAAATGCGCCGGCACCAGCAGTTTGCGCTTGCCGCCCACTTGCATGCCCATCAGCCCTTGATCCCAGCCCTTGATCACCCGGCCCGTGCCAATCACGCACTGGAAAGGTTTGCCACGGCTGTGGGAAGAATCGAACTCGCTGCCGTCTTCCAGCCAGCCGGTGTAATGGGTGGTAATCAGCGCGCCTTTGACGGCAGCCTTGCCCTCGCCCACTTGGAGTTCGATTACCTGCAGTTCATCCGTCATGACATTCACTCAATTGCTTAACTGGCGGCCGTTTTCCCAGAAATGCCGGTGATTGGCAAGCCGATGGCGCAGAGCAACGCTATTAATTCGCGGATTGTGAATCTGGCGATGCAGGAGGCCAGACACAGGAGGATTTTGGGGCGGGAAGCCCTGCACGAGTGCATGCGCAGGGCCTTTGAGTCGGGGGATTAACGCTCGACAGGCTGCATCTCAACGATAGTGCCATTGGTGATCATGACCATCACGTACTTGTCGTTGATCTGCACCCACTGCGCCTGGTCGATCGGCGCTTTCAAGCCTTTCTGTTTCCAGTTTTTCAACGCTTTGTCGCTGCGCTGATAGATGTCCGGGGCGCGGTCGTTGACCTTCAACTCGCGGTCGCTGGTCGGCGATTGGACGGTGGGTTCGCTTGAGGTTTGCGCCGCTTGAACTAGTGGGCTGATCCCGGCAATGCCGGCGACGAGGGCCAGGCTGGCGATTAGGGTTTTGCTGTTCATCGGTGAACCTCCTTCAGATGGGTGATGCCTGTACTCCGACTGCTGAGTCAGGAAATCATTCCTTGTTTTTTTGCCTGGGCTGGCGATGGATTTGATTGAACAGATACTCCGCCATCGCTGGCAAGCCAGCTCCCACAGGGTTTTTTGGCGGTGCCGGAACAGTGGGCACACCGCAGAAACGGTGGGAGCTGGCTTGCCAGCGATGGCGTCGGCATATGCAACATCTCCACGACTGACACACCGCTTTCGCGAGCAGGCTGGCTCCCACAGGTTAGACGGTATTTTCAGGATTGATCCGCTTTGCGCATCAATCCATGCCAACAATGCAATTAACATCCGGTTACACCTGCGCGACCATCCGCCGCAATAACAACCGTGCGCCGCTTCCACGTCGCGCACGTCATAAAAGCGGTGGAGATTTTTCTATGACAGCCTCAATCCCACACGGCGGCTCGCGAGCCGGCGCCATTTTCCGGGTCACCTCGGGCAACTTCCTCGAACAGTTCGACTTCTTTCTGTTCGGCTTCTACGCCACGCAGATTGCGGCGGTGTTCTTCCCGGCGAGCAGTGAGTTCGCTTCACTGATGATGACTTTTGCCGTATTCGGCGCAGGCTTTCTGATGCGTCCGCTGGGGGCGATCGTCCTCGGCGCCTACATCGATGACGTCGGTCGGCGCAAAGGGTTGATCGTCACCCTGTCGATCATGGCCAGCGGCACGATCCTGATTGTGCTGGTGCCCGGATACGAGACCATTGGTCTGTTCGCGCCGGCGCTGGTGTTGATCGGAAGGCTGTTGCAAGGCTTCTCCGCCGGTGCGGAACTGGGTGGTGTTTCGGTGTACTTGTCCGAAATCGCCACGCCCGGCCGCAAGGGCTTTTTCACGGCCTGGCAGTCGGCCAGTCAGCAAGTGGCGATCATCGTCGCGGCAGCCTTGGGCTATGCGCTGAACGCGTGGATGGCGCCGAGCGTGGTGGCCGATTGGGGCTGGCGGATTCCGTTTTTCGTCGGTTGCATGATCGTGCCGTTCATCTTCCTGCTGCGCCGTAACCTGGCGGAGACCGAAGAATTCGCTGCACGCAAACACCGCCCGAGCATGAAGGAAGTGTTCCGCACCCTCGGCCAGAACTGGGGCGTGGTACTCGGCGGCATGCTGATGGTCGCGCTGACCACCACTGCGTTCTACCTGATCACCGTGTACGCGCCGACCTTCGGCAAGACCGTGCTGCACCTGAGCACTTCCGATGCGTTGCTGGTGACCTTGCTGGTCGGCGTATCGAACTTCTTCTGGTTGCCGATTGGCGGCATGTTGTCCGACCGCATCGGCCGGCGCCCGGTGCTGATCGCCATGTCACTGCTGGCCCTGGCCAGTACCTATCCGGCGCTGTCGTACCTGGTGCAGGCGCCGAGCTTCAGTCACATGTTGCTGTCGCTGCTGTGGCTGTCGTTCATCTACGGCATGTACAACGGCGCGATGATTCCGGCGCTGACCGAGATCATGCCGGTGGAAGTGCGGGTGGCCGGTTTCTCCCTCGCCTACAGCCTGGCGACCGCGATTTTCGGCGGTTTCACCCCGGCGATGTCGACCTTCCTGATCCAGTACACCGGCGACAAAG
This sequence comes from Pseudomonas sp. LF020, assembly GCF_053456425.1. NCBI lineage: Bacteria > Pseudomonadati > Pseudomonadota > Gammaproteobacteria > Pseudomonadales > Pseudomonadaceae > Pseudomonas > Pseudomonas sp. LF020. The sequence continues at coordinate 126,300 of NZ_JBRFIX010000012.1, forward strand.
CCGCGCCGGGTTACTGGATGAGCGTCGGTGCGCTGTGCGCGTTGTGCGCCACGTTGTACCTCTATCGCCGCGCAGGCGGCCGTTTGCAACCGGTTGCCGCATAAGGAGCAATCACCTTGAAAAAACTGATCAATCTCGGCGCCATCGCCCTCTTCGCTTTCAGCGCCCTGGCCCATGCTGAACAGCTGAATGTGATGACGTCGGGCGGCTTCACCGCCGCCTACAAAATCCTCGGCCCGAAATTCGCGGCGGCGACCGGCAACACCCTCGACACCCAACTCGGCCCATCGATGGGCAAAGCCCCGGAGGCGATCCCCAATCGCCTCGCCCGCGGCGAACACGCCGACGTGGTGATCATGGTCGGCTACGCTCTCGACGACCTGATCAAACAAGGCAAGGTCGACCCGGCCTCGCGGGTCGAACTGGCGGATTCGCGGATCGGTCTGGTGGTGCGTGAAGGCGCGCCGAAGCCGGACATCAGCAGCGTCGAAAGCCTGAAGAAAACCCTGCTCGACGCACAATCGGTGGCCTACTCCGACAGCGCCAGCGGCGTGTACATCGAGAAGGAGTTGTTCAACAAACTCGGTGTCGAGGATCAACTGAAACCGAAAGCGAAGATGATCCCGAAAGTCCCGGTCGGCTCGGTGGTCGCCACCGGCGATTATCAACTGGGCTTCCAGCAGGTCAGCGAATTGCTGCCGGTGCCGGGGGTGAGCTTTGTCGGGAAGATTCCGGAGTCGGTGCAGTCGGTGACGCGCTTCGCCGCCGGCATCCCGGTCGGCGCGCAGCATCCGAAAGAGGCCAAGGCCTTGCTCGACTACCTCGCCGCGCCTGCCGCTCAGGCTGACGTGCAGGCCACCGGGCTGGATTCGGTCAAGCGCTGATCGTTGGCGGCTGGACTTTCATTGCCACCACCAGCCGCTCCAGTTCCAATGCCGCCGGGGTCAACGTGCGACCCCGGCGCTTGATGATGCCGACACTGCGCATCACTTGCGGATCGGTCAACGGCACTCGCGTCAGAATCGGATGATCCGGTCCGGGCATCGCCATCAACGGCACCGCCGCCACTCCCAGCCCCGCTTCCACCAGACCGATCATCGTCGTCACGTGTCGCGTCTCGCAGATGCTTTGGCGCTGCGGCACCACGCTGCTCAAGGCCTGATCGAGCAGGAAACGGTTGCCGGACGTCTTGTCGAGCGAGATGTAGTCCTGCTGATAGAACTCGTCCCAGCTCACGCTGCTGCGTCCGGCCAACGGGTGATCGCGACGACAGGCGACCACATAGCACTCCTGCACAAGCGGTTCGAAATCGACTTTGGCATCCTGCGTGCCGAGGAAACTCAAACCGAAATCCGCCTCGCCATTGACCACCGCGCTGAGCACATCGTGGGCGCTGGAGTCGAGGACTTTGACCTTGATCCGTGGAAATTGCTGGTGATAGCGGGCGACCACTCGCGGCATGAAGTAATACGCCGCCGACGGCACGCAGGCAACGGTAACGTGGCCCAGACGCGTGGAAGCCACTTCACTGATGCCCAACAACGCCACATCCAGATCATCGAGCAAGCGTTCGACGCTGGGCATGAACCCGCGCCCGGCCTGGGTCAGGCTGACCTTGCGCGTGGAGCGCTCGAACAGTTTCACGCCCAGTGCGTCTTCAAGCTTTTCGATGCGTCTGCTCAGGGCCGGTTGCGACAGGCGCACGGTGTCGGCAGCCTTGCGAAAACTGCCCTGCTCGACCACGGCGCGAAAGGCTTGCAGGTCGTTGAGATCGAAGTTGATGGCCATGGCGGGACTCGCAGGAATTGATTCGCAAAGGCTATCAATGTAACCAACTGATGCAAATTATTACAGACTCACACCGCCCCCCTGTAGGAGCTGCCGCAGGCTGCGATCTTTTGATCTTGATATTGATCCTCAAAAACAACATCAAAAGATCGCAGCCTGCGGCAGCTCCTACAGGGATCTTCGGTGGATCTTGAATCGATTCAGCCTTTATCCTTGTTGCCCCCGCCGTACCGCTGTCAGGAGTTGTGTCATGCCCCATGAAGGCAATCTGTTACAAGCCGCTGTCGTGTTTCTCTTCGCAGCGGTGCTCACCGTGCCCTTGGCCAAACGTCTGCAACTGGGCGCGGTGCTCGGTTATCTGTTGGCGGGGGTGATCATCGGCCCGTCGGTGCTCGGTCTGATCGGTAATCCGCAGAGCGTCGCGCATATTTCCGAACTGGGCGTGGTGTTGCTGCTGTTCATCATCGGCCTTGAGCTGTCGCCACGGCGCTTGTGGGTGATGCGCAAATCGGTATTCGGCGTGGGTCTGGCGCAGGTGCTGCTGACGGCGGCGGTGATCGGCGTGCTGGCGTTGTACGTGTTCGGTCAGCCGCTGAACAGTGCGATTGTGCTCGGCCTCGGTCTGGCGCTGTCGTCCACCGCATTCGGCCTGCAAAGCCTGGCCGAGCGCAAGGAACTGACCAGCCCGCATGGGCGGCTGGCGTTTGCGATTCTGCTGTTTCAGGACATCGCGGCGATCCCGTTGATCGCGCTGGTGCCGATGCTCGCCGGCAGCGCCCACGCCAGCAGCAACGCGGAAAGCCTGAACCACGGTCTGCAAGTGCTCGGCGGGATCGCCGTGGTGGTGGTCGGCGGGCGTTATCTGTTGCGTCCGGTGTTCCGCGTGGTGGCGAAAACCGGTCTGCCGGAGGTGTCCACCGCCACCGCATTGCTGGTGGTGATCGGTACGGCGTGGCTGATGGATCTGGTGGGCGTGTCGATGGCGCTTGGGGCTTTCCTCGCTGGCCTGCTGCTGGCGGATTCGGAATATCGCCATGAACTGGAAGCGCAGATCGAGCCGTTCAAGGGCTTGCTGCTCGGGTTGTTTTTCATCAGCGTCGGCATGGGCGCCAACCTGAGTCTGCTGCTGAGTGCGCCGATCACCGTGCTGGGCCTGACGCTGCTGCTGATCGGCTTGAAGTTGCCGCTGCTGTTTGTGGTCGGGCGCCTGGCCGGTGGGCTGACCAAAGTCAGTGCGATCCGCCTCGGTATCGTCCTTGCGGCCGGCGGTGAATTTGCCTTTGTGGTGTTCAAGATCGGTCGCGATCAGGGCCTGTTCGAACCGCGCCTGTATGACTTGCTGGTACTGACCATCACTCTGTCGATGGCCTTGACGCCGTTGCTGCTGTTGATCTGTGCGCGACTGGTCAGCCCGAAAGTGCAGCCGGTGGAGGTGCCGGAGAAATTCCGCGAAATCGACACCGAAGCACCACGCGTGGTGATCGCCGGCATGGGGCGGATGGGCCAGATCGTGGCGCGGATTCTGCGCGCACAGAACATCAAGTTCGTGGCGCTGGACACCTCGGTGGAAACCATCGAACTGTCGCGCAGTTTTGGTGGCGTACCGGTGTTCTATGGCGACCCGATGCGCCCGGAAATCCTCAATGCGGCGAAGGTGGGCGAGGCAGAATATTTTGTCATTGCCACGGATGACCCGGAGACCAACATCAAGACCGCCGAGATCGTGCGCAAGCTGTATCCGCACATGAAAATCATCGCCCGGGCGCGCAACCGTCAGCATGTGCATCGTCTGGTGGATGTCGGCGCCGAAGCGATTCGCGAGACCTATTACTCAAGCCTGGAAATGAGCCGGCGCACGCTGGTCGGGCTGGGTCTGACCCAGGCCCAGGCCGATGCGCGGATCAAGCGCTTCAAACATCACGATGAGCAGGTGCTGGAAGCCCAGCACGCGATCTACGACGACGCCGCCAAAGTCCTGCAAACCGCCCAAGAAGCCCGGGCGGAGCTGGCGCGATTGTTCGAGTCGGATCAACTGGAAGAGGAAGCGCGCAAGGCCTGACCTCCTTGCCCAGATCCAGATTTCGTACCGACAGGCCTGACGCCTTCGCGGGCAAGCCCGCTCCCACAGGTTTTGTGAACGCCCGAAAACCCTGTAGGAGCTGCCGCAGGCTGCGATCTTTTGATCTTGCTTTTTAAGATCAAGATCAAAAGATCGCAGCCTGCGGCAGCTCCTACAGGGGATTGGGTCAGGCCAGCTCTAATTCGCGCTCTTGCTTGACCGGTGCAGTCTCAAAGCGGTCCGCGAGGAACGGTGTGATATCCAGCGGCAGCGCTTCCTGGTTGACCAGTTTGTCCAGCAACACCCCGGTAATCGCCGAGGTCAGGATGCCGGTGCGGAAGTGCCCGCAGGCATTCAGGTAACCCTCCACCCCGCGCATCGGCCCCAGGATCGGCAGTTCATCCGGCGAGCCCGGGCGCAAGCCGGCCCAGGTGCGCTTGAGATTGACGTCCTTGAGTTCTGGCAGGCAACGCACCGCGCCCTGCACCAGCCCGGCGATTTCCGGGTAGGTGGTGGTGACGTCGAAACCTTTGTCTTCGGTGGTGCTGCCGATCAGGATCTCGCCGTTGTCCTTCTGCGCCACATAGCAGTCGCTGGTGGTCAGGCAGCCGTTGAGGATCTTCGGCATGCGCTCGGTCAGCAGAATCTGGCCCTTGACCGGTTTCACCGGAATCCGCACACCGGTGGCCCACTCGCTCAAATCCGCCGCCCACGCACCAGCGGCGTTGATCAGGGTCTTGCAGTGGAACACGCCCTCCTCGGCCGTCTGCACGCCAGTCACGCGACTGCCGTGGTGCAACACACCGGTGACGTTGGTGTTGACGAAGATATCGACGCCATTCTGCCGCGCGCCTTCCATGTAGGCATCGGCGAGGCGGAACGGGCTGACCTGGTGATCGCAGAGAAACTCCAGCGCACCCCGGGCCTCGTGGCTGACGCTCGGTTCGGCTTCACGCAGCGCGGCCTGATCGAGCCAGCGCACCTGATCGGCCAGATGCGGAATGCAGCTGACAATGTGCTCGGCATAGAGCCGGTCTTCGTCGTCATAAATGACGAACTTCAGCCCGGTCTTTTCGAACTTGAAATCCATCCCGTGCTTGTCGATCAACTCGCGGTGCAGTTGCGGGTACAGCGCATTGGACTGCAAGGCGAAATCGAAGAACGACGCCGGCAGGATGTGCGGCGTGCTGGCGTCCACCGCCACCGCGGCGCCCTGGGTTTCGCGCTTGCGGTTGGCCGACATCATGCGGAAGAAAATCACCCCGCAGCCAAGCCCCACCGACTCGCCGATGGCCCACAAGCCTCCGGCCGAAGCGCGGGTCGCGTTGCCCGGGCGCTTGGCGTCGATCACCGCCACCTTGAGGCCCTGGCGCTTGGACAATTGATAGGCGCAGGACGCCCCGATCACGCCGCCACCGGCAATGACCACGTCATAGAACTTACTCATGGGAAGCGGCCTCCGTGCCGACGGACTGGAAAGCGGAAAATGGAATCGGATCGATCGGAAAACGCGGCCGCAGCCAGCCGACGTCCTTGCGCCCGGTGGCCTGACGCAGGCGGTCGCTGCAATAGCCGACGCACATCCGCCCCTGACAATCGCCCATGCTGACGCGGGTGCGCATCTTCAGGCTGGCGATGTCCTGCACGCCCTGCTCCAGCGCCAGATCGATGTCGGCGCGGGTCGCGTGTTCGCAGCGGCAGATCACCGTGTCGGCGGCCGGCAAAGCGGTCTGGCCGACACCGCGTTCGGTGTAACGGTCGACGGCTGCGCGAAAACGCACGATGGATTTGAGTTTGCCCAGATAGCGGTCGCGGCGAACCCGCGCCAACTCTTCTTCGATCACCCCGCGTTGCAGGAGGATCGAGGTCGCGGCGATCTTGCCCGCAAGCATCGCCGCTTCACCGCCGCGAATCCCGCCCATGTCACCGGCCAGATGCACGTGCGGTTCGTTGCTTTGCTGCCACACATTGGAATTGGCGCGCAGATAGCCGTCGTCGCTGAAACCGTGATCGAGGCCCATCTGCTGACTGAGTTGGGTGCGCGGGATGAAGCCGTAACCGACTGCCAGGGTCTGGGCTTCGAAGCGCTCGATCCGAGTCAGATCAGGTTCCCAACTGGCCGAATACGGCGCAACAGTCACGCTCTTCAGTTCACCTTCGCCATGCGCTTCGACCACGCCCCAGCCATAGTTCATCGGGATGCCGTGCAGTTTCAGATAAGCAAGCATGCTCAGGCCGTCGAGGAACAGCTGCGGTTTGTTCAGCAGCGCCAGGCTCTCGCGGGCGATCTTGCCGAAGGCGCAGGCCTCATACACCCCCGCGACCTTGACCCCGGACGCATGCAACTGGGTCGCCACCAGCGGCAGCAGCGGCCCGGTGCCGGCAATGATCACCGGCCCTTGCGGCTTGACCACGCCACTTTTGATTTGCAGTTGCAGGCCGCCGAGCATGATCACCCCCGGCAGGGTCCAGCCGGGGAACGGCACGCTGCGCTCGTGGCAACCGGCGGCCAGCAGCAATTGCGGGTATTCGATCTCGTGCAGTTGCTCATCGCCGTCGAGCACCACCAGCGCACGGGTGCCTTCGGCGCCGACCACGCGGTGATTGAGGCGCACGTCGATCAGCCCGGATTGCTCCTGGAAATCACCGTGCAGTGTGCTCAAGGCTTCGGAATAGCGTGGCCCCAGATAATCCAGTTGCACGCCGTCACGCAGCGGCCCGCGATAGACCACGCCGCCGAGGCGCGAGGCTTCTTCGAGCAAGGTGCAGCGCACACCGTGGCGCGCCAGTTCGATGGCCGCCGCCATCCCCGCCGGACCACCGCCGACGATCACCGGTTGCAGGCTCATACAACCTCCTGCTCGTTGATGCGGTTGACCTGGGTTTCAACCTGCATGCCCTCGCGTACCACGGTCTGACAGGCGCGGCGCTTGTGGCGACCGTTGATTTTCACCAGACAGCACTGGCACACGCCCATGCCGCAGTAGGCGCCGCTGATCTGGTTGTGGTCATTGCGCGCGACCTGGCGCACGCCGAGGGACTGAATCACGCTGAGGACGGTTTCGCCGATGGCCGCGGTAACCGCTTGGCCGTTGATGTGGACGGTCATATCCGCCTGGGTCAGGGGCTGGATATCGAAGGTGCGTTCTAGGCAGTGCATTACGAAGTTCATCCGTGAAAAGGTTCAGGGTGGGGTTACGTCAGCTCCTTGCTGCGCTCTGCCTGGCGACCCGTTCTGTTTGTTTGATGGGGGTCTGCCAGGCTACTCCATGAGCGCAGCAAATTGCGCACCGGAGCACTGTAGTCGATACCGCGACAAGGGGCCTGGATCATTTAAGTTAGGTGATATTGCGAGAGTGAATATTGATCCAGGTCGACAAATCCTCCTCCCCTCACACGAACAATGTAGGAGCTGCCGCAGGCTGCGATCTTTTGATCTTGCTTCTAAAAAACAACATCAAAAGATCGCAGCCTGCGGCAGCTCCTACAGGGGGTATGTGGCGGGCATGAAAAAGCCGCTTTCACCGTGAAGTGAAAGCGGCCGAGGCATGGGCCTCAATAGAGCAAACGGATCAGTGTACGAACAGGGCGATCAGGATGATGATCGGGATCGGCACACCGAGGAAGAACAGAAGTAGAGAGCGCATGGTGATTCTCCTTGTTAACGAACTGGAGGCAGTGTGGTGGTGGTGGCGTAGGTTTCGACTTCGACGTACTCGACCGCGTCCCGGCGACGACCGCCGAAGGTGGCTGCGAGGCTGGCGAAGAACGCACCGGCCAACAGTGCAATGAACATCCACAGCGAAGTCCAGGCAGCGACTTTGGCAGCGGTGTCGGCAGCCTGTTGGGCTTTGACTTTGGCGTCAGCGATGGCTTTCTGAGTGCGGGCATAGACGTCGTCGACACGTTTCTCGGCGTCGGCCTGACTCAGGTTGGTCCGTTGTGCGACCAGTTGTGCGAGGTAGGTACGGTCTTCAGGGCTGAGTTGGCCGTTGGCCAGGCTCTGGGCGAAGATGCGGGTCACCGCACCGTGGGCGGCGTCGTCGCTGACGGACGCTGGGCGGTCGTCACGGAACAGGCTGTCGACAAAGTAACCGTACTGGTCGCTGTTGGTGTTGGCTGCGGCAGTACCGGCCGCTTGAGTCGCGGCAGCCGCTGCGCCACCGGCAACACTGGCACCGGCCTGCACACCTCCGCTGATTACACTGCTGACCGAACCGACCACCAGCACTGCAGTTACCAGCGTGGCAACACACCAAGCAAGGAAACCATGGGCGGTATCACGGAAATACACTTCATCGCCGTGCATGTTGGCCCACTTAACGCGCAGGCGACCGGCGATGTAACCACCGAGGCCCGAAGCGATGATTTGCGTCGCCGCCAGCCAGACAATCGTCGAAATCCCCAGGCTCTTGGCGCTCACGCCCTCTCCGGCCCAAGGTGAAACGGCAGAGAATCCCAAACCGAAGCCAAGCAGCACCAAAATCATCGACAGTGCTGCAGCCGCTGCTGCGCCCGCGAAAATCGCGCCCCAGGACACGCCTGACACGTTGCTCGACTCTCCTTCGAAGGCAGGATAAAACCCATCAGGGGATCTATTCATTGTTGTAGTGCTCCAGGCATGAAAAATGGTGTTACAACTCGTCATCAGATGAATTGCAGCGACCGTGCCATTCGCCAACTTTAAATAAGTCGTTATTTTTCAACAGGTTAAAAAGACTGAACTTCTTATGACCATGCAATTTGCAACAATCGGCCGAAAGCAGCGGGTTTTATGCATTGAAGACAAATCCGCAACGCTGTCGGAATTTGCAGGAGTGACAGGCTATACATGAAAGTTAATTTAAAGCGCGCCGGAAAATACTTGGCAAAATGCTGCCATTCCGTTTGAACCGATCAAGGCTTGCTCTATGACTCGTATTTTGACCATCGAAGACGACGCCGTGACTGCCCGTGAAATCGTCGCCGAACTCAGCAGCCACGGCCTGCAAGTGGATTGGGTCGACAATGGCCGCGAAGGCCTCGACCGTGCCGTCAGCGGCAACTACGACCTGATCACCCTCGACCGCATGCTGCCGGAACTCGATGGCCTGGCCATCGTGACCACCTTGCGCACCATGGGCGTGGCGACGCCGATTCTGATGATCAGCGCGCTCTCCGACGTCGATGAGCGCGTGCGCGGCTTGCGGGCCGGCGGCGATGACTATCTGACCAAACCGTTCGCCACCGATGAAATGGCGGCGCGCGTGGAAGTGCTGCTGCGCCGCCAGAACAGTGTCGCCACTCAGGCCACCACGCTGCAGGTCGCCGACCTTGAACTGGACCTGATCAGCCACGAAGCGCGCCGTGCCGAGCAAGTGCTGACGCTGCTGCCGACCGAATACAAGCTGCTGGAATTCCTCATGCGCAACAGCGGCCAGATCCTGTCGCGAATGATGATTTTCGAAGAAGTCTGGGGCTATCACTTCGACCCGGGCACCAACCTGATCGACGTACACATCGGTCGTCTGCGCAAGAAGATCGACGCGGCGGGCAATGTTCCGCTGATTCGCACGGTACGGGGCTCGGGTTATGTCATTGCCGAACCCGTCTGACGGCTGGCGTTCCTCCAGCAGTCGACTGCTGGCGCTGTACAGTTCGCTGTTCGTGGCGTGGAGCGCGATCCTCATGGGGGTCATGTATTTCGAGGTCTCCGGTTACCTCGACAACCTCGCCAAGCATTCGCTGATGCAACGTCAGCATCTGTTTTCGCACTTTCGCGGTGAGCAACTGGAAGAAGCCCTCGCCGCCAGCATGACCTTCGATATCCGCGGCATCGACGCCTATGGCCTGTTCGATGCCCAGGGCGTGTACCTCGGCGGCGCCCTGCAGCAGTTGCCCGAAGGTCTGCCGCTGGATGGCAAGATCCACACGCTCGACGACTGCGCCGACTCCGACGACCCGACCCTGCCCGCCGACAGTTGCGACGCGGTGGCGACCCAGACCCGCGACGGTCGCTGGCTGGTGTTGTTGCGCGATAACGGTTCGTTGTTCGCGGTGACGCGGATCATCCTGCATGCGTTGTTCTGGGGGGTGTCGCTGACGATCCTGCCGGGGATTGCCGGTTGGCATCTGCTGCGCCGCCGGCCGATGCGCCGTATCCGGGCAATTCAGGACAGCGCCCAGGCAATTGTCGCCGGCGACCTGACTCACCGCTTGCCGCTGTCCAATCGCCGCGATGAACTGGACATGCTCGCCGCCATCGTCAACGCCATGCTCGATCGCATCGAACGGCTGATGCATGAAGTCAAAGGCGTGTGCGACAACATCGCCCATGACTTGCGTACGCCGCTGACGCGTTTGCGCGCGCAGTTGTATCGCATGCAGCAGCAGGCCGGTGAAGGTTCACAGGAAGCGGCGCAACTGGATCTGGTGCTGGCGGAAGCGGATACGCTGATGGCGCGGTTTCGCGGATTGCTGCGGATTTCCGAACTGGAAGATCGCCAGCGGCGCTCGGGTTTCGTCGAGCTGGACCCGGTGCAGTTGCTGGAAGAATTGCATGAGTTCTATCTGCCCCTGGCCGAGGAAGGTGAACTGCTGTTCGTGCTGAACATGCCGGAAACCCTGCCGCCGCTCAATGGCGACCGGGCGTTGTTGTTCGAGGCCCTGGCAAACCTGCTGAGCAACTCGATCAAGTTCACCCCGGCGGGCGGCACGGTGATTCTGCGTGGCGTGAATGATGGCGGGCATACGCGCATCGAGGTTCACGATTCCGGGCCGGGGATTCCCGAGGCCGAGCGCGAGGCGGTGTTCCAGCGCTTTTATCGCGCCGAGGGCGGGCAACCGCAGAGCGGCTTTGGTCTGGGCCTGTCGATTGTGGCGGCGATTGTCAGCCTGCATGGCTTCAATCTTGAAGTGGGCAGCAGTGAGCTGGGCGGGGCGAAACTGGTGCTCGATTGTCGGCAGAGTTTGATCGCCAACTCCTGATCCCCTGTGGGAGTGAGCCTGCTCGCGATGATGGTGGATCAGCCAACCTATTTGTTGAATGACCCACCGCTATCGCGAGCAGGCTCACTCCTACGATCCGCGGTCCTGAAAACATGCGATCCCCTGTGGGAGCTGGCTTGCCAGCGATGACGGTGCTTCAGTCGATATCGGTATTGACTGGACCGCCGCTATCGCTGGCAAGCCAGCTCCCACAGGTTTTTGTTGGATTGATCAGGCCGGGTAATTGGCCCGCAGTGCTTCAAGCCCACCCTGATAGATGCCGCTGAACAGCGCCACCACTTCCTCATCGCTCACACCCTTGGCGTTGAAGCGACCCGACCATGTCACCCGGGCGCCCTGCCCCTGGGCTTCGACCTTGATCGTCGCCAGGTAATCCGTGGCCGGGAACGGCGCCTGTTCGATCGAGTAGCTGTAGGTCCTGGCGGCGTTGTCGAACGCTTGCAGGCGCTCGATCACCACGCCGCCATCGGCGGTTTGCAGGGTGCGCACGCGACCGCCTTCGCTCAGTTCACTGTTGGGAATGAAAGGCAGCCAGTCCGGCAGCGTGTTGAAGCCGCCGATCAATTGCCAGACCTGATCGGCCGAGGCCGGGATGTCGATGGTTGCAGATGCAGTTGCCATAAATAAAAGTTGCTCCAGAAAGATTCGGGTTCAGATCGCCATGCTGTCGACAACGCCGCCATCGACCCGCAGGGCCGCGCCGGTGGTGGCCGAAGACAGCGGCGAAGCGATGTAAGTCACCAGATGCGCGACTTCTTCGACATCCGCCACGCGCTGGATGATCGAGGTCGGGCGAGCCTTCTGCACAAAGGCATCGGCTTCATCGCGCAGGCTGCGGCCGGATTCGGCAGCGGCGTCCTTGAGCATCTGCTCCAGGCCATCGGTGAAGGTCGGCCCCGGCAGGATCGCATTGACCGTGACGCCAGTGCCAGCCAGACGCTTGGCCAGACCATGGGACACCGCCAGATTGGCGCTTTTGGTCACACCATAGTTGAGCATGTCGGCCGGCGTCGCCACGCCGGATTCCGAAGACAGGAAAATGATCCGCCCCCAACCCTGCTCGACCATCGCCGGCGCGTAATGCCGCGACAGGCGCACGCCGGAAATCACGTTGACCTCGTAGAAACGCGTCCACTCGCTGTCCGGGGTGTCGAAAAAATCCACCGCATCGAAAATGCCGAGATTGTTCACCAGAATGTCGGCGCGCGGCTCGGCGGCGAACAGTTTTTCCGCGCCTTCGGTGGTGCCCAGATCTGCGGTCAGACCGCGCAATTGTGCAGCCGGCACCTTCTGCCGAATGCTCGCCAGCGCCTGCTCGACCTTGGCCGTGTCCCGACCGATCACCACGACCGTGGCGCCGGCTTCGGCCAGCGACTGGCTGATGCCCAGACCAATGCCCGCGGTGCTGCCGCTGACGATTGCAAGTTTTCCACTCAGATCTATTTTCATGCTTTCACCTCATCGATTGGCAACGGTGCACGTTCGGACACCAGTTTTGCGTCACGCATGGCCTGCCAGAAACCGGCGGGAATCAGCGCCGACAATGCCGCGACATCTTCAGCAATGCGCCCCGGTTTGCTCGCACCCGGAATCACCGCAGCAACGGCGGGATTGGCCAGCGAGAATTGCAGGGCTGCCGCTTTTACATCGACGTTAAACGTAGCGGCGATACGTTTGATCTGCTCGACCCTGGCGATGATCTGCGGGCTGGCCTTCTGGTATTCAAAGTGCGCGCCGCCGGCCAGAATCCCGGAACTGTACGGGCCGCCGACCACGATCTCGACGTTCTGCGCCAGCGCCGCGTCCATCAGACGTTGTAGCGCACGGTCGTGATCGAGCAAGGTGTAACGCCCGGCGAGCAGGAAACCATCCGGTTGCGCTTCCGTCAGATCGAGGGTCAGTTCGCACGGCTCGACCTTGTTCACGCCCAGGCCCCAGCCCTTGATCACGCCTTCTTCGCGCAGTCGGGTCAGCACTTTGAAAGCGCCGGTGCGGGCCTGATTGAAGTATTCCAGCCATTGATCACCGTAGAAGTCCTGGGCGATGTCGTGGACCCAGACGATGTCCAGGCGATCGGTCTGCAGGCGTTTGAGACTGTCTTCGATCGAGCGCAGCGTGGCGTCGGCGCTGTAATCATTGACGATTTTGTTCGGCCGACCGTGTTCGAACACCCCGCTTTTTTCGCCCAGATCACGGGCGGCGGCGTCTTCGACTTCATCGAGAATCACCCGGCCGACTTTGCTGCTGAGCACGTAGTCATCGCGCTGGTACTGCTTGAGCGCCTCGCCGAGACGGATTTCCGAAAGCCCCGAGCCATAAAACGGTGCGGGGTCGAAGTAGCGCACACCGGCATCCCACGCGGCATGCACGGTGGCTTGCGCTTCGTCTTCGGGGATGGCGCGGAACATGTTGCCCAGTGGCGCGGTGCCGAAGCCCAGTGGGCCGGGCAATTTGTCTTTCAAGCTCATTGCGTTGTCCTCATAGGTGTCTGGTCTGTGTGACCGTTGAGCAGATCCTAGATTGCCGGACTTAGACCGTCCAAGACATAATGCGCAGCACTTGAGTCCCCAAAGGTCTGACATGATCGACATCCGCCAATTGCGCTACTTCGTTGCCGTCGCCGAAGAAGAACACGTCGGCCGCGCGGCCGAACGACTGCATATTTCCCAGTCGCCGCTGAGCCGGCAGATCGCCCAGCTTGAAGAGCGCCTGGGCCTGACCCTGTTCGAGCGCAGTCAGCAACGCATCCGCCTGACCCGCGACGGCCAGACTTTTCTTGCCGAAACCCGCGCCCTGCTGACCCACGCCAGTCGCCTGGAATCCCTCGGCAAACGCCTGGGGCGTGGTGAAGAAGGCGGTTTGTGCATCGGTTACAGCGAGAACGCCATGCACGCCGGGGTGCTGCCCAATGCCCTGCGGGTGTTGCGGGTGGATCGGCCGAATGTGCACGTCGCGTTGTACAACCTGAGCTCTGCTGAACAACTCGAAGGCCTGCGTCAGCGTAGTCTCGATATCGCTTTGGTGAGTGAGCCGCCGACCGATGACGATCCAGACCTGCTGGGGTTTCAGGTGCTCGACGATCCGATGTTGCTGGCGCTGCCGGAACAGCATCCGCTGGCCCGTCAGGACGCGCTGCACCCGGCGGATCTGGCTGGGCAGGAATGGATCGGCGTGCAAGCGCGTCAGGGCGCGGGCGATGAGTTCGTCAGTGCCTGCATTCGCGCGGGATTCACTCCCGATGTGCGCATGCAGGCCACCGAGCCGTTCACCGCGCTGGGGCTGGTGGCATCGGGGCTGGGGATCGCGATGATCCAGAAAGGCCTGAGCCACAACGCCCCGCCCGGGGTTGTGCTGCGCGAAGTGCCGTGGCTGGCGTTCACCACACCGCTGTGGGCGGCGTGGCACCGGATCAATTTGCGGCCATTGGTGGAGACGTTTCGCAAAGTCCTGACGGACCCAACCCCTTCTGACCAATCCACTCGCGCCAGTGGGGGGCAGCCTGCTGGGGATGGCGTTGGCATGTCCGGTATCGCTGTCGACTGACAGTCCGCTTTCGCGAGCAGGCTCGCTTGTATGTTTAGACTTGAAGGGGTGGGCGGGACTACAGACTCGATTCTGACTCTGACCAGTACAGACCGTGGGAGACTTCTCGTCCCGCCCCTTCTACCCAAAGCGCCAA
>NZ_JBRFIX010000013.1:0-137104 GCF_053456425.1 Pseudomonas sp. LF020
TTCCTTATTGGCGCTTTGGGTAGAAGGGGCGGGACGAGAAGTCTCCCACGGTCTGTACTGGTCAGAGTCAGAATCGAGTCTGTAGTCCCGCCCACCCCTTCAAGTCTAAACATACAAGCGGGCTTGCCCGCGATGGCGGTGAATCAGCCAATGGTGATGTTGAATGTCAATCCGTCATCGCTGGCAAGCCAGCTCCCACAGGTTCTATGCCGTTACTGGAGTTGAATAATATATGGATATCCGTATATTCGGTTTTCCATATGTTCGAGCCCGCACCCCATGCTCACCCCCACCGAACTGTTCAAAAGCCTGGCCGACGAAACCCGTGCCCGCGCCACCTTGCTGATTGCCGAGCAGGGTGAGCTGTGTGTCTGCGAGTTGATGTGCGCCCTCGACGACAGCCAGCCGAAAATCAGCCGCCACCTCGCGCAACTGCGCAGAAACGGGTTGTTGCTCGATCGCCGTCAGGGTCAGTGGGTCTATTACCGGCTCAACCCGGAGCTGCCGGATTGGGTTCACCAGATCCTCAAAGTCACCGCGACGGCCAACGCCGACTGGCTCAAGGACAATGCCTGTCGCTTGCACAACATGGACGGCCGTCCTGCCCGCGAAACCGCGTGCTGCTGAACTTCTAATATCCCCGGAGCTATCCATGCGTGTCCTGTTCATGTGCACGGCCAACAGTTGCCGCAGCATCCTTTCCGAAGCCATGTTCAATCATCTGGCGCGCGAGGGTTTCGAGGCGGTGAGCGCCGGCAGTTTCCCCAAGGGCCAGGTCTTGCCACGCAGCCTGACGACGCTGCAACAGGCCGGTATCGCTATCGACGGTTTGTACAGCAAAGGCAACGACGCCTTTGAAGGCAACCCGCCGGACATCGTCATCACCGTCTGCGACAAGGCGGCAGGCGAAACCTGCCCGGTGTACTTCGGCCCGGCGATCAAATGCCATTGGGGGCTGGAAGATCCCTCCGATGTGACGGGTGACGAGGCCGCAGTGGATGCGGCGTTCCGTGCCACGCTGGCGATCATCGAGCGCCGCTGCGCAACCTTCCTCGGTCTTCCTTTCAAAACACTCAGCCGCGTTGAGCTTCAGCGCGAACTGGATCGCATCGGCTCCCTTTGAGCCGGAGGACGTATGTCAGAACATCTGCCCAATCTTGATCACACGCTGTTCGAAGGCCCGATCACATCACCTTCGCACGAACACAAACCACGCATCCTGCTGCTCTATGGTTCGACCCGCGAACGTTCCTTCAGCCGTCTGCTGGTGGAGGAGGCCGCACGCTTGCTGGAGCACTTCGGCGCCGAAACGCGCATCTTCAATCCGTCCGGTTTGCCGTTGCCGGACGACGCCCCGGTCGATCATCCCAAAGTCCAGGAGCTGCGCGAGCTGGTGCTGTGGTCGGAAGGTCAGGTCTGGTGTTCGCCGGAACGCCACGGCGCGATGTCGGCGGTGTTCAAGGCGCAGATCGACTGGATTCCCCTTGAGCTCGGTGCGGTGCGTCCGACTCAGGGCAAAACCCTCGCGGTGATGCAGGTCTGCGGCGGTTCGCAGTCGTTCAACGTGGTCAATCAACTGCGCGTGCTGGGGCGCTGGATGCGCATGTTCACCATCCCCAATCAGTCTTCGGTGCCCAAGGCGTTCACGGAATTCGATGAGGCAGGGCGGATGAAACCGTCAGCGTTTTATGACCGCGTGGTTGATGTGATGGAAGAGCTGGTGAAGTTCACCGTGCTGCTGCGCGACCGTCAGGATTTTCTGGTGGATCGTTATTCCGAACGCAAGGAAAGCGCCGAGCAGTTGATGGCGCGGGTCAATCAGCGCTCTATCTGAATTGCACAAACCTTCTAGCCTCAACCCGCCAATTGTGGATTACTGGTCCCAGCCCACCACTGTACGCACGCCATGAGCAACTGGATCGACCTTGCCCGCGACCGGGAAACCGGCATCGAAACCCTGCACGCGCATTTCGCCGGGCACGCGCATGCCTACGATCCGCACTGGCACGAAACCTACCTGATCGGCTTCACCGAGCAAGGCGTGCAGCGCTTCAACAGCCGTCGGGCGCGGCATGACAGCACGCCGGGCAAGGTCTTCATGCTGGAACCCGGCGACATCCATGACGGCGATGCGCCGAGCCCGGACGGTTTCACCTATCGCATGCTCTATCTGCAACCTTCGTGGCTGGAGCAAGCGTTGGACGGTCTGCATCTGGGCAGTTACGGCAGCGGCTTGCCGGGGATCGGCAGTGTGCTCAACGATGATCCCGAACTGGCTCGGGCCACCTTGTTTGCCTTCAATGCGCTGCATAAGCAGGACGTGCGCATGGTGCGCGATGTGGCGCTGGATGCGTTGCTGGAGCGACTGGCGACTCACCTGTACCGGCGACCGCAACCAACCGCCGTATCACGCGCGCCATTGATCGCCCGGCAGGCACGCGATTACCTGGTGGCCTACCACGAGCAGGACATCAGCCTGCAAACCCTGGCCGACGTCTGCGGCACCGACCGTTTCCGCCTGACCCGCGCGTTCAAGGCGGCCTATGGACTCGCGCCGCACGCGTGGCTGATCCAGCTGCGCCTCAGCCGTGGCCGGCAGATGCTCGCCGCCGGCATGCAGCCAGTGGAAGTCGCCAGCCGCCTCGGCTTCGCCGACCAGAGCCATTTGGGCCGATGGTTCGTGCGTGCCTACGGCATCACCCCGGGCGCCTATCAGCAGCGCGCCATCGGCACCTTGCGCCGCTGAACAAACGTTCAAGACCACCACGCTGCTCAGCCATCACAGTAGGCCCTGACTTTCTACAGGGCCGTGCCATGCTTGCGTTCATCCTCTTTGCCTTCGTTGCCTCGATCACCCCGGGGCCGACCAACCTCATCGTCCTCAGCACCAGCGCCCGACGCGGCTGGCGACCGTGCCTGCCGATCATTCTCGGCGCGGGGGGGGGCGCCGCGTCGCTGGTTTGGGTCGCCGGGGCTGGCGCCAGTACGCTGATGCTACCCGGCGTGCGCCCGGTGATCAGTGCGCTGGGGATGGGCTGGATGCTGTGGCTGGCGTGGCAGATTTTCACGGCTCCGGCCACTGCCATCGATCCCGCCGCCGGCGAGGAAAAACCCGAACTGGGCCTGCTTGGCGCTGCGCTGCTGCAATGGGTCAATCCCAAGTCGTGGATGATGGCGATTGCCGTGATCAGCGTGTTCACCGCGCAAGGGCAGGGCTTGAATGCGTTGTGCCTGGCGTTCTTTCTGGTGTCGTTGCCGTGTCTGGCGCTGTGGGCGCTGCTCGGTCGCGGCGCTGCGCGCTGGTTGAGTAATCCGGCCCAGTTGCAGTGGCTGAACCGGATTCTGGCGGTGTTGCTGGTGGTGTCATCCGCCGCTGCGTTGCTGCACAACTGAGGCGATGGTGTGAGTGAGATAGCAGAGGTTTTTTTCACAAAATTTGCAGGTGAAGTGAGGATAATCAGCGGGCAATCTGCAGGGGGGCTTGAGGCTGCGAGGGCAGGGTGGTGCAATCGATTCGCCCTGCCATTGCGACGAGACCGTCGCTCACGACAATCACGAGGCACGTTATGACTCGCGACACCGCCGTCACCCGTTATGGAAAACTCTCAATCACCCTGCACTGGCTGATGCTGGCGCTGTTCGTCGGCGTCTACGCCTGTGTCGAAATCAAAGGCTTCATGCCCAAGGGCAGCGAAGCGCACGGCCTGCTGATGGGCTTCCATGGCCTGTTCGGCACGAGTATCTTCATCCTCGTCTGGGTGCGTCTGCTCGGCCGCTTGAGCCCACGCCCGCCGATCACTCCGAAGCCGCCAGCCTGGCAGACCGGTATCTCGCACCTGATGCACCTGGCGCTGTACGTGCTGATGATCGCCACGCCGATCCTCGCCTGGCTGATGCTCGCCGCCGCTGACAAACCGTTCCCGTACTTCGGCTTCCACGTCCCGGCACCGGTCGCCATCGACCCGGACTTCGCCAAACAGCTCAAGTACTGGCATGAAACGCTGGGCAGCGCCGGCTACTGGCTGATCGGCTTGCACGCGGCGGCGGGGCTGTTTCACCACTACTGGGTGCGGGATAACACGCTGGTGCGGATGTTGCCGGGCCGCACGGAATAACCCTGACCTCCTTCAACCCCCAATCCCTGTGGGAGCGAGCTTGCTCGCGAAAGCGGTGTGTCAGCTACTGATGATGTCGGCTGACACGACGCCTTCGCGAGCAAGCTCGCTCCCACAGGTTTTTGTGGCGTCTGGCAGAGCGGGCAGTTGCCGCAATCGTACTTCGCGTCCACTCTATGGCATGCCGACAAGGAGCGTCGCCGACCCTCCGTCGTGACCCATGGGAGCTTGCAGCATGAGCGAAGACAACAAGGTAAAAGGCCCGGCATCGTACTTTCCCTCCATCGAAAAAAAGTACGGCCAGCCCATCGATCACTGGCTGAACCTGCTCGCCGGCATCCCCGACAAGAAACACATGGAACTGGTGGCGTGGCTCAAGGATGAACACGGCATGGGCCACGGCCATGCCAACGCGCTGGTCGCGCACCATTTGGCCGCAGGCAAAAAGTGAGGGCAGGGCAGCCATGAACTTCACCCACCGGCCAGTGACGGCCGACGACGTCAAAACCCTGTGCGGCTTTCCGCAGGGCGTTCAAGAGTTGTACTTCATGTTCCCGAAAGCGCAGTACCCGCTGACGGAAGAGCAAATGCACACCGCGATCAGCCAGCGCTTCGATTCCACGGCATTTCTGGCCAACGGCGAGTTCGTCGGTTTCGCCAACTTCTACCGTGCCGAGCACGACGGCGTCTGCTGCATCGGCAACGTCATCGTCGCGCCTTACGCCCGTGGCCAGGGCGTCGCTCGCTACATCGTCGAAACCATGACTGCGGTCGGCTTTGAAAAGTACGGGGCAAGGGAAGTGCAGCTTTCGTGCTTCAACGAAAACACGGCGGGGTTGTTGCTCTACCCGAAGCTTGGCTTCGTGCCGTTCTCCATAGAAGAACGCGCGGCGCCGGGCGGCAGGCGTGTGGCGCTGATCAATATGACGCGCGGTCGAGGCCAACCTTCAAGCTTGTAACCACGGCACCATACGGTCGATTCAGAAGCTTCCCGTCGCCAGAGGTGTGGGACTAAAAGCCATGGTTACTTGATTGTTGGGGGCTGTTTGCCAGGTCGCGTCGCTGGGGTTACTGTCACTGCGGACGATACATTTCCACTCCACGACATCACCGGGTTTTGCGTTACTGAATTTTATCTTTCCGGACCATGAGGGGTAGGGGGACGGCGTGAGTCGAACCGCTTTGGCCGGGTCCCAATTCCCTAACTCCGGCCGATCACCCACCGCATAGACGCTATAGCCTTGTGTCGTGACGCCGTTATCACAGCGGAAATTCGCCTCGAGCGAAATATACGTCCAGGTGGCACCGGCATAGCCAATTATTGGCTGCAAGGCCAGCAGCAGAGCACTCAGTGGCAACAAGTATCGGATGCGGCCCATGATCGGTTCCTCAGTTTTCCTTCAGTCGGGCCAGCTTAGCCCTGCGCAAACTGGAAGAGACCTGTAAGAACTGACAGTCCGTCAGACTCCTTTGCGATACCTGCACTAGCGCCTTATTCCCACCCCTTCAAGTCTAAACATACAAGCGAGCCTGCTCGCGAAGACGCCAGCCCAGTCAACCCCACTCCCAAACCAGCCAAATTCCCTGTGGGAGCTAGCCTGCTAGCGATGGCGCCCGCCCAACCACCCAATCACTCAAACCTCCTCACCCCTAAGCTGACGACTCATCAGATCACAACTCGCCGACCACGACGTCAGCCACTCCGGCATCTCGGGTGACTGTTCAGGCAACCCCAACTCCCTGACAAACTCACCCGGCGCAATCGTGCCTTGCGCCGACCGAAACAGCCCACGCATCACCACCACGCCGATCACCCGTCCCTTGCTCACGAAGCGATGCTCCATGAAGCTCCATTTGTCGTCCCAGCCAAGCATCCGGCTGTGAATTTCAAACGTTTCAAACAGCTTCAACTCACGCCGAAATTTGCCCCACGTATCGCCAACGATCGGCAACGCTTTAGCACGCAGCGCCACCCGAAACGCTCCACTGCGCAACACAAAATCCATGCGCCCGACGTCAGCCAGGGTGAAGTAGCGACCATTGGTGACATGCCGATTCAAATCGAGATCCAGCGGCCACACGCGCATGCGGATCACGGTGGATTCCAGCGCATTGACCGGCTTGCGCCACGGTCGACGAAAAAGCATGCAGAGCAATCGAAACCACAGATTCATCAGTACGTCAGCCAGTTGAAAAGAGCGCTGCACTCTAGCGAGCCGGGCGATGGCGAGGTAGGTGCGTAAATGACTGTTTTGGGCTGAACAGTGCATTCCGATCATTGCGGGGTGGGTGCTGGATCGGTAGCCCGTTGATCCGGTGTATAAACAGAAAATAATCGGGATGTTTATATGAAGCCTGCCATTACCACCGAAACCCTACAACGCCTTGCGCCATCGCCTACGAGTACGCCAGAATCCGCCGGCTTGTGCGTCTAGAGCGCGGGTTCTATCGTCTGTCGGTCGCTGAAAAACAGTGATCGGGTTTGGTAGCCCTGAGTTCTCGTAGATTGCATAAGCATCATGATTTGCAGTGTCTGTTCGACACGGCTTCATGGTGGTCATGCACAGGGCGTCTTCGGGCGCGCCGGTTTTCTACGTCCCGGTCTACCAACCTGCGCATGGCCGCCACCCTCGTTTGGTAGCGAGAGTGATGGCTCCCTTTTTTGACGTAGGAGTTTCACCATGATCAAACCAACACCCAACCCGCCAGAAACCGACCTCGCATCCCCCTACGAATCCCTCGATTCCAAAAAGCTCCACGAAGCCGCCGAACGCGCCCTCGACCACTACCTGTCCCCGGCCAGCCAAATCATGGCCAGCCCCCATAAACCCGAACCCATGTACCTCGCCAACCCGAAGTGCGACACCGAATCCCTGCTCGCCAACGCCAGCGAAACCCTCGGCTCCGCCAGCGAAATGCTCAACAACTTCGCCGCCATGCTCGACACCTCCCACCGCAAAACCGCACTGGGCATCGCCCAGGTCGTCATGCTCGGCGAACTCGCCGTAAACCAGGCCCTCGACAACGTCGAAATCGCCCACTAGTCATGCCCGTGCGACGAGCCAAACCCTCGTCGCACCTAGCAATTTCAACCGAGCTGGCACAGAGCCACGCCTTGCGCCCCCAAGCCTCGGCTGTCACCCTTCGGCCCGTTCTTCAAGGATCAGAACAAGGAATCAAGGATTGAGTGGCTACGTTCCCAACCCCCCGAAAAACTACCGCTACGAAGAAGCCAAACCCGTCGATATTCATGCCCAGCGTTGGGCTGAGTATGAGAAGCATGGGAAAGAACCTGCGCGCGAGCCTGAGAAAATCGGCATTGCGTTGAGGATTGGGGTTTTCTTTGATGGTACTGGTAACAATGCGAACAACACGGCGGCAGGGTTGCTGTGCGGTGCGCAGCATCCGATTGCGCCGCAGGATATTCCTGCTAGCTGTCAGCCCTATATGAGGGATCCGGACAGTAGCTATGGCGCTGGCGCGACCAATATAAAAAAACTTGCCGACCTGTATTACGAAGCTCCGATTGCAGAAGGAGAGGGTTCGATGAAACAGGTCTCCCGCCCCGTTTATATTGAAGGCATTGGTACTCGATCCAGCGAGAAGGACAGCGTCGTCAGCCAAGGCACTGGGCGCGGAGAGACGGGGGTTGTGGGGCGTGTTCAGACTTCGTTTACTTTCATCAAGCAAATCATCGAGGATGCCCTTCAGGAAAATCCGAATAGTGAAATTGCGTCAATCACCTTTGACACTTTCGGTTTCAGCCGAGGTGCAGCCGCCGCTCGCCATTTTGCAAATGAAATTGTAAGAGGCAAGCAGGGGCCGTTAAGGGACTCATTGACGACTTACGCCAACAACTTCAGTCGTACATTTGTTGATCAATACGGTAGTAGCATCAACATGGGGTTTATCGGCCTGTTCGATACGGTAGCGTCAATCGCTGGCTTCACGAATTTTGGCAGGGTATCGAGCCCAATCGCTCCTGGCGTAAAACTGTACCTTGATCGACGTTTCTTCAAAGATGTCGTTCATTTGGTGGCCCGTGACGAATGTCGGGCTAACTTCGCACTCAGCAGAGTCAAACCTGACTATCCCGAATACACATGTCCTGGCGTCCACTCGGACATCGGAGGCAGCTACCTCGATGAGGTCGAAGAATGTGTTTTGATCAGCCCCATGCAAACACTTGATGTATGGAGCAACACGGACGTCAAAACGACTTCGATCTACCAAGATGCCGTTCAAGTAAAAAGTCAGTGGATAGCCAAGGGCTGGCCTGCACACATGCTGGAAGTCGTAACGCCAGCGGCGCTCGCATTGCCGCCCGACCCGCAAGATCGGTTCGGACCCAAGCAAAAACGCGTGTACGCGGGATTGCAACTCAAACGCCCGGTCAGCGGTAAACTTTCCACGGTTTATTTGAGAGTGATGTATCAGTTGGCCAAGGAGAAAGGCGTTCCTTTCACCGATATACCTGGGCGTACGGAGTATGCCGTTCCCCAAGAGCTGCAATCGATCTGTGACAGATTCGTCGCCGGCGACTACACCACCTCTCCCGATGACGAGCAATTGCTGAAACTGAAATACATCCACACCTCTGCCAACTGGAACCACCCCCAAGGCAGGCGGGACGGCAGCGGTTTGCGAGCTGTTTACATCAACGCACCCACGGAGGATGGCATTCGCGTGCAGCATCCTCACGTAGCTGATTGGAAGCTTTGGTAATGAGAATACTCTTAGCTCTGTTGAGCATTTTGGCCTTCACCGGATGTAACGCAACAAGCTCCAACTCCGGAGAAAACGATCCTAAGTACCCTTGGTGGGAACTGGCGTTTATCAAACCCAATTTTATGAACGTGTGGGTTGAAGACAGCTCCGTGGAGGACATCGACGGTAAAACTTTTCTACGTGCCGGGGGAGGGAACGCCAGCGGTGCAGAACCGAATGATGACAAGGAGTCTGCTCGCGGTTGGATTGGTGTCGGAGGTACAGGCAAACCGGTTATTGGGGCAGGACTACCCAAACGCATCTTTGTCCGTTGGCAATCAATCCCGGAGCAAAAAACCTACCGGGCTTGGGTAGATATTCCTGAGGAGGCCAGACAGGTGATGGTGACGTCTACCCACCAGCGTTGCCCGGAGACTCCCGAGAAAACGGCACGTTTCATGGCCTCGGTCTATTTGGGACTCGCACCGGGTGGAGTGGTGCAGGTGTGGGTAAGAGACCTTTGTCGGCGCCCAGTTAAAGTCGCTCGCGCTCAGGCTGAGTTGGAGCCGCTGGGGCCTGAGTTGGGCAAGAACGGCGGTCAATATGCTTATCCTGTGAGCGAAAAGGCTAAGCGGTATATCGATAAGTACGGCATTCCGTACGGGAGTTGGTAACCGTCGTCCGATGAAAAGATTTCCAACGATACTTTTTGCCCTGTTGATTAGCGGCTGTGATTCAAGTGATCCGCTATCAGCCAAAAACGACCCCAAATCTCCTTGGTGGGAACTAGGCTTTACCGAGCCCAACTACATGAAAGTCTGGGTTGAGGACACTTCGGTCGAAGACATTAAAGGCAGAGTATTTCTGCGTACCGGAGGTGGATCCGCCTCAGGCGGCCAGCCAGAGGATGGAACAGCATCTGCTCAAGGTTGGCACGGCGTGGGAAGCAACGGAAAAGCTGTTGTAGGTGCTGATCTTCCCAAAAGGATCTATGTCCGTTGGCAGTCCATTGTTGAACCGCAAACGTACAAGGCTTGGGTAGATATCCCAGAGGAAGCCAGACAACTCATGCTTGAGTCCGTCAATCAGCGCTGCGCTAAAACACCTGAACAAAAGGGGCGCTATAACGCGTCTCTCTACTTGGGCTTGGCGCCCGGTGGTATCGTGAAAGTCTGGGTTCGAGACTCATGCCACCATCCTGTCAAAGTCGCCAGAGCACAAGCAGAGGTTGAGCCACTAGGCCCTAGTCAAGGTAAGAACCAAGGGCGCTATGCGTATCCCGTCAGCGAAAAGTCCAAGCGGTATATCGAGAAATTCGGCATTCCGTACGGGAGTTGGTAACCCGTCCGCCAATGAAGCAATTCATATTAATTTTGAGCGTTCTACTGGTAGCTGGATGCCAGACTACGGACCCACGTTCAGCCGAGAATGATCCGAGATCCGATTGGTGGGGGCTGGCTTTCACTGAGCCTGATTACATGAAGGTCTGGGTAGAAGACAGCTCAGTCCTGGACATCAAAAACATAACGTTTTTCAAGGCGGGCGGAAGCACCGCCGCCGGAGGTGAACCAGAAGATGGCACAGAGTCAGCCCGTGGTTGGGGCACGGTCAGTGGTTCCGGTATTCCGGTAACCGGTGCCGATCTTCCCAAACTCATCTTTGTTCGTTGGCAGTCCATATCAGAGCAGAAAACCTACAAGGGTTTCATTGAAATTCCAGAGTCGGCGAGGCAATTGATGGTGGATTCAACGCACCAGCGTTGCCCGGAAACTCCTGAAAGGACCGCTCGATACATGGCTTCGCTTTACGTGGGGCTGGCCCCGGGCGGGGTACTTCAAGCATGGGTCAGAGATTCATGCCACCGACCGATCCAAGTAGCTCATGCCCAGGGCGAACTTGAACCGCTAGGCCCGGAGCAGGGGAAGCATGGCGGGCGCTATGCCTATCCGGTGAGTGAGAAGGCCAAGCGCTACATCGACAAGTACGGCATTCCGTACGAGAGTTGGTAGGAGGCAGTAAGAAGACACCGCCTTGCCTGTCCTATGTCGAGTCAATGCTGCGCGCGACGACTGTCCGCTTTCGGCCAAAAGCAGACCTTTGCGAAAAATCGCTTCCCGCCCATCCCATTTTGATAGATAAGCAGCATCGCCTCGCTGTGATGCTCTAATACGAAGGCCCTAGAATGCCGGCCTTGAATCAATGCTGTCATTTTGATAGCGTCACCCTTGCTTCGGAGAAGTGTCACCTTAAGGCCACTCAATGGGTTTTGCCCTCATTTCTCTAGCCCCCTAACAAACCTCATTTAATCGAGGCGTTGTAGGAACTGACCCCACGGGTCTACCACCGACATAACATATTTGGCCGTATGCCACTAATGTTCTTGAAGCCGCTAAATTGCCACGCCATGCAACCTATTTATTTCAATAAATACACACAATGGAAATTTAAAAGATGACAAAAAAACAACTAGCAGAACGCATCGCCATCGAATACAAATATGTAGAGCCAATAACCACCGAAGAAATAGATGAGATTTTAGAAAAAATAAGACTAATACAAGTCAAGAACAAAGGGCAGATATCAGAAAAAGAAGCGGAAGCGGTAATTTACGAAGTATTAAATGGGCGAACCGTATTTTCCCTCAGCAGCATCGACACAACGGATACAACAAATCTACTACAGCAAATCATTGCAGCCGCAAAGAACAATGCCAAACCAAAGCCTTGACGCTCAATACGCTGCTACCTTAGAGCTTAAAGGGAAATTTAACTCCTCCCTATCAGACCTGCTGACTGAGATACAGGAGCAATCACTAACTCACAAAACGTATAACCACGCACTATCGTCTCTATCGGCCTTAATCACTGCATTCGAAAATTACCTGACAAAAGCTTCATCAGACACAATAGATATTTCCAAAACACAAACTGAGGACATACTTGCGAGCATCGAAAACATATTATTTTTATGTGCCAATTCATGGGAGGCCTTTAAGGCTGCATCAGAACACCTTGACACGTCTATTACTTTGCCTACTGGCAGCTACTTATTCACCTCACAGGCCATATTTAAAACTTACAAAAAACAGAAAGCAAAAGAAATAAAATCGATATACACAACCCTGAACCTGCCAATCAATGGCTTTAACCACAAGAAATCATTGAAGTTCAATCAGATGAAAATACACTTACCTCAAACCATAGCTGGCTCAATATTACTATCCATCGGCATACTCCTGACTTTTTTCATCGGATTGGAAACCGGACCTCAATACTATATATCTAGGATATCAATCGCTCTTGGCGTCGGCTTTTTAATCACCGGGCTCACCAAGGACTACATAAAGACAAAGTTAAATATCAATGGGACTACAATAACCGCATCCGGCGCAATTGCCATCCTCCTTATTCTTTATTTTTTTAATCCCGCCCCGCCCCCTGCTTACACCCCAGACTCTAAAGCAGCCCAAGCGACTCAATCTACCCCTCCGTCAGCTCCGCCCTCTGAAATAGGTCACTGAAACCATATTCTTATGGGGCAGCCGCACTAGAATTTGCCCCTGCCATCGCTCTTCTCTATAAATAAAAAGCAAAAAGGGACTGATTTATTTCTCAGAAAATAAATCAGTCCCTTTTTCTGTCCCCTTTTCTAAATAGCTGCCCTTCGAGTCGGCCTACCTAGATATCTAACGCCTTGCTAAACGGCTGCCGAAGCGCAGCGAAGGCTATCCGGAGGAGGCCATTTTTTTGCGGCCGATGCGTATTAGAGCAACCAGTTAAATCCCAATTTACTCAAGCACCGGCTGCATATCATAAAAATCATCATCAATAAGCACCTTTACGTTATGAAAATTTCGACCTTCATACTTCCCCGATTTTGTGAAAATGACGGCAGAGGGCATGAACGCATATGAGTATCCATAGCTTGAGCAAGTGAGCGCTATACCGTTCATGAATTTAATTACCTTGTCGAAATCGCAGCCTTCAAATTCATCTTCCACCTGAGTAACCGCAACTACCGTCCAGCCAACCATTCCCTGAAGTTTACTTGCTATGTCTCCAGCAGATGCTGGGAGCGATACAGTAATAAAGAAGGCTGCATAACAACAAGCTAAGAAGGACTTCATTTCATTCGCTCCATAGGCATAGACCGGCGCGGTTAGCGGCGGGGGAGTACTAAGCACGGGGGGCACCCACAAGCGGAGCTTGTGGCTGCTTGACCAGCCAGTTGGACCGCTACGGCAGGCGGCAAGCTTCATGCAGTACCTCCATGACAAAAATTGTGGGTTCAATGTGAACAGTGTCGGTCCTTTCAAGTTCGTACGAGTAGCGCCATTTAACAAAAGCGTCATTCAGATGCTGAAGATAGCCAGTGAAATTTGGCTGCTCGCCCAAAACCCTATTCGCTGCGCACTTGGGTATCACTTGATTGATTTCGAGATGCGCCTTGGTTGGCAATGAGAGATGCAATTTGACTAGTTCGTGCCCTCGGAGCGCTTTTCCGTGTTTCTGCGCAAGGGCCTTGAGGTACAGCTCGATGCTAAAAGCCGCATTGACGACGAAAGGCACTGGGGAAAAGCCATTCCTAGGCGTTCTACGAAGGTTTTTCTCGTATACATGCGCTGAAGTGTTGGCGAAGGCTATTGCTTGGTTAAAAACAGCTTGAAAGGGAGTGACTTCCTTGTGCAGCCCTTTTTCTTTAAGGAAAGCACGTACAGCCTCCGCGTCTTGATCTGTGTTGCCAGTTGATCGCACCTCACCGACGACGATGCCGTTTAGAAGAATTGCCTTGGGGCCTGGTGGAGTATTTGGCATGGGGAGCGGCCTAATATCTGAATTAAGCCGCGCCGCGAAGCGGCGTCGGCTTGAATGAATTGTTAGGTCTCAAGCCCACCTGATCCACGTCAGTAGGTCACGAGCGGAATCAGATGAGGGTAGGTCTATCTTAAACAGTTGTCGTTCGCCTGCGAGTTGAGAAGAGACCCGGGCAAGTGCAGTCGAGGGGTTTTCAGGTGGATAGCACGTGACTTTGCCGAGGCGGGCCTTCATACGCTCGGGGAGTTTGCTGACGAAAACAGAGCACTTCGTGGTGGTACGAGGGTCAAACGCCACCTCGGCGCCTGTGTCAAAGCGGTAGCTCACTAGGTATTCGTTATTGTCCTGTTCCAAGCGGACGGCATGCGGATCTGCATCCAGCATGGCTCTCAAATCTTCCCCTTGCATGAATATTCCCCTGTGAGGCCTAACTATAGTTGCCAGCATGCTGGCCTGATCCGAGATTAGCTTGCAGGCTGGAGCTAGACAATGAGTCAGCTTCCGCGTCGAAAAGTATCGAAATCGCTGGCCCGGATACTCAGGCAATGAGAGGGAAGGGAGTCGTCCCTGCTTTCTTTGATGCTTTTGAGCGTCTGCTTTTGGCCGAAAGCAGCCCCATCCGTAATTCCCTATCAGTCCGAGTCCCGCCAGATCAACGGAATCTATTAGCAGTATCAATCAGCGACGATCTCAAACGCAGCACTCCCCAAAACCGCCCCATTAACCAAAACCCTAACCCCATGCCGCCCCAAAAAATGCTTCCGCGTCGTAAAATCCCGAATCACCTGCCGCCTCCCCACAACCACTTCCCCAAACCCCGCCAACTCCACCGTCTTCAACTTGAATACCTTCCCCGAAACCCCGCCATTCGCCTTCACATAGTCAATCGCATAATCAATCACCAACCGCTGTTCATGCGCCACCGTCGACTTCACCGTAAACGACAACGTAATCGCCTCACCCAACCTCACCACCGCTGGCTCAACCCGCACATCCAGCAACTCAACCTCAGCCTTGGCCCCCGCACCAATCACCGTCAGCGCGCGCAGATCTCCCTGTTTGATCAAGCTGCGCAACGCATGCTTGGCAATCCATGCCGTGTGTTTATTCTCCGTTGGCCAGCCTTCAATTGTGTCCAGCACCCATTCCGGATGCTCTTTGGTCACGTCATTCAGATGGTTCGCCACGGACTTGCGTACGTACAAACTCTCATCGGCTTTCAACCGATCGAGGATTCCGGCGGTCAATTGCGGGTTGGCTTGCACGGCTTCGAGGCGGAATGACCAGGGCAGGCGAGGGCGGGTGCCTTCGCTGGCGAGGCGGCGGATGTGGTGGTTTTGGTCTTGGGTCCAGTCGTGCATGAGTTCCAGCGAGCGTTCGAGGTCGCTGCGCAGGAAGTGGCGGATGGCGAATTCGGAGGAGCCGAAGGTGGTGAAGTATTTGAGTGCTTGCATCGAGGTATCGAAGGCGTGGCCGCCGTAGCTGGCGACGTAGTGCGGCAGGCACATGCTGACGAATCCGCTGTTGAGGCGGGGGGCGAGTTCGCGCAGGACTTCGAGGGAATCTTCGTAGTCCAGTGGCAGCACGGCGTGCAGGCTTTCGCTGACGCGGGCCATGCGTTGCATCACCGACAATTCCGCCAGCCCTTGGTTGGCGTGCTTGAGAAACGCCTTGGCCTTGAACGCCGGGTACACCGCGCTCATTTCGCTGGCGATGTGTTGCAGGCGTTCGGTGTTGAAGATTTCCTTTAACGCCGGGGCGGCGGTGTCGGTGCTGCTCATGGTCAGGTCATCGGGGTGCTGACGAACGCTTCGAGGGTTTCGGCGTACGCGGTGTATTGGGCGATGTGCGGGTAGCGGCGGGTGTCGATCTGGTCGGGGACGACGAGGTCGGTGAAGCTCCAGGCGACGGCGAGGCTGATGCCGGCCTGGGTGAGGGTGCCGTCGGTGGGCAGGCCGGTTTTTTCCAGTTCCTGTTCGAGGGCGGTGAAGGCGGCGGCGAGTTGGCCTTCGACGCGTTCGACCCACGGCTGGTATTGAATGTCGGCCGGGCGCAGGTTGCGTTCGTAGTAGAGCTGCACGGCTTTTTCGCAGGCGGCGAGGCTGAGGCCGATCAGGCGCAGGGCGTGGGCGCGTTGTTGGAGGTCGCTCGGCAGCAGGCTTTTGCCGCTGGCGGCTTCGAGGTAGTCGAGGATGAGGGTGGAATCCATCAGGACCACGCCGTCGTCGAGGATCAGCGTGGGCGCCTTGACCACCGGGTTGATCTGCTGGAATTGCTCGAAGTGGCGGAACACCGAGACCGATTCATGTTCGAGGTCGATGCCCAAGCGTTTGGCGGAGATCGCCACGCGGCGCACGTAGGGGGAGTCCAGCATGCCGATCAGTTTCATGACGCGTTCCTTCAAGTCGAACCGGTGGGAAGGCATAACCTAGCCGAGCCTGAGGCAAATGTCAGTCGTCAAACCCGGCCTGCTCGTGAATCTCATCCACATTCAATTCCAGCCGATACGCCACCGCCACGAACAACGCCTGACACAAACACAAGGTCGCGCTCAGCGAACGGAACGCCAATGCGCTGCCCTCATTCACCAGCAGCAGACTGTTGGCGTTTTTGGCCAAAGGTGAGAGGTGGCTGTCGGTGAGGATCAGGGTGTTGGCCTGTTGTTGCCGGGCGTAGCGCAGGCAGTGCTGGGTTTCCTTGGCGTAGGGGGTGAAGCTGATGGCGATGACTAAATCACCGCTACGCACGCTGCGCATCTGCTCGCGATAACTGCCGCCCAGTCCGGAAACCAGGTGAATGCGCTTGTGAGTGTGTTGCAAGTTGTAAACGAGGTAGTCGGCGACGGCAAAGGAGCGACGTACGCCGACGACATAGATGTTGTCGGCGTTGACGATCAGGTCGACGGCTTTTTCGAAGGCGACGTCGTCGAGTTCGCGGCCCAGGCGTTCGATGCCGGAGCGGGTGGCGTCGATGCATTCGCGGGCGAGGTCGCCGTCGCTGGCTTGCTGCGACTGGTTGGCGATCATGCTGCGGATGCGTTGCTGGTAGTTGTGTACCGGCGAGGCTTTGTGGGTGTAGGCGGCGCGGAACAGCGCCTGCATCTCGCTGAAGCCGCTGAAGCCGAAGCGCTGCGAGAAACGCACGATGGCGGACGGATGCACCTCGCATTCCCGGGCGATGTCGCTGATGCGATCGACCATGATCCGGTCGCTTTGCTGGCTCATGTAGCTGGCGATGCGCTTGAGTTGGCGCGGCAGGGTGTCGTATTCGTCGGTGATCAGTTGCAGCAGACGCTCGGCATTGATCGGGGGGCTGGCGAGGGGGTGCTCGTCGTTGGCCGGCAGATCGGGGCGGGGCATAAGTCTTCCTTTAGGCTGATCAAATCACACTGTGGCGAGGGAGCTCGCTCCCGCTGGACTGCGAAGCAGGCCCACTGCTTTTTAAAGTTGAAGAGCAAGGGCCGCTTCGCGACCCAGCGGGAGCAAGCTCCCTCGCCACAAAGTGCTGGGTTGTGGCTGATGTTAGGAGGGCTTTTGGGGTTCTGCTTGGCTGAAACGATGCACCGGGCGAAGAAAAATTCGCGATGAGGCACCAGCGGTTAGCCGTTTGTCTTCTATATACAGCCGCTCGACTGAATTTCTTGCTATAAACGCACTCCGATGACCGCCACGAAGCCTGTGTCAGACCCGTTTACGGCTGTTGTCGGACAAATTCCCGGTATTTAGAGTTGCTGAGGCCTCAAACGGGCCTTAGACTGCCGCCCCTTCGTAAATTGAGTGCCGGGTGGCGTTTGCAATAAACGATGCCTTTTCGTCGACCGGACACGGTTCGCCGGAACGCTCCCTATTTCGCCTTAATGCACGTTTTTTTATAGAGATATCAATGACAAAGGACAAGTTGCTGGCCATGCCGGCAGATGACTACATGAATGCCGAGCAACACGCTTTCTTTACTGAGCTGTTGCAGAACATGAAAGTCGAAACCCACGAGCGCATTGAGCAAAACCGTATCGCCATCGAAAGCCTGGACACTCCGGCCGACCCGGCGGACGCGGCTTCGGTTGAAGAAGAGCGCACCTGGCTGGTGAACGCGATCGATCGCGACCAGCGCATGCTGCCGCAACTGGAACAAGCCCTTGAGCGCATCAAGGAAGACAGTTTTGGCTGGTGCGACGACAGCGGCGAGGCCATCGGCCTGAAACGCCTGCTGATCAGCCCGACCACCAAGTACTGCATCGAAGCTCAAGAGCGTCACGAGCAGATCGACAAGCACCAGCGTCAGGCCTGATTCCATGGCTGCCCCCTGAATCGGGGGCGCCTGCAAAAGATCGCAGCCTTCGGCAGCTCCTATACGAGCTGACGGGGCTGCGATCTTTGCTTTTGCTCGTCCGCGATATTTTGCGCGTCGTTCCATTGACCTGCTGCAGACTCCACGACTAACGGACCATGGATAATGGCGTTCTAGTGGCGTTTAATGCAGTCACAACAATGAGAACAAGCGTGGGGTGTTGATATGACGAGAGATGGATCTCTGGTTGGGGCTTTGCCCGCACCAGTGCTGTTGCCGAAAAACCGCTGGATCGCTCCGACCCTGCAAAGCATCGCCCTGATGCTGTTGCTCGCCGGCATGACGCTGGGTGGATGGTCGCTGTACATCGGCCTGCCGCTGGCTGTGCTGATTGTCTGGCTGCCACGCCTGCGCTCGCGGGCCATCCCTGATGCTGCGCCTGTCGATGCCGGCAGCGCGATTTCCGAACTCACCCGCGATCTTTCCTACACCACCAGTCATAACGCACTGTCAGCTGCCGGTGTGGCGTTTTCCGTCAAGCAACTGGCGAGCAAACTGGAATCGCAACTCGATGCGGCGGCGCAGATTGTCAGCAACGCCGAAGTGATGATCGCCACCGAACACGCCACTTCGCAGCTCAGCCGTGAAGCGCTGGACGCCGCCAGCGAGGCGCATCACAGCAGCGCGGCGGGGCGCACCGAACTGGTGGACTCGATTGCGCGCATGCATCAACTCAGTCAACGCGCCAACGCCAGCCGTGAATTGATCGAAGCCCTGAGCCTGCGCAGCGATGACATTCAACGGGTGACGCTGGTGATTCAGTCCATCGCCAGCCAGACCAATCTGCTCGCCCTGAACGCGGCGATTGAAGCGGCGCGGGCTGGCGAGCATGGCCGTGGTTTTGCGGTGGTGGCGGATGAGGTGCGCGGTCTGGCAGCGCGGACGGCCTCGGCGACCGGCGAGGTGGGCGAGATGGTCGCCGATATTCAGCAACGCACGGCGCAAGTGGTGGAGCAGATCCGCGAGCTGTCCAGCGATCTGCAGATCGGTGTCGAACAAGTTGAAAACACCGGCCAGCATCTGCAAAACATCGCGCGGTTGGCGGCAGGCGTAGAAACCCAGGTCGGTGAAATCGCCCGTGGCGCGGAAACCAATCGCGAGCAGCTCGACAGTCTGTTCAAGGCCATCGAGCAGATGCGCAGTGATCTGGCGATCAGCGATCAGCAAACCCGACGCCTGGCCGAGGCCGCTGTGCAGATGGAAGGGCAGGCGGAAACCATCAGCGAGCGTCTGGCCGAAGTCGGTCTGGATGACTATCACCAGCGCGTCTATGACCTGGCGCGTGAGGGCGCGAGTCAGATTGCGGCGCGGTTCGAGGCGGATGTCGAGCAGGGGCGGATCAGTCTTGAGGATTTGTTCGACCGTCAATATCAACCGATTCCCGGCACGCAACCGGCGAAGTTTCAGACCCGTTTCGACCGCTACACCGATCAGGTATTGCCGGCGATTCAGGAGCCCCTGCTGCCGCGCCATGAGGGGTTGGTGTTCGCCATCGCGTGCACGCCGCAGGGTTATGTGCCGACGCACAACCTGGCGTTCAGTCAGCCGTTGACCGGTGACGCGCAGGTCGACGCGGTGGGTAACCGCACCAAACGCAAGTTCGCCGACCGCACCGGGATTCGCTGCGGCAGCCATCAACAGGCGGTGCTATTGCAGACTTACACCCGCGATACCGGGGAGCTGATGCACGACTTGTCAGTGCCGATCATGGTCAAGGGCCGGCATTGGGGCGGACTGCGCCTGGGTTATAAACCGGAGAATCCGCGCTGATCGATTGTTACCGCTCGCGCAATGAATCTGTGCACGTGGGTTGCTGTTTCCTCTGTGACGAAGTCATTAACATGGCTATTAGTTAGGTAGCTAATGAAATCGAGAGGTCAGTATGTGCAGAGTCGATGTCGCGGTGATGATTGGCAGTGGTGTGCCCGCCGGATTGCGCGCGATGGGCCAAAGCGTCTGCTGGGTGGTGTTGCTCAATGGTGAGCGGCGCGGCACCGCGTTCGCCAGCCGCGACGAGGCGGAGGAGTGCAAGGCTGCCTGGCTCGCGCAACTGATGGCCGAGCCTGGCGACAGCCTGCACTGACATTTATTAACGTCCGTCGTGCAGGCGTACGTTCAACTCATCGACCATCACCGCTTCTTCGCCGTCGGCGCGCAGCCACTCCTTCAGCAATTGCGCCTGTTGCGGCGTCCAGAACTCGGCGTCGATCAACTTGGTGTTGGCATCCAGCGGATGCGCTTCGATGAAATCGTCGATTGCCCCGTTTTCCGATGGCAGGCCCAGTTGGTCGAACAGGGTTTTCAGATCATATGCAGGCAGTTCCATCGTGTACTCCTTTTGCGTGTGCCGGAATGGCGCTGTCGCTCGCTCTTTATCTGAGGCAGCCGTTGGACAAGAGTTCGATTCGTGATTCAAGCGAGCGGGCGAGGGCGCACGCCTCGTTATGGTCTTCGCGGAAACCTCTTACACGACCGGTGGAAGATTCCTTGATATGAAAGAACGCGTTACCCGCCGGAACTACTTGAAATCGCGGTCTGTGACTGCCTGCTCCGTGCTCCGCAAGTTCAGCCAGATCGGTGCCTTGCAGTACGAACGGCGAGTCGATGACGGGTTTGGAAGGCTGGACAAAGTGAGTCAGAGTGCACATATGAAGTCCTTTTCATGAGATAGCCGACGGTTACAGGTCGGTTCAGGTAGTCGGAAGCAGCATCGCTGCTCTAGAATCGCCAGCGTCTGTTGACGACAGGTGCCTATCTAAAGCAATTTTTTACCGGCGATATGTCGGAAAAGGGCTTTTTTTCGTCAGTTTTTTCCCTAAAGTTTGTAGTCCGTCTTCGTTGCGCTTCAATGAAGATTTTTCCTTCAAGGTTTGGCGAACGTCGAGGCAAGTTTCTCGCCTGACTTTCCAGTAGTCTTGCGAACCCATTGATGAATGGGCGTTCTGCTTGTCTCAGGTTTACTGAAGTCATTCGGTAACAGCATCGGCCTGGCCGTTTTTTTGCCGTGCGCGTTTTGGCGCAAGGTACTTTTCAGATGTGGGGATGTTTCTTTGGCAGTCAGTAATCTCGATATGCATGCTTTGTTCGTGTTGGGTGATTTGCGTGCAAAGCTGGTCAAGCTGTTTCAATCGCGTTTTGTTTACATCACCGAACAGAATGCCGAAGGTATTTACGTGGCCGAGATCGACACCGAAAGTGCATTGGTGGTCGATGATAAACCGGGACTCAAGCTCAAGGTCGGCGATCATTTCAGCGCGGCCGTGCTGCCCAGCCGCGAAGGCGGCAAGATGGACATCCGCTTTCGCGAAATCAAGCTGACGGTGTACGGCCTGGGCGATTACGCCTTTGTCGATACAGCGGACGGCCACGCGATTCTGTTCAAGGAAGGCCACAGCGTGGTAACGGTTTTTGCCGCACACCAGCAACTGCAGGAAGGCCTGACCAAGACCCTGAAAGCCGTTACCGGTAAAGCGGCGAAGTGGCGCAAGGGTGAACTGATCACGTTCAAGGCCAGCGAGTGATCGGTGGTTTGAGTCGCGCCGACTTCCATTCGCAGAACCTGGACCGCGCACGTGAAGAGGCCTTGCGCCTGTTCAACGCCAAAGCCGAATTGCAGGGCGCGTGGCTGAACTGGGTGGCAGCGCAGATCTACACCTTGCGGCCTGCGGAATACGCCAGCATGGTCAGACGCGAGCTGCAAAGCTTGCAGGAAAAGTCTGAAACATAACCTCGCCGGGATTGGCCCCCGGAAAAAGCAGGAACCTCGGCTACAGTCAGTTGACTGAGTATTCAGAGGCTTGCGGTCTTCTGCCAGGCCATCCTGCTATTGCTGTGAACAGCACGAGGTGCAAAAGCATGAAAGGATTTCGACGGTTACTGGCCGCCAGCGTGGTCACGTTCGGTGTGCTGACATCAGCGCAACCGGTAACGGCGGCGCAAGCGCCCATCCATTTTGCCGACCTGAACTGGGAAAGCGGCAGCCTGATCACCGATGTCCTGCGGATCATCGTCGAGAAGGGCTATGGCCTGCCGACCGATACGTTGCCCGGCACTACCATCACCCTGGAAACCGCGCTGGCCAACAATGACATTCAGGTCATTGGCGAAGAGTGGGCCGGGCGCAGTCCGGTGTGGGTCAAGGCTGAAGCGGAGGGCAAGGTCGTCAGTCTCGGCGATACGGTCAAGGGCGCGACTGAAGGCTGGTGGGTGCCGGAATACGTGATCAAGGGTGACCCGGCCAAGGGCATCAAGCCGCTGGCGCCGGACCTGCGCAGTGTCAGTGATCTGAAGAAATACAAGGATGTGTTCAAGGACCCGGAAAATCCGAGCAAGGGTCGGTTCCTCAACAGCCCGATCGGCTGGACCTCGGAAGTGGTGAACAAGCAGAAGCTGACCGCTTACGGCCTGCAGGACGATTACACCAATTTCCGCAGTGGCTCGGGCGCGGCGCTGGATGCCGAGATCAGCTCTTCGATCCGTCGGGGCAAACCGGTGCTGTTCTATTACTGGTCGCCGACGCCATTGCTGGGCAAATTCAAACTGGTGCAGCTGGAAGAGCCACCGTTCGATGCCGAGGCGTGGAAGACCCTGACCGATGCCGATAACCCTAATCCGAAACCGACCCGTTCGCTGGCGTCGAAGCTGTCGATTGGCGTGTCTACACCGTTCCAGAAGCAGTATCCGCAGATCGCGGATTTCTTCAGCAAGGTGGATTTCCCGATCGAGCCGCTGAACAAGGCGTTGGCCGAGATGAGCGAGAAGCACACCGCGCCACGGCAAGCGGCTGAGGCGTTCATGAAGGCGCATCCGGAGGTGTGGCAGGCGTGGGTGCCGAAGGATGTGGCGGAGAAGGTGGCGGCTGATCTGAAATGAGATGGGCTTCTGTGGCGAGGGAGCTTGCTCCCGCTGGGTTGCGAAGCAGCCCTGAAATCGGCTGACGCGGTTAATAAGTAAAACCGCATTTTCCGAGATAGCGACTGCTCCACAGTCGAGCGGGAGCAAGCTCCCTCGCCACAGGTTATGTGTCGACTCAGAATCGAGTTTGCACCGCCAATTCAAATGTGCGCGGCGTACCCAGATAGTAAGCCGGCGAAACATGCGCAAACTCGGCATACACCTCGTTGGTCATGTTACGCACCCGGCCGGTGACGGTGGTGTGCGAGTCGACCTTGTAGCTGAGGAAGCTGCCGAACAGCGTGTACGACGGCACGGTCATGGTGTTCGCCGTATCTGCGTACACCGACGCCACATACCGCGCATCGACCCCGCCTTGCCACTGCGGGGAGAAGTCGTAAGTCAGCCACAGGTTGCCCACCCGGTCCGGAACGTTGGTCGGTGTGTTGCCCTTGCGTGAAACCACCGCGCCGGCGGCGTTCTTTTCGGTGAAGTCGTCGTATTGCGCATCGACCCAGGCGAAGTTGCCTTCGGCCATCAGTTTGTCGGTGATGCGCAGGGAGCTGGCGATCTCGATGCCTTTCGAGGTTTGTTGACCCACCGGGATGCTGCTGGTCGGATCCAGCGGATCAGTCACGGCGAAGTCCTTGCGCTCGATGGTGTAGGCGGCAACTGTCGCCGAGCCACGGCCATTCAGGTAGTCGAACTTGCTGCCGATTTCCCACTGCTTGCCGGTTGATACATCGAAGTCCTGCGTACCATTCGGTTGCTCGGCGGCGGTGCTGTATTGCAGGTAGACGTTGGCCGATGGGATGAACTGGTAAGTCAGGCCGACGCGCCCGGTGACCGGCTCCCAGCTGCGTTTGAGGTGCTTGGGATTGGCGGCCGTCACGGTGCGATGGTTGGTCACGTCGAGGTCGATGTCGTCGTACCGCAGGCCAGTGAGCAGCGCCAGTTTGTCGGTCAGTGCCAGGCGGTTTTCCACGAACAGCGCCTTGGTCGTGACCTCGTTAGTCTTGTCGCTGATCAGTGTAGGGTTGGTGCCGGGAATATCGTAGAAATGCCCCGGACGGTAGTTGTTCGGGTCGACCGTGCTCGCGCCTTTGATGTTCAACGGCGAGTTGGTGGTCTGGTTGACCTTGTACTCGAAACCGCCGGACCAGGTGGTGTCGAGGCCGAACAGGGTATTGTCGTGGCGCAGTTCGAACTGGTTGCCGTTCTGCTCGCCCTGATGCCGCACTTGATAGGCGGTGGAGCGGTTCACCGCGGTGTTGTCAGCGTTGTACTGATAAGTCTCGAGGTTGCGGTAGTCGCGCTGGCTGTCGAGGTGATACAGCGTGTTGCGCAAGGTGGTGCTGTCGTTGATCCGGTAATCGATGATCGAACGCACCCAGATCGTGCGCTGTTCGTAGCGCCCGTCCTCGACGTTGTAGTTGTTGAAGCGATTGTGTTTGTCGATCTTCAACTCGCCGGCCTTGGGGTTGAGCACCGGCGTGCCCCAGTACGGGCTGTCTTCGTGTTCGTCCTGATATTCCAGGGCCAGGGTGTGCGACAGGTCCGGCGTGAGGTCGCTGAGCAACGAGAACGCCACGCTCCAGGCATCGCGCTCCTGCCGGTCGATGTAGCCGTTGCTGGTGTTGTGACTGACGTCGAGCCGCGCGTAGTGCTGCACGTCGGCGCTCGGGTCGGTCAGCGCGTGGTTGAGGCCGAACGCGGTTTCCGTGGTGTCGTAGCTGCCGTAGCTGACGCGACCTTCGGCGGCTTGTTCGTCGCGGGTCGCCAGTTTGGTCACGTAGTTCAACGAGCCGCCGACCGAGCCGGCGCCGTTGATCAGCGACGACGGGCCGCCCACCAGTTCGACTCGATCATAGATCCATGAATCCACCGGTCGGGCGAGGCCGCCGGAGACGGTGACGCCGTTGAACATCTGGGTGATCTGGCTGCTGGTGAAACCGCGATAGGAGACGAATCCGCCAAAGCCTGGCGGTGCGCTGGCATTGACCCCGGGCAGGGTGTTGGCGGCGTCCTGGAAGTTCTGTGCGCCGTGGCGTTCGATGTCGTTGCGATTGGCGACGGCCACCGAGGCCGGTGTGTCGCGCACGCTGAGGCCGAGGCGTGAGGCCATGCCGCTGGATTGATCGAGGCTCAGGCCCGGTTCGCTGGTGGATTCGCCGTCGATGGTGATTGGCGCCAGATCCACGGTGGATTGCGCCCAGGCGTTAAGGGACAGGCAGCCGCACAGGCTCGCCAGCAGAGGAATATGTTTCATCGTTGAATCCTGAATGCTTGTCTAGGAATCAGCGCACAGGCAAACGCCGCGCGTTGGCGCAGTGAGCTGAAAAATCAAAAAGGCAAAGACACTCAGGCGAGCGGTGGGGCGCGAGGGTTGGCCGAAGGCCAGGTGAAGCGGGCAGGGAGGTCGGCGCTGACGATGGGTGCCAGCGGCGGGCTGTGTTGCTCGGGCAGAACCGCGAGGGTCAGGCTGGAGTTGAACGCCGGGCCCATGCCGCCGCCGACCGAGCACAACGGGCAGCCGAACGCCTTGGACAGGGTCGGCAATTGTTCTTCACTGGGATTGCTGGTCAGCGGCGCTTGCGTGGCCGGGTCGACTGTACAGAACTGGCCGCCGATACCGTTGAGCTGCATCCCGACCATTTGTCCGTGACCGATGCTGCAGGCGAACACGTTGAACAGGACGCAGCAATAAAGCATCCAGGCCAGCAGTGAGCGATCGGAACGGGTGAATTTCATGGGGCGGCACTTTACCGTACCGCTGATCGGTCGTGCACTTCAAAAAATGCCAACTAGGATGTTTTGTTCAAATCCCTCGAAAGGATTCTCGACCATGACCTTTGTGCTGGCTCAATGGCTGGTGACGATATTTGCGGCAATCGCCCTGGTACACGTGTACTGGGCGCTGGGTGGGCAATGGGCGGCGGTGGCGGCGGTACCGCAAGTGCCGGTGCAAGGACTGGTGGTGACGGTGCGACCGGCGTTCAAACCGTCAGGCTGGATCACTTTGTTGGTGGCGGCAGCATTATTGGTGATCGCCGCGCTGGTGTGCATGCGCGTCGGCTGGGGCATGCCGGCGGTGCATCACAAGGCATTGCAATGGGTGATCAGCGCGATTGCGTTGCTGATGTTTGCCCGGGCGATCGGCGATTCGAATCTGGTGGGGTTTTTCAAGGAAGTAAAAGGGTCGCGGTTTGCGCGGCTGGATACCTGGGTGTATTCGCCGCTGTGTCTGGTGTTGGGGGCCGGGTTGTTGGCGGTAGCTTGGGTCTGACCCGATTCATGTGTTGGCAATACCGGCCTCTTCGCGGGCAAGCCCGCTCCCACAGTGATTGTGGGTGTTCACAAGTAATGGGCTCCATCCAAAACCCTGTGGGAGCGGGCTTGCCCGCGAAGAGGCCTGCCCAGACACCGCCGAATTAACTACCGCTCTCGGTCCTGCGACTGCTCACCTCAGCCGGCACATCATCCCCGGCCATGCGCTTGCGGAATAGCGCTGCCCGCGCCAGCAGTAACGTGGTCACCGGTACGGTGATCGCCAACAGGATCGGAATCAGCCAGGCATGCATCACCGGCCCCGACTTGAGTGCCGAGAAACAGATGATCGACGCCAGTGCCACGCACCACGCGCCGATTGTCGAGGCCAGCGCCGGCGGGTGCATGCGCTGGAAGTAATCCTTCATGCGCAGCAATCCGGTCGCGCCAATCAGCGCAAACACCCCGCTGAGCACCAGAAGGATCGCCACCGGAATCTCCACCCACAGCGACAATTGCGCATTCATTCGATCACCTCGCCACGCAGCAGGAATTTCGCCAGGGCAAACGAGCCGACGAAGCCGAACAGCGCGATCAGCAGTGCCGCCTCGAAATAAGTGTCACTGGAATAGCGAATGCCCAGGGTCAGCATCATCAGCATGGCGACGATGTACAGGTAATCCAGCGCCAGCACTCGATCCTGTGCCGACGGCCCCTTGAACAGGCGAATCAGGGTCAGGATCATTGCCAGCGAGAACAGGAACAGCGTCAGCAGAATCGCGTTCGACAGCAGCGGGCTCATTCGAAAATCTCCATCAACGGCTGCTCGTAGGCAGTCTTGAAGTGGTGGATGAAGTGCGCCTCGTCATCCAGATCCCAAACGTGCAGCAGCAGAATGCTGCGATCCAGCGCCAGCTCCGACCACACGGTGCCGGGCACCACGGTGCAGATCATCGCCAGCGCGGCCAGACCGTTGGCGTCGCGCAGGTCCAGCGGCACTTTGACGAAGCCTGAGCGCGGCGGCCGGCGACCGGCATTGAGCACTCCCCAGGCGACGATCAGATTGGACATCACCACATCACGGCCCACCATTACGAACAGGCGCAAAATCGTCAGCGGGCGGCGGATGCGCACCTGTTTCGGGCGCAGCTTGCGCATCATCAATGGTGCGGCGAAGCCGAGTATCGCGCCGAGCAGCAGGTTGCCCGGGCTGACGGACAGGTTCAGCGTCAGCCACAAAACCCACAACGCCAGTGACAGCAACGGTGCCGGAAACACGCGCTTCATGGCTGCACCTCCAGCATCGCCGCCTTGGCTTCAGGGCTTGGCACGGCGCGGGTGCCGAGCACCGCCATCACGTATTGCTGCGGGTTGTTCAGCGCGTCGGCGGTGGCCTGGGTGTAACGCAGCAGCGGTTCGGCCTTGAAGGTCAGCGCGATGCTCAGCCCCAGCAACAGGAAGATCGGCGCGCATTCAAGCTTGCGCAGCAGCGGCGACGGGCGTTCCTCGGGCGTCCAGAAACGCTGGACGCCCATGCGCGCAAATGCCATCAGCGAAGCCAGTCCGGAGAGGATCAACAACGCCAGCAACGCCCAGGCCGCGTTGGAGATTGGCGCTTCGCTGCCCAGCCCCAGCGGATTGAGCAGGGCGCCGATCAGGCTGAGCTTGCCGATGAACCCGGACAGCGGCGGCATGCCGATGATCAGCAGCGCGCAGGCGATGAAGCTCAGGCCAAGAAATGCCATGGTCCACGGGATGACCTGGCCGACCACGGCTTTCTGTTCGTCGTCGAGGTTGATGCCCTTGGGCGGTTGCAGGGACTCCTGCGGACGCGGCAGCAACTCGCTTTCATCCTCCAGCGGGATTTCGTTGGCCGAACGTGAACGCTCGATCAGCTCCGCCAGCAGGAACAGCGCGCTCAGCGCCAGGGTCGAGCTGACCAGATAGAACAGCGCCGCGCCGATCAGGTTCGGCTGGGCGAAACCCACCGCCGACAACAGAATCCCGGCCGACACCAGAATGCTCAGGCTGGCCATGCGCTCCAGGCGTTGCGCCGCCAGAATCGCCAGCGCCGCGCAGGCGATGGTCGCCATGCCGCCGTAGATCAGCCAGTCGCCACCGAAGAACGCCGAAGCCCCGGCCTGCCCGGAGAACAGCAGCGTCCACAGACGCAGCAGGGTGTAGACGCCGACCTTGGTCATGATCGCGAACATCGCCGCCACCGGCGCACTGGCCGAGGAGTAGGCCGGCACCAGCCAGAAGTTCAGCGGCCACATGCCGGCCTTGGCCAGGAATGCCACCGCAAGAATCCCCGCACCGGCGTGCAGCAAGCCACGATCGGCTTCCGGCACCAGCGGAATCTTCAGCGCCAGATCGGCCATGTTCAGGGTGCCGGTGACGCCGTAGATCAGCGCAGCGCCAATAAGGAACAGTGACGAGGCCAGCAGGTTGATCGAGATGTAATGCAGCCCCGACGACACCCGCGCCCGACCCGAACCGTGCAGCAACAGACCATAAGAGGCGGCGAGCAGCACTTCGAAGAACACGAACAGGTTGAACAGGTCGGCGGTGAGGAAGGCGCCGTACAGGCCCATCAGTTGAATCTGGAACAACGCGTGGAAGCTCGATCCCGCGCCGTCCCAGCGTGCCATGGCGAACAGCAGGGCGCTGACACCGATGATCCCGGTCAGTACCAGCATCAAGGCCGACAGGCGATCGACCACCAGCACGATGCCGAACGGCGCCTGCCAGTTGCCCGGTAGGTACACGCCAATGGAGCCGGGCACGCCGGTGGTTTGCGTCCACTGCAGCAGCATCACCGAAATGAACAGGCCGACGAGGCTCGAGAACAGGTTGATTTTCGCCTTCAGTGGCCGGTGCTTCTCGCCGAGCATCAACATGATTGCGGCGGTCAGCAGCGGCAGCAGGATCGGTGCGGCGATCAGGTGGGTCATCGCCATCATTCCTTGGGCTCCCGGCCGTCGACGTGGTCGGTGCCGGTAAGGCCCCGCGACGCGAGCAACACCACCAGGAACAACGCGGTCATGGCGAAGCTGATGACGATTGCAGTCAGCACCAGCGCCTGCGGCAGAGGATCGGTGTAATGCAGCAAGTCCTGGGTCACGCCGTCCTTGATCACCGGCTCTTTACCGATGAACAGGCTGCCCATGCTGAAGATGAACAGGTTGACCGCGTAAGACAGCAGGCACAGGCCCATGACCACCTGAAATGTCCGTGGCCGCAACACCAGCCACACACCGGATGCGGCGAGCACGCCGATGGCGATTGCGATGACTTCTTCCATCAGACGGCTCCTTTGCTGGCGACGGACTTGGGCAGTGACGCGGTCTTGTGACCCCGCACCGATTGGTGGGCGAGGGCGGTCAGGATCAGCAACGTCGAACCGACCACCACGGCGTACACGCCGATGTCGAAGAACAGTGCGCTGGCGATATGGATCTCGCCCAGCAGCGGCAAGGCGAAATGCCAGGTGTGGGTGGTCAGGAACGGATAACCGACCGCCATCGCCCCAAGACCGGTGGCGGTGGCGAACAGCAGGCCAGTGCCCATCCAGCGCAGCGGTCGCAGGCTCATTTGCGCCTCGACCCACTGCGTACCGGCAACCATGTATTGCAGGATGAACGCCACCGACATCACCAGTCCGGCGACGAAACCGCCGCCCGGCTGGTTGTGGCCGCGCATGAACAGGTAGAACGACACCACCAGCGCAATCGGCAGCAACAGGCGCACCAGCACCGCGGGCACCATCATGAAGCCGAGCGCGGTGTCGCTGGCGCTGCGCGGGTTGACCAGGTCGGTGACCACGTCCGGCGCGAGCAGGCGTTGCTGAGCGGGCAGTTGCAGGCTTTCTTTCGGCGGGCGGAAGCGGCGCAGCAGGGCGAACACGGTCAGCGCCACGGCCACCAGCACGGTGATTTCACCGAGGGTGTCGAAGCCACGGAAGTCCACCAGCATCACGTTGACC
Organism: Pseudomonas sp. LF020; assembly: GCF_053456425.1. Classification (NCBI taxonomy): domain Bacteria; kingdom Pseudomonadati; phylum Pseudomonadota; class Gammaproteobacteria; order Pseudomonadales; family Pseudomonadaceae; genus Pseudomonas; species Pseudomonas sp. LF020. Next base: position 30,129 of record NZ_JBRFIX010000013.1, read on the forward strand.
ACGTTGCTGCCCCCGCCCTCGGGCATGGCGCGACTGAGGTAGAACGAGGAAATGTCGTTGGGGGTCTGCCGCGTCAGCATCGCGTAGGACAGCAGCGCCATGCCGGCGCCGACGGCAATCGACAGCAGCAAGTCGCGCAAGCGGCGAATGCGCGCCTTGCGCAGGCTCGATGGCAGTGGCGAGACTTCTTCGATGCGTCGCGGCAGCCAGCGCAGACCGAGCAGGATCAGCACCGTGGTCACCACTTCGACCGCCAGTTGCGTCAGCGCCAGATCCGGTGCCGAGAACCAGACGAAGGTCACGCAGGTCATCAGCCCGCAGACGCTGACCATGGTCAGGGCGGCGAGACGGTGATACTTGGCCTGCCATGCGGCGCCAAGGGCGCAGGCAATCGCCAGCAGCCACAGGGTGACGAACACGATGGAACCCGGAATCTTCGGCCGATCGCCCCAGCTCAGGCTGCTGTGCAGCATCGGGATCAGGCCGGCGAGTACCGCCGCCAATACCATCAGGAACAGTTGCATTTGCAGGCGGCGGGTGCCGAGTCGGCGTTCGACCCGGCGGGCCATGCGCATCATCAGGACCAGACTGCGCTCGAACAGGCGCTTGCCGTTGAAGCGGCCCACCAGCGGCGGGTATTTGAAGCGGCCACGCTTGAGCTGGTTGCGCAGCAGCAGATAGACCACGATGCCGCCGGACATGGCGATCAGGCTCATGATCATCGGCGCGTTCAGACCGTGCCAGATCGCCAGACTGTACTCAGGCAGCGTTCCACCCACCACTGGCAGTGCGGCGGCCGCGAGCAGCGGGCCGACCACTTGCGCCGGGAAGATCCCGACGATCAGGCAGGTGAACACCAGCAGTTCGACCGGCGCACGCATCCAGCGCGGTGGTTCGTGCGGGGTGTGCGGCAGATCGGTAGCGGTCGGGCCGAAGAACACGTCGACGGTGAAGCGCAGCGAGTAGGCGACGCTGAAGGTCCCGGCGATGGTCGCGACAATCGGCAACGCCGCTTCAACCCACGCGGTGGCGTTGATGAACACGGTTTCGGCGAAAAACATTTCTTTCGACAGGAAGCCGTTGAGCAACGGCACGCCAGCCATCGACGCACTGGCAACCATCGCCAATGTGGCGGTGAACGGAATCAGTTTGATCAGGCCGCTGAGCTTGCGGATGTCGCGGGTGCCGCTTTCGTGGTCGATGATCCCGGCGGCCATGAACAGCGAAGCCTTGAAGGTCGCATGATTGAGGATGTGGAACACCGCCGCGACCGCCGCCAGCGGGCTGTTCAGGCCCAGCAGCAAGGTGATCAGGCCCAGATGGCTGATGGTCGAGTAGGCCAGCAGGCCCTTGAGGTCGTTCTGGAACATTGCGCAATAGGCGCCGAGCAACAACGTACACGCACCGGCGCCGCTGACGATGTAGAACCATTCTTCACTGCCGGACAGTGACGGCCACAGACGCGCGAGCAGGAACACTCCAGCCTTGACCATGGTCGCCGAGTGCAGATAAGCCGAAACCGGGGTGGGCGCCGCCATCGCGTGCGGCAGCCAGAAGTGGAAAGGGAACTGGGCGCTTTTGCTGAGGGCGCCGATGAGGATGAGGGGAAGCAGAATAGGGTAGAGGGCATGTGCGCGAATCTGATCGCCGGCGGCCAGGACCTTGTCCAGGTCATAGCTGCCGACGACATGGCCGAGGATCATGACCCCCGCCAGCAGGCATAGTCCCCCGGCACCGGTGACCATCAGCGCCATATAAGCGCCACGCCGGGCATCGGCGCGGTGGTGCCAATAGCCGATGAGCAGGAACGAGAAGAGGCTGGTCAGCTCCCAGAAGAACACGATCTGGATCAGGTTGCCGGAGATCACCAACCCGAGCATGGCGCCCATGAACGCCAGGAAAAAGGCGAAGAAGCGCGGCACCGGATCGTCCGGCGACATGTAATAACGCGCATACAAAGAGACCAGCGCGCCGATGCCCAGCACCAGCAGCGAGAACAGCCAGGCGAAGCCGTCCATGCGCAGGACGAAGTTCAAACCGAGGCTGGGCAGCCACATGAATTCTTCGCGGATCACCCCGCCGTGGGCGATTTGCGGGTACAACAGCGCGACCTGCACGGTGCCGATCAGAGCGACCAGACCTGCCAACAGGGATTCGGTATTACGCGCGTTGTGTGGCAGCACCGCTGCCAGACAGCTGCCAATGAATGGCAGAAGCAGTAGAACTATCAGGGACATAGGCTTCTAATCTGCGGAAGTTTGTGAAGCATCATACGTGCCAGCTCCCTGATTACCAAACCCGAGGATGTCTCAGAATCCTACAAAGTAGTCTGAAAAATTTGGTTTGGCCTTGTTTCAAGGGCGAAAAAAGATCGCAGCCTGCGGCAGCTCCTACAGGGATATGCATTCCATGTAGGAGCTGCCGCAGGCTGCGATCTTTTGATCTTCGCGCTCAATTGCCGCTGTCGTTCTCCAAGGCACCCTCAACTTCGACGTCAACCTTACCCTTGGTCTTCAACTCACTGACAATCACCGCCGCCACAATCAACCCCGCGCCAACCAAGGCAATCGCCGGCAGACGCTCCCCGGCGATCCGCCCGACGATCCCGGCCCACACCGGTTCACCGGCATAGATCAAGGTTGCCCGGGTCGGCGAAACACTTTTCTGCGCCCAGTTCATCGCCACCTGAATCGCCGCACTCGCCGCGCCGAGGCCCAGAGCAGTCACCAGCAAGGTCCAGGAAAAATCCGGGAGTGCTTCACCTGTCGGCACCACCAGCAGGAACGACAGCACCGAGGTCGCCGCCAGTTGCACCACGGTCACCCGACGCACATCGACCTGACCGGCGTAGGTGCTGATCAGAATGATCTCGGCGGCAATCGCGATGGCGCTGATCAGCGTGGCGATTTCTCCGGGGCTGAAATTCAGCGAAGCCCCGGAAGGCCCGGACAACAGCATCAACCCGGTAAACGCCAGCATGATGCCAATGCTCGGCATCAGTCCCGGGCGACGGCCCAGCACCAGCCATTGCAGCAACGGCACGAAGGGCACGTACAGCGCGGTGATGAATGCCGACTGGCTGCTCGGGATCGTTTGCAGGCCCACCGTCTGCAGGCCGTAACCGAGCATGATTGCCACACCGATGAAGGATCCGGCCTTGAGTTCAAATAACGTGAGTTCACGCAAGTGACGCCAGGAGAACAGCGCGACGATGCACGCCGCAGCGGCAAAGCGCAGGCCGACAAAAAACATCGGGCCGCTGACGGTCATCGCGTGTTGCACCAGCAGGAACGTGCCGCCCCAGACCATGGTGATCAGCACCAGCACGCACTCGGCCTTGCTGAAGCGGGAAAAGCGGAGAGAGGTGGAAGATTCGTTCACTGACGTCATGACCTTGCGCACTATAAAAGGCAGGACGCACAATGCGCCCAACGTTGCGCAGTATACTGCCCAACCCCACCGAGTGAGCAATATAGTGCACAAAGATTCCAGCCAACGGGCGTCCGTCCTGCAACACGTCAGCCACAACGTCCGGCGCCTGCGCCACGCTGCCGACATGAGCCAGACCGCGCTGGCGGAAAAGTCCGGCGTCAGTCGGCGCATGCTGGTGGCGATCGAGGCTGGGGAAAAGAATGTCAGCCTGACCACCCTTGATCGCGTTGCCGAAGCGCTCGACGTGGCCTTCAGCGACCTGATCCAGGCCCCCGACGCACGCGATACCAGCCGCATCAACGAGGTGGCCTGGGCCGGCGTCATTCCGGGGAGTAAAGCGGTGCTGTTGTCCAAGGCCACCGCCACCCGCGAGGTCGAGCAATGGGAATGGTGCCTGCAGCCGGGCGAAATCTATCCCTCACAACCGGATGCCGATGGCTGGAGTGAACAGATTTATGTGTTCGAAGGTTGCCTGACGCTGACGGTCGGCGATGTGACCAATACCATTTCCACTGGCGAGTTTTTCATGTTTGCCAGCAACCAGCCGCACGGCTATCGCAACGACGGAACGGTCGCGGTGCGGTTTGTGCGTAATGTGGTGATTTGAAATGAATCAGAACGCAGACATCCTGATCATCGGCGGTGGCCTCAGTGGCACGATGCTGGCCGTGCAATTGCTGCGACTGCCCGGCCAGCGCCGGATCCAGATCATCGAACCGCGCGCCGAGCTCGGTCGCGGTGAAGCCTACAGCGCCGTCGAGCTTGGCCACACGCTCAACGGCAATGCGGCGCGCATGAGTGTCGACCCGGACAACCCCGATGACCTGACTCAATGGCTGACCGCGCACATTGCCGCCGGTGGCTGGCCGGAATCTGCCGAGCAGAATGTGCCGGTCAGCGAACTGTTCCCGCCACGCGGGCTGTTCGGCGTGTATGTGCAGCAGCGTCTGGCCGAGGCGCGAATCGTCGGTGCGCAGCGGGGGTCGAGCGTCGAGCATATCTGCGCCGAAGTCGTCGATCTGCAAAGCGAGGCCGATTCGGTGCAACTGAGTTTGAGTAATGGGCAGACTCTGCGCGGTGCCTACGCCGTGCTCGCCACGGGCATGTTCCCCGCCGCCCGCACGCCGCAGAAAGAGTCCAGCGGCCTGAACGCCGCAGCGCTCGACCCGTGGGATGTCGCTGCCATGCGCCAGCTCGATCCGCAATCGACCGTGCTGATCATCGGCTCCGGCCTGACCATGGTCGATGCGGTGGTTTCGCTGGAGCAGGCAGGGCATCGCGGGGCGATCGAAGTGTTTTCCCGTCATGGGCTGTTGCCCCATGTGCGGCGCCAACCGCCGGCATGGGTGGATTTCCTCGCCGAGAATCAGAGCATCCGCACACCGCGACAATTGTTGCGCGAACTGCGCAGGCATTGCCGCGAGGCGATCGCTCAGGGCATCGATTGGCAAGCGCCGCTGGACACCGTGCGGGCGCATATCGGACGGTTGTGGAGTCAGGCGACTGACGTGCAGCGTCGACAATTCGTACGGCATGTGCGGCCGTGGTGGGAGAGTCACCATCACCGGTCGCCGCCGCTGAGTGCAGCATTGGTTGAGCGCTTGCACAACGAAGGACGGTTGCGGATTCAGGCGGCGTCGTTCAAAGGGCTTGAGCCGATGACGGGCGAGGGTGTGAGCATTCGAATTCGGCGTCGCGGCGAGGCGCAAACCTGTGTGGTGCAAGGTGCAGCGCTGATCAATTCCAGTGGCATCGAGTACGACTGGCGCCGCGTCGCGCGCCCGCTGCCGCAGCAGTTGCTGGCGCGTGGGCTGGTGCGTCCGGGGCCGTTGGCGCTGGGGATTGCGGCGGCGGTGGACGGTGCGGTGCTGGACGCTGAAGGGCAGGCCGGTAGCCGACTGTTCGCGATGGGGCCACCGTTGCGCGGGATGTGGTGGGAGAGCACGGCGGTGACCGATGTGGCGTTGCAGGCGAAGATGCTGGCGGCGCGTCTGTTTGATTGATGTTGTTGTGACTGGCCCCATCGCTGGCAAGCCAGCTCCCACAGGGTTTTGCATGGATCACAAAATCTGCGAACAACACAGAAAGCTGTGTTAGCTGGCAAGCCAGCCCCAATAGGGTTTTGCATGGATCACAAAATCTGTGAACAACACAGAAAACTGGGGTAGCTGGCAAGCCAGCCTCAATAGGGGTTTGCATGGATCACAAAATCCGTGAACAACACAAACCACTGTGGGAGCTGGCTTGCCAGCGATGGGGCCAGTTCAGCCTATGATTATCTCGGCAGTGCATTCATCAGCCAGCGCTGGCGAATCTGCTCCAGGCGCCCGTCGGCGCGCAAGGTTTCCAGCGCCTGTTGCCAGCGTTTGACCTGAACCGGATCGGTCTGCAGCGAAAAAGCAATGTAGGTGTCCTGTTTCATCAACGACATCTGATACTGCAAGCGTCCCGGTTCCATGCCCTGGGTACGGGCCAGGGCGGCGGTGGACAGGGTGTCGGAGACCACGAAGTCGGTTCGGCCCAGACTGAACAGGCGCATCATCTGCTCAGGGGTTTCGACACCGTCGAGGTTTTTCAGGTTTTGCTGCTGAAGGTAGCTGTAGACCAGCCATTTGCGCGGCACGCTGATGCGCCCGGCCTGATCCGCCTCTTGCAGCGAACGTACCGGTGGCTGGCTGTATGCGTGGCCGTAGAGGGCGGTTTCGACTTCGATCAGCGGCCCGACCCATTGGTAACGATCATCGCGCTCGTCGGTGCGCAAAACCGTGAAAACGCCCGTATTCGGGGTCTCGCTGGCGGTGCGCAGGGCACGCAGCAACGGTACTTGTTGCAGCACGATCCGGTCACCGGTCTGTTCGGCCAGCGCGCGCACCACATCCACGCCATAACCCACCAGTTGATCGCCTTGTTGAAAATGCAGGGGCGGGTGATTGTCGGTGAGCAGTTGCAGGTCCGCCGCATTGGCCGCCAGGGCCAGGAGTGACAGCAGACACGCGGCAATCCGTTTCATGAATCGTCCCTGAAAAATTGAGCGCGAAGCTTAGTACGGGCCGGGGGTGGCTGTCGTGAGGAATGTGAGGGGCTTTTGTGTCAGAAACCAAGGCTGAACGGCAGCATCGGGTTGACCTCAAAACAATTGTGGGGGCGAGCCTGCTCGCGAAAGCGCAGTGTCAGTCAGCATTGATGTCACTGACCGAATGCCTTCGCGAGCAAGCTCGCTCCCACATTGGTTTGTGGTGTGGGGGGGGGGTGGCTTGAGGGTTATGCCACTACGCGATAGCACGGCACATACGCCGCGCCGCCCGGCAGTTTCATTCGGTGTTGGGCGACGAAGGCTTTGAGCAGTGCGTCGAGCGGCTGCATGATCGCCGCGTCACCGCGGATCTGATACGGCCCGTGTTCTTCGATCAGACGAATGCCCTTGTCCTTGACGTTGCCGGCGACGATCCCGGAGAACGCGCGGCGCAGGTTGGCCGCCAGTTCGTGGGGCGGCTGGTCGCGGTGCAGCTTGAGGTTGGCCATGTTTTCGTGGGTCGGATCGAACGGGCGCTGGAAGCTTTCGTCGATCTTCAGCAGCCAGTTGAAGTGGAACGCGTCGTTGCGCTCGCGGCGGAACTGCTTCACCGCTTTGAGGCCGGCGGTCATCTGCCGGGCGACTTCGGCCGGGTCGTCGATGATGATCTGGTAGTGCTGCTTTGCCGCATCGCCGAGGGTGGCGGTGACGAAGGCGTCGAGCTGTTCCAGATACGGCGCGGCATGTTTCGGCCCCGTGAGAATCACCGGGAACGGCAGGCCTTCGTTGTCCGGGTGCATCAGGATGCCCAGCAGGTACAGGAACTCTTCGGCGGTACCGGCGCCGCCCGGGAAGATGATGATGCCGTGGCCGACCCGGACGAACGCTTCCAGGCGTTTTTCGATGTCCGGCAGGATCACCAGCTCATTGACGATCGGGTTCGGCGCTTCGGCGGCGATGATCCCCGGCTCGGTCAGGCCGAGGTAGCGCCCACCGTGGATGCGCTGCTTGGCGTGGGCGATGGTTGCGCCCTTCATCGGGCCTTTCATCACACCGGGGCCGCAACCGGTGCAGATGTCTAGGCTGCGCAGGCCCAGTTCGTGGCCGACTTTCTTGGTGTATTTGTATTCTTCGGTGTTGATCGAGTGACCGCCCCAGCACACGACGATTTTCGGCTCCACACCGGGGCGCAGGGTGCGCGCGTTGCGCAACAGGTGGAACACGTAGTCGCTGATGCCTTGCGAGGTGCTGAGGTCGATGCGTTGGCTGTCGAGTTCGTTTTCGGTGTAGACGATGTCACGCAGGGCGCTGAACAGCATCTCGCGGGTGCTGGCGATCATTTCGCCGTCGACGAAGGCGTCAGCCGGGGCGTTCAGCAGTTCGAGGCGCACGCCGCGATCCTGCTGGTGAATGCGGATTTCGAAGTCCTTGTAGGCTTCCAGAATGGTTTTCGCGTTGTCGACATGGGCGCCGGTATTGAGGATGGCCAGGGCGCACTGGCGGAACAGGGTGTAGGTGCTGCCGGATCCGGCTTCGCTCAGTTGCTGAACTTCACGTTGAGAAAGGGTTTCCAGGCTGCCTTTCGGGCTGACCGAGGCGTTGATTACGTGTCGTTGGGTCATGCAATGATCCTTAAAACGATGTCATTCCAATGGCAGGCAAATGGCATCCGAATAGTGTGTATCCATGAATGAAGATGGCACGATCTGCGCTGTACCGCCATGTCCCAGTTGGACGCTGAAGAGATGAAAAGGGCCCCCAGCATAGCTAAATCGCGGAGAGAGGCGATAATGCGCAGCGAGTTTTTTCCGTTGCCCTTTTTATCGCTCAAGGAAGTCATGCCTGATGTTCGAGATCCAGCCGATGGACCCAGCAACGTTTCGCCAGCAGACCCGGCGCAGCACGCTGATCATTGCCGTGCTGTTCCTGGTGCTGGCGATGGCGCTTTCGACGGCGGCGGTGGCGCTGTTCGGCGAACCCGGCGGGGATAATCTGCGCTTCAACGTCGGCGGAGTGTTTGTCGCGTTTCTGCTGACGGCAGCGCTGATGCGCGGGCAGTTCTGGCAGCAGCCGTGGATGGCCCCGGCGGTCTATAGCTGGCGGCTCAAGCGCAGCCTGATGAGCGTGACCAACGTGATGCATCAGGTGACCGCTGCGGTGGAACAAAGCGATCCGACCGCGATGAAGGTGCTGCGCTTCTATCATCTGGGGCTGACGCAGATGCATGAACTGGACGGTAATTCCAGCGATCACGCGCAATTGCACCGTGAAGTCGAAGCGCACAAGGAGCGGATGCTGGCACTGGGTCTGGAAATCGACCAGAAGCGCCTGGATCCGGCCTGGTTGCAAGCCTTGAAACCCACCGCGCGTTAAAACGGAATACGGCTGGCGCGGCGCAGTTTCCACGCACGGGCCAGGCGCCCGTAGACCAGCAGGTTGATCACCAGCACCACACTGCCCAGCGCCAACTGGATCTGCGGCGTCAGCCCGGCGGGATAGATGATCGGCCAGATGTAGTGCTCGATGAAGCCGCCGGCGTATTCGGTCTGCCCGGCGGCGTGGCGCATCAGGTTTTCCCAGTAGGTCAGCGGACAAGTCAGGTGCAACACCTCGACCGCCACGCCCCAGGCAGCCGCTGGCAAGTGCAGCCACATCAGGCGTGGCCACCTGAGTACCAGCAGCCCGCCGAACAGCACGAACAGAATGAATGACAGGTGGAACAGCACCAGCCCGTCGGCTGCGATTCGGTACAGCATGTCGTCTCCCTGACGCGGTTGTGAAGGCCTCCATGGTACGCCGACAGCAACGCCAGGGCGCGGTGATTTGGCGCAAGTGCGCAAGATTGTTCAAGCCACGAAGGGGCACTTGCTGGCAGAGTCTGCGACCGTTTCCTCGGTTGAAGAGCGTTATGTCTGACTCAATTATGCCGCGCAGTGCGTTTCTTCGCGGCGCTGCGGCGATCATGCCGTTATCGCTGGCCACCGCGCCGTGGGGGCTGCTGGCCGGCTCCATGGCCATCGAAGCCAATCTCACGCCGTTACAGGGGCAGGGCCTGTCGAGCATTGTGTTTGCAGGGGCCGCGCAACTGGTGGCGATCGGCATGCTCAAGGGCGGTGCCGGGATTTTCTCGATCCTGTTGACCACGCTGCTGCTGACTTCGCAGCACTTGTTGTACGGCATGAGCATGCGTTCAGTGATTTCACCGTTGCCCGGGCGCTGGCGTATCGGCCTGGGCTTTTTGCTCACCGATGAACTGTTCGCCCTGACCAGTCAGCATGATCGCCAGCAGTTCAATCGCTGGTACGCCTTGGGCGTTGGTCTGACGTTCTATATCGCCTGGAACCTGTTCACCTTGGCCGGCATTGTCTTGGGCAGCAGCATTCCGGGGCTTGAGCACTTGGGGCTGGACTTCTCGATTGCCGCCACTTTCATCGCGTTGATCACCCCGGTGGTGCGTGACGTACCGACCGTGGTGTGCGTGGCGGTGTCGCTGTTCTGCTCGGTGCTGTTCAGTTATTGGCAGTGGGGCTCGGCACTGGTGTTGTCGGGGCTGGCCGGGATGACCGCAGGATTTGTCTGCAACAAGCTGTATCGGGGGCGCACATGATGGTCTGGGCAGTGATTTTCGGCATGGGGCTTCTGGTGTTTCTCAACCGCTACGTGTTTCTCGAACCGCGCCTGCCGCTGCGCTTGAGCAGCAACGCACGACAGTTTCTCGGTTTTGCCGTGCCGGGCATGTTGACCGCGATCTGCGGACCGATCGTGTTCATGCCGGATAAACAGTTGAATCTGCAGTGGGATAATCCGTATTTACTGAGTTCGCTGGTGGCGATCGGGCTGGTGCTGTACACCCGCAATACCTTGCTCAGCATGCTCTTGAGCATGGCGTTTTTCTTTTTGTTGCGTTGGTGGCTGTAAGTTGCCGGGGAAAAACTGTTCTAAGCTGGTTTGATGACTATTTTCGACAAGGCGAGGTGCACATGACGACCGAGCAAAAGCGTCCGGATGAAGACGAAGATTCAGACGAACCCAGCGAAGAAGAAATCGAGCGCGAGAAACGCAAGGAACAGACGTGGAAGCACGACGATGACAAGGAGCTCACCGGGCCGGATGTGAAATTCTGATGGCGACATGCAAAAAGCCCCGCGACTGCGGGGCTTTTTGTTGTTTCAGAGGTCTTCCAGGTGCGGGAAGTCCGGGTGTGACGCCCGATAGCCCAGAGTCTTGTCGATCCATGCATTGAGCTCGTTGACCATCACCGGCGGGTGCCCGGGATAGCCTTCGAGGGTGGTGCGCAGAATGCGTTCGATGTCCGGCACTGAACGCAGGTTTCGGGTCTTGATGTAGTGGCCGATAAAACAGTCGAGTTGAAAGCGTTCTGTCATGGACAGATAGATACACTCCAGGCCGTTGGCCTGTTTGATTGCAAAATCGTCGCGCAACTTAGTTCTCTGCAAGGCTTGTTAAAGTTGTAGGGGATTCCTGGTTTTGCTGACTCTTTGGTCAACTGGTATGCCAATTGGAAATGCGGCGCGCATGCTATCCGTAGCGCATCTAAATGTATGTATGACGATTGAAATGTCAGACAGGCGGTTAGTTCGCTCAAACGACTGTTTTTTTCGGGCTGTCTCAACAATGAAACACCACCTGTAAAGATCGAGTGTCACCTGTATTCACCTGAAATCACCTGTAGGAGCTGCCGAAGGCTGCGATCTTTTGATCTTGCTTTTAAAAAATTAAAAATCAAAAGATCGCAGCCTGCGGCAGCTCCTACAGGGGTTAACGGGTGAGGGCGCGGGATTTTTAGGTGATTGGCTGAATCAGCCCGGCACCCTGATTACGAGAGTTGCCGACGGCTTTACCGACTCTGTGCCAGGCAAATACCTCGCTGGCTTCACCTTCGAACATCAGCATTTGTTCGGCACGCTCCGCAGCCGTTGCCGGATCAAGCCACTCGGCAGCCAGCTCCGCGCGAAAAACCACGGGTCGGCGATCATGGATATCGAGCATGCCGCCGACGCTGTCGGCAGTGATGATCACAAAACCATCGTCTTCCCGGGGCTGTGTGCCGGGTGTCGGAAATTGCCCGATGGCCGCACAGAAAACCGGCCCGTGATCGGCGCGACGGATCAGCCACGGCTGTCGGATTTTGTCCGGGCCGCCGACCCATTCGAACCAGTTGTCGACCGGTACGATCAGCCGATGACGCCAGATCGCCCGGAAGAATGGGCCATGGGCGACCTTTTCCACGCGGGCGTTGATCGGCGCCGCGCGGTCCTTGGCCCAGTGTGGGCGCCAGCCCCAGCGCAGGTTGTCGGCATACAGCTGTTGATCATGTTGATGGAGCACCGCGAGTGAGGTGGTCGGCGCCGCGTTGTAGCGCTCCAGCGCGGCGTCGCCGACGTGATTGATCAGCGCATCGGGAATGCTCAGCACCGTGACGAAGTCGTGAATGCCGCGGTACTGCGAGAGTCTTCCGCACATGCGCCGAATCTCCGGTTGGACGCTTTCAGCTTAGTCGGCTGCGGCCAATCAATCCTGCGCCTCCTGACCGGTGAACGTGTCGCGCCAGGCCAGCCAGCGGCGCTCAAGCACCGCGAGCAGGCCGTCGCTGAGTTTACCGAGCACGGCGAGCACGATAATCGCCGCCAGCACGATGTCCGGTCGCGAGGTTTCGCGGCCGTCGCTGAGCAGATAACCGAGGCCCTTGGTCGCGGCGATCAGCTCGGCGGCCACCAGAAACATCCACGCCAGACTCATGCCGCTGCGCAGTCCGGTGAACAGGCCGGGCAGGGCGGCGGGCAGCAGAATCCGCCGCACCAGTTGCCAGCGGCTGAAGCCATAGATGTGCCCGACTTCGACCAGTTTGCGGTCGATATTGCGAATCGCCGCGACCACGTTGACGTACACCGGAAAAAACGCGCCGATGGCGATCAGCACGATCTTCGAGGTTTCATCGATGCCCAGCCACAGCAGCAACAGCGGCACCCAGGCCAGGCTCGGAATTGAACGCAGTGCGGCGAACGTCGGCTCCAGATACGCCTCGGCCTCGCGGCTCAAACCGACCCAGGCAGCGAACACCAGCGCCAGGCTCGCGCCGATGGCAAATCCGAGCAACACCCGCAGCAGGCTGGCGCCGATGTGTTTCCACAGGGCGCCTTCGGCGAGGTCGGTGAGGGTCAGGGCGATCTCGCTCGGGGCCGGCATCTGATAGGACGGCAGCCAGCCGAGGCGCACGATGCATTCCAGGGCGACCACGATCAGCAGTGGCAGCGCCAGGCCTTTTAGGCGCCGTCGCCATGTCGGATTGAGGGTTGAAGGACGCGGCCTCGACAAGCTGCGAGACGGCGAGGGCAGTTCGTTACTGCGAGTGGTCATACGTTGGCTCCACTCACAGTCCATCCGCAACTGGCGCGGATGGGCTGTGAGTCTGGTCGGTTACTGGCGGGCAACGGCTTGCTGTACACCGCTGTCGAGCAACTGATCGATGACTTGATCGACATTCACTCCACGCCGCACCAGTTCCTCAGACACCAGAATCGGTGCCGCAGCCTTGGACGCCTGCACGTCGTTGGCGGTCAGTTGCGGGCTGCTCAGATCGGTGCGCGACAACTGCAGCTTGGCCACGTCTAGCGGCAGACCGGATTCCTTGGCGAGCAACGTGGCGAACTCGTCGGGATTTTTCAGCGCCCATTGCCGCGCCTGCTCGTAGGCTTTGATCACCGTGTCTATGGTTTGCGGATGCTCCTTGGCGTACTGCTCGGTGACGCTGACCACGCCATAGCTGTTGAATGCCGGGTTGCGATACAGCAGACGCGAACCGGCCTGAACCTCACTGGCGGCCATGTGCGGGTCGAGTCCGGCCCAGGCGTCGACATCGCCTTTTTCCAGCGCGGTGCGGCCGTCCGGGTGTTGCAGGTGCACCAGTTCCACGTCGTCTTTCTTCAACCCGGCCTGTTGCAGGCTGCGCAGGGTGAACAGGTACGGATCGGTGCCTTTGGTGGCGGCGATTTTCTTGCCCTTGAGGTCGGCGACGCTCTGGTACGGCGAGTCCTTGCGCACCACCAACGCAGTCCATTCGGCGCGGCTGTAGACGTAGACCGATTTGATCGGGCTGCCGTTGGCCCGGCTCAGCACTGCAGCGAGGCTGGCGCTGGAGGCGAAATCGACGCCGCCGCTGTTCAGGTATTCCAGCGAACGGTTACTGCCCTGGCTGAGTACCCAACTGACTTTGGTCTGCGGCAGGGCTTTTTCGAGGAAGCCGAAATGCTTGAGTACCAGGCTCACGGGTGAGTAGTAGGCGTAATCCAGATGAACCTCGGCGGGCACAGCTTCGGCGGCGTGGGCCAGTGGTTGCAGACTCAGCGCCATGGCGCTGGCGACCAGCAGTGTTTTGAGGCGGGATAAGGGTGAAAACGATGTCATGGCGACGCTCCGGCAGTGGCACTGTTTTTTATGTCCAAAAATATATTTTTAACGACTGCATCCTGCATGATTGGAATATTGCAGGCTCTGTGCCATGCGCGTGTCGACCAATGTTTACGGGGTTTTCACCGATTATCGCGTCTCTCAACTGTTGCTTGGACAACACTGTGGCATGGCACTGTTGCGCAGCGAACAGTGAACATTCAGGGTGCTGAGCTTATGCATTAATCGAATTTAAAAACCGCCAATCAACAGCGTTATGGTCTATGCAAAATCCCTTCGCAGGACCCGCCATGAAGCTCTCCCGTTTGCTCCGCAGCACACTGATCACCGCCTTGTTCGCCGCTCCGTTTGCCTACGCTACCGAGCCGTTGGTCCTGCATGTCGGTGACCAGAACTACTACAACATCCGCGCCTCGGTCGAAGCCTCTGGCGTGCTGAAAGACGCGCCTTACAGCGTCGACTGGAAGCACTTCCAGGCCGCCGCGCCACTGGCCGAGGCGTTGCAGACCGGTTCGCTGGATCTGGGCTTTCTCGGCGATTCGGGTTTTCTGTTTCTCGCCGCCAAACAGGCACCGGTGAAGCTGATCGGGGTGTCGCGGCAGAACCCGGACACCATCGCCTTGCTGGTGCCGAAAGATTCGCCGGTGAAAACCATCGCTGATCTGAAGGGCAAGAAAGTCGCCTACTGGCCCGGCGCCTGGAGCCAGCAGCTGACCTTGCGCGCCCTGGAGCAGGGCGGTCTGCCGGAAAACTACGTCGACTTCGTCAAGTTGATGCCGATTGATGCGGCGGCGGCATTGCCGCAGGGCAGCATCGACGCTTTCCCGGTATGGGAACCGTACATCTCCCAGCAAATCGTGTTCTCCGGTGCGCGGCCGATTCTCACCGCGAAAAACCTGATGCCGGGCCTCAGCGCGATTGCCGCGTCGGCGCCGTCGATCGACAGCAAGCGTGAGGCGATTGCCGATTTTCTCGGGCGGTTGAAACTGGCGCGGGCCTGGGTCGACAGCCACACCGACGAATACGCGGACCTGTGGGCGAAGAAAGCCAATCTCGATCAGCAGGTTTCACGGCACTGGTTGCGCCAGGCGCACATGACCGTTGGGCCGGTGGACCAACAGGCGGCAGCCGACCTGCAAGGCACCGCGGACTTCCTGTTCAAGGTCAAGGCCTTGCCGGCGCCGCTGGCCACCGCCGGGGTTATCGATACCTCGTTTCAACAGGCACTGGCTGACTGAGCGAGCGCCGGAACCAAAGCCTGTGTACCCTATCCAGACCTGGCTCGCGTAGCCGGGCGCAGGGATGGATCAGGGCGAGGGAGTTTTGCCAGACGACAACAGGGCCGTAAGGGTCAGGCGCAAGGCAAAACATGAAATACGCTTTCCAGCTTCTCTGTGCAGCAGCCATCGCGATCGGGCTGGCCGGCTGCATTGCCGCGCCCATCGAGATGACTGCGCAAACCGAAACCCGGCTCAAGGCCCAGGCGCCGGTGCGCTTTCTGCTGACCTTCGATGATGGCCCCAGCGCCTCGAGTTTGTGGAACCCTTCGGCGACGGTCCTCGACAGCCTCAAGGTCAACCCGGTGCAACCGGCCATCAAAGCGGTGTTCTTCGTCCAGACCCGCGCACCTCGCGCCGGCAACAGTGAAATCGGTCGCGGGATCATGCGGCGTGAGCACGCCGAAGGGCACATCCTCGGGTTCCACACCGCCACCCATTGGCACACCAACCATCGCTCGCTCGATCCGCAAGAACTGGAGCAGTCGTTGCGCAACGGCACCGCGGATATCGCCGCGATCACCGGAGCTGCGCCGATCCTGCTGCGTCCGCCATTCTGGAATTACGACAAGCGCACCTTCGCCGCCTATCAGCAACATGGCTTGCATGTGTTGTTGACCGATCTGAGCGCCAACGACGGCAAGATCTGGGGCTTCAACGCCAGTCCACGACGTCGGGCGAACATGCTGCGCCAGCTATCGGAGGTGCGCGAGCGCATTGCCCTCGGCGAATTTCCCACCGTGGACGGGGTGATTCCGGTGGTGGTGACGTTTCATGACCTCAATCGCTATACCGCGCGGCATACCCGCGAATACCTGCAGATTCTCCTCGACAGTGCTGCCGCCACGGGCGTGAGGCTGGCGGACAAGCCGTTTTACGATGATCAAGCGGCACTGCAGAAAGCAGCACTGGCGCGCAGCGTTCAGCAGAGTTCGCAGCCGGTGCAATTACCGGGGATGTGGAACTGGATCTGGGATCATGACGCGCACTGAGGCCGCGCTGGAAATGTGATCGGGTTGGCAGTCGTCGGGGCGGCAGATTATTGATCGCTCATCTATGCTGAATCGGTCGACCGACTCATCGCCTGCGAGGCGTGCGCCCATGCTAGCCATTGCCGACATCTGCCGGATTGTCGAATCCGGCTTTCCGTCGCTTGAATGCGAATGCACACAAGTGGAGCAGGGACTGCTGCGGATCAAGGTTTATGAGCCTGACTCCGGGCGAGTCGAGTTGTTGCTCAATGGCGTCTCACCGGAACACCTGGTGACCATCCGCGATATTTCTAATTTCATCGGTGAATTGCGCACGGAAATGAGCGCCGGGCGCCGGGCATTCGCCGGCTGATACCTCACAAACGCCGCTGAAACGCCTGCACGATGCGTAATGTCGCGTCGCTGGTGGGCAGATTCTGCACCGCGTCCAGCGGATGCCAGATGCATTCGATGATCTCGTTTTGCGGGCGTAACTGCTCAAGATCCAGCACCGACGCCTCGTAGACATGATGCTGGGTGCTGCCGCTGTGCAGTTCCATCAGATACAACATCTGCTCGGCATCCAGTGCCGTTTCTTCCTGCAGCTCGCGCGTCGCCGCCCCTGCTTTGGTTTCCCCAGGCTCGACCTTGCCGCCGGGCAAGGTCCAGCGACAGCGAGGTTTGCGCACCAGGAGAACGTGTCGATCCTGCTCGCAAATAACGGTTGCGCGTACTTTCATCTGTTACCTGTTTATCGCGTGTCACATAAATGAAATAAAACTGCAATATTCGAGCCGGGCCCGGATTCAGAGGTTCCGTTGGGGTTTTGAGTGTTTGGCAAGGTTGAAAGTGCCAGAGCCTTGGCACATGGCTATCCGCGACATCCGGTCGGCCACATCTCCGGCAACAGGGTGTAAGGTAAAAAAGCAGAGCTGAATCCACTGTCAGCAAAAAGGAGGTCCCCATGAGCATTCCTGTCCTGAACAAGATGCACATGAACGGCTACGACGTACTCAGTGTAAACAACGGCCCATGGCGGGTTTGTACCCAAGGCGATCGGCTTGCGTCGTTTGGTAGCAGAGAAGAAGCGCTGGCCTATGCCGCTGCGTTGCCAAGTTACAGACAACGCTCGGCGCGGGCTCGAAGTCACACTGCGAGTTGAAGCAGATGTAACGAATGAGCCCCGGTAATTGCCGGGGCTCTTGTTGAGGGCAGGGTCGCTATCAGTGAACCTTGCTTCGGCTGATGGAGCGCGTTTTCACTTCCTTGGCATAGGACTGCAATCGTTCTTCATCACTTTGCAGCACCTCGCAGGACCTGAGTACCGCCTGGGCATCCGCTTCATTGCCGCTTTTGCGCAGTTGTTCGGCGATGCGCTTGAGGTCGACCGCCGACCATCTCAAATCCGATGCAACGGCTTGCAGGTCGCGCTGAAGTTCGTGTTCGTATTCATTGAGCCGCATGATCACCTCCGGTCATTCTCGGTAAAACAGAGTAGCCGCATTTTTCATCGCCGATGTGCAACTCGTCTGTCACCGGGTGAATGGATGTAAATATTTGTCCAAATGCCCTTGTAGCGGGGCGTCGGGATGGATGTACAACCGGTTACACGTTACATTCGCTTTTTTTCAGATCAGGGAAACACCATGCGGATATGGATCGGGAGTTTGGCGTTGGCATTGCTGGCGGGTTGCTCATTGCCAGCATCGCTGGTACCGGGCGAGCCAAACCTCAGCAAGACCACCACCAAAGCGCCTAAAGACTATGCCGCGTGCTTGTTGCCGTTGTGGCAGCAGGACATTCCGAAGACCACGCAGACCTCCATTTCCAACGGCTACCGGATCAAGGCACCGAGCCTCGTCACCGCTGACGAAATTCTCGACATCATCAAATACAAGGACGGCAGCCGCGTTTCCCTGTATCAGGGACCGCCATGGGCCAAGTCCGGGTCGTTGCGCAAATCGGTGCGTGACTGCCTGTAAAGCCCAGCCTCAGATGCAAAAGCCAGCTGCATAAAAAGCAGAAACCGGATCAATGGTTTCTGCTTTTTTTTGCTTTGCGAAATGCACTGTGACAGATCGGCACGAGGCGTATTCCAGTGTGCGCTAGGCTTTCGAGTGCCACCCGGTAACCGGCGGGGCATGCCTTTCAAGGAGCCATGGATCATGGATGATCTGGTCAAAGAAGTTATTCCGTTGTTGCAGTATCTGATTCCCGGATTTGTTTCTACCTGGATTTTCTACACGCTCACCGCGTTCAAACGGCCTGATACGTTTGGGCAAATTGTGCAGGCGTTGATCTTTACGTTTGTTATTCATGGGGTGGTAACAGGTATTGGCGTGATCTTTTTGTTTGTGGGGACGAAGGGGTTTTCTGTAGGAATATGGGATGGCAAGGCGCAGACGTCATGGGCATTCTTTTGTTCGCTGGTACTTGGATTGCTATCCTGTAGTCTGGCGACCAATGACAAGCTACATGGTTGGCTGCGTCGCAGAAACGTAACGAAACAATCTTCTTACCCAAGCGAATGGTTCTGCGCATTCGCGCAATTTGATCGGCTCATCACCCTGCATTTGCATGACGAAAGGCGCGTTCTTGGCTGGCCGGCCGAGTGGCCGCCGGAATCAGCCAACGGCCAGTTCGTGATCCATAAGCCACATTGGCTGCATGAAGATGGCAAAGTGGCGCCTTTTGGCGCCGAATATTTGTTGATAGATTCCGCGAAGGTTAAATGGGTTGAGTTCAGCCCGGCATCAGAGGATTGATTATGAGCGCCCGAGCACCACAACCAATGCCCAAGAAATATGAACACCTGTTCTTTGGGCCAGACGGAAAACCGTTGGATAGTCCACTGTTGAGAGGGCCGAGTGCGCCTCCACCTTTGAAAAAGCAGTGCTGCTGTTCAGAGCGTATGCACCAACCAGTCCCTGAACGCTTTCAGTGACGGCAACGCCTCATTGCGCGGCGGATACACCAGGTAATACCTACGCCGGCTGGTGATCGGCTTCCCCAGTTGCAGCAGCTCGCCGTTAAGCAATTCATCCTCCACCAGAATCCGCGGCACCAGCCCCACGCCAATATTCGCCCGCACCGCTTGGATCAGGTGCGAGGTCATTTCAAAGCTCGGCCCGATGCGCATGCTGCGGTGTGGCAAACCATGATGGGTGAACCATTCCGCCCAGGCCTGGGCATTGCTGCTGACATTGAGCAGTAACTGCCCGGCGATGTGCTGTTCGGCTTCGTCGCGTTCGGCCAATGACAACTGCGCACTGGCAATCACCACCAGTTCTTCAGTGTGCAGGGGCAGGGCGCTCAAGCCCGGCCAGTCCCCCGCACCGACGCAGATCGCCGCATCGATTTCGCTGGTGTCGAAGTCGATCGCTTCGATGCGCGAATGCAAGTGCACGGTCATGCCCGGGTGCGCGGTGTAGAAGTCCTTGAGTCGCGGCAGCAGCCATTTCGAGCCGAAAGTTGGCAGCGTCGCCAGACGCAAACTGTGAATGCCGGAACCGAACGCCATGGCCTGCAGGGTCGCGCTGCGGATCTGCCCGAGGGCTTCGGCCAGTTCGCGCTGATACATGCGCCCGACATCGGTGAGCACCACTTGCCGGCCTTCGCGGCTGAACAGGCGCATGCCAAGCATCTTTTCCAGAATCTGCACCTGACGGCTGACCGCGCTCTGCGTCAGCGACAGTTCGTGGGCGGCGCGGGTGTAGCTTTCATGGCGTGCGGCGGCCTCGAAGGCCAGCAATAACGACATGGAAGGGGTGAGGGTTCGCGGATTCATTCGTTTTAGTCATGGATTGCGGGTCGATTTTACGTTTGTCCCGACGGCGCCAAGCAATGAACATAAGCACCATGAGATGGCGGGAGCGTGACGCAATCATTCATTGCGCACAACTGTTCACCGCCACACGACCCGATTTTGACCGAGATTTCCTCACCGATGATTGCCCAGCTGAAACCCGCCCCGGCATTGACCGCCGATTACCAGCAATTCCTCAAAGCCTTGAAGGCCAGCGGTTTTCGTGGCGAGATCAGCGCCGATTACGCCAGCCGTGTAGTGCTTGCCACCGACAACTCGATCTACCAGCGCCTGCCGCAAGCGGCGGTGTTTCCGGTGGATGCCGAGGATGTGGCGCGAGTCGCACGACTGATTGCCGAGCCGGCCTATCGGCAAGTAGTGATCACCCCGCGTGGCGGCGGCACCGGCACCAACGGCCAGTCACTGACTGACGGCATCGTTGTCGACCTGTCGCGGCACATGAACCGCATTCTGGAAATCAACGTCGAGCAGCGCTGGGTGCGGGTGCAGGCCGGGGTGGTCAAGGATCAGCTCAACGCCGCACTGAAGTCCGCCGGGCTGTTCTTCGCCCCGGAGCTGTCGACCTCCAACCGCGCCACTGTCGGCGGGATGATCAACACCGATGCCAGCGGCCAGGGCAGTTGCACCTACGGCAAGACCCGCGACCATGTGCTGGAACTCGACATGGTTCTGCGCGGCGGCGAACGCCTGCACGGCGCAGCGCTGGCGGAAGAAGATCTGACAGCGCTGTGTGCTCGTGAAGATCGGGTCGGTGAAGTCTATCGCTGTGCGCGGCAGATCATTGATGAGCAGGGCGAACTGATCAAGCAACGCTTCCCTGACCTCAACCGCTGCCTGACCGGCTATGACCTGGCGCACCTGCGCGAGGCGGACAAGCGTTTCAACCTCAACAGCGTGCTCTGCGGCGCTGAAGGCTCGTTGGGGTTTGTGGTTGAGGCGAAACTCAACGTACTGCCGATTCCCAAGCACACGATGCTGGTGAACATTCGCTACGCCGGGTTCATGGATGCGTTGCGCGATGCCCGGGCGCTGATGGCGCTCAAGCCGTTGTCGATAGAAACCGTCGACTCGAAAGTATTGCTGCTGGCGATGCAGGACATCGTCTGGCATGGCGTCGCCGAGTACTTCCCGGAAAGTGCCGAGCGCCCGACACTGGGGATCAACCTGGTGGAGTTCTGCGGCGACGATCCTGAAGACCTGCAACGCCGAGTCGAAGCCTTCCTCGAACACTTGAGCAGCGACACCACGGTCGAACGCCTGGGCCATACGCTGGCGGTCGGCCAAGCAGCGGTGAACAAGGTCTATGGCATGCGCAAACGCGCAGTCGGCCTGCTCGGTAACGTTGCCGGCGAAGCGCGGCCGCAGCCGTTTGTCGAAGACACCGCAGTGCCGCCGCAGCACCTGGCCGAGTACATCGCCGAACTGCGCGAACTGCTCGACAGCCACGGTTTGCAGTACGGCATGTTCGGCCACGTCGATGCCGGCGTGTTGCACGTACGGCCGATTCTCGACATGAAGGATCCGCAGCAAGCGGCGCTGGTGCGTCCGGTGTCTGATGGCGTGGCGGCGCTGACCCAGCGCTACGGCGGCCTGTTGTGGGGCGAACACGGCAAAGGCCTGCGCTCGGAATACGCGCCGGCGTTTTTCGGTGAGCTGTACCCGGCGTTGCAAGCGCTGAAAGCCGCGTTCGACCCGTTCAACCAGTTCAACCCGGGCAAGATCGCCACCCCGGCCAATACCGGTGCGGCGTTGCTGAAAATCGACGAAGTGACCCTGCGCGGCGAACTTGATCGGCAGATCGACGAAAAGGTCTGGCAGAGCTACGGCGCAGCCATGCATTGCAACGGCAACGGCGCCTGCTACAACTTCGATCCCGACGACGCCATGTGTCCGTCGTGGAAAGCCACCCGCGAGCGTGCGCAATCGCCTAAGGGCCGCGCCTCACTGATCCGTGAATGGCTGCGTTTGCAGGGCGAGGCGGGGGTGGATGTGCTGTCCGATGCGATCCGCCGTCCGGCGTTTTTCCGCAACCTGTGGACGCGCTGGCGCAACAGCCGCGCGCAGGGCGCAGACTTTTCCCACGAGGTGTATGACGCCATGGCCGGCTGTCTGGCGTGCAAGTCCTGCGCGGGGCAGTGCCCGGTCAAGGTCAACGTGCCGGAATTCCGATCGCGCTTCCTTGAGCTGTATCACAGCCGTTATCTGCGCCCGGCGCGGGATTATCTGATTGCTTCGCTGGAGTACAGCATCCCGTACATGGCGCGAATTCCGGCGCTGTACAACGGTTTGATGGGCGCAACATTCGTGCGCAAACAGTTGGAGCGTCTCGGTGGAATGGTCGATGTGCCGTTGCTCAGCCGCTTCGATTTCCATGCCGCCATGCGCCGCTGGAATGTGCGGCCGGCGACGGTTTCCACGCTGTCGGCGCTGACTCAGGCCCAGCGCGAGCGCAGTGTGGTGCTGGTGCAGGATGCGTTCACCCGTTATTTCGAAGCGCCGCTGCTGGCGGATCTGGCCGAGCTGATTTCGCGGCTGGGCTATCAGGTGTATCTGGCGCCATTCAGTGCCAACGGCAAGCCGTTGCATGTACAGGGCTTTCTGTCAGCGTTCAACCGCGCGGCGTTGCGCAATGCCCGGCAACTGCGCGAGCTGGCCGACGTTGGCGTGCCGCTGCTGGGGCTGGATCCGGCGATGACGCTGGTCTATCGCCAGGAATACCTGAAAGTGCCCGGCATGGACCAATGCCCGGAAGTGGCGCTGGTGCAGGAATGGTTGCTCAAGGTGATGCCGGAGCAGGTGAATAACCAATCGGCAAATGCATTCAGGCTCCTGGCGCATTGCACCGAGAAAACCAACGCGCCGGCCGCCACCCGGCAGTGGGAGCAGGTGTTCGAGCGGGTCGGTCTGAAACTGGCGACGCAGGCCACCGGTTGCTGCGGCATGTCCGGTACCTACGGCCATGAAGCGCGCAACCGCGAAACCTCGGTGGTGATCTACGAGCAATCCTGGGCGCGGCAGGTCGAGGCACCGGCGGAGCAGGGCGAAGCACTGGCCACCGGCTATTCGTGCCGCAGCCAGGTCAAGCGCCAGTCGGATCGGGCGCTGCGCCATCCGTTGCAGGTGCTGCTTGAGGTGGTACGTCGCTGAGCGCTTCGTCGTCCGCGGCGTTGTCCCAGATCAGCCGTGGATCGAAACTCATCGCCGAGAACATGGTGAACACCACCACCATGCCGAAGAACAGGATGCCCGGGCGTGGTTCGATGTCGCCCAGCGCCTGGAACTTCACCAGCGCCGCGACCAGGGCGACCACCAGTACGTCGAGCATCGACCAGTAACCGATCAGCTCGACGAAACGGTACAGCTTCGAACGCTCACGGCGCGCCCAACCGCTGTCGCGCTGCACGGTGATCAGCAGCAGCGACAGGGCGACGAATTTGATCCCTGGCACCGCGATGCTGGCGATGAAAATGATCAGTGCGATGTCCCACGCGCCGCCCTCCCAGAACTCCAGCACGCCGCTCATGATCGTGCTGTCGGCGCCGTTGCCGAGCATCATGGTGTTCATCACCGGCAGCAGATTGGCCGGCACGTAGAACGCCAGCGCGGCGAACAGATAGGCCCAGGTGCGCGTCAGGGAATTGGTCTTGCGCCGATGCAGCGGCGCATCGCAGCGCGGGCACTGGTGCGGCTCGTCGGTCATGTCGCAGGCCAGCCCGCAGCTGTGGCACAGGCACAGGTTCAGTTCGCTGGCGGTCGCGGGTCGCTTCATAGAATGTCCCACAGGTCACGAATGTCGCGGCCGGCAATGCGGATCATCATCAGGCTCAGCACCGCCAGGGCGAACAGGCCGATCCCCGGCAACACATCAAGCAGCCCGGCCAGTTTGAACACCGCCACCATCGCCCCCAGCAGACACACCTCGAGCATGCTCCACGGGCGCAGGGTTTCCAGCCAGCGCATGCACAGCTTGAACCCCGGTGCCCGACGCGACGACAGGGCGAAACTCAGCACCCAGATCAGCAGCACCAGTTGAAACGCCGGGGCGATGATGATCGAGATCGCTGCGACCATCGCCATGAACGTGATCGGCCCCTGACTCAGTGCCAGCACCGAATCCCACAGCGTCGCGCTGTTCTTCAGACCCTTCATGCTGATGCTCATCACCGGGTAGAAATTGGCGAACAGCCACAGCATCGCCGCGGTGAAACTCAAGGCCAGCCGCTGCTCGACGGTCAAACCGTTATAGCGCTGCAGCACGCCGCCGCAACGTACGCAGAGGGTTTTCTGGTGTTTGCTGAGCACTACTTTTTCGTACACGCAATCGCAATGCTCGCAGATGATCAGGTGTTCGGTTGAGGTCATGGGCAACGCTCGACAGCAGGCGCAAAGGGCAGGGGGCGCCTGCTCACTATAGAAGCCTGGCGGGATTGGGCAAATGACGTTTGGCTTGGGAATTGATTTTTTATGTTATAGAGTAACGCGAATTTTTTTGTAGGGCTCGCCGTTGCGACCTCCGATTCATAGACTCAATGGCGAAATGTCCATGACGATTGCGTGTGCCCGTTCCAACCTGCCGCCGAGCGGCCGCTTGCTGTCCATTGATGCGTTGCGAGGTCTGGTCATCCTGTTCATGCTGCTGGATCACGTGCGCGAGACGTTCCTGTTGCATCGTCAGGTGTCCGACCCGATGGACATCGCCAACACCGAGCCAGCGTTGTTTTTCAGTCGCACTTTGGCGCATCTGTGTGCACCGGTGTTCGTGTTGCTCACTGGACTGTCCGCCTGGCTGTTCGGCGAAAAGTACGCGGGCAAGGCCGATGTCAGTGCCTTCCTGTTCAAGCGAGGGCTGTTTCTGGTGGTGCTGGAATTCACCTTGGTGAATTTTGCATGGACGTTTCAGTTGCCGCCGAGCGTGATCTATCTGCAGGTGATCTGGGCGATTGGCTTGAGCATGATCGCCTTGTCGCTGCTGGTCTGGTTGCCGCGCTGGCTGTTGTTGGCGCTGAGTCTGGCGATCATTGCCGGGCATAACCTGCTGGATGGGCTGCATTTCGCGCCGGAGTCGGCACTGCATGTGCCATGGGCGATTCTGCATGATCGGGGCTGGATCGAAGTTGGTGACAGTCTGCGCTTGCGCACTTCGTATCCGCTGTTGCCGTGGATCGGCGTGATCGGTCTGGGTTATGCGCTGGGCCCGTGGTTTGCCCGTGCGGCCGACGCCGGAGTTCGTCAGCAGTGCCTGTTGTTGGCTGGTATCGCCGGACTGCTGGGTTTCGTCGGGCTGCGGCTGCTCAACGGATACGGCGAAAAGCCTTGGGCGGTTGAAGACACGACCGTGCAAACGCTGATGGCGTTTTTCAACATCACCAAGTACCCGCCATCGCTGCTGTTCATCACCCTGACGGTGAGCATCGGATTGCTGTTGTTGATGGTATTTGAACGGTTGCAGACGCGCCGCTGGATTCGCTGGCTGACGGTTTTCGGTTCGGCACCGATGTTCTTCTATCTGCTGCATCTGTACGTGCTGAAGGTGCTGTATCTGATTGCCGTGGCGCTGTTCGGCCTTAACTACGGTAGCTATTTCGGCTTCGATTCAGTAGCGGCAATCTGGCTGGTGTCGCTGCTGTTGGCGCTGGCACTGTACCCGGCGGTACGCTGGTTTTCCGCGCTGAAATCGCGGCGCCGTGACATCGCCTGGCTGAAATATCTGTAAGCCCCGAAGGCAACTGTGCTGCTTAACACCCTGTAGGAGCTGTCGAGTGAAACGAGGCTGCGATCTTTTGATCCTGATCTGCAAAATCAAAATCAAAAGATCGCAGCGTGCCGCAGCTCCTACAGGGGACGGTGATGTTCCGGGTTATTTGCGGTCCAGCCACACGGTCTGTGCGTTGCAGAACTCGCGCACGCCGAAGTGCGACAGCTCGCGGCCGAAACCGCTTTTCTTCACGCCACCGAAGGTCACGCGCGGGTCACTGGCCGAATAGCCATTGATGAACACGCCACCGGTTTCCAGTTCGCTAGTCAGTTGCTGCGCCAGTTGCACGTTGGCGGTGTAGATCGTCGCGGTCAGGCCGAAGTCGCTGTCGTTGGCCAGGGCGATGGCGTGGGCGCAATCGCGGGCGGTGATGATCGAGGCCACCGGGCCGAACAGCTCCTGTTTGAACGAGGTCATGCGGTCGGTCACGTCGGCCAGCACGGTTGGTTCGTAGTAGTTGCCCGGACCTTCGGCTTTGCCACCGCCCAACAGCAGGGTCGCGCCTTCTTCAAGGGTATCGCGCACTTGCTGATCGAGTTCGTCACGCAGGTCGAAACGCGCCATCGGGCCGATGTAAGTGTCGGCGGACAGCGGATCGCCGACCTTCAGCTTGCGGGTGGCCTCGACGAATTTGCGGGTGAATTCCTCGACCACGCCTTCTTCGATGATCAGACGCTTGGCCGCTGCGCAAACCTGACCGGAGTTCTGGTAGCGACCGATGACGGCAGCCTGCACGGCCTCATCCAGATCCGCATCATTGAGCACAATGAACGGGTCGGAACCACCCAGCTCCAGCACGCATTTCTTCAGTGCGGCACCGGCCTGAGCGCCGATGGCCATGCCGGCGCGCACGCTGCCGGTCAGGGTCACGGCGGCGATGCGCGGGTCTGCGATGGCGGTGGAAACACCTTCCGGGGTGACGTTGATCACTTCAAACACGCCGTCAGCGAAACCGGCGTTCTTGAAGGCGTCGCGCAGCAGGTAGGCGCTGCCCATCACGTTCGGCGCATGCTTGAGCACGTAGGTGTTGCCGGCGATCAGCGCCGGAACCGCGCCGCGCAGCACTTGCCAGATCGGGAAGTTCCACGGCATCACCGCGAGGATCGGCCCGAGTGGTCGGTATTCGATGCGCGCCTTGCCGCCTTCGACCTGGGTCGCTTCGGCGCTGAGCATGGCCGGACCGTTTTCGGCGTACCACTCGCAGAGCTTGGCGCATTTTTCGATTTCGCCACGGGCCTGGGCGATCGGCTTGCCCATTTCCAGGGTGATCATGGTCGCCATGGCTTCGGCGCTGTCGCGCAGAGCGCCGGCGAGGGCGGTCAGGGCGCGGGAGCGATCCTGCAGCGGCTTGCGTTTCCATTTCGAGAAACCGAATGCGGCGCGGGTCAGCGCTGCGTCGAGAGTTTGTGCCGATTCAAAGGGGTAGTGACCGACCTGCTCGCCGGTAGTGGGGTTGATCGAGATGGCGTGGGTCTGGCTGGAAATCTGGCTCATGGCGTCGTCCTGCGTGTTCAGTGGATGGGCCTAGAGTAGGGTGGCGTTTGTTTTCTGGAAACTGAATAATAAAGATCGTTTCTTTCACGATTGGAGAATGACTGTGGATCTGGTGCAGCTGGAAATCTTCAAGGCCGTTGCCGAGCACGGCAGCATCAGCGCCGCCGCGGCGCAGATCCATCGCGTGCCGTCGAACCTGACCACGCGGATCAAGCAACTGGAGCAGGATCTGGGCGTCGACCTGTTCATTCGCGAGAAAAGCCGTCTGCGCCTGTCGCCGGCCGGCTGGAGTTTTCTCGAGTACGCGCGGCGCATTCTCGATCTGGTGCAGGAGGCGCGGGCCACCGTCGCTGGCGAAGAACCGCAGGGCGCATTCCCCCTCGGATCGCTGGAAAGCACCGCGGCAGTGCGTATCCCCGAACTGCTGGCGGCGTACAACCAGTTGCATCCCAAAGTCGATCTGGACCTGTCCACCGGCCCGTCCGGGACGATGATCGACGGCGTGCTCGCCGGGCGCTTGGCGGCGGCGTTTGTCGATGGCCCTGTGCTGCACCCGGCGCTGGAAGGCGTGCCGGCGTTCGAGGAAGAAATGGTCATCATCGCGCCACTCAATCACGCCCCGGTGCAGCGCGCAGCGGATGTGAACGGCGAGAACATCTATGCGTTCCGCTCCAACTGCTCCTATCGTCATCACTTCGAAAAATGGTTCAGCACCGACGCTGCGGTGCCGGGGAAGATTTTCGAGATGGAGTCGTATCACGGCATGCTCGCCTGCGTCAGCGCCGGTGCCGGGCTGGCGCTGATGCCGCGCAAGATGCTGCAGAGCATGCCCGGCAGCGCAACCGTGAGCGTGTGGCCGCTGGCGGCGGATTTTCGTTATCTGACTACGTGGCTGGTGTGGCGCCGAGGCACGGTGTCGCGCAGCTTGAGCATGTTCGTGCGTTTGCTGGAGGAGCGCGGCGTGGTGCGTGCAGAAGAGTAATTGACACGTTGTGTCATGGTTGTATCTTGATCGGCGTTTCGCAATATAAAAAACTTTACAGCGTAGCCATGAGGAACAAGCAAATGAGTGCAGCCCTGAGCGGTAAAGAAGCCGTCGGAGAACGGTTTGTGCTGGAGACGATGCGTCATGCGCAGGACCTGACCTGGAAAGCCGTCGACGCCATTGCCAAGGTGATCAAGCCGGGCATGCGTGAATCCGAAGCCCAGGAACTGGGCAAGCAGATCCTTGCCGGACTGGGCATGGATCGCATCTGGCATCCGCTGCTGATCCGCTTTGGCGCCAACACGCTGAAGGCATTCAAGGAACGTTCCGAAGGCGATCCGGTGCTCGGTGAAAACGATATTTTCTTTATCGACATGGGCGTGGTCTGGCAGGGGCACGAAGGCGATGCAGGCGCAACCTTCACCACCGGCTCCGATCCGGAAATGATCGCCTGCGCGGCGGCCTCCAAGGAGCTGTTCAAGCGGGTCGAGGCGCTGTGGCGCCAAGGCGTGAGCGGTGTCGAACTGTACCGCTATGCCAGCGATCAGGCTGAAGCCATGGGCTGGAAACTCAATCTCGACATCAAGGGCCACCGCGTCAGCGATTTCCCTCACGCGATCCATCGCGGCGGCAATCTCGGCGATTTCGACCAGGCACCGAACGCCGGTGTATGGATCCTGGAAATCCAGATCGCCCACCCGCAGCGACCGTTCGGCGCGTTTTATGAAGATCTGCTGATCTGATCTATTGTTGTTCGGCAGATCTGAAGTGTGACAACAGAGCGCAGCGCTGTAGTTGTTTCTACATAGCGCTTACTCCGATGATGCAGGCCGTTTTTCCTAACTCTAAAGTCAAAAAAGGAAGCCCGTCATGAAAGTCAGCGCACGCAACGTATTCAAAGGCAAAGTCAGCCAGGTTCAAGCCGGCGCGGTCAACGCCGAAGTGGTTCTGACCCTGGCCGGGGGCGAGCAACTGGTTGCTGTCGTGACCATGGAAAGCATCAAGAACCTCGGCATCGCCGTTGGCAAGGAAGCTGTTGCCCTGGTCAAGGCACCGTGGGTGATGCTGATGACCGAATCCAGCGACATTCGCCTGTCGGCGCGTAACTGTCTGGAAGGCAAAGTGCTGAGCGTCACCGACGGTGCGGTCAACGCTGAAGTGGTGATCGAGTTGGCCGGCGGCTCGAAGGTTTATTCGATCGTTACCCGTGATGCCGTTGCCGAGCTGGGTCTGGCCAAAGGTGTGAGCGCCACGGCGGTGATCAAGGCTTCGCACATCATTCTGGGCGTGCCAGCCTGATCGAGGCTGCGGCGAATAAAAAACCTCTGGTTCCGTTATCCGGAATCAGAGGTTTTTTCGTTATGGCGTACCGTTTCTGCCATACAGGCGAAAGCCTTCGCGTTGGCTCAAACGCTCGTAATACGCCCTGACGGCGGGATAGTCCGGATGCGCGAGCGGCGTTTCGAACCAGCGATTGACCGACAGCCCGATAGGAATATCTGCCAGCGAAAACGCTTCGCCACTGACGTAGGCGCCGGTTTTCTGCAACTGCTGATCAAGGATGCCCATGGTCTTCGACCATTGCTCGACGCCGTTGAGCAACGCGGCACTGTCCTGGTGATCCGCTGACTGTCGCACCAGCGACATGAACGCATACGACCACGACCGGTTCAGCTCCGACGCCTGCCAGTCGATCCACTGATCGACCCGCGCGCGAACTCGTGGCTCGGCGGGGTAGAGGTCGGCGCCGCCATAGGCGCCTGCCAGATAACGAATGATCGTATTGGATTCCCACAGGGTGAAATCGCCGTCCTGAATCACCGGCACCATGGAGCAGGGATTGAGCGCGAGGAACTCCGCCGTGTCGGTGGGTTTGAAGCCCGAGCCCCAGTCCTCACGCTCGAACGGGATCTGCAGTTCGGCGCAGGTCCACAGCACTTTGCGCACGTTGATCGATGAGGCCTTGCCCAGTATTCGCAGCATGGGATTCCCTGTGTTGTGGCTGACTGTCCAGCCACAAGAAATACCACACTGCAATGCACAAGGCCCGCACAGTGGCGGGCCTTGTGTTTACAGCGAGTCAATCTCAGAGACTGCCCACCAGTTTCCCGCCCATCATCCGCCGCCGATAGGCGCTGTCACGGCTGGCCAGCCAGAAGTACAACGGCGAGGTCACCAGCAGCCCCACCAGCCACGACAGGTCCGCGCCGTTGATGTGCGCCGACACCGGACCGACGTACAGCGGGGTATTCATGAACGGAATCTGCACCGCGATGCCGATCGCGTAGGCCAGCAATGCCTGCGGGTTGTAGCGGCCGTAGATGCCGCCGTCGACCTGAAAGATCGACTGGATGTCGTACTGGCCCTTGTGAATGGCGTAGAAGTCGATCAGGTTGATCGCCGTCCACGGCACCAAAACCACCAACAGCACCAGCACCATGTCGACGAAGTGGCCGATGAAGTCCTTGGACGCGCCGACCGCAGCAAAACAGCAGGCCAGCAGGACGATGATCGAGATCACCGCGCGACTTTTCGCGGTGGGGATCCAGCGGTAGGCGAAGGTCTGCACCAACGTGATCAGCGACAGCACCGCGCCGTACAGGTTGAGGGCGTTGTGGCTGATCACGCTGAGCAGGAACAGCACCAGCATCAGCGGCCCGATCGAGCCGGTGGCGAGTTTGACCGCGTCCATGGTGTCCATGCCCACAGGGGTCGCGAGCACGGCGACAGCACCGAAGACGAACGCCAGACTCGAGCCAAGCGCCGAACCCAGATACGTGGTCCAGAATGTCGACGAGACTTTCACGTCCGCCGGCAGATAACGCGAATAGTCGGACACGTACGGCGCAAATGCGATTTGCCACAGCGCCGCCAGCGACACAGTGGCGAGCCAGCCGGAGAGGTTGAAGTTGCCGCGAGTGAGGAAGTCATCGGTCTGAATGTGGGTGAAGATGTAGCCGAAACCGACGACGATGCCGATCCCCAGCACCCAGGTACCGATGCGGTTGAGCACGTGGATGAAGCGGTAGCCGATAATGCCGATGATTCCCGAACCGAGGGCACCGATGACGATGCCGACCGGCACCGGCACGCTGTCGACCACGCCGTGCAGCGACTTGCCGGCCAGCACGATGTTGGAGGCGAAGAAGCCGATATACATGACCCCGGCAATCAGCACCACCAGCAGCGCGCCGAGCGAACCGAACTGCGCGCGGCTCTGGATCATCTGCGGAATGCCCATCTGCGGGCCTTGCGCCGAGTGCAGCGCCATCAGCACGCCGCCGACCAGGTGACCAACCAGAATCGCGACGATGCCCCACACCAGATTCAGGTGGAACAACTGCACGCCCAGCGCGCCAGTGACGATGGGCAACGGCGCGATGTTGCCGCCGAACCACAGCGTGAACAGATCCCTGACCTTTCCGTGGCGATCTTCGGGGGGCACGTATCCTATCGTGTGTTTTTCAATGAGCGGGGCGGACGTTGTTGCAGAGGTGGACATGACGAACTCCAAGGCAAGGATGAGTACGTGGACGTACTTCGGTAAGCGCCGACACGGACGGCGCATTTCTTGTTGAAGCGATCATGTGCAAAGGCCCGGGATAGATAAATTAGTAAGTTTGTTGCTTCAGACCTTAAAAAATATATGCCGCGGGTTGGGGGGCTGTCCGGTATGTTCAACCGTGATCAACAACAAAAATTTCAGAGGCGAACCCTTTCCTGTGGCGAGGGAGCTTGCTCCCGCTGGGCTGCGCAGCGGCCCCAAAAACGGCGTCACTCCCCCGATATTGTGAGTGCTGCGCACTCAAGCGGGAGCAAGCTCCCTCGCCACAGACGCGTCGTCTTACTTGCAGAGGTTTCCATGGCCGCCTACAACCTGCGCCAGCTCAAATACTTCGTCACCACCGCCGATTGCGGCAGCGTCGCCGAAGCTTCGCGCAAGCTCTACATCGCCCAGCCGTCGGTATCGACCGCGATCAAGCATCTGGAAGAAAGCTTCGGCGTGCAGTTGTTCATCCGCCATCACGCCCAAGGCGTGTCGCTGACGCCCAGTGGTTCGCGCTTCTATCGCAAGGCGCTGGAATTGCTGCGAGTGGCGCATGAGTTCGAGCAGAACGCGCTGGCGGACAACGACGTGGTCTCGGGGCAGATCGATATCGGCTGTTTCGAAACGGTCGCGCCGCTGTACCTGCCGCGCCTGATCGCCGGTTTCAAGCAGCGCTGGCCGGGCGTGGAAATCCGTATTCGCGATGGCGAACAGCAGGAACTGGTGCAGGCGCTGACCGCCGGCAGTATCGATGTGGCAATGCTCTTCGAACACGACCTCGACAGCACCATCGAAACCACCTCGCTGATGCCACCGCAGCAGCCTTACGCCTTGCTACCCGCCGATCATCGTTTTGCGCAACAGGCGAAAGTCTCGTTGCACGATCTGGTGCTGGAACCGATGATCCTGCTCGACGTGGTGCCCAGCCGCACCTACTTCGTGAGCATCTTCGAAGAACGCGGACTGACCCCGCACATTGTCTTCAGCTCACCGTCGATCGAGATGGTGCGCGGCATGGTCGGGCGCGGTTTCGGTTTTTCGATTCTGGTGACCCGACCGTTCGGCGAGTACACCTACGACGGGCAGAAAGTGGTGTGCGTGCCGCTGGCGGAAACCGTGACCGGCTCGGGCTTGTCGGCAGCCTGGCTGCGCCGGGTGCAACTGACCAAACCGGTGCAGTTGTTCGTCGATCATTGCCGGGAGGAGTTGGCTCGACTGTACGCCTGAGCGTACATCGAGCCGTGTCTCAAGCGCGGATAAAGGTCAGCATCCGTTGCAGCATCGCATCGCAGGCATCGATTTGCGCACGACTGACGAACTCATCGGGCTTGTGCCCCTGGTCCATGCTGCCGGGACCGCAGACCACGGTGGGAATCCCCGCCGCATCGAACAGCCCGCCCTCGGTGCCGAATGCCACGGTGCCGAATTCCCGCGAGCCACAGAATGCCGCGATCAGCTCCGCCGCCTGACTCTGCGCATCGGTGGCCAGGCCCGGATAGGCTGACAGCTCACTGAAACGAATCGCGCTGTGCTCACTCACTGCCCGCATGCGCGGCAGCACTTGCTGCTCGGCGTAAGCCTGCAACTGCTGCGCGACCAGGGTCGGATCCTGCGAGGGCAGGGCGCGGATTTCGAAGTCGAAGCGGCAATCGGCGGGCACGATATTCAAGGCCTTGCCGCCGCTGATCACCCCGGTCTGCACCGTGCTGAAGGGCGGGTCGAAACGCGCGTCGTGATGCTCGGGCGCCTTCAGTTGCTGGCCGATGCGCCCCAGCTCGCCGATCAGCTCGGCGGCGTACTCGATGGCGTTGACCCCCAGCGGCGCGTAGGCCGAATGGCACGGATGACCGTGCACGTCGCAACGCATCGCCAGTTTGCTTTTGTGGCCGAGCACCGGTTTCAGTTCGGTGGGTTCACCGATGATGCACAGCAGCGGTTTGACCGGGCGCTGCTCCAGCTCCGCGAGCAAAGAGCGCACCCCGAGGCAACCGACTTCTTCGTCGTAAGACAGGGCGATGTGCACCGGCATGCGCAGGTCTGCAGCGACCAACGCCGGCACCAGGGCCAACACGCAGGCGATGTAGCCCTTCATGTCGGCGGTGCCGCGCCCGAACAGCTTGCCA
This sequence comes from Pseudomonas sp. LF020, assembly GCF_053456425.1. Classification (NCBI taxonomy): domain Bacteria; kingdom Pseudomonadati; phylum Pseudomonadota; class Gammaproteobacteria; order Pseudomonadales; family Pseudomonadaceae; genus Pseudomonas; species Pseudomonas sp. LF020. The sequence goes on from NZ_JBRFIX010000013.1 coordinate 63,980, forward strand.
TCGTGCTCGCTGAGTTCGAATGGCGCCACCGTCCACGGTTGGCCGTCGACCGGCACCACATCGGTGTGCCCCGAGAGCACAATGCCCGGTTGCTCGGCCGGGCCAATCGTGGCGAACAGATTGGCCTTGCTGCGCTCGGCGTTGTAGATCAGCTCGCACGGCACATCGAAGCCTGCGAGGTAATCACGCACGAACTCGATCAGTTGCAGATTGGATTCGCGGCTGGTGGTGTCGAACCCAACCAGCGTCCTGAGCAACGCGATGCTGCTCATCGATCGTCTCCGGCAACGCCATAACCCGGCGCCTTGGCCGGATCGAGGGCGCGATCGATGTAGTCCTGCAACTGTGGCTGATAGGCGTCCCAGAGTTTTTGCAACTGGCCGATCGGGTCTTCGTCCGCCCAATCGACGCGCAAATTGACGATCGGCCAGGTCTGCTCGCCGACCACCACCACGGCTGCCGAATGCACCGGCCCGGCTTCGCCTCCGAGAGCCTGTGCGGCGTGCAAGGCCTTGAGCAAGCGGTCAGCCAATTGGCCTTCGCCGTCTTCAAAAGCCCTGACCATCGCCTCGATCACCGCACGCCCGGCGAGCATGTTGCCGGCCGCCACGCATTGTTCGCCGCAGACCGCGTTGTGCACGCCGAGGGTCTGCGCGCCGCTGAAATGCGCGGTCTGGCCGAGGTGGTTGATCGCGGTGATCTGCCGGTACTGGCTGTAGCCGTTGCGGGTCAGGACCTGGTCCAGCGCCGCGTCGGGCGCGTGGCCTTGCTCCATCAGCGCGAGGACTTCCGGGCCGAGGGACGGCAGGGTGATGTTCTGGCTCGACACCGCGCCGACGCCTGGCAGCAGCCACGGGCACCGTGCGCCGACGGCGATGCTGGAGGAACTGATGGCGACACCGAACTGGCCGGTTTCGGGGCAACGGGCTGCGATTGAAAAGGTCATGGTCTAACTCCTTTCGAGGAATTTGTTGTCCTTGCGGGCCTCATCGCTGGCAAGCCAGCTCCCACAGTAATTGGGTTGCTCACAAAACTTGAAGGCACCTCAAATACCTGTGGGAGCTGGCTTGCCAGCGAAGGCCGCGACTCGGTCTGCCGACTTACTCGGGAATCACCGCCACCACATCAATCTCCCACAGTAATTGGGGTGATCACAAAACTTGAAGGCACCTCAAATACCTGTGGGAGCTGGCTTGCCAGCGATGGCCGCGACTCGGTCTGCCTGATTACTCGGGAATCACCGCCACCACATCAATCTCCATCAGCCACTGCGGCTGCCCCAGTGCCGACACCACCAGCCCGGTGGAAATCGGGAACACGCCTTTGAGCCATTTGCCGACTTCCTGGTACACCGGCTCGCGGTAGCGCGGGTCGATCAGGTAAGTGGTGGTCTTGACGATGTGGCTCATGTCGCTGCCGGCTTCTTCGAGCAGTTGCTTGACGTTGCGCATGGCCTGTTCGGCCTGCGCACGCGGATCACCGAGGCCCACCAGATTGCCGTCGAAATCGGTGCCGACCTGACCCCGGACATACACGGTGTTGCCGGCGCGCACGGCCTGGCACAGGTCGTTGTCCAGGGTCTGGTTCGGGTAGGTGTCCTTGGTGTTGAACATACGGATGCGGGTGTGGGTTGGCTTGCTCATGTACAGCTCCAGACTGGGTAATCAGCGGCGCACCGGGCACCGCCGCGAAAGAGGGCAATCAAGCGTCGACGGTGTCGGCGGCTTTGGTGTTGGCGTTCGAATGCAGGGCTGCTTCACGCTGCTCGGCATCCTTGTAGTCGAGGTATTTGCGCTGGGTGGCGATGTGGTCGGCCACGTGTTTGGCGTCGTGCCACACGCCCCAGATGAACGACGAACCGCGCCGCGACTGCCAGGGCAACCCGAGGAAATACACCCCCGGCTCGCTGGATACGCCGCGCTGGTGCTGCGGTTTGCCCTTGTCGTCAAACGCTGCGACCTGCAGCCAGGAATAATCCACGGCGAACCCGGTGGCCCAGATGATCGAAGTGATCCCGGCTTTGGCCAGATCCAGATCCACCAGCGGATTTTTCACGCAGTCGGGATCCGGGTAGGTTTCGCGGGCCTCGGGCTCTTCGGGCAGATCCAGACCGTTGCGCTCGATGTAGGCATCGGCGGCATCCAGCAGGGCGAGGTAGTTGTCATCGCCACGTTTGAGGTTGTCCACCAGGTCCTGCTTGAAGGTCACCACGCCGTTATTGAACGACTCGGTGACGCCAACCAGGGTCATGCCGCGATGGGCCAGACCGCGAAAATCGATGGTGCGCCCGCCATGCGCGCCGCTGACCGCGATGGTCACATGCTCGCGGCCGGGTTTCATCGCTGCCTGATCCCACTCGCCGAGCACTCCAAGCCACCAGCAGAAATCGCGGTTTCGGTAGGCACGCGGCGGACGGTCATGGGCGCCGACCGAAAGGTAAACCTGCTTGCCGGAGCGCTGCAGTTCATCGGCGATCTGCACGCCGGACGAACCGGCGCCCACCACCAGCACCGCGCCGTTGGGCAATTGCTGCGGATTGCGATAGTCGGCGGAGTGGATCTGCAGCAGGCGCGGGTCTTGCGGGGCGATCGGCGGGATCACCGGACGCTGGAACGGCCCGGTCGCTGCAACCACGCGGCTGGCCTCGATCACCCCTTCGGAGGTCTCGACGGTGAAGCCCGGACGACCGACATTGCGTATTACGCTTTTGACCTCGACCCCGGTGCGGATCGGCGCGTTGAATTTCTTCGCATAGGCTTCGAAGTAGTCGGCGACTCGCTCCTTGGGGGCGAAACCATCGGGATCGACATCATCGAATTCCAGCCCCGGAAAGCGGTCGTGCCACGCCGGACCGTTGGCTACCAACGAGTCCCAGCGCCCGGTGCGCCAGCGTTCGGCAATGCGGCTGCGCTCCAGCACCAGGTGCGGCACACCGAGTTTGCTCAGGTGCTCGCTCATCGCCACACCCGCCTGTCCGGCCCCCACGACAAGCGTGTCTGTTTTTATTATTTCAGTGGTCATTTCTACATCCTTCCTGGCAAGGCAAGTGGATTCGGATCGCTTCAGGCTGGTCCGTTTTGCTTGCGGTCAGACTAGGCAGGAGGGGGGTATCGGTAAAATATTATTAAGCTGGGATGTGAATACAAATTGCTGAAGCAGAAAGGACAAAGCCAGTAAAACCGCGGCTTGCAGGGCGGGGGGAGAGTTGCCCCGGGCAGGAAAACCCGGGACAGAGTTGGAAAATATCGACTGCAGGGGCAGCAAGCGCTCAGTTCAAGTGACTGGGCGCGATGCCCAACAGCCCGGTCAGCGTGTTCATGATCGCCTGCTGCCGCACGCGATTGGTCTGGTGTTCGGCTTCGGCGGCGGCGACATCGGCGGCGCAATGCGGACAGATCACCTCGTGCGGATAGATGTACTGCAAGCAGCTGCGGCACAGGCTCAGTTGCGGGGCGATCCGGCCTTGTTCCGGCGATTGCTGGCCCTGATTGATCCACGCCAGTTTGATCACCTGACCGCTGTCGCTGACGCTGCTGACTTTTTCGCCGGTGTCGATGCGTTCGGTGATCAGATCGAAACGGCCCACGGCAAACGACTTCTGCGCCGCGTCCTCGACCTTGACGATGCGCTCGCGCAGCCCGCGCTTGTGCAGCTCCAGGGTGCGGTAATGGCAGTAAGGGTTGTTGCCGGGTTTGCCGAGCAACGAATGCGAAGTCCAGGTGCAACCGCCACGACAGACATCGTTGTAGTAACAGCCACGGCAGTAACCCCACATGTCATCCACCGAGCGCAGGCGGCCGAAATGCATGCCTTCGCTGTAGTGCCAGATGTCGTGCAGGCTCATGTTGCGTACGTTGCCGCCGGAGAAACCGACGGTCGCCAATGACGGGCAACCCTTGACCGTACCGTCGGCCTCCAGCGCCAGAACAGTCTGGCCGGCGGCGCAACCGGTCCAGTGCACGCGTTCGTCACCGAAGCCGCGCCATAAATGTTCATACGGGCCGTAATAGCCGATGTTGTTGCCGACGTTCATCAGCAAGCCACGGTCGACGCCTTCGCGATACAGCCGCGCGAGCAGCGGCATCACGTCCAGCAGTTGATAGGGTTGCAGCAGCAGTTCCGGATGGTCCACCGCGTTGCCCATGGCGACGGTGATCTGGATCTGCCAGTGGGTGGCGCCGAGTTCGATGATGGTGTCCATCAGCGCCGGCAAGTCGGGCAGGGTGGCCGCGCCGATCTGAGTGTTGACGCTCACCGCCAGCCCCGCAGCCTTGGCCCGGCGCAAGGTGTCCACGGCCTTGTCGAACGAGCCGGGGACGTTGCGCACCGCGTCATGCAGCGGCGCGAGACCATCGAGGGAAATGCCCACGCCGTCGAGCCCGGCATCGACCGCTGCCTGCATTTTCGCCGGCGTCAGGTTGCGCCCGCCGGTCTGGATTGCGCAGTACATGCCGTGGTCGTGAATGGCCTTGATCAGTTGTGTCCAGTCCTTGCGCAGATAGGCTTCGCCGCCGATCAGGGTGATCTCGCGGGTGCCAAGCGCGGCGAGCGAATCGATGACGTCCAGGCATTCGCGGGTGTTGAGTTCGTCAGGCCGGCGATGCCCTGCGCGGGAGCCGCAATGCAGGCATTTCAAGTCGCAGGCCAGGGTGATCTCCCAGACCACATGCACCGGCACGTAGCGTTTGAGATCGGTGTCGCTGAGATAACGGGCAGGGCGCACGTCTGACATGGGAAATCCTTGCGCACAATCCGGTGCGCGCTTCGAAGGGATTGACCGCAGTTGAACAAGCCCTGGGCGAGATCCTTTGCAATCGCGCCCGGGGTCTGGCGGTTAGCGCGTTTCCAGACGCGCGATTTCCGCTTTCAGATGCTCAAGGGCACTGCGCAAGGCGCCCTCGTGCGCCACCTGTTGCTCGGCCTGTTGCACCACGGTTTTGAGTTGCGCCAGATTGCCGCCGGTCTGCGCCTGCTGCACGGCCACGGCGTACAGTGGCTGCGGATGCGGCGTGGGGTGCGGTTGCTCGCTGGGTGCCTGATGCACCGCGACGTGCTTCACCTCGTGCCACTGACCCTGTTCTTCGTAGCGATAATCGACAAAACCGCTGGCCCAGTCGCCGCCCAGAATGCCTCTGAGGTGGAAGGTCTGCGCGATCTGGCTGAGCGGGCCGCTCGGACCACCGTCGAGGGTGAGGATGATGTGATTTTCGACGTTTGCAGTCAGCTTGGTTTCGGAAAAACTGCCCCAGACCTGAGTCCGGAAATTGACCGTCGGCCAGGTGGCCTGAAACACGCTGGCAATCCCGCTGACACGTTTGTTCACGGTATCGACCAGCAGATCAAGGTTCAGAACCGGTGCGCCGGGCAGTGCATTGCTGATGCTGAGACGGGTGTGAAAAAGTCCAATCGACATGGTGCTACTCCCTAAGTGAATGGCGGATCAAGTGGCCTGACTCAGTGGCTCTGCAGCCGGCTGACCTCTTTCTTCGCGGTGTCCAGTGCGTCGCGCAATTTCGGCAGTTGCTCCAGTTGCTGTTCGGCGAGCCGGGCCAGGTTCTTCATCTGCGCCAGATCACCGCTGGCGATGGCGCTCTGGATCGGCGCGGCATACAGCGGCAGGATCGGTGGGTGCGGGTTGATCACCGGGCCGGGATTGAACGGTGAAGGTATCGACTCCACCAGGTGCGCCGGGGCGTTGTTGACCTCATGCCAGCGTTGACCATCGAAGTAGCGATAGTTGGCGACACCTTCGCGCCAGTCGGTGCCCACCACCAGACGCACATCGAAATTGATGATGGAGTTGGCGCCTGGGCCGCCGTGATTGCCTTGGGCGGTCACGAGGATTTTACTGACGCCGGGCGACATCACGGTGAGGTAGGTGTACTCGCCCCAGACGTCGGAGTGCACGTCGAGTGGCGGATTGGTTGCCTGGGTGATCGCGGCGGTGCCGTTGACTTTCGTATTGGGCGTCGAGACCAGCAGGTGCAGGGCCAGCGACTGCGCGCCGGGTGCGCCGGTGCCGATGCGATAGCTCACCGGGAACAGGCCGACATTTTCAGTAGAACCGGACATGTTGTTTGCCTCCGTTGCAATGTGATTGATGGCTTCAGGACTTTTCGTGCCTGGAAACTTCCCTGGCCAGTTTTTCGTACGCGTCTTTCAGGTCTTGCGCTTCAGGCTTGCTGGTGTCGCGCTGCTGCAACAACGTTTTCATGTGCTGCACATCGCCTTGCTTGATCGCACTTTGAATGGCGACCCCGTAAGGCGGGATGCTGGCCGTTGAACGGGACATAGCGAGGTTCCTCATCGGTGCTGCAAAACCGCCCCTTGCGGACAAGGGGCGCCGTACCTGACAGCCAGGCAGCCGCGACCAGCAAGAGCAGCGGCAGGCGCTGTTCTCCACGAGCGGGTTACCTGATCTGTCGGGATCTGATCGAGTGCGGGGTTCAGTGCGCGCAGTGCAGGCGTCAATACGCCCGGGCCGGCGCCAGCGTTCTCAGCCGAATCCGCCGGGTGGGATGTCGGGAGCGTCGCGTGTGGCCTGCCTGAGTGGCAGATGCAGAGAATTGACCGATACGTTGTTCATCTTTCTGTCCTTGATAGAACACAACGAAACGCAGGGATCAGTAGCGCGCTCGGCAAGAGCGCAGGAGAACCGCAAGCACAAAAACCATCCCTGATTGCTTTTCCGGTGCCGCTACGGGCGAGTGCCGATTCGACATTCGCTGGATGGCTGGCATATCGCCAGCGATGCAACCCTAGATGCGAATTTGCGGCCTTGCCAGAGAAAGCGCCGAACGGTCGTGGGCGAGAGATTGACGGCTCGCAGGAGGTATCCGCTCAAGGGCGGCAAACCGTTGAGCGGACGAGGGTATTTCCAGGGGGAGAAAGGGCCAAGGCCAGCGCAGAGCCGGATGGATTGATTGGCAATAAGCAATCCGTCCGCCCGGTATATCTCGTCAGCGCTGCCCTGTGGCTGGCGAGTCAATTGCCGTCGGCAACCTTGCGTTCGATCGCATCGGTCTTGCGCTTGAGTTCCTCGGCCTCCTGTTCTTTGGTGCGGATCGAGGTCGGCGTCAGCACCTCGTCCACAACCTTGGTATCGTCGTCGCTGTCCTGCAGATCGCGGCGAACCACATTCACCGGTTTGCCCGCAGCGTCGAGCGGAGGCGCGTTATGAGGGGTTGCAGGCTTGCGGTCGTCAGTGTTTTTCATTTTCATACCTCCATTGGCTTACAACGTTGGATACGACGACATGACACGAGTTCGAGAAATTTCATCGGTGATTGGCGTGTTAGTCGGTGCCGGTTTGTGGCTGGCCGCCGATTCGGCCCTCGCCGCCAGTTTCGACTGCGCCAAGGCGCGGACGCCAGACGAGAAAGCCGTTTGCGCCAACCGCACGCTGAACGACTTGGACGTGACCATGGGCGAGCTGTTCAGCCTCGACAAACGCCTGCTGCCGATGGGCGGGCGCGACGCGCTGATCAGCGAACAGCAGGCTTTCCTGAAAAGCCGCAAGGCTTGTGGCGCCAAGGTCGGTTGCTTGACTGAGCTGTACCGGAAGCGGGTTGACGCGCTGCGCAACATCATCGAGACGCGGGTGATGACGCAGGGGCCGTTTTGACCCGCTGCGTTTGTCTGGTCAGGGCATGCCGTCAGAGCAGACTCCACGACACCCCGACATAAACCCCCAACCCTTCACCCGGCGTAGACCGCGCCGCATCCTGGCCCTTGTCGTCATACCCCGGCGTGACCGTTGCGGCGTAGCGCTTGTTGGTCAGGTTGCGCAGGTCGAGCCAGGTCTGCCAGTCGTTTTTCGGCGCGTTGTAGCCGACGGTGGCGCCGAACAGTGCGTAGGGATCGGCGTAGTAGCTGTTGGCGTAATCCACGGCGACTTTGGACACCAGTTGCGTGTTGACCGCCGCGAAGAAGCCTTGTGGCCAATCGTGGCGCAGTTCACCCTGGTAGTAGTGCATCGGCAGGCCCGGCAGGCGGTTGTCGCCGAAGCGCTGATCGTTCCGGTAGTGGAAATCGCTGAAGGTGTAGGCCTGGCGCAGGCTCAATTTACGTCCGTCTTCGGCTGACCACAGCGTACTCTGCAGACTGGCTTCCACGCCTTGGTGCACGGTGGGGCTGGCGTTGAGTTCGTACGGGGTGATGGCGTTGGCATCTGGCAGTACCGACAGCAACTCGTGGCGCACCTGGGCGTAGTACCACGCCAGGCTCCACTGGCCGAGCGCGCTGTCGCCGCGACCGCCGAGTTCGAGGGTGGTCGCGGTCTGGTTCTGCAGTTTGATCGGGTCGCTCTGGGTGCCGGTCGCCGCGCCGTTGCCGGCCGGGAAGCGGATGTTCGAGCTGTAGATCAGCGACCACGGGTGCGGTGCCTCGACCGAACGGCTGAGGTTGCCGAACAGTTGCAGGTCCGGCGTGACCTGATAGCGCAGGCCCAGACGCGGCGCGTAGTCCCAGTCGCCCAGGCTGGTCTTGCCGCCGCCCTGCGGGTAGGTGACGGCACTTTCGCGGCGGGTGTAGATGGCGGCGAGGCCGGTGGTCAGCCACAAGTCGTCGGCTATTTCCAGGTCGTTGCCCACGTGCAGAACGGTGTCCGAACCCTGATAGGTGAAGTTGCGCATGCGCGTGCCCGGCGCATAACCGGCGGTGTTGCCGCTGGGGATACGGACGAATTCACTGGCGCCGTCATTGGGCAAGTGTTTGGTGGTGCGCAGGCCCACGGTGCTGCGGCTTTCCATGCCGAACAGGGTGTCGCGGCGCTTGTAATCGAACGTGCCGCTGACGTCGGTGTAGGCCACCTTCAGACGGTTCGGGCCTTCGCGCAGGTCCATCGGGTAGTCGTGATAGACCAGGCCGGTCTGAATGCTCGAATCGTCGTCGATGTAGTAGGTGGTCTTGTTGCCGATGAAGGTGCTGCCCGGTTGTATGCGGCTGTCATCGCGCGACACGTAGGCCGGGTTGGCCGCCCGTGGGTCGTGCTCGATCGAGTGTTTGGTTACGCGGCCGGCGAGGTCGTTGTCGGTCTCGCGATAGCGGATATAGAAGCGGGTTTCCAGGTTCGGATTGAAGCGATAGCCGAAGTTGGCGATCACGCCTTTGCTCTCGCTGGCGGTGTGATCCTGATAGCCGTCGGCGTTCGAGTCGGTCAGCGACACGTAGTAATCGAAGTCGCCCAGCACCTGCCCGGAACTCACCTGACGCTGCTGATAACCGTGGCTGCCGGTGGCGTAGCGCACTTGCAGTTTCGGCGCGTCGTAGCCGGTGTGGCTGACGTAATCGACGGCGCCACCCAGCGCCAGCGCACCACGATCAAAACCGTTGGCGCCGCGCAGCACTTCCACATGGTCGAGCCACAGCGGTTCGAGCAATTCGTAGGGCGTGCCGCCGGGGCCGGTCAGCGGCAGACCGTCGAGCATCGTGTACAACCCCGAGGCATGCGCGCCCGGTGCGCGGTTGACCCCCGAACCACGGATCGAGATTTTTACCCCTTCATTACCCGCCGACTGCGCGTAGACCCCCGGCTGATACGCCAGCACATCCTGATTGCTCGCCACACGGCCCTGCAACGGCTGGCGCATGTCGACCAGGTTGCTGCCGCCGGGCACCTGCGCCAGACGCGATTGGGCCTCGGCCACAGAGGCGTCGGCGCCACTTTGTTCTTCAGCCGAAATCAGCACCTGTCCCAGCTCCATGCTTTTGGGTTCCTCGGCCATGACCGGGCAGGCGAGGGCCAGGCCCAGCAGGGCAGAGGGCAGGGATTTGGGCGACGGCATCGAAGAAACTCCAGGCAGACAGGAACGGGCAATGAACAGTGCGACGCAAGAAGGAACGATGGAAACACATGGCAATTTTGCTTTTTTGCCGGGAATCGGGGATGGAAGCGGTGGCGGTTAATTCAGGAGGCGGCATTCATGGCCGCAAACGCAGACGACTGGCCGCTTTCGATCGCGGCCAGTCGTCCGGCATATATCAGGATCAAGCAATCTTCAACGCCATGAGAATGTCCAGCGGTGTCTGGGCAAATGCCCGGGCCTGTTCGGTCATCTCGGCAAGATTTTCTTCGGCGGTGAGTAGCGGCTGGTCACCCTTGTGCAGCACTTCGCCCTGATCACCGATGACGGCCCACGCCAACTGCGCCCAGTCTTGCGGGTCGGTCATGCCTTGCTTGATCGAAATCAGGAACAGCTGCTGTACGCGGCTGATCGGCACGCCACCGCCGGTGACCGGGCTGGCCAGTACCTGAATGTTGCTGTTGAACAGTGCGCGCTTGCACAGTTGCAGGTTGAGGGTGTCGCAACGTTCCTGCACCTGCCTTTCGGCGGATTCACTCTGGCACGGGGCGGCGACGCCCATGCCGATCAGCACGGTGACAGCCTGCACCAGGTCGTCATAAGCAACGGCGCCGACGGCCATCGACAATTGCTGCAAGGTTTTCGGAGTGTAGGCATTGGCGGCGAGCGCTGCGAGTACCGGGCGGTAAATCTCCGCCTGCAGCGAAGCGGCGCCTGCAGGACCTGTGACTGTGTCGGGAATGCTTTCAATGGCTTGCAACAGGACAAAACGGCTTCTCAGCAGGCCATCGCGCTGCTCGGCGGCAGACAGCCGATTGGCGCCGCGTACGTACAGATCCCGGCGGAAGTTCTGATTGATGAAATAGTCGCGCGCCTGTTCGCGCATGATCGGGTGCTCGATACCTTGCAGAAAGTCCATGCCTTCTGCACTGAGGTTCAGCGCCGCCACGGTGTCCAGCGGTACGGCCGTGGTGGCAAAGTCGAGTTTGGCTGCGGTCATGGCATCGACCACGTCGATGAAATACATGCAGTCCCAGTTGCGATTGAAATACTCGTGGGCCACGTACTGACGGTTCTGGCCTTTGATGCTCTGCAACTGGGCACCCAGGGCCGGCGCCGCTCTGGCGTACTTCGGATTGGCCGCCAACAGCGTTTCGGAAAACTCTATCGCGGCATCGATGCGTTTGGCCGGGCTGGTCGAGGCCTGGCTGGCAAAGCGGTTGTGCAGGCTGAATAGATTGCGCAGTGGCGCCGAAGGCGACCAGCCCGGGAAGCAGTTGTAGCTCACGTACAACATGCCGCCGGGCTTGAGGTGGCGGCGGGCGAACTCGACGATCAGTTGCTGGTTGTCGCGGCTGACCCAGGACCAGATGCCATGCAGGCTGATGCTGTCGAAGGCCGGCAGATCATCGCGGGCCAGCAGTTGCTCGAAGCTGTCGTCATACAGGCGGGCCTGGCTGTTCCAGTCGTTCGCCAGCGCCATGGCATGCGCGGCCTGGGACGGCGTGAAGTCGGTGCCGACGTAGTTGCCCGGGTTGGCGGCGGCGTGGATGTTGATCGAGACACCCTGGCCAAAGCCGAGTTCGCAGTGGTAGCCACCAGCGCTTTCGAGGGTGGTAAAACCGCGCAACAACAAACAAAAACGCTGGAACACCGGGTTGATTTCCCGGCTGTACGAATAGGTGTAACCCTCATCGGTGAAATACCCTTCGTTCCAGGCATTGCTCATGGGTGCATCCTTAAATTCGCGAGTGAGAGTCGCTCTTATAAGGGGTTGGCATTGCGCACCACAAGCGGAAAAACATGTAAGTGAATCTTACGATTGCAGAGGTACGTAGACGTCTGTCTGCCACTGATCCTGTGGGGTCTCGGGATAGACGCTCAGGTAATGGAAAAACAGCGGATGATCACGTAATTCCTCACCGCTGGCCGGCAGCCAGTCGCGGTAGACGGGATAGATGGTTTCGCCAATGTGATCCGGTGAACCCACATGCCGCACCACCACGCAACGCCCCCCGGGAATCACCAGTTCCCCCACGCCGAACGTATTGGGTGCCACCGGCTCATCAATCTCGCCACAGATGGCGAAGCGAAAATCCGCCGCCGCTGTGGTGTCGGGGTTGTTGTAGGGAATGCCGAAGGTGCGGCTCGAGGCCACGGGCGACTGCCCGCTATGCATGCGCCAGGCAATGAATGTCTGCACGCTTTGTTGAACCTGCGCCGGCGCGCCGCAGTGCTCAAGCGCGGCGACCCGTACGCTGGGGAAATCGACGATTCTGGTTTGCATGATGACGCTCCTGGAAAAGTGAGGGATGGCGAATACCGCATTCCAGATCTGCCAGTTCGGTTGCTTCCTGAAGGCGCTCGGCGTCATGCCGAAGTCGCGCCGAAATGCGCGGCTGAAGGCTTCCGGGCTCTCGAAACCGGCGTCGGACGCGGCGTCCAGTATCGAGTGATCTGGCTGCGCGGCCAGCCGATGGGCTGCCTTGCGCAAGCGCATCAATTGCACGTAGCGCGACACCGGCACGCCCACGAACGCGCTGAATTGCCGATGGAAGTGAAACGCCGAAAAGTTCGCTACCTGACTCAACGTGTTCACTGACAGGTCGCCTTCGAGATGGGCGTCGATGTAGGCGAGTACGGCGTTGAAACGTCGGGTGTAGGCGAAGTGGGTCGGCAGTTCGGACACTGGGTAAAGACTCCTGGAAGTGCGGTCTGCTATAGCCTCGACGATTTCGGGGCAGGTGCGCCTAGCCGGGTTTGCTCAAGTGTCGCACCTGTAGGAGCTGCCGCAGGCTGCGATCTTTTGACTTTGACCCTCAAAAGCAGAATCAAAAGATCGCAGCCTGCGGCAGCTCCTACAGGGGAGGGGGAGTCAGCGGCCGTGGGCTGCATCCGCCAGTTGGTGGGTGTCGACGCGTACGAACACTGAATCGCCAATTGCCGTCAGCACATCCCCGGCGTACACCTCGCAGATCACCCGCGTCTTGCGCCCGACCTCGCCCGCGACCCTGGCGCGCAAGGTCAGGGTGACGCCCATCGGCGTGGGTTTGATGAACTTGAGGCCGAGGTTGCCGGTGACGCAGTCTATGCGCGGCAGGCTGCTTGGTTCGCGTTGTTCGTGGCGATAGTGGTAAGCCATCGCGGTCCAGTTTGAATGGCAGTCGACCAGCATCGCCAGCAAACCGCCGTACACCAGATCCGGCCAGCCACAGTATTTGTCGTCTGGCAGGTGTTCGGCCATCACATGCACGCCGTCCTCGTGCCAGACACTTTTGACGTGCAGCCCATGTGGGTTGCGGCCGCCACAGCCGTAGCAGACGCCCTCGGGGGCGGCGAGGTCTTGCAGGGGAGTTTCGGAACGGCTCATGGGTCTGATCATCCTGAAGTGGTGAGCCCGGTCAGGCGCAGGCGATTGCGGCCGCCGCGCTTGGATTCGTAGAGTGCGGCATCGCCTTGTTCGATCAGCGCCGCCAGACTGGCCGGCGGCTTGTTGAACAGGGTGGCGCCGATGCTCAGCGTCACCGGCTCGGCAGTGGGAAATGTCTGGAGCGCAATGCGCTGAAACTGATCGCGCAGGGTGTCGCCCAGTCTGACGATCTGTTCACTGGGCGCGTTGCTCAGCAGAATGACAAATTCGTCACCGCCCAGACGCGCGGCCAGCCCACCCTCGGGAGATTCGGCGCGGATCATCTCGCTCAACGCCACCAGCAAACGGTCGCCGGCCGTGTGGCCGTAGTGGTCGTTGACCAGTTTGAAATTGTCGATATCGATCAGCAGCAGCGCGCCGGGTTGCTCTGCACAGACCTCCCGCAGCAGGCGCGGGGCGCGCACTTCAAGGGCGCGGCGGTTGAAGAGGGCGGTCAGCGGGTCTCGGGCGGCCAGTCGGGCGATCTGCTCTTCGCGCCGATAGCGTTCGGTGCCGGTCATCGACAGCGCGATCAGCATGATCGCCATCGCACCCTCGACCAGCGAGATCTGGATGATTTCGCCACGGAACGCGGCCAGGTCGATCAGTGTGCCCGGGATCATCACCGTCATGGCTTTGGCCACATAGAAAATGCCGTGGCCCAACAGCACGTAGCGCAGTTGCACGGCGCCGACGCTCAGCGACTTGCCGTGTGGGCGCAACAGCAGACTGGCCTTGAGCGTCGAGGCGGCCACCAGCAGCGAGTTGGCGGCTAGCATGACTTTCGACCACAGCGGCCCGTCCGGCAATAACAGCATGACCAGCCAACTGACGAAGATCAGATACCAGGCCGGGGACAGGCGGATCTGCGTGAAGCGCGCCACCCCCAGCAGAAACAGAAAGTGCGCGGTCACCAGCAAGCCGTTGGCGAACCAGATGCCGATCAGCAGAAAACCGTTGCTGCGCAGCAAGGCCAGGGTGGAACCGACGGTGATGGTGGCGAAACCGGCGCTCCAGAACAGCAGCGAAGGCTCACGAATGCTGCGCCACTCGACCGCCAGGTACAGCGCGGCGGCGGCTGCGAGAGCGATCGAGATGGTCAGCATCGTTGGTGGGTCGAGCGGCATTTCTTGGGGAGCCTGTCTGAAGGTCGGTTAGACGGGCGATTGTAAGCGTTTGGGGGCGTTTTGGCAGGAGGCGCGGCATCTGCGCAGGCAGACGCCGCACGCAATCGTCACTGGCTGGCGTCCAGCACCACGCGGTAGCGCGCCTTGCCGCTACGCAGATGGTCGACCGCCTCGTTGACCTTGCTCATGGGAAACATCTCGACCTGCGGCAGAATCTGATGCCGGGCGCAGAATTCGAGCATGGTCGCCATGGTGCCGGGCGAGCCGACCGGAGAGGCGGACAGGGATTTCTGCTGCGGGATCAGATCGAACACATGCACCGGAATCGCGCTGGGCACGATGCCGACGAAATGCAGCCGGCCATTGCCGCGCAGGGTGGCGAGCATCGCTGTCCAGTCGAGGTCGGCGTTGGCGCTGATCAGCAAAAAGTCCAGGGTGCCGGCAATCGCTTTCAGCGCACTGCTGTCGGTCGAGGCCACGACGTTGTGCGCGCCCAGACGCCTGGCTTCGTCCTGCTTGTTCAGTGAAGAAGTAAACGCGGTGACCTCACAACCCCACGCATTGAGAAAGCGCAGCGCCAGATGACCGAGGCCGCCGATGCCGACAACGCCGACGCGGTCGGTGGGTTTGACGCCAAACTGCAGCAGCGGGTTGAACACGGTGGAACCGGCGCAGAACAGCGGGCCGACCATCGCCGGATCAAGATTGGCGGGCACCGCAATCGCCCACGCCCAGTGCGAACGCACCCGATCGGCGAAACCGCCGTTGCTGCCGATGATGGTCGGTTGCGCAGTGCCGCACAGTTGTTGCGAGCCGCTGATGCAGGACGAACAGTGCATGCAACTGCCCTTGTACCAGCCGATGCCGACGCGCTGGCCGAGTTCGAGGCCGCGCACCTGCGGGCCCATGCGCACGATTTTGCCGACCACCTCGTGGCCCGGCACGAACGGGTAGCGGCTGATGCCCCAATCGTTATCGATCAGCGACTGATCGGAGTGGCATACACCGCAGTATTCCACGGCGACCTCAACGTCCTCTTCGCCCAAGGGGCCGGGATCGTAGCTGTAGCGCTCCAACGGGGCGCCGGCGGCGGTGGCGGCCCAGCCGTTGAAAGTTGCAGGTTCGCTGTTGCTCATGGGGACACCTCCGGTTCGACTGACGGGACATTGGCAGCCCGGCAAGTCTAGTCGGTCATGTCGCGGGCGCGAGCCAGGTGTCGACGACCCGCCGATCCAGTTCTTCCCAATAAGCCATGCCCAGCACCCGGGTGGTGTTCAACCCGCGCAGATAACCGCGCAACTGGTTGGCGGTATCGCGCTTGAGCTGCGCGTCGGTGATGTCCTTGTCCAGCAACACGTTTTCGTACTGCACCAGGTATTCGGCTACCCGCTCGCGAAAGTCCTGCAAAACCGCGTCGCGGATCAGGTCAAAGGTTCTCAAATCGGCGTCCTCACTGTTGTTTTAGTCATTAGGGATGAGCATCTATCAAACTTTATCGTCGGTAACTATCGCTAGAAGTAATAGTGACCATCACGAAACGCAAGTTCAGCTTTGCATTCAATAGGCGGAAAATCGCTTTCATTGAACACGCAGCTCAAGGAAATTGCGCGATGAAGACACTGACCCGACTGGCGCTGACCGCTCTGCTGATGAGCGGTATGGTAGCCACGGCACCGTCTTACGCCGAAGACGCTTGTGCCTGTCATCTTCAGCCCATCGCCGGCAGCAGCGCGACTTTGCAGCATTCACAGAGCGTGGGTGTGTTGTACAGCGAAGACACCCGGGAAAACCTGCAGTACCTGACGCGTTACCACGATATGGCGCTGCACGGGGCCAAGGATGCACTGGATTCGCGAATCCGTGCCGCGTTTGTCAGCAGCTCCGACCCGGAACTGGCGATCGACTGGTTGCTCAGCTCGTTGCAGCGTCAGTTCGTGTCGGTGACCGTTTACGACAACCTCGATACGCTGATTCTGGCGCATCCGGACATCGTGGTGAAACTCGACACCTTCAACCGCCTGCTGACCCAGCAGAACAGCCTGTACGAAGCGCACTTCATTGCGCGTTTCTACGATGCCGACCTGCAGTACATCGGCAAGGCCGAAGGCGCGGTGGAGAAACAGATTCCGTCGGTCTGGGTACACGACAAAGCGGCGCAGGAGATTGCCGCGCAGATCGAGCAGCAACGTGACCTGCAACTCAATGCCTTGAAGCAGTTCGATGCCTCGCTCAAGGCACTGGTGGCTTCCAGCTGAACACTCAAAACCAAAAGGGCAGCGGCGGCGCCGTGACGCTGAATCGCTGCCAGTTGAACCGAACCTTTATTTTCAGGATTACCCCGATGCGTGCTTTGTTTGCCCCGACCCTGGCCGTTGCTTCCTTGCTGCTCGCCGGTTGCGCCTCCGCACCGAACGACCCGACGCTGACCTTGCACACCAGCAAGACCCCGGCGCAATACGCCGATTGCGTGGTGCCGAAGCTGCAGAAGAGCGCGCTGAACCCGACCGTCTCGCAAACCCAGCGCAGCTACCGGATTGTGGTGCCGAGCAAGGTGTCGGCCGACAACGTACTCGAGGCCTACAAGGCCGGCAACGGCGGCAAGGTGTTCATCTACGAGCGCCACTTGCTGGCCTCGAACTTCCTGCCTTCAAGCTTTGAACGCGCTGCCCAGGACTGCATCTGACCCGGCTGCGCAAACGGTTCTGACCGAGCTCCTTTGGTTGGCCGCAACCAACCAGTCCTTTGCCCCGCACCTCATTCGGTTGCGGGGCTTTTTTTCGCCGGAGTTTTTGCGCTTCAGGCGACGTCGATCACCACCTTGCCAATCGCCGTGCCTTGTTGCACCGCGTCATGCGCCTGGCGCGCCTGGCTGAGATTGAAGCGATCGGCATGCATCAACGGCTTGACCTTGCCTTCTTCGATCAGCCGCGTGGCGTAACCGAGGATTTCCGCGTGGTGCTTGCGCCCGACACCGGTGAGCATCGGCAGCAGGACGAAAATCCCCGACAGCGTGGCACTGCGCAGCGACCCGGTGGCCAGGTTGTGGGTGCCGAACGCCGCGCAACTGGTGACGTGGCCGTAGAGCCGGATCGCCGCGAACGAGTCATCCAGACTCTGGCCGCCGACGGTGTCGTAGATCACGTCAAAACCCTTGCCGTCGGTGAACTGATTCACGTACTGCTCCACCGGCACGCTCTGGTAGTCGATGGCCGTGGCGCCGTAGCCCTCGACAATCGTACGTTTGCCCGGCGAGACCGTGGCGAACACTTCAGCGCCCAGCGCGGCGGCAATTTGCACCGCCATGTGGCCGACACCGCCCGCGCCGCCGTGCACCAGCACCTTCTGACCGGCCTTGACATGCGCGCGGTCGACCAGACCTTCCCACGCGGTGAGGAACACCAGTGGCACCGCAGCGGCCTCACGGAAGTCGAGATTTTTCGGCTTGCGTGCCACCAGATCCGCATCCACCGCCAGGTACTCGGCCAGCGAACCGGGCAAGCCGCGCACGCCACCGACCATGCCGAACACCTCATCGCCCACCGCCAGATGGGTAACGTCGGCGCCGACCGCTTCGATCACCCCGGCCATGTCAGTACCGAGAATCGCCGGCAGTTCCGGCATCGCGTACGGCGCGTTGCCGGTGCGGATCTTGTAGTCGATGGGGTTTACGCCACTGGCGATGATGCGCACCAAAACCTGGTTAGCCTGCGGCACCGGGCGCTCGATCTGCGCTTCGCGAAAGCTGTTTTCAGCATAGTCATCAAGGATCAACGCGCGGATGGTGGATTGGCTCATTACGACGCCTCGCTGTCATTTCAGGGAAAGGGGCCATGGTGAAACCTGGCGGGAGGTTTGTCGACCGGATACGGTTCGCCGTTACCCAGCGTAGTCGCTGACTCACATTGAAGGTTGATTCAGCGTCATTACGTAGGCGCTGAACATGTCCGCCAGCCGATCGGCGAAGGCCGTGATCTCCAGGTCGCTGCGCGCAGTGCCGGAAAAGTCTTTGCCCACCGAACTGAGCGTGGTCAGGATCAGATCGCAGGCCGCGACGCGGGTTGGCTCATCGGATTCCGGCAGCAAATGCAGGATGAACGTGGCGAAGATCTGCCGTCCTGCAGCATGCACCTCGTGGGCCTCGGGCGCATCGCGATACAGCGGCGCCGCGTCGTTCAGTGCACCACGCATCTGCGCTTCCTCGCACTCCGAGCGGATGAACGCCTGCACCAGCGTGCGCAGGCGTGTCAGTGGCGGATGCTCGGGATTTTCCAGAATTCGCTGCAGCATCTGCGTGGTGTGCAGCCACTCATCGCTCTGAAGGCGGAACAGGATCGCCGCCTTGTTGGGGAAGTACTGGTACAGCGAGCCGATGCTCACGCCAGCCTTTTCCGCGACCCGTGCGGTGGTGAATCGGGTCGCGCCATGTTCGGTCAAAACCTGAATAGCCGCCTGCAGAATCGCCGCGACCAAGTCAGCCGAGCGTGCCTGCTGCGGCTGTTTACGCGAGGAAATACGGGCGGTCTGACGATTGCTCATGGGCGGCTCGGGCCTCGGGGGAAACGCGAATAGCGGATCGAGTGAATCACTCGCATCATTTAAATGCGACGAATCACTCGCATCTTAATCCCCCATTGACGGAAAGCAATCATGACCACCCTGACTTCTGAACCATTGGCCAGCCTGATCGAACGCCTCTACGGCCAGGCCAGCGCCGCCACCAGCCCGGTGCTGGAAACGGTGTCGGGCGCGGAGCGCGAGCGCCTGATGCACAGCAAGACCGAGTACCTGCAACTCTACGCCATGCTCAAGGACCTGTGGCTGCCGGTCTCGCGCGACACCGGCAAACTGCTGTACATGCTGGCGCGCAATACCAGGGCCAAAGCGATTGTCGAGTTCGGCACCTCGTTCGGCCTGTCCACCCTGCACCTGGCGGCGGCACTGCGCGACAACGGTGGCGGCGTACTGATCGGCAGCGAATTCGAACCGTCGAAAATCGCCCTGGCCCGCCATCACTTCATCGAGGGCGGCGTCAGTGACCTGGTGGAAATCCGCGAAGGCGATGCGCTCGTCACGCTCGCCAGCAACCTGCCGCCGTCAGTCGACTTGCTCCTGCTCGATGGGGCCAAGGCGTTGTACGGCGACGTGTTGAGCCTAGTGGAAAAACACCTGAAGCCGGGCGCGCTGGTGGTGGCGGACAACACCAACTATTGCCCGGAATATCTGGCCCATGTGCGTGCGCCACACAACGGTTACCTGTCGGTGCCATTTGCGGATGACATCGAGTTGTCGATGCGGCTGGGGGATTACGCGTAAGCCGCGAAAGGCCTTGCAGATCGCTATTGTTCCAGCCAGTCAGGCTACCTGCGCCTTGGCGCTGGCAATCGAAAACGCCTTCGGCAGGTGGGCGCCATTCTTCGCGGCCAGAATCTCGGCCATCACGCTGACCGCGATCTCCGCCGGTGTCTTGCTGCCAATGTAGATGCCGATCGGCCCGTGCAGGCGCTCGAGTGACGCCTGGGTCTCACCAAAATGCTCGATCAGACGTTCGCGACGCAATTGGCTATTGCGCCGCGAACCGATGGCGCCGATGTAAAACGCCGGGCTGTGAAGAGCTTCGAGCAGCGCCAGATCGTCGAGTCGCGGATCATGACTCAAGGCGACGATGCAGGTGCGCAGATCGACCGCGAAGTCGCGGACCACGTCATCCGGCATGCCGGTGATCCGCTCCACACCGTTCACCGCCCAGGTTTCGATGTATTCGGCACGTGGGTCGCACACCGCGACCTTGAAGCCGTTGAACAGCGCCATGGTCGCCAGATACTCGGCCAGCGCACCGGCACCGATCATCAGCAGCCGATACCCCGGCCCGAGGGTATTGAACATCCGTTGGCCGTCGAAACTGAATTGCTCAGGAGTTGCCGTGGTTTCCAGTGTGACGCGACCGTTATCCAGTGCCAGGCAGCGGCGCACCAGCTGCCCGGCATCCAGTTGCACAAGCAGTTCGTCCAGCACCTGCCACGACGGGTTGAACTCGAGAATCAGCTCAAGCGTGCCGCCACAGGGCAAACCGAAACGATGCGCCTCGTCGGCGCTGACGCCGTAGCGCACCACCTCGGGCGCACTGTCCTTGAGGCCGCTACCGCCATGGGCGGTGGTGTAGCGATCGATCAGGTCGTCCTCGATGCAGCCGCCGGACACGCTGCCGATCACGCGCCCGTCGTTACGCAAGGCCATCATCGACCCTGTCGGGCGCGGCGAAGAGCCCCATGTGCGCGCCACCGTGGCGAGCAATACTTGCTCTCCGGCGGCGAGCCAGTCCCGGGCAGTGCGCAGGACCAGCAAGTCGATGCTTTCCATCAAACGTTCCTCTAACGCATTTGCAGAATGATCGGGCTGCTGCTGGCCGGACCCGTGCGTTCACGCAGCTTGCTGACGGCCTGCGCTTCAACGGCACCGCCCTGATTGCCCCAGGTGCTGCGCATGAAGCTCAGCACTTCGGCGATCTCTTGATCCGACAACTGCTCGCGGAAGGCCGGCATGCGGTAGGCGTCCGGCACTCCGGCTGCCACCACTCGTTGCGAACCGTTGAGGGTGATGTTGATCGCCGAGGCACTTTCCTTGGCCAGTGCCGAAGTGGCGCCGGCCAGCGGCGGCATCCATTGCGACTGGCCCTTGCCGTCGAGGCCGTGGCACGAAGCACAGCGTGTGACGTAGGTATGAGCACCGGGTGCGTCCAGACGTTCCGTTGCCGAAACCGCTTGGTACTGCCATGGCTGGCCGTCGCGCTGACGGTCCCCGGGCAATGACTTGAGATAACGGGCAATGGCGGTCAGATCGTCATCGCTCATGAACTGCGTCGAGTTGTTGAACGCCTCGGTCATCGAGCCGTAAACCACCGCGTGTTTGTTGCGCCCGGTCTTGAGGAACTGCACGATCTCCGGCTCGCTCCAGCGACCCAGACCAGCGTTGTGATCATCACGCAGGCTTGGCGCGTACCAGCCATCGAGCAAGGCGCCGGCGAGGTACGGCGTGGCGGATTCATCCAGAGCCTTCTCGTTGAACGCCAGACCGCGCGGCGTATGGCAACTGCCGCAGTGTCCTGCGCCTTGAACGAGATAAGCGCCGCGATTCCACACGGCATCTTGCGACGGTTTGGCCACGTAAGGCTCGGTATCGGCAAACACACCGTTCCACAACGCAATCGGCCAGCGCAGGTTCAACGGGAAAGGAATCGCACTCGGGATATTCGCCTGCTTGACCGGTGCCACGCCTTTCATGAAAAACGCGTACAGCGCTCGCACATCGTCGTCACTGAGCTTGGCGTAGGACGGGTAGGGCATCGCCGGGTACAGACGACGGCTGTCGGGTGCCACGCCGTGGCGTACCGCACGGTCGAAGTCCGCCAGGCTGTAGCGACCGATGCCGGTTTCCGGCTCCGGGGTGATGTTGGTCGAGTGGATCGCGCCCAGCGGTGTGGCCATTTCCAGACCGCCGGCGAACGGCGCACCGCCCGGCACGCTGTGGCATGCCACGCAATCGCTGAGGCGGGCGACGTATTCGCCACGCGCGACCAGCGCCGGGTCGATATCGGCCACGACGGTTTGGTTGTGTTCAAGGCGCGAGACAGGCTCGCGGGTGACGTACCAGGCCAGCAGGCCTGCCGCGACCAGGCACGGCACTGCCAGCCAGCCAGCGGTTCTTGCGAATCGGCGGTTATTCATGGACGCTCCGGCGCTGATCAACTGAAGGTGTGGCGGCTCATGGGCAGGCTGCGCACCCGTTGCCCGGTCAGCGTTGCCACCGCATTGGCCACGGCGGGCGCGACAGCGGGCAACGGTGGTTCGCCGATGCCGCCCATTTTTTCTCCACTCTCGACAACACGCACGTGGACCCGGGCCATTCGCGCAGGCGGCAGGATCGGATACAAGTCGTAGTTGCGCGCGCGCGGTTTGCCATCAATCCACACGGCTTCCTCCACCAGGGTCTGCGACAGGCCCAGCGCCACCGCGCCATTGACCTGCGCTTCGACAATCGCCGGATTGACGATGCTGCCGGGGTCGATCGCCTGCCAGATGTCGTGCACCTTGACCTGACCGTTCTCGATGGAGACCTCAGCGATCACCGCCGTCTGCGTACCGAACGGCGACGCCATCGCCACGCCTCGCGCGCGTTTGCTGCCGTCCGCCGCGGTGAACGGCCCACGCTTCCAGCCACCCGACAGCTCGCCCACTGCTTGCAGCAGCGTGGTCAGTCGCGGGTTGTCGCGCAGCAGATGCAGGCGCAGTTCAAACGGGTCCTTACCGCCCTTGTCGGCCAGTTCGTCAAGGAACGATTCATAGAAGAAGTCGTTGAGCGAGTTGCCCACCGAACGCCAGTAACCGAGCATTGCCGGGCCTTTGGCGTAGATCTGCGCGATGCGCTTGTTGGGGATTGCATAGGACTTGCCCGACAAGCCTTCAAGTGCCGTCGGGTCGAGCTTCTCACCCTGCTTGCCGGCCAGCGCCTCGGTCGGGCCTTCAGTGGCGCTGATTGCTTCGATTGCCAGCGGCCAGCCGTCGTTGTCCAGCGCGGCGCGGAAATTCACTGCGGCTACAGGACGCAGCACGTCACGCAGGAACTCTTCCTCGCGGCTCCAGATCAGTTTCACCGGACGACCAACCGCTTTCGATAACTCGATCGCCTGCGGGTAGGGACTGGCGGCGTCGTAGAGGAAATGCCGACCGAAGAAGCCCCCCAGCAATGGCGAATGCAAGGTGATGCGCGACGGATCCAGCCCGGTGCGTTTGGCGATGTCCGCACGAAACATGTCCGGCGCCTGATTCGGCAACCAGACCTCCAGCGAACCGTCCGGATTGAATCGGGCCAGCGCCGATGGCGGCTCCAACTGGCCGTGGTTCAGGTACTGGTTGTGGTAAGTGGCGTCAATCCGCGTTTTGGCGCTGGCCAGAACTGCAGCCACGTCGCCCTCATTTTCATCATCCCTGGCCGGGCCTTTGTCGTCTGCCAGGCGCTTGAGCCAGGCGTCACTGGAAAAGTCCGCAGGCATCGAGCGTACCTGGCTGTCGGCCGTTGGCTCCTGCCAGTCGACCTGAATTGCTTCCACTGCACGTTTGGCGTGCCACCAACGCTCGGCGACCACCGCCACGGCCCCCGGCAGGCGATGCACGGAATGCACGCCTTTCATCGCCTTGACCTGTTCTTCGTTGCGCAAGTTGCCCACGGTCATGCCCAAACGCGGGGCATGCTGAACGGCGGCATGGAGCATGTCGTCGACCTTCAGATCGATGCTGTAGAGCGCCTTGCCCGTGGACTTGTCGTAGGCATCGACGCGCTTCACCGGTTTGCCGATCCAGCGGAACTGGCTCGGATCACGCAACTGCACCGACGCCGGATCGGGAACCGGCAGATCCATGGCGTGTTCGGCCAGTTCGCCGTAGGCCAGCGAGCGGCCCGACCTGGCGTGCACGACTTTGCCGGGTTCGGTACTCAGTTCGCTCACCGGCACCCCCAGTTGCTGCGCACCGGCCTGCAGCAGCATGGCGCGGGCGAGGGCGCCGAGGCGGCGCATCACCGGGTAACTCATGCGCACCGACATGCTGCCGCCGGTGATGCGCATGCCGTTTTCCATCACTACATAAGCTTCGCCGGGCGGCGCGGCTTCGACCAGGAATGTCGACGGGTCGGCATCCAGTTCTTCACCGACGATCTGCGCCATCGCGGTGAACGTACCTTGTCCGCCTTCCATGAACGGGCAGAGCAGGCGCACGCGGTTGTCCGGGCGAATTTCCAGAAACGCCGGCACCTGCGTGCCGCGCTCGGCAGTCGCGGCCGCCACTGCCGCTTGCACGCGAGTCGCACCCAGTGGCAGGCCGAAGCCGAGCACCAGTGCGCCGACGGCGGTGCCGGCCAGGAAACGTCGGCGCGACACGTTGATTGGTTCATGCAGAGCCAGTGCTGATGCTTCCTGAGCAGGATCGATACGCACGTTCATCAGGCGTCTCCCTTGCCGGCCAGCTCATGCACGGCGGCATGAATGGCATTGTACGTGCCGCAACGGCACAGATTGACCATCGCCGCCTCGATCTGCGCGTCACTCGGTTTTGGGTTTTGCTTGAGCAGCGCCGTGGCAGCCATCACCTGGCCGGACTGGCAGTAGCCGCACTGGGCGACCTGCAGATCAACCCAGGTCGAGACCACGCGTTTGCCGACGTCATCGGCCTCGATCGCCTCAATGGTGGTGACCTCACGGCCGACCACACCGGCCACCGGCGTGACGCACGAGCGCACCACGTTGCCGTCCACCAGCACGGAGCAGGCGCCACATTGCGCCAGTCCACAGCCGTATTTGGTGCCGGTCATGCCCAGATCATCGCGGATCACCCACAGCAGGGGCGTATCGGCGTCGGCATCGACCTGATAGGTTTTCTGGTTGATTCGTAGTTCCATGGTTCACCCGCTCGATCATCGGTTGACGTGCATTTTTATAAGCGGTGAAACGCGGCGTGGCGCCTCACCGGTAACGCGTGTTCTTTTGCTCAACTGGCCGCGTTGCCCAGCGCTTCTGCGGCGAAGGGGTCGCCACGCAGCAGCGCGATGTCACGACTGGGTGCGGTGCCGTACAGGCGGGCGTATTCGCGGCTGAACTGCGAGGGACTTTCATAGCCGACCGCAAACGCCGCTCGCGAAACGTCCAGACGCTCCATCAACATCAGCCGGCGCGCCTCGTTCAAGCGCAGCCATTTCTGGTACTGCAGCGGGCTCATACCGGTGAGTTGGCGGAAGTGGTGGTGAAAGGTCGGTGCGCTCATCTGCACCCGCGCCGCCAGCTCATCGATGCGCAGCGCCGCGGTGTAGTTGACCTTGAGCCAGTCGATGGCTTTGGCGATGCGATAACCCTGGCCATCGACGGCCGTGATCTGCCGCAGCCGCGCGCCTTGATCGGTATGGAGCAGCCGATAGTGGATTTCCCGCAGAATCAGCGGCGCCAGCACCGGGATCGCCTCAGGCTCGTCAAGCAATGCCAGCAGGCGCTCAAGCGCGCCTTCCAGCGCGCACGACAGGTTGCCAATACCAGCGCCGGTGTTCATCGACGGCTGCCGTTTCGCAGGCAAGCCACCTTTGCTGAGGATCTCGGCGAGCATGCCGACATCCAGTCTCAGCACCAGCCCGACACAGGGCTGTTCGGGGCTGGCAAGCATCACTTCGGAATTGGCGGGCAGATCCAGCGAGGTGACCAGAAACCGCGAAGGGTCGTAGCGGTAACCCTCACCGCCGACCCATAAGCGCTTTTCCCCACGGCCCACCAGAATCAGGCTCGGCTCGATCATGCACACGGTCGGTGGCGCCGGCTGATCGCGGCGAAACAGCGACAAGCCGGGTACGGACGTGGCGAAGTCACCCGGCGCACTCACGAGCGGGTCAATGTTCAACGCCAAAGGTGATTCGTGGCGCGCGGGGGTAGGGTTCATGTCGGGTCGCTCCTGTTGATCGAACTCTAGTCCGCCCAGCAGAGGTTTCCTATATACCGCCCTGCAACCTCAGAGGATCAGGCAAGCATTCAAGAGGAATGCACTAGGGCAGAGGCGAATCGACCGGGAGAATGTGTCAAACCATTACAGGAGAGCCACCATGCAAGTCTTCGCTTATGGCGCCCATGCGGGCGACAAACCGCTTGAACCTCTGCGCATCACCCGTCGCGATCCCGGCCCGGAAGACGTGCAGATCGAGATTGCCTATTGCGGTATCTGCCACTCTGATCTGCACCAGGTGCGGGCCGAATGGGAGGGCACACAATATCCATGTGTGCCCGGTCACGAGATCGTCGGTCGGGTCACCGCCGTAGGCCAACAGGTCAGCGGCTTCGCTCCGGGTGATCTGGTCGGCGTTGGCTGCATTGTCGACAGCTGCAGGCATTGCGAGGAGTGTGCCGAAGGCCTCGAAAACTACTGCGACGGCATGATCGGCACCTACAATTTTCCGACCCCGGATGCCCCCGGCTGGACCCTCGGCGGCTATTCGCAAGCGATCGTCGTGCATCAGCGCTACGCCCTGCGCATTCGCCACCCCGAGGCTCAACTGGCTGCGGTGGCGCCGCTGCTGTGCGCGGGCATCACCACCTGGTCGCCGCTGCGGCACTGGAACGCCGGCCCCGGCAAGAAAGTCGGCGTGGTGGGCATCGGTGGTCTGGGGCACATGGGGATCAAACTGGCGCACGCGTTGGGCGCGCACGTCGTGGCGTTCACCACGTCCGAATCGAAACGCGAGGCCGCGAAAAGCCTTGGCGCCGATGAAGTGGTGGTTTCAAGCGATGCGCAGCAAATGGCCGCGCACCTGAAAAGCTTCGACCTGATCATCAACACCGTGGCCGCCCCCCACGACCTCGACGCTTTGCTGGTGCTGCTCAAGCGTGACGGCGCGATGACACTGGTGGGCGCTCCGGCGTCGCCGCATCCATCGCCGAACGTGTTCAACCTGATCATGAAGCGTCGCACCCTCGCGGGATCGATGATCGGCGGTATTCCAGAGACTCAGGAGATGCTCGATTTCTGTGCCGAACACGGCATCGTCTCGGACATTGAGCTGATCCGTGCCGAGCAGATCAATGAGGCGTACGAGCGCATGCTCAAAGGTGACGTCAAATACCGTTTCGTGATCGATAACGCGACGCTGGCACCGTGAAAAACAGTGCGTCCGGGCAATCGCCCGGACGCCTCTCGCAATACAGGTAGTTCCAATGACTTCCCTTTCTACAGAACAACGCGGCTGGAGCGCGGTGTTGGCCATGTCGTTGGCCGCCTTCGCTTTGGTCGCCTCAGAATTCATGCCGGTCAGCCTGCTGACGCCGATTGCCGCCGATCTGCACATCAGCGAAGGCCAGGCCGGGCAGGGGATTTCCGTGTCCGGTGCATTCGCCCTGGTGACCAGTCTGGTGATTGCAGCGGTCGCCGCGCGTGTCGAGCGCAAAAAGCTGTTGCTGGGGCTGACCTTGCTGATGATCGTCTCGGGTACGGTCGTCGCGTTCGCGCCGGGCTACCCCTCGTTCATGTTCGGGCGGGCCTTGATCGGCATCGCCATCGGCGGTTTCTGGTCGTTGTCGGCGGCGACCGCGATGCGTCTGGTGCCGCCTGATCAAGTATCCCGGGCGCTGGCGATCGTCAACGGCGGAAACGCGCTGGCGACGGTAATTGCCGCTCCGGCGGGGAGTTTCCTCGGCGCGTTGATAGGCTGGCGCGGCGCATTTTTCTGCGTGGTTCCGGTCGCCGCGCTGGCGGCCGTGTGGCTGCTGATCAGTCTGCCGTCCTTCAAGCTCGAGCGTCAGGCCGGTCGCGGCAACGCCCTGCGGCTGATGAAGCAATGGCCGGTCGCCTTGGGGATGGTCGCTGTCAGCGTATTTTTCATGGGGCAATTCATGCTGTTCACCTACCTGCGGCCGTTTCTGGAGGGGGTCACCGGGGTCAGCGTCTCAACACTGTCCTTGATGCTGCTGGGACTGGGGCTTGCGGGTTTCATCGGGACCTTTGTGATCGAAAGATTCCTCGTCACCGGCCTGTACCGCACGCTTACGGCTATCCCGCTGGTAATGGCGGTCATCGCACTGGCGCTGGTGAACTTCGGCGCATCGCCGCTGCTGACCGCGGTACTGCTCGGGCTATGGGGTCTGGTGGCTACCGCGGCTCCCGTTGGCTGGTGGACATGGCTGGCGCAGACACTCCCGGAAGATGCCGAAGCCGGCGGAGGCTTGCTCGTGGCCATCGTGCAACTGGCTATCGCAGCAGGGGCCATCGTCGGTGGGCTGGCGTTTGACCTGAGCGGTTATAAAGCCACCTTCGAGCTGAGCGCTGCGGTGTTGGTGGTGGCGTCTGCGCTCGCCTGGCTTGCCGGTCGCAGTGCTGAGCAAGTGCATCTGGTCGAATCGAACGTGACCGGTTGAGAGAAGTGAGAGAGTGATCGTTGAGCGGGCAGCTCGGCTCCAGCAACGGATTTGCATATGACACCAAGTGTCATATAGGCTTTCGCGCATCACTCTCTCAGCCCCTCACCAAGGATTTCCAATGAACGTTCATTTCGTCGTCCACGAAGCATTCGAATCACCCGGCGCCTATGAGACCTGGGTGCGCGAGCGTGGCCATGAAGCGAGCTATTCGCGCGTTCATGCGTTTGAGGCCTTGCCCGCGAGCGTCGAAAACATCGACCTGCTGGTGGTGTTGGGCGGCCCGCAATCGCCGGCGACGAGCAAAGACGAATGCGCGCACTTCGACGCGGCCGCCGAGCGCGATCTGATCGTCCGGGCGATCAACGCGAACAAGGTAGTGGTCGGCGTTTGCCTGGGTGCGCAATTGCTCGGCGAAGCGCTGGGTGCTGCGCATGGAAACAGTCCGGAAAAAGAGATCGGCAATTTTCCGATCACCTTGACCGAGGCAGGGAAGGGTAATGCCAAGGTGGCGCACTTTGGCGATGTGCTCGAAGTGGGGCATTGGCACAACGACATGCCGGGGCTGACGGCGCAGGCGAAGGTTCTCGCCGTCAGTGAGGGCTGCCCGCGTCAGATAATCGAATACAGCGATCTGGTCTACGGTTTCCAGTGCCACATGGAGTTCACGGCGGAGGTCGTGGAGCGCTTGATTGCCGCTTCCCCTGAAGAGTTGGCGGCAGCGGTCGATCGTCGTTTCGTTCAGCAGCCGGCGGCACTTCGCACCAACGCGTATGAGCAGATGAACCTCAAGCTGTTCGAGTTCCTCGACAAGCTGATGGCGCAGTATCAGCAGCAACGCAAGGGCTAGGAATACCGGGCCAGACGCTCGCGCCAGTTGCCTCCGTGCGTGCGTTGGCATTCCTCCTCGGAGTCGAAACGCACATTGCGCTCTGAAGGGGACAGATCGATATCGGCCTCCTTTAGCGCAGTGGCCGTCAGTTCGAAGAGACGTGCCTTGGCGTCAGTCAGGGCGAGGTTTTTGTCGGCTTCAGTGTCGAACACCCAGATGACGTTCAGGGTTGCCGCCAGTGCGTTCAGGTCAGCGGTGTGGGTCAGCCAGGTGAAGCCTTTGATTTCGCTTTTTGCGGTTTCACACGCGTCGGTGAGCGTGGCAATCAAGCGCCGCTCGATCCGCGCCAGTTCACGTTTTCCAGGGGGCATTGCAGATCCTTTGACGACAGTGGTGGTGTGGTCTCACTGTAATTGCTGAGGTTCAAAAATCCTCATGTCCAACCCGAATTCCCTGTGGGAGCGAGCTTGCTCGCGAAAGCGCCAGGTCTGTTATGTCAGTGTTGACTGACCCGGCGCCTTCGCGAGCAAGCTCGCTCCCATAAAGTTTGCTGGTGATTACGGATTCCCATGTCCAGCACAAGTCTTTGTGGGAGCGCGGCGTCAATCCAGATCGCTGGCCTGATGTCGCTCCGCAACCTGGCTCGCCTCGTCACCCCAGGTGCGGTTGACCCGCTGGCCACGCTTGACTGCCGGGCGCTCGGCGATTTCTTCTGCCCAGCGTTGCACGTGGGTGTACTCCTGGGCTGCGAGGAATTCAGCCGCCGAATACACGTTATTGCGCACCAGTTGCCCGTACCACGGCCAGACCGCGATGTCGGCGATGGTATAGCTGTCGCCGGCCAGATAGCGGCTTTCAGCCAGGCGTCGATCGAGCACATCAAGCTGACGCTTGGCTTCCATGGTGAAGCGGTTGATCGGGTATTCGAGCTTCTCCGGCGCATACGCATAGAAGTGCCCGAAGCCGCCGCCCAGATAAGGCGCGGCGCCCATCTGCCAGAACAGCCAGTTCAGGGTTTCCGTGCGGCCGGCCGGGTCTTGGGGCAGGAAGGCGCCAAATTTCTCCGCCAGATACAGCAGGATCGAACCGGATTCGAACACCCGAATCGGCGGCTGCGCGCTGCGGTCGAGCAGCGCCGGAATCTTCGAGTTCGGGTTGATCTCGACAAAGCCGCTGGAGAACTGATCGCCCTCGTTGATGCGGATCAGCCACGCGTCGTACTCGGCCTCGGTGTGCCCCAGTGCGAGCAACTCTTCCAGGAGGATGGTCACCTTCACGCCGTTGGGCGTCGCCAGCGAATACAGCTGCAGCGGATGCTTGCCCACCGGCAACGTCTTTTCATGCGTCGGCCCGGCAATCGGGCGGTTGATGCTGGCGAACTGGCCGCCGGAGGGGGCTTCGTGTTTCCAGACCTTGGGCGGTACGTAGGGCGCTTTACTCATGAAATGGGCCTCATGATGAACTTGCCGAGAATGAGCTGACGGGTATCAGACACGACAGCATAAACGCTCTTGCTCAAGACTGCGCAACCCCCGGAATGATCAAACACGCCGCCAGACCCATCAATGCGATCCCGATGACCTTGTCGAGAAGCCGCTGTTTTTCCAGCAGGCGCCGGCGTAGCCGTTCAGTGGAGAAAAACAGCGCGACCAGGCTGAACCATGCCCAATGAATGACCGACATGAACAGGCCATAGGCGAAGTTCACCGTCAGTGAACTGCCTGGCTCCACCACCTGGCTGTAAGCCGCCACCACGAACAACATGGTTTTCGGATTCAGTGCATTGGTCAGAAAACCTGAGCAGAACACCTTCCAGGCGCGGGGCGCCGAAGCGCTCGCATCGGCAAATGTCAGCACAGATTTATTGGTAAAGGATTTGATGCCCAGATAGATCAGGTAGCCGGCGCCCAGCAGTTTCATCATCCAGAACAGCAGCAGCGATTGGGTGATGATCAGCGCCACCCCGAACACCGTGTAGAACACATGAACCTGCACGCCACAGGCGATGCCCAGCGCCGCCAGCAAACCGCTGCGCCGGCCGTAGGCGTAACTGTTGCGGGTGACCATGGCAAAGTCCGGCCCAGGACTGATCACCGCCAAAATGGTGATGGCGATTACCAGAAACAGCTCGTTCATTCCTGCTCTCCATGACGTTATTTGCGCTACTAAAATTCACAGATGTCGAGCTTCGATCTGTACCAACGACCAACATTGTTGATGCGAATGCTCTAGCGTCTGCGAGCGGCGCCATGATGGAGAAGTGTCTTCGGCAAAAAAAACGATTTATAGTCGCGAAAATCTGTGAGAAATCATCGTCTATATGAACCTGCCTCCGCTGGCTGCCTTTCGCTTCTTCAACACCGCCGCCCAGACCCAGAGCTTCGTCAAGGCTGCTGAGCTGCTGCACGTCACCCACGGTGCGGTCAGTCGTCAGGTGCGCTTGCTGGAGGAGGCGATCGGCGTCGAACTGTTCGAGCGGCGCAATCGGGCGATCTTTCTCAACCACGCCGGGCGCTTGCTGTTCAATGTCACCGCGCCGATGTTCGAGCAGTTGGAAAGCGCTGTTTATCGTCTGCAACGCGAAGTCCACGATGACGTGCTGGTGGTGTCCTGCGAGCCGACCATCGCCATGAAATGGCTGATCCCGCGCTTGCCTGACTTCCACAGCGCACACCCGCAGTTGCAGGTGCAATTGCTGACGGCCGGCGGGCCCATCGACTTCGCTCGTTCAGGGGTGGATCTGGCGATCCGGCGCGACGATTTTCATTGGAACGAGACCGTGCATGGCGTGAGCATTTGCGAGGAGTGGATCGGCCCGGTTTGCGTGCCGTCCAGTCGTCCTGCAAGCGATCATTTGCGCGGTGCCTGCCTGCTGCACAGCAAGACGCGCCCGCAGGCGTGGGATAACTGGGTGCGACAGGCCGGGATTAGCGTGGCGGAGGTCAGTCGGGTCGATTACGAGCATTTCTACCTGTGCATTCAGGCCGCGCTGGCCGGACTGGGCGTCGGTATGGCGTCGTTTCTGATGGTGCAGGACGAACTCAAGTCCGGCCAATTGATCGCGCCGTTCGGCTTCGTTCGCGACGGTTCGAGTTATTGCCTGTTATCACCGCGACCCTTCGAACAGAGTGCAAATGCCATGCTTTTTCGCGAATGGATTACCCGGCAGATGAGCGCGTGCAGTCAACGGCTCGGTGCTGATCTGAAGCGTTGAAGACAGAGCGCTGCATTCATCCGCCAGGCATGATCAACGAACTTGCATCGGCCAGCGCCTGTTCAGGTGCTCCGTCAAATAATCCATGAAAGCTCGAACCTTCGGCGTCATCGCCGCACGCTCCTGCACGCAGGCGTAGATGTCCATCGGTTCGACATAGGCGTGGCTTTCACCCGGGAGATTTTCAAACAGCGGCACCAGTTGACCGCTCTCAAGATAGGGCGCGGCGACGAATTCGGCCAGGCGCGTGATGCCCGCGCCGTGGACTGCCATTTGCGCCAGCGCATCAATGTCGTCGCTGATGGCGGTGGCATTGATCGGTGCGTCGTAGGGCTGGCCGTCGCGGATCAAACCCCAGCGCAGAAAGCGGCCATCCAGTGGATAGCGGAATGCGAGGCAGGCGTGATGCTGCAGCTCTTGCGGTGACTGCGGTACGCCGGCGCGCGTAAGGTAGGCGGGAGCGGCGCAGAAGACGAAGGGCAGGGACACGATCCTGCGCGCGACGATGCCATCTTCCAGTTGCGGCTTGATCCGCAGGCTCAGATCGATGCCGTTCTGAATGTGATTGATCTTGCCGTTGGTGGTCGACAGCTCGACCAGCAGGCGCGGATGCAGTGCGGCGAAACTGGCGAGTAACGGCGCCAATACGTGACGGCCGAAGGCGCTGGTGGAGGCGATGCTCAAGCGGCCTTGCAGCTCGCCTTCGTCGCCGATGATCGCGCTTTGAGCCGACTCCAGATCAGCCGCAATACGTCGCACCTTTTCGTAATACAACGCGCCGTTTTCGGTCAGCGCCATGCTGCGTGTGGTGCGTTGCAGCAGGCGAACGCCGAGGTGGGTTTCGAGGCGATTGAGGGTCTGGCTCACGGCGGCCGCACTGACGCCCAACGTCTTGGCGGCGCCGACGATCGAGCCGGCCTCGACCACTTTGATAAAACTGGCAATCGCCGCCAACAGATTCATCCGTGTCCCGCCGTATGGGTTTGATTCGTAAGTTATGCTTTATAAAGTACCTGCGGCGGGCCGTCTAGTTGAGGGCAGGGGGCTTTGCTAAGGTGCCGGCTCCCTATCAATGGATGGAAAAGCCATATGAATCAAAGAACAGATACCGATGCCTTGTATCTCGGCCGACGCAAGCTTTCTGCACGGGCGACGCCGTATGTGTTTGCGCTGTACATGGCGACGATCATGGCATTCCTGATGTCGCTGGTGATCACCGCCGCCAACTCCGGGATTGATAACGACTACCTGAGTAATGCGCTGCACGCCTACAAGCTGGCGATGCCGGTGGCTTTCCTTTGCATCCTCGTGGTGCGGCCGATCGTGATCAAACTGGTGGCGATGACGGTGCATCCGCACCGTTGATTCACAACTCGGAAAAACAGCGGCCGTCAGCGGCGGGCAGGTCGGGATTCACCCCAGGTGCCAGTGGGCGCCAGTGCGCCTTCAAGAATTCGATAAACACTTTGACCTTGCGCGTGCTGCGCCGGTGCGCCAGGTACAGCACGTAAATCCATGGGCCGAACGCGCTCGGCTCACGCCAGTACTCGGGCATCACTTCCACCAGCTCGCCGCGCGCCAGATACGCTGCAGCGCTCCATTGCGGCAGAAACTGCAGGCCCTGGCCCTTCAGCAGGCACGCCAGCAGGAAGTCGTAATTGTCGCTGGCCACTCGCGGATTCGGCTGGGTCAGGCGAATCCGCCGCTCCCCTTGCTTGACCCACCAGAAATGCCGGTTGAGCAGCGGATGACGGAAGATCAGCCACTCGTGCTGCTGATAGTTGTCCAGTGACACCTCTTTGCCCTTGCGCGCCAGATACGCCGGGCTGGCGCACAACACCACCTGATTCTCGACGATAGGTTGGGCGATCACCCCCGGCAGATCGATCGGGCCGTCACGCAGTGCCAGATCGTAACCGCCGTCCACCGGGTCGTCATAGCTATCGCTCAAGTCGACTTCCAGATGCACCTGCGGGTGGGCGTCGAGAAAACGGCAGCAGACTTCGTTGAGAAACGCCGGGGCGAAGGAGGGCGGCGCGGTGATGCGCAGGCCGCCGCTCAATTCGTGCTTGAGCTGCTCGACGCCTTCGCAGGCCAGTTGCAGTTGCATCAGCGCCTGCCGCGCACCGTCCAGATAAATCCGCCCGGCCTCGGTCAGCGCCATGCGTCTGGTCGTGCGGTCGAACAGGCGCGTGCCGAGTTCGTCTTCCAGCTGCGCCACGGCTTTGGTCAGGGCCGACGGGGTCTTGCCGAGCACCTCGGCGGCGCGGCTGAAATTACCGTGTTCGGCGGTGGCGACGAACATGGTCAGGGCGCTCATCTTGTCCATTGATCTATTCCTGATGGGCACAGAAGTTGTGCGCGAGGTGGCATTCAGTTATCGCCAAGGCTTGGATAGGCTTGCTCGCAGCCTAACAAAAATAACGAGAAACCTCATGAAGCAGCTACTGACCCTGATGGTGTCATCGGCACTGGCCTGTGCCTCACTGGAAAGTCTGGCGTCCGCCGATCTGATCCTGCACAACGCCAAGGTCTACACCGCCGAACCCGGCCAGCCCTTGCAGCAAGCGGTGGCGGTGGAAAACGGCAAGATCCTCGCCGTGGGCACGGATGCGCAGGTGTTGCGCCTGAAGACGGCGGCCACGCAAGTGATCGACCTGCACGGCAAGGTGCTGATGCCCGGCTTCATCGACTCGCATTCGCACACCATCAAGGGCGGGCTGCAGCTGTTGCAGGCCAACCTGGACGGGCAACTGCTGCCGCTCGATCAACTGGAACAACGCCTGCGCCAATGGCGCCAGAACGGCAAGGCGCAGCGCGGGCAATTCCTCAGTGTCGGCGGATTGCCTTCGACTTACTGGAGCGACATTGCCGGCCTCGAACAGCGCTTCAATCAGGGCGAATGGGCGAACCAGCCGATCCTGTTGCTGGGCTGGGATCTGCACACCGGCTGGGCCAATCGGGCGATGCTCGAACGCGCTGGCGTGACGGCTGAAAAGATCAAGGGCCTCAAAGGCGAAGAACAGGCGACCATTGGCCACCACCCCGACGGCAGCCCGGATGGCTTTCTCGTCGATGCCGGTCTGTACCCGGTGCAGGCCTTGCTGCCGCCGCCGACGGCTGATCAGTTGCTGGCCGGCGGGCGCGCAGCGCTGAACTACTACAAGAGCCTGGGGATCACCGGGTGGCTGGACCCGCTCGCCAACGAAGTCCCCGGCAGTGACATCACCAACACCTCGCTCGGCGTGCTGCCGACCTACAAAAAACTCTCGGAAAACGGCGAACTCACCGCTCACGTCGCGGCGCTGCTGATGGCTGACTCCAAGGCTACGCCGGCCGACCTTGATGAGCTGGACAAGGTGCGCCAGCAGTTTCTCGGCGTCAGCAACCTGACCCTGCCGGGGATCAAGATCTTCGCCGACGGCGTGGCCGAAGTGCCGGCGCAGAGCGCGGCGATGCTCGAGCCGTACCGCAACTCGAAAAAAACCGGTGAACTGCTGATCGACCCGGCGCATTTCGGCGAACTGGTCAGTGCCGCCGATGCGCGCGGCTGGCTGGTGCACATCCACGCCATCGGCGACCGTGCGGTGCGTGAGTCGCTCAATGGCATCGAACAGGCGCGCAAGGATCGGCAGAGCGGCATCGCCCATTCGATCACCCACCTGCAAATGGTCAACCCCAAGGAGTTCGCCCGCTTCAAGGCGCTGAATGTGATCGCCTCGATGCAGATGTTCTGGGCCGCTGCCGACGAGTCGAGTATGGATCTGGTCAAGCCCTACGTCAGCGCGATGGCCTTCATGTACACCTATCCCGCGCGCTCGCTGTTGAAGAATGGCGCGACCATCGCCGGTGCCAGTGACTGGCCGATTACCACCCCCGAACCGTGGAAGGCGATCTATCAGGCGGTCAGCCGCAAAGGCCCGAAAGGCGTGCTCAACGCCGCCGAAGACATCGACCGCCAGACCATGTTCCAGGCCTACACCCTCAACGCGGCCAAAGTGCTGCGCCTGGAAGACCGGATCGGTTCGCTCAAGCCCGGCAAGCAGGCCGACATGATCGTCCTCGACCGCGATGTATTCACGGTCGATCCCGCCGCCCTGCGCGACACCCAAGTGCTCAATACCTGGTTTGCCGGGCGCGAAATCTACCGCCGCAAGCCTTGACGGCCTCTCTGTGTAACGTAACCAAGGAAACCTTTTCGTGAATGTTCATTGCTTTGTCACCGACACCCGCAACCCGCAGATTCGCGGGCAACAGATTGGCGTCACCTGGGCTGCGCAGATCCGCCAGACAGTGGCGCTTTATCTGGATTTCTTCTCTCAGGTCGGCGTGCCTGAGGCACAAGTGCGGGCCATCGGCGAAGCCAGTCTGCACACCCTGCAAGGCTGGTGCCCGAGCCTCGCCGAAGAAATCGTCGCCACCGCTGAAGGCGCCGGAGTACCACTATGGCAGCTCGCCAGCCTGAATGCCCGCACCGAGATTCTCGCGGTGATGCCGGCGTCCACCGAAGGCGAGTGTTCCACCGCGGTGTTTGCGCCCAACGGCGCATTGGCGCCACGCACCATTCAGACCTGGGACTGGCACGATTCGCTGGTGCCCAACGGGTTGATTCTGCAACTGACCACGGCCAAGGGCATGACGGTCAAACTGTTCACCGAGTTCGGCATGCTCGGCAAGATCGGCGTCAACAGCGCGGGGCTGGGCCTGCACTTCAACATCCTCCATCACGCCAGCGACAATGGATCGGCCGGGGTGCCGGTGCACGCGATTGCCCGGCGCATCCTCGAGGAAGCCAGCAGTGTTGAGGAGGCGATTGCGCTGGCGCGTTCGGCGCGAGTCAGTGCCTCCACGGTGCTGACCGTGTTCTCCCGCGAGGATTCGAACCCGCGTGCGGTGAGCATTGAAATGTCGCCGGCCTTCACCGCCGTGGTGCGGCCCGACGCCGACGGCTGGATCACTCACACCAACCATTTTCTCGATCCCGAACTGAGTCTGGGCGAGCGCACCCCTGATGCGTCCACGACCTACGCGCGTATTGCCCACGTCAACACGGCGCGGCCGAACATGACCAGCGGCAACCTCAGTCAGCGGGCTGACGCCATGTGTGGCGAGGCGGGCGAAGACGCGCCGATCTGCTTCCATCCGGAC
Organism: Pseudomonas sp. LF020; assembly: GCF_053456425.1. Lineage (NCBI taxonomy): Bacteria > Pseudomonadati > Pseudomonadota > Gammaproteobacteria > Pseudomonadales > Pseudomonadaceae > Pseudomonas > Pseudomonas sp. LF020. Next base: position 101,443 of record NZ_JBRFIX010000013.1, read on the forward strand.
CTGAGCATGCCGGCCACCGAACGCTGGGAAACCCTGCTGACCATCGGCATCGACACTGAAAACAGCGTGCTTGAATACGCCGCCGGCAACCCCAAACAACTGGCCCGAAACGGCTATCTGCGCTTCTGAACCGCTGCCTCCAATAAAAACAAAACGAGCATTGCACATGGCTACCGACATTGATCGCACGAGCGCTTCGCCGTCTGCGCTGAGGACGTTTTTCGTCTCCGGCATGGGCACCGCGCTGGAGTTCTATGACTTTGTAATCTACGGCACCGCCGCCGCGCTGGTGTTTCCCAAGGTGTTCTTTCCGCAGATGGACCCGCTGACCGCGACCCTGGTGGCGTTCGGTGCTTTCGGCGCCGGGTTTTTCGCCCGCCCTTTGGGCGGCATGGTGTTCGGGCATTACGGCGACAAACTCGGCCGGCAGAAAATGCTGGTGATCACGCTGCTGCTGATGGGCCTGAGCACGCTGCTGATCGGGTGCCTGCCGGACTATGCCACCCTCGGTGCGGGCGCACCGGTGTTGCTGGTGTTGCTCAGGCTGGTGCAGGGATTCGCCGCCGGTGGCGAGTGGGGCGGTGCGGCGCTGTTCGGCATCGAGTCGGCGCCGCCCGGACGACGTGGGCTGTGGGGCAGCTTCACCAGCATGGGCATCGGTATCGGCGGGATTCTCGGTGCCGGGGTGTTCGCCATCGTCAGCGTCGCGGCGCACGATGACCTGGCCGGATTCGCCTGGCGCATTCCGTTCTGGCTCGGCGGTGTGCTGGTGCTGATCGGTCTGTATGCGCGCTTGCAGAAACCCCTCGAACCGCCCGCTGAACCGCAGGCGCCGGTGCGCATGCCATTGCTCGAGGCATTACGCGCACGGCCCCGAGCCATGCTGCTGTGCACCGGTATCGCTTTCGGCTACGTGACCATCGCCTACATCGGCAGCACGTTCTTTCTGTCGTACGCCACGCAACTGGGTTACGGCAGTACCGACGCGCTGATCTTCGACTTGTCGCTGTCGATCGCCATCGTCATCACCGCGCCGTTGTTTGCCTTGTTGTCCGACCGCATCGGCCGTCGCAAGGTGATGGTCCTCGGCGCGGTGATCATGGCCCTCGGCTTCTTCGCATTCTTCCCGCTGATCGGCCTCAAGAGCCTGCTGGTTTCCACCGCTGCGTACATCGTCATCGGTGCGTTCATGGGCGCGACGCAAGGGCCGATTCCGGCGTTCCTCGCCGAGCAGTTTCCCCGGCACATGCGCTATTCGGGAATGTCGGCGGCCTATCAGATCGGCGCGGCGCTGGGCGGCGGGACGGCATCCAGTGCGGCCACGGCGATTCTTATCGCCAACAACCACAACGCTTTCGGGGTGGCGGTTTACGGCGCGATTGCGCTGGGCATCGTCACGTTGTGTTCGTTGCTGCTCAAAGAAACGGCGCACCTGAGCCTTGAACAGATCGACGAGGCCGATTGGCCTTCACCCATGCCCGCTGCCGGTTGAACCATTCGACTCTGTAGGAGCTGCCGCAGGCTGCGATCTTTTGATGTTGTTTTCAAGATCAAAAGATCGCAGCCTTCGGCAGCTCCTACAGGGGGCGGTTCGGCAATAAAAACAATCGAAACTTCGCGTGCTCCCAAGCTGTCCAGACCCTTGTACCGCCCGGCGGCTAATCCGCCGGGACGGCTTCATGCATCGGTGACAGGCGAGGAACGAGATGACGACGACAGTGGGAGATTTTCTGGTTGAGCGGCTCAGCCAATGGGGCGTCACGCGGATTTTTGGTTATCCGGGCGACGGCATCAATGGCGTGTTCGGCGCGCTCGCCCGGGCCAATGGCAAGATCGAATTCGTTCAGGCCCGACACGAAGAAATGGCCGCGTTCATGGCCTCGGCCCACGCCAAGTTCACGGGCGAGTTGGGCGTGTGCATTGCCACCTCCGGGCCGGGCGCTTCGCACCTGATCACCGGGTTGTACGACGCTCGGATGGATCACCAACCGGTGCTGGCGATTGTCGGCCAGCAGGCGCGGACGGCGCTCGGCAGTCACTATCAGCAGGAACTGGATCTGGTCTCGATGTTCAAGGATGTCGCCGGGGCTTTTGTGCAGCAGGCGTCGGCGCCGTCGCAGGTGCGGCATTTGCTCGATCGCGCCGTGCGCACGGCGGTTGGCGAACGGCGGGTGACGGCGATCATCCTGCCCAATGACCTGCAGGATCTCGAATACGAGCCACCGGCGCGGGCGCACGGCACCGCGCACTCTGGCGTCGGTTATACCAAGCCGAAAGTGCTGCCCTACGAGGCCGATCTGCAACGCGCCGCCGACGTTCTGAACAGTGGCGAAAAAGTCGCGATTCTGGTGGGCGCCGGCGCGTTGCAGGCAACGGATGAAGTGATAGCCATTGCGGAAAAACTCGGTGCTGGCGTAGCCAAGGCGTTGCTCGGCAAGGCCGCGCTGCCGGACGATTTGCCGTGGGTCACAGGCAGCATCGGCCTGCTGGGCACCGAACCGAGCTACAAGATGATGAACGAATGCGACACCTTGCTGATGATCGGCTCGGGTTTCCCCTATGCCGAATTTCTGCCGAAGGAAGGTCAGGCGCGTGGCGTGCAGATCGATTTACAGCCGGACATGCTCAGCCTGCGTTATCCGATGGAGGTCAATCTGGTTGGTGACTCCGCCGAAACCCTCGCAGCGCTGCTGCCGTTGCTCGAACAGAAAACCTCGCACAAGTGGCGCAAGAAAATCGAAGGCTGGCGCAGCACCTGGGAAAAGACCCTGGAGAAACGCGCCATGTCCAAGGCCGATCCGATCAATCCGCAGCGGGTGGTGTACGAGCTGTCACCACGCCTGCCGGATCAGGCGATCATTACCAGTGACTCGGGTTCGTGCGCCAACTGGTACGCCCGTGACCTGAAAATTCGCCGGGGCATGCAGTGTTCGCTGTCCGGCGGACTGGCTTCGATGGGGGCTGCCGTGCCGTACGCGATTGCCGCCAAGTTCGCCCATTCCGAGCGCGCGGTGATTGCGCTGGTGGGCGATGGCGCGATGCAGATGAACAACATGGCCGAGCTGATCACCGTCGCCAAATACTGGCGTCAGTGGGACAGCCCGAAATGGATCTGTGCGGTGTTCAACAACGAGGACTTGAATCAGGTCACCTGGGAGCAGCGGGTGATGGAGGGTGATCCGAAGTTCGAAGCGTCGCAAAGCATCCCCGATGTGCCGTATCACTTGTTCGCCATTTCCATCGGCCTGAAAGGGATTTTCGTCGACCGCGAAGAAGACGTCGCCGCCGCCTGGGAGCAGGCACTGGCCTCGGACGTACCGGTGCTTATCGAGTTCAAGACCGATCCCAACGTGCCGCCGTTGCCACCGCACATCAAGCTCGAACAGGCGAAGAAATTCGCCACGACCTTGCTCAAGGGCGACCCGGACGAGGCGGGCGTGATCGTGCAAGCTGCCAAGCAGGTGCTGGCCAGCGTCCTCCCCGGCAAAAAATAATCGTGTAGGCGCTTCGTCGCGCTCCAAATCTGTGAGCGCCGCTGAACCCTGTGGGAGCGAGCTTGCTCGCGAAAGCGTTGTGTCAGGCACAGCGTTTGTGGATGTATCGACGCCTTCGCTGGCAAGCCAGCTCCCACAGGTATTTCGTTGTGCCTGAAATCTGTGAACGAGACCGTGGAGATTTTCATGCGTGAAGCGGCGAAGGTGCTTTTTTGATGTTCATCGGTTGCGCAGGCTGGAGTCTGGGGCGTGAATACTGGCCAGAGTTTCCGGCCGAGGGCACGCATCTGCAGCGTTATGCGGCGCGGTTCGACTGCGTGGAAATCAACAGCTCGTTTTATCGTCCGCATCGGCGTCAAACCTATGCACGCTGGGCGGATTCGGTGCCGCCCGGGTTTCAGTTTTCGGTGAAGATGCCGAAGTTGATCACCCATGAGTTGCGCTTGCGCGAAAGTGATCAGCCGCTGGATGAGTTCCTCGGGCAGTGCGAGGGACTGGCTGACCGGTTGGGGTGTTTGCTGGTGCAACTGCCGCCGTCGCTTGTGTTTGAGCCGGCAAGCGCAGAGGCGTTTTTCGTGGCGTTGCGCCAACGCTTCGACGGTGACGTGGTGTTTGAACCACGGCATGAATCGTGGGTGGCGGCTGCGCCGATGTTGCAGGCGTATAGGATTGCCCAAGTCGTGGTCGATCCGTCGCGGATCAGTACCGACGGTTCGGCGCAGGGCTGGCCGGGTGTGCGCTATTGGCGGCTGCACGGCTCACCACGGATTTATCACAGTGCTTATGAGTTGCCTTGTCTGCAACGGCTGGCGCAGGACATGAAGGCCTGCGCTGCGGAGGGGGCCAGCGTCTGGTGCATCTTCGACAACACCGCCAGTGGCGCCGCGTTGGGCAACGCGATGACACTGGCGGCGCTTGTCCAGATCTGACTCAGGCCGACAAGTGCTCGTACAGAATGGTCGCGCCGACGATCATCAGCACCACGCCACCGACGATTTCCGCACGCTTGCCGACCACCGCACCGAGCACCCGGCCGAGCATCACGCCGATGGTCACCATGGTCATGGTTGCCACGCCGATCGCCGCTGCCGCCACCCAGATATTCACGTCGACAAACGCCAGACCGACGCCGACCGCGAGGGCGTCAATGCTGGTGGCGAACGCGGTGACCGCCAGAATCAGGAACGAGTGCTGGCCGGGTTTTTCTTCTTCCTCGTCTTCGTGCTTCAGACCGTTGTAGATCATGTGCAGACCGAGGATGACCAGCAGCGTGAAAGCGATCCAGTGGTCCCATTCGGCGACCCAACGGGTGGCGGCCTGGCCGATCAGCCAGCCGATGATCGGGGTGATGGCTTCGATCACGCCAAAGATCAGGCCGGTGCGCAGGGCTTCGCTCAGACGTGGTTTGTGCAGGCTGGAGCCTTTGCCGATGGCCGCGGCGAACGCGTCCGTGGACATGGCCAGAGCGAGGGATATGAGGGAAACAGGATTCACGGGGGCACACTTCCAGTCGGGCTATGAGTCAACGACACAACCACACGCCCGACATTAGGCATGGATGTGTCGTCGGTCTCACCAACCAAAAGGTGTCCGTACCACGGCGTGTTGCCGAGAATGTTGATACGGACGCTTCCGAGGGACTCGGAAACAGGCTACTCCCCAACGAGGCTGCGAATGTTATTGGGGTAAGCATGAAAATTTTGTCAAAAGCATCGAGGCGATCAATAAACACAACACTCTGTGGCGAGGGAGCTTGCTCCCGCCGGGTCGCGAAGCGGCCCTTCTTTTGTCGAACAGCAGAAGGCCTGCTGCGCAGTCCAGCGGGACGGTGCGACGATTCGACAAGCTCCCTCGCCACAGATATCTTCACACGGAGTTACGCTCGAACTTGTCAGCTCAGCGCTCCTCATTGATCCGCAATTGCGCACACAACCCGCCCTGCGGCCGGTTGTACAGCTGCAACGTGCTGCCGATCTTGCTGACGATCATTTGCACGATCGCCAGCCCCAGTCCGGCGCCGTTACTGTGGCCGTGGCTGTAAAAACGCTCGAACAGCCGCGCGTATTCCTGCTCGTTGATACCGGGGCCGGCGTCCTCGACGCTGATGTACACCGCGCCGCCCGCCTGCGGTTGCACCTGAACCCGTACCTCGCTGCCCGGCGGGGCGAAATTCAGGGCGTTGGTCACCAGGTTCTGCAAGGCGATGGCGAGGGCGACCGGGTCGGTGTCGACCGGGCAGTGGTGGTCGCTGTCGAGGATCAATTCGACGTCTTTTTCCATGGCCAGCGGTGCCAGTTCGGCGAGTTCTTCGCGCACCAGCTCGGTCAGTTCCACAGTGCGGGTTTCGGGGTTGGCCAGGTGCGGTTCGATGCGCGCCATGGTCAGCAACTGACTGGCGATGCGCGTCGCCCGATCCACCGCACTGACCAGATATTCCAGCGCCTCTTCGCGTTGTTGCGGGGTCGCCGCCAGTTGCGCGTTTTGCGCGTGGATCCGCAGAATCGCCAGCGGTGTGCGCAGCTCATGGGCAGCGTCGGCAATGAAGCGCCGCTCACGCGCCAGCAGATTGTCGATCTGTTGCAGCAGACGATTGAGCGCGGTTTGCATCGGCTCCAGATCGTGGGGCAGGGGGCTGAGGTGCAGCGGTTTCAGGGTCTCGGTGTCACGGCCGCGAATGCTCTGCGCCATGGCGCGCAACGGTTGCAGGCCCCAGCCGATGGTCAGCCAGATCAGCGCGGCCAGCAGCGGGACGCCGATCAGGCTCGGCCAGACGGTGTGGCCGACGATGCGTTCGATCAGATCCTGGCGGATGTCGTCACGCTCACCGACCCAGATCAGCAGCCCTTGTTGCGAATCCTTGAGCAGAAACGCGCACCAGTCGCGGCCATTCTCCATCAGGTCATGCGAGCCGAGGGTAGTGGGCGGTGCGGCAAGCTCCGGCGCTTCGGCCGAGCGCACCAGCAACTGCCCGTCGCTGCGCCACACCTGAAAGGTCAGACGGGTTTCGTAAGGGTGCGCGGCCTCGCCGTCGCCGACGCGGCTCATGGCTTCGTCGAAGGCCTGATAGAGCCGGCTCCAGTCGTTGTCGCCGGGTGCGCGCTGGGCCAGCACGCCTTGCAGCAGGCGTGCGCTTTGCGCCAGTTGGGCATCGTAGACTTCTTCGATTTCATGGTGACTGTCGCGCAGCACCAGCCAACTGATCAGCAGGTCGCCGATCAATACCAGAATCAGCACCGGCACCAGAATCCGCGCACGGATGGAAATCATGGTTTGAGCTCCAGCACATAACCGACGCCGCGCACGGTGCGGATCAACTCGCTTGCGAGTTTTTTGCGCAGATTGTGGATCAGCACTTCGAGGGTATTGCTCTCGACCCGTTCCTGCCAGCCGTACAACGCCCGGGACAGGCGTTCGCGGGTGACGACTTTGCCTGGGCGGGCCATCAGTTGATGCAGCAGTTGATACTCCATCGGCGTCACCACCACGTCGGTGCCGCGCCAGGTGACCTGCTGCGTGACCGGATCGAGGCACACGCCGGCATGTTCAAGTACCGGCTGCGCACGGCCCTGACTGCGGCGCAGCAATGCGCGAATCCGCGCTTTCAGTTCATCGACGTCGAACGGTTTGATCAGGTAGTCGTCGGCGCCGGCATCCAGCCCGGCAATGCGTTCGGCGGTGCCGTCGCGGGCGGTGAGGATCAGCACCGGCAAGTCCTGCTGCTCGCCACGCAAGCGTTGCAGCAGCGCGAGGCCGTCGAGCCGGGGCAAGCCGAGGTCGAGCAGCAGCAAGTCGAAGCTCTCACTGCGCAGGGCGTGCAGGGCGCTGACCCCATCCTGCAACCAGTCGAGCGTATAGCCTTCGCTGCCGAGGGCAACGCGAATGCCCTGGCCGAGGGCGCGATCATCTTCGACCAGCAGTAGACGCATAGCGGATTCTCTTGGGAAACACGGCGGGTGAGGGCCGCATCATGCCGCTGTGCAGCGGGCCGTGGCAGCTGACCCGACGGGAAAGATGTAACGACTCGTTGCCAACTAAGCTTCGACTAAGGTTGCTTTTGCACAGTGAGGCCTTCCTCATCGAGCGAGAGTGTTTCCATGCGCAAACTTCTGCTGTTGTCCCTCATCGTTGCCAGCCCGCTGGCCGTCGCCGGCCCGCAATGCACCACCGCCGAACGCTCGCAATGGCAAGACCAGAAAGCCTTTCAGGAGCAGCTTAAAGCCCAGGGCTACGAGATCAGCAAGTTCAAGGTCACCGACGGCAACTGCTACGAGATCTACGGCTTCGACAAGGACAAGCGCAAGGTCGAAATCTACCACGACCCGGTCAGCGGCAAAGCGGTGAAAACCGAGATCAAGGGCTGATGCCGAGCGCCTCCGTGCGCCTGTGGGACCCCGTGGTGCGGCTGTTTCATCTGTCCATCGCGGGCGTCTTCGTCGCCAATTACTTCTTCAATGAAGCCGGTGACGCTTGGCATGTCTGGCTCGGCTATTACGCCATGGGCTGGCTGCTGGTGCGGCTGGTATGGGGCTTCGTCGGGCCGCGCAGTGCGCGTTGGGCGGATTTCTGGCCGACGCCGACGCGGCTGGTCGCCCATGCGCGATCCTTGATTCGCGGACGTCCCGAGCATCGCCTCGGGCATTCGCCGATGGGTGCGCTGGTGATGCTGTTGATGTTGCTGGCGATGTTTATCGCCGGTTTGAGCGGCTGGGCCATGGAAGAGGTCGACGCCTTGTGGGGCTCCGATTGGCCGTTGCAGGTGCACGAGACCGCCGTCGACAGCTTGCTGGTGCTGGTGTGTCTGCACATCGCCGCCGCGCTGTTCGAGAGTTTTCTGCTGCGAGACAACTTGCCGTTGTCGATGCTCACCGGACGCCGACGGCGCTTGCCGGACGATCCGCCGCGCTGACAGGGATGTTTTGTCGATTGCCCTCCATCCTGTTTTTGCCGTGAGTCCACTATGCGTGCGCTTCCCGATCGCTTGAAATTTGTCCTCGGCGGACTGGCCGTGAGCCTGGTTTTCTTTGGTGCCTGGCGCAGTCATCCGGCTCATGTGCTGGCGCCGTTTGCCGTGGCGACGCCGCCGGTCGATGCTTCGCTGCAGGCACCGGAGCCGCTGTACAGCAGTCGCTTCGTCTCCTCGCAATTGAATGATTTCGTGCACTCGTCGTCGGTGACCGCGCTGCCGGGCGGCGACCTGATGGCGGTGTGGTTTGCCGGTTCCCGTGAGGGCGCTGCCGACGTGCAGATCCGCACTGCACGCTACGACGCCGACAGCGCGGAGTGGGGCGCCGAGCAGGTGCTGGCCACCCGCGAATCGACCCGCGACGGCACCCGTCGCTACATCCGCAAACTGGGCAATCCGGTGATCGCCCTGGCGCCGGATCAACGTCTGTGGATGTTCTATGTTTCGGTGTCTGTGGGCGGCTGGGCCACCAGTGCGATCAACGTGATGGTCTCGGATGATTTCGGGCGTAACTGGTCGGCGCCACGGCAGTTGATTACCTCACCGTTTTTCAACATCAGCACGCTGGTGCGCGCCGCGCCGGTGTTCCATGCCGACGGCTCGATCGGTCTGCCGGTGTATCACGAGTTCATGGGCAAGTTCGCCGAGTACCTGTACCTGAGCGCAGACGGCGCGGTGATCGACAAATTCCGTATCAGCCGTGGCAAGCATTCGTTGCAGCCGACCATTGTGCCGCTGGACGGAAAACGTGCCGTGGCCATGCTGCGTTATGCCGGCGACACCCATCATCGGGTGTTGGCCAGCCGCACCGAGGACGCCGGCCAGACCTGGAGCGAGCCGTATCCGCTGGAGCCGGCCAATCCCAATTCATCACTGGCGGCAGTGGGCACCGGCGACAACGGCCTGCTGGTAGCGCTGAATGATCTGCAGGACGGGCGCTTCAAGCTCAGCCTGTATGGCACCGATGCCAATCTGAACCACTGGCGCAACGTGATCGAGCTCGATCAGTCGCCCGATCCGCTCGGCCAGCCGTTCGCCCCCGAAGCCTACAAGGCGATCATCGGCGAAGGTTTTCGTGCTTCCAGCGGTGCCCGGCGTTTGCCGCTGGAGCAACGCTTTCTGAGCAATCTGGATTACCGGGTGTGCAAGCCGCAGGGTTGTGATTTCGAGTACGAGTATCCGTACTTCAGTCGCGGCAGCGATGGCCTCTATCACCTGGTGTATTCGTGGAATAACACCTTCATCAAACATGTCAGCTTCAATGAAGCGTGGCTGGCGGAGCGCCTGTGATGCTGTCTCTCTGGCAAGCCCATTTGACCTTTATCCTGCTGGGTTTTGTCCTGCTCGGTTCCCTGCACTGCACACAACGCTGGCGTCCGTGGCTGTTGCCGGCGCTGGCGGCGGTCAGTTTCATTCCGCTCAACGATCTGCCGGTGGCGGCGTATCTGCGCAGCTTTACCGACGATCTGGCGATCACCACATTGGTGTTGCTCGGCTGGGCCAGTCTTGTGCGGCTCGGTGTGGTCAACCAGCAGTCGCTGTCGGCGCGGGTTCAGGTGCTGGTGCTGTTCGTCGTGCTGGCCGCGCTGCTGTATCCGGCGACGATGGGCCTGACGTATGTCGATCCGTACCGCTGGGGCTTCAATCCCCGGCCACTGATCGTCTGCATCGGTGTGCTGACTCTGGCGCTGTTGTGGCTGGGCAATGCGCTGGCGGTGTGGATGCTCGCGTTGGCAACGCTGGCCTTTGCGCTGCGGCTCAAAGCTTCGGAAAACTACTGGGATTACCTGATCGATCCGCTGCTGGTGGGGTACTGCCTGGTGGCCGGCACCACGCTGTGCCTGCGCGAGGTCTGGCGTTTGCTGCGGCCAGAGTCGACAAGCACGACATCTTCTATCTGAACCAACAACACTGAGGTCAATGATGGGCTGGTTGCAATCGCGACGCCTGCGCTACGGCGTGGGTGCGGCAGGTTTGGCGTTCTTGTTGTTTGCCGTGCTCCGGCTGGTGTTCGTGCTGGGGTTTTCCGGGATCGCGCCCAGCGAGTTCGTCGACAACCCGGCACTGCGCGAAACCCTCGGTATCGGTTTGCGCTTCGACCTGCGCCTCGCCGTGTTGCTGATCCTGCCATTGGCGCTGCTGGCCTGGGTGCCGCGCTGGAACCTCACGCGGCTGCCGGGGTTGCGCGTGGTCGTAAGGGTTTACTGGCTGCTGGCGCTCGGTACGGTAGGCCTGCTGTACATCATCGATTTCGGTCATTACGCCTACCTCGGCGTGCGGATCAACGCCACGGTGCTGCGTTATCTGGAAGATGCGCAAATCTCACAACAGATGGTTTGGGAAACCTATCCGGTGCTGTGGATCGCGCTCGGCTGGTTGGCGGTGCTGGGCGTCTGCTTCTACGGACTTTTGCAGCTGGAACGGCTGACGCTGGCCCGTGAAGCTAAGGTTATCCGGCGTCCGTCGCTGGCATTCGGCACCGGGCTAAGCGTGGTCGTGGTGCTGCTGGCGCTGCTCGGTCGGGTCGACAATCTCAATCTGGAAAACCCGGTGCCGCTGCGCTGGAGCGATGCGTTCTTCTCCGGTGACGCGCAGATCGCCGCTGTCGGCCTGAACCCGGTGTTGTTCCTCTACGACACGTTGAAAACCGGGCAGGCGCAATTCGATGAGCAGCAGGTGCGCGAGCACTATCCAGTGATTGCCCGCTATCTGGACGTGGATCGACCGGATCCGCAAAGCCTGAGTTTCGAGCGGCAGCAAGCCGTGCAGCCGTATCGGCTGCCGGGCGCGCCGAATGTGATGTTCGTCATGCTCGAATCACTGGGCACCAGCGCCGTCGGCGCCTACGGCAATCCGCTGAACCCGACGCCGAACCTCGATCAACTGGCGACCCAAAGCTGGTTTTTCAAGCACTTCTATGTGCCAGTCACCGGCACCGCGAAAACCGTGTGGGCGAGCATCACTGGCGTGCCCGACGTGACGCGCCGCGAGACTGCGACGCGCCATCCGCTGATCACCCGCCAGCACACACTGATCAACGCCTTCACCGATTACCAGAAGCTCTACATGATCGGCGGCAATGCCGGTTGGGCCAATATCAATGCGCTGATCCAGCAGAGCATCGATGGCGTGCGCCTGTATCAGGAAAGCGACTGGCGTTCGCCGCTGGTGGACGTGTGGGGGATTTCCGATCTGGATCTGTTCAAGGAGAGCGACCGCATCCTGCGCGACCTGCCCAAGGACCGACCGTTCTTCGCCTACGTGCAAACCTCGGGCAACCATCGGCCATTCACCATCCCCAAGGACAACGACGGCTTCGAGGTCAGCAACCTGTCGCTGGAACAGGTGCAGGCCGCCGGGTCACGTAGCGTCGAGCAATACAATGCGGTGCGCCTGCTGGATTTCAATATCGGCAAATTAATGGAATTGGCCAAGGCCGGCGGCTATTACGACAACACGATTTTTGTGTTTTTCGGCGACCACAACACGCGCATCAGCCAGATCCCGCACATGCCGCCGGCGTTCGAGCAACTGGGGCTGGAGAGCAACCATGTGCCGATGCTGATTCACGCCCCGGGGCTGCTGGCGCCGAAGGTCATCGAGCAAGCGGTGGGGCTGACGGATTTGCTGCCGACAGTGGCGGGGATGGCCGGCGTGCCGTTCAGCAATGGCGCAATGGGCCGCGATGTCCAGCAACCGGCGCCGGAAGGTGAGCGCGTGGTGCCGCTGGTGCTGCGTGAGGGCACGTTCCCGGTGATTGGCGGGGTGACCAAGGATTTCCTCCTGCAGATGCAGCATGACGGCAGCTCGCCGACCTTGCATGACCTGGCGTCGAAGACCCCGCTGGATAACGTCGCCGGGCAAAACCCCGAGGAATTCCAGCGCCTGGTGGAGCTGACGCGGGGGTTGCACGAGAGCGCGCGGCTGATGCTGTACCGCAACGTGCGCTGACCGGGTGGGCGCCTGGTCAGCGCAGCGTTTTTAGCGGTTCAGGAACGCCAGCAGGTCTTCATTCAGCGCTTCGGTGTGCGTCACGGCAAAACCGTGCGGTGCCCCGGCGTAGACTTTCAGCTCGGCGCCCTCGATCAACGCCGCCGCCTGTTTGCCGGTGGTTTCGAACGGCACGATCTGATCGCCGTCACCGTGGATCACCAGGGTCGGCACGTCGATCTTCGCCATGTCCGGGCGGAAGTCGGTTTCAGAGAACGCGGTGACGCAATCCACGGTGCCTTTCAGCGAAGCGAGCAGGGCGACGTTCAGGGTTTGCGTGAGCACGCCGTCGGAGACTTTCTGGCCCTGATTGGTGCCGTAGAACGGCGCGGCGAAATCAGCGATGAACTGCGCGCGATCCTTGAGCAGGCCGGCCTTGATCCCGTCGAACACCGAGGTGTCGACGCCCTGCGGGTAGTCGGCCTTCTTGCCGAACAGCGGCGTCACCGCCCCGAGCAGCACCAGCCCGGCAACGCGCTCGCTGCCGTGGCGGGCGATGTAGCGGCTGACGTCGCCGCCGCCCATGGAGAAGCCGACCAGTGTGACGTCGCGCAGGTCGAGGTGGTTGATCAGTTGCGCGATGTCATCGGCGAAGGTGTCGTAGTCGTAGCCGGTCCATGGTTGATCGGAGCGCCCGAAACCACGGCGGTCGAAGGCAATCGTGCGGTAGCCGCGACTGCTCAGATATTCCATCTGGTATTCCCACATGTCGGCATCCAGCGGCCAGCCATGGCTGAACAACACGGGTTTGCCGCTGCCCCAGTCCTTGAAATAGATCTGTGTGCCGTCATCGGTAGTGAATGTGCTCATGGAAACTCCTTGCTGTGGGCAATCGTTCGGGAAGGCCGGATGCCGCAATGGCCGCCCATCACTATCGGCGCAAATCGCGGCGGTCACTTGTACGCAAGTGCTGAATTGCCGGGCCGGGCGGCGAGGTTCTTTTCCAGCGTCACAGTTGTAAGATGCAACCACACGCTGGTTTGATGGAGAAACACCCTGTGAAGCGCAAAAGCCTGCACGGCAATGCCTGCCCGGTCGCCCGTACGCTGGACCTGATCGGCGACTGGTGGTCGCTGCTGATCATCCGCGATGCGCTGGAGGGCATCCGCCGCTTCAGCGATTTTCAGAAGAATCTGGATATCGCCAAGAACATGCTCAGCGCCCGGCTCAAGGCCCTGGTCGAGCAGGGGATTCTGCAAACCGTGCCGGCCGCCGATGGCGGTGCCTATAAGGAATACGTGCTGACCGAACGCGGCAAGGCCTTGCAGACGGTGATTGTTGCGCTGTCGCAGTGGGGTGGCGAGCATTTGTATGCGCCGGGTGAGCCGGGTTCGGTGATGGTTGATACGCAGCAGCGTCAGCCGATCAGCAAACTTGAATTGCGTTCAGCGGATGGCCGCCTGCTGGCACCGCAGGACGTGGCGACGAAGTTGGGCGTTGCGCACTGAACCAAGGATTAACCTCGGAAAACCGCAACCGCATCGATTGTTCAATCCCTGTTACAAACCCGACTGTCAAAATCCGATTCAAGATTGAGTAAATGAGCCTGTTAAAAGTTGAATTTAAAGAAGTGAATCGGATAACGGCAGCGTTAGCGAATCACCTTGATTTGGAGAAAGATCTTCCTGCGATGGTCTTTCTTGATTCAGGGCTTGAGTATTATTTTTTTGAAAGGCCAATGCTAAGTACTACTGATGTTCTCAGTGAATTGGTTTGCTTGAACTATGAAGTTTTCTCGACAGACGTATTCGCCTTGTTCAGCGCACCTTCTGGCTTGTGCTACCTTTTCGATGGGAACAATGTCGATGAAGGTATCGAAGTCTTGAATTCTGGCTTTCGGGATTTTTTCAAAGGCACTGCGGATTATCCGATGATCGTCGGTAATCTGGGTTTTGATTGGCTATTGTTTGAAAGCGCTTACGAAGAGTTTGGTGTGCTGGCTCTGAGTAAGGCCAATGCCCAGTTAAAATTTTCTGAGGGCGTAGGGCGTAACTTGATCAGTTCCAAAGAGTTTCAAGCCCTTAAAGGTCGCGATGGCACTTTGGACGCAATCATTGACGCGTTTCATGATTATTTCAATGATGAGGTGGGCGGGTCCCGCTCGAATGAACCATATCTGTGACCGCAGTTAGAGTTTCCAGTTTTTTGGGCGCGTAGGACGTTTGGGGCAATATCGTTAAAGGAACTGTCGATGCCTGTAACAGGTAAATCAAGAATCAACTGGCTGTTCAAATACCGTGATTGGGTGGGGATAGGGCTATTGCTCGCAGCACTACTCAATGGCTACTTTCAATTCAATGGCAGCTGGGGGCGTTTTTTTACGGTACTTGCTGTTCAGTTATGGTTTGCTCAAGGTGTTTATAACTATTCAAGAGGGGCAACGGTTGCCATTGCACCCGGTGGATTAGGCCCGGATGCTGACCCCGCGGGGCGGGCGGCATTAGCAGTTTTTGCACTCTTTTTGTATGCGCTATTTTTCTTTTCGGATTATCGGTATTGAACTGTTGATTGAAAAGTTTTCTTTGATATTCGAACTGTTTTGGATATACCTATCAAAAAACCGGGCTGATGCCCGGTTTTTTTTACAAGTCGCTCAGCGAAACGCCGGCACCACATCCCTGATAAACAACTCCAGCGATTTCTTCTTCTCTGCATGCGGCAAGCTGTTGTCACACCAGAAACTGAACTCATCCACCCCCAGTTCCTGGTAATACTTGATGCGCGGAATAATCTCTTCCGGCGTACCAATCATTGCCGTCTTGTGCAGGCTCTCCAGCTCAAACTCCGGACGCCCGGCAAACTTCTCTTCCGGACTCGGAGCGAGGAAGCCGTTGACCGGTACTTCCTTGTTGCCGAACCAGGCATCGAAGGTGCGGTAGAAACGCGAGATGGCCTTTGCACCGACTTTCCAGCCGTCCGGATCGTCAGGCGAGTGCACATGGGTGTGGCGCAGCACCATCAGTTGCGGACGCGGCACGTCGGGGTTGTTGTCCAGCGCGGTCTGGAACTTGTTCTTCAGGTCGAGGACTTCTTCGTCGCCTTTCATCAACGGCGTGACCATCACGTTGCAGCCGTTGGCCACGGCGAAATTGTGCGAATCCGGATCGCGGGCGGCGATCCACATCGGTGGGTTCGGCTTCTGGATCGGTTTCGGCACGCTGGTTGAGGTCGGGAATTTCCAGATGTCGCCGTCGTGGGCGTAGTCGCCTTGCCACAGGGCGCGGACCACCGGGACCATTTCGCGCAGGGCCTGGCCGCCGCTGGAGGCGGGCATGCCGCCGGCCATGCGATCGAATTCGACCTGATAGGCGCCGCGCGCCAAGCCGACTTCCATGCGTCCGTTGCTGATCACGTCGAGCAGCGCGCATTCACCGGCCACCCGCAGCGGGTGCCAGAACGGCGCGATGATGGTGCCGGCGCCGAGGTGAATGGTGGTGGTTTTGGCGGCGAGGTAGGCCAGCAGCGGCATCGGGCTCGGCGAGATGGTGTATTCCATCGCGTGGTGTTCGCCGATCCACACGGTGCTGAAACCACCGGCCTCGGCCATCAGGGTCAGTTCGGTCAGGTCTTCGAACAGTTGGCGGTGGCTGACGCTTTCGTCCCAGCGTTCCATGTGGATGAACAGGGAAAATTTCATGACGCTTCCTCGGATCTTTTGTTGTTGAGGCTACAAAACCTGTAGGAGTGAGCCTGCTCGCGATAGCGGTGTGTCAGCAAACACATCGATATCTGATAAACCGCTATCGCGAGCAGGCTCACTCCTACAGTAATTCCGTTCAGGCCAGAACGGGCAGGGCGCCCATCTTGCCGTGGCAATACACCAGCGGCCCGGTGTGTTGCTCCGGGACGATCAGATTCTTCACCGCGCCGACCATGATCGCGTGGTCACCACCTTCATATTCGCGCCACAACTCACACTCGATGATAGCCGTCGCATTGGCCAGGATCGGGTTGCCCAGCTCGCTCAATGTCCACTCGATGCCTTGCGCCTTGTCCTTGCCTTTACGGGCGAAGGCATAGGCTTCGCTCTGCTGGCCACCGGAGAGGACGTGGATCGCAAAGCGCTTGTTCTTGATCAGTACAGGGTAGGAGTCGGAGCTGTAGTTGGGGCAGAACAGCACCAGCGCCGGGTCCATCGACAGTGAACTGAAGGCGCTGGCAGTGAGGCCAACGATCTGGCCGTCATCGTCCAGCGTGGTGATGACAGTGACGCCGGACGGAAACGAGCCCATGACTTGTTTGTAGATGGCAGCATCGATCATTGGGTGATCCTCGGGTGTTATGACGCGATTTTTATGTATTTGTTGGTCTGATGGTATACCAGTATTTTTTCTTTGCAAGGGCTTTTAGGCTGAACCGATAAACGTGGTGCTTTCGTCGGAAACTCAGCATTTATTGGGCTTGCGGCTGGCCTGCAGGCCGCAGGATCATTGAAGATGGCGTATCAGCTGGCGCCGTAAACTACGGATCAGTCTTGTGAAATGTTTGGAATACCATAATATGGTCTGCATCTGAGGGGCGACCAAAGAGTTCCCCCGGTTTGGCTTCATACAAAGATAAGAACAGACAAACTCGAGTTCATGCATATGTCCCAGATGTCCCGGCAAGATCCGTTGATCGAGAATCACACGGTCGACTACGTCCCACTCGCGGAACGCCACGGGAAGGCCCGCGACCTTTTCACCTTATGGTTCAGCACCAACATTGCGCCACTGCCGATCGTCACCGGCGCCATGGTGGTTCAGGTGTTTCATCTCGACTTGTTCTGGGGGCTGCTGGCGATTGCGCTGGGGCACCTGATCGGCGGCGTGGTGATCGCGCTGGCGTCGGCGCAAGGCCCGCGCATGGGCATTCCGCAAATGGTTCAGAGTCGTGGTCAGTTCGGGCGTTACGGCGCACTGCTGATCGTGTTTTTTGCGGCGCTGATCTACATCGGTTTTTTCATTTCCAACATCGTGCTTGCCGGTAAATCGATTGTCGGTATTGCGCCGTCGGTGCCGGCACCTTTGAGCATTCTGATTGGCGCGCTGGCGGCCACGGCGATTGGCGTGATCGGCTACAACTTCATTCACACACTGAACCGCATCGGCACCTGGGTGATGGGCAGCGCGCTGCTGGCCGGATTCATCTACATATTTGCCCATGACTTGCCGGCGGACTTCCTGACGCGCGGCAGTTTCAACCTGTCCGGCTGGCTGGCGACGGTGTCGCTGGGGATCATCTGGCAGATCAGCTTCTCGCCGTACGTGTCCGATTATTCGCGTTATCTGCCGGCGGATATCGGCATCGCCAAACCGTTCTGGGCTACTTATCTGGGCGCGACGCTGGGCACGATTCTGTCGTTCAGCTTTGGCGCGGTGGCGGTTCTGGCGACGCCGGAAGGCACCGAGGCGATGGTGGCGGTCAAGCAGTCCACCGGGTGGCTGGGACCGATTCTGATGGTGCTGTTCTTGCTCAACATCATCAGTCACAACGCGCTGAATCTGTATGGCGCGGTGCTGTCGATCATCACCTCGATCCAGACCTTCGCCAGCCAGTGGACGCCAAGCATCAAGGTACGCGTGGTGTTGTCGAGCGTGGTGCTGGCGGCTTGCTGCGTGGTGGCGCTCGGTGCTTCGGCGGATTTCATTTCGCAGTTCATCGGGCTGATTCTGGCGTTGCTGCTGGTGCTGGTGCCGTGGGCGTCGATCAACCTGATCGACTTCTATCTGATCAAGCGCGGAAGCTATGACATCAGCTCGATTTTCCGTGCGGACGGTGGCATCTACGGGCGCTTCAATCTGCACGCGATCATTGCCTACTTCATCGGCATCATCGTGCAGTTGCCGTTCGCCAATACCTCGCTGTACGTCGGGCCGTACGCCAATCTGGTGGACGGTGCGGATTTGTCGTGGCTGTTCGGCCTGGTGGTGACGGTGCCCCTGTATTACTGCCTCGCCACACGTGGGCAGACCCGGCAGAGCAGGGCGGCGCGGTTGAGTTATACCGACTGACCCGAACCTCAATATAACCGTGGCGAGGGAGCTTGCTCCCGCTGGACTGCGCAGCAGGCCCCTGCTTTTCTGAATTGAAGAGCGAGGTCCGCTGCGCGGCCCGGCGGGAGCAAGCTCCCTCGCCACAAGTGGTGTTTGCCAAGCCCTTGTGCATTCGTGCGGTCATTCATATTGGCCATTTCGATCCCCTTTTGGCCCATCCCCCACTGTGCCACGACCGCGTGGTCGGCAAGAATCAAAGCCATAACTAAACGCTGGACTTTGCTTGCCCTTGGCTACCTTTACAGCCGCTGCCGTGTACAGAACATAAAAACCATCGATCTCACGTCGCATTCCGGGGAAACAACCATGGTCACGATGAAACGCATTCTGGGTGCCACCGTGTGTGGGCTGACGCTGCTGGCCAGCGCGGTACACGCCGAGCAGCGCGAGCTGCGGGTCTACAACTGGGCGGATTACATTCTGCCGTCGGTGCCCAAGGATTTCGCCGCGAAGACCGGCATCAAAGTGACCTGGGACACCTTCGACACCAATGAATCGCTGGAGGCCAAGCTGCTCACCGGCAACTCCGGCTATGACCTGGTGGTGCCGTCGAACCAGTTCATCGACACCCAGATCAAGGCCGGTGTGTTCCAGAAACTCGACAAGTCGAAACTGCCGAACTGGAGCCATCAGGATCCGGAACTGCTCAAACTGCTGGACAAGAACGACCCCGGCAACCAGTACGGCGTGCCCTACATGTACGGCACGGTACTGATCGGTTTCAACCCGGCCAAGGTCAAGGCAGCGCTCGGCGACAACGCGCCGGTGGACAGCTGGGATCTGGTGTTCAAGCCGGAGAATATGGAGAAGCTCAAATCCTGCGGCGTGGCGATGCTCGATTCGCCGTCGGAAATTCTGCCGTTGGCCCTGCATTACCTCGGCCTCGACCCGAACAGCCAGAACCCGGCCGACTATGAAAAGGCCAAGGACCTGATGCTGAAGATTCGTCCGTACGTGACCTACTTCAACTCGGCCAAATACATGACCGACATCGCCAATGGCGACATCTGCGTGGCCATCGGTTACTCCGGCAGCTTCTATCAGTTCGGCAACCGTGCGAAAGAGGCGGGCAACGGTGTGGTGGTTGACTGGCGCTTGCCGAAGGAGGGCGCGCCGATCTGGTTCGATACCTTTGCCATTCCGAAGAGCGCGAAGAATGTCGAAGAGGCCCACGAATTCCTTAACACTTTGCTGGATCCGAAAGTCATTGCGCCGATCAGTGATTTCCTCGGCTACCCGAACGTGAACAAGGATTCGATGCCGCTGGTGAACAAAGATATCACCGGCAATCCGAACCTGACGCCAACGCCTGAAGCCCTGAAAACCCTCTACGTGGTCCAGCCACTGCCGCAGAAACTCGAACGCGTACGCACCCGGGTGTGGACCAGCATCAAATCCGACAAGTAACCACCCCCCCCGGCAGGCTGCGATCTTTTGATCTTGTTTTTCAGGAAGCAAAATCAAAAGATCGCAGCCTGCGGCAGCTCCTACAGGGATTGGGTTGGGTCTTCCTTGCGGGGGATGAGCAGGCTCAACACCACCGACCCCAGTATCACCCCACCGACCACCGCCAGCGACCATTCCACCGGCATGTGGAACCAGGGCATCAGCGTCATTTTGCCGCCGATGAACACCAGCACGATCGCCAGTCCGTACTTGAGCAAATGAAAGCGGTCAGCCATGTCCGCCAGCAAGAAGTACAGCGCCCGCAGGCCCATGATCGCGAAGATATTCGAGGTGAACACGATGAACGGATCGGTGGTGACTGCGAAGATCGCCGGGATGCTGTCGACCGCAAACATCAGGTCGCTGGCCTCGATCAGCACCAGCACCAGGAACATCGGCGTGGCCCAGCGCACGCCGTTCTGCAGCACGAAAAAGCGCTCGCCATGAAAGCCCTGGGTGATCCGCATGTGCCCGCGCACCCAGCGCAGCAGCGGATTTTTGTCGAGATCAGGTTGTTGCTCGGCAAACATCAGCATCTTGATCCCGGTGATGATCAAGAACACCCCGAAGGCATACAACAGCCATTCGAACTGCGACACCAGCCACACCCCGGCGAAGATCATCGCCGCGCGCATCACGATCGCCCCGAGCACGCCATACAACAGCACCCGACGTTGCAGTTCCGGCGGCACGGCGAAATAGCTGAAGATCATCACGAAGACGAACATGTTGTCGATCGACAGCGATTGCTCGATCAGATAACCGGTGAGGAATTCCAGCGTCTTGCGCTGGGCAATTTCGGCGCCGAATTCGCCGTGCAGATACCACCAGAGCAATCCGGCGAAGGCCAAGGCCAGTGCGCACCAGGCGATCACCCAACAGGACGCTTCCCGCACTGAAACGCGGTGCGCCTTGCGTCCGCCGAAGACGAACAGATCCAGGGCAAGCATGGCGAGGACGAAGACGATAAACGCGCCCCACATCCATGGTTCGCCGATGTTGATGTTGTCAGTTGGCATGGCAATCTCCCTGTCTTTTATGTCGTTGGAGGCAGACCGGGACATGCTAGCGAGGAGTGAATGCCAAGGAAAAATCGTATATTTCTGAGGCAGGATTCGATAAAAACGAAGTGTCTGGCTTTTTTGCGGCAGGCATCATTTGCAATGACGAACGGCATTCATGCGTGAATAGCAAAGAAATTTTTAGCGTGAATTCATTTGGAAGGCACAGCTGCCAAACACTGCGGGCAGGCACTTACCCGTTTGGCATTGATGCGTGTTTACGAATGACTTTCCTATTGTGGAGGATTTTAAAGAGGACCCGTCGCCCGCAGTTCTAATCTGCCCTCCACTTTGTAGGACGTTCCACCGGACTCTATTTGAAAATCAAATTCTGCGTAGATTGATTCTTTTATGTTGTCTCGCTTAAGTTTGATTTCGCCCTTGTCACTCGAAATGATCCCTCCAGCGGAAATGACGCTGGCACGCACACGGCTTTCGTCACCTTTCTCAATCGGGTATGTGCCGCTTTCGAGCTTCTGATCAATGATGATAGTAATCTGGTAGAAATCGTCCGCTGTGTGATGTCGGCCGATGACACTGACTGAACCGGGAACCAAGGAAGCATAAATAAACAGATTCGGTTCGAAACTCGGAATGGGCGGAAAATCAGGGGTGAATTTGGCTTTGTAGTATTTATCCTCGGGTTGCTGTTTTACTTTGATGGGTAATGGCTTCGAGTTTTCATCGACGCCAAGTTGTTTAAGCAGAATGGCATTGCTCATGGTTGCGTTCCTTCAGTGCTCAACGGTTTTTGGGGTTTCTAAATGAAAAGCCCATTGAGCGAGAACGTTACTCGCCGTCCTGTTCGACCGATACTGTCAGAACTATCAGTTGTCAGGTATGGGGGAGTGTGTTGGCAGGTGTGTAGTGATGCAGAAACGAGTGGGGTTAATGCGCCGAAAGCGGATTGAGACCCTATCGAGCCTCAATCCAACCCTCTCTGTTACTTGCCGGCAGTCAGCGCCGGAGTGCGCGGCGGCACCTGACGTTTCGAACCGGTCGCCTCAAACGCCGAGGCCAGACGCAGCAGATTCGAGTCATCGTAAGCACGACCGGCGAAGGTCAGACCAACCGGCATGCCGATGTCGGCCATGATCCCCATTGGTACGGTGACAGTCGGCACGCCGAGATGGCGGATCGCCAGGTTGCCGTTGGCGACCCAGATGCCATTGCTCCAGGCGATGTCCGCTGATTCCGGATTGATATCGGCATCTGCCGGACCAACGTCGGCGTTGGTCGGGAACAGCACCGCGTCGAGTTTCAGCGTATCCATCCAGTCTTCGAGGTCGAGCTTGCGGGTCTTTTCCAGGCCGCGCAGGCCGTCCGGCAGGGTCGGGATCTGGTCCCACGGGGTGATGCCGCGTTGGGCCATGCGCACGTATTCGTCCATGCCGGCGGCCAGATCGCCTTCACGGTTGGGCAGGGTGCCCGGGTCGTGCGGGAAGATTTTCGGCCCGTCGACATCGGCCAGGCGATTGAGCTTCGGATCACCGTTGGCGCGCAGGAAATCGTCGAAGGCCCAGGCCGACAGGTCCCACAGTTCGTGGTGCAGGAACTCCTTGGAGACGATGCCGCGATTGAACACGGTCGGTGCGCCGGGGCGGTCGCCTTCGCAGTTGGAGACCAGCGGGAAATCCACTTCGATGACTTCGGCGCCGGCCGCTTCCAGGGCTGCGCGGGCCTGTTTCCACAAATCGATCACCGAAGGGCGAGTGTTGATGCGCTGCCCGGTCGGGCCGCCGATGCCCGGCGCTTCGCTGGTGCCGGCTTCAGGGTCGGCATTGATGTACATCTTCGGCACACCGAGGCGTTTGCCGGCCAGTGCATTGGGTTTCACCGCCAGTTCGGCGTAGGACGCCGGGCGTACCGAAGCAACGCTCGGGATCGGCACCCACGGCTGCAGGCGCCACAGATCGCCACGGGTGTCGGGGTCTTCGGCGACCACCACATCGAGCACTTCGAGCAGGTCGGCCATGGTCCGGGCGTACGGCACCACCACGTCCATGGTCGGCGTCAGCGGCCAGTTGCCGCGCACCGAAATTACCCCGCGCGATGGCGTGTAGGCGCACAAACCGTTGTTCGATGCCGGGCCGCGACCGCTCGACCAGGTTTCTTCCGCCAGACCGAACGCCGAGAAACTCGCAGCGGTAGCGGTGCCGGCACCGTTGGACGAGCCGGAAGCAAACGGCGCGGTCAGGTAGGCCGCGTTGTAAGGGCTTTCGGCGCGACCATAGACGCCACGCTGCATGCCGCCATTGGCCATCGGCGGCATGTTGGTCTTGCCCAGGCAGATCGCCCCGGCGGCGCGCAGGCGTTCGATGGTGAAGGCGTCGCGATGCGCCACCAGATCGGCGAAGGCCGGGCTGCCCGAGGCGGCGGTCAGCCCCTTGACCAGATAGCTGTCCTTGGCGGTGTAAGGGATACCGTCGAGCGGGCCGAGGGTTTCGCCCTTGGCGCGGCGCGCATCGGACGCCTGGGCTTCAGCCAAAGCCTCGGGGTTGCGCACCACCACGGCATTCAGTGCGGTGGCGGTGTTCGGGCCATCGTAGGCGTCGATCCGGGCCAGATAGGCCTGCACCAGTTCAACCGCGGTGGTCTGGCCGGCGTCGAGCGCCGCGCGTAATTGAGCAATGGAGACTTCAGTGACTTCGATCATGCTGTTACCGCCGACAGGTTCGCTAAAGGGGTGGGTCATTATGGTTATGGTCGAAACGTGTAGAGAATTGCGTATGGACGAAACTCTACCCTGAACTTTGCCGAATGGCATGTGCTAATTCGATAAATATCGACAAACTCAACGAAAAAATTCCCCCGGTGTCTCGCCAAACTGTTGCCGGAAGGCCGCGATGAACGCCGAGGTCGAGTCATAACCGCAGGCCAGAGCCACGTCGGTGACGCGTTCGCCGCGTTCCAGCGGGGTCAGCGCGCCCAGCAGACGCAAGCGCTGACGCCAGGCGCGGAAGGTCAGGCCGGTGTCGCGCAAAAACAGACGGCTGAGGGTTTTCTCGGTGACGCCGAATTTTTCGCTCCAATGGTTCAGGGTGGTCTGCTGTTCCGGATGTTGCTCCAGGCTTTGATAGATCTGCCGCAGACGGCTGTCCTGCGGCAGCGGCAGCATCAGGTCGATCTGCGGTGCCTCGGCCAGTTGATCGAGGATCACCTGGGCCAGGCGGCCATGGGCACCGTTCTCGTCGTATTCCACTGGAACCTGACTGAACGCGCGGATCAGCTCGCGCAACAGGTCGCTGACGCCCAGCACATGACAACGCTCAAGCGCCCAGCCGGCCACGCTGCAATCGATGTACAGGCTGCGCATTTCGGTGTGCGGCGAGCTGAACACGCGGTGCGGCACGCCCGCCGGAATCCACACCGCGCGCTCCGGTGGCGCGATGAAACGCCCGGCGCCGGTCTGCACTTCGAGCACACCCTGAATCGCGTACGACAATTGCACCCACGGGTGACTGTGACGCCGGGTCAGTGCGCGATTGGGCAGCGATTCGGTGCGCCCGTACAGCGCACGCGGCAGGCTGGGCAGCCCGGGAATGCTGCGCCGGAAGCTTTTCTCGTGTCCTTTAGGCGGCATCTGTTGGCTCTTCGGCGTTAGTCGGTAATTCCTGCTCACGTTAGAGTCGCAGTCACGTACTGGCAACCCCCGGATGAACAGACCCATGACTCGCCCAAGATTCCTGCCCGACAACTTCACCCTGACCCTGATCGGCGTCGTGCTACTGGCCAGTTTTCTGCCGGCCAGCGGTCAGGTCGCGGTCGGGTTCGGCTGGCTGACCAACATCGCCATCGCGCTGCTGTTTTTCCTCCACGGCGCGAAACTGTCGCGTGAATCGATCATCGCCGGTGCCGGCCACTGGCGCCTGCACCTGTTGGTGTTCGGCCTGACCTTCGTGCTGTTCCCGCTGCTCGGCCTGGCGCTGAAACCGCTGCTGTCACCGCTGATCGGCGACAAGCTGTACATGGGCATGCTCTACCTCTGCGCGTTGCCGGCCACCGTGCAGTCGGCGATTGCCTTCACCTCGCTGGCCCGCGGCAATATCCCGGCGGCGATCTGCAGTGCGGCGGCGTCGAGTCTGTTCGGGATCTTCCTCACGCCGTTGCTGGTGACGCTGCTGCTGAACGTGCACGGTGACGGCGGTTCGACCCTCGATGCGATCCTGAAGATCAGCGTGCAACTGCTGCTGCCGTTCATTGCCGGGCAGATCGCTCGGCGCTGGATCGGCGCGTGGGTGGGGCGCAACAAGAACTGGCTGAAGTTTGTCGATCAGGGTTCGATTCTGCTGGTGGTGTACGGCGCGTTCAGCGAGGCGGTCAACGAAGGTATCTGGCATCAGATTCCAGTGGTCGATCTGCTGGGCCTGGTGGTGGTCTGCTGCATCCTGCTGGCGCTGGTGCTGTTGGCGTCGACCTTGCTGGGTAAGGCGTTCGGTTTCAGCCAGGAAGACCGCATCACCATTCTGTTCTGCGGTTCGAAGAAGAGTCTGGCCACCGGCGTGCCAATGGCGCAGGTGTTGTTTGCCGGCAGCACGATTGGTGTATTGATTCTGCCGCTGATGCTGTTCCATCAGATTCAATTGATGGTCTGCGCGGTGTTGGCGCAGCGCTATGCCAAACGGCCGGAATCGGTGCCGGAGTTGATGGCGCAGGTTGATCCATAAACACTGCTTCCCCTGTAGGAGCTGCCGCAGGCTGCGATCTTTTGATCTTGAAAGTCAAAAGATCGCAGCCTGCGGCAGCTCCTACAGGGGGATTTTCTCAATCCTGAGTCACGTGTTTCGGGCCGGCCAGTGCCCAGGCAATCAGGCCAAACAACGGCACGAACACGATGGCGATAATCCACACGCCTTTGTTGCTGCCCTTGCCTGCGCTCTTGCGCACGCGGTTGATCGCCCACAATTCGATGATCACAAGAACGACGGCGAGTACGATCCAGACGGGTTCAATTTGCATGGGCTACCTCCTGATGGTCTTTCAGTTAGGTGAGCCCAAGCGCGCAGGGTTCATTTAAATTGCGCCACTGCCTCCCGAATATTTCACCGCAGCGGCTGCCCGCGACGGCACGTTGAGCGTGCGCAATAGCGACGACACGTGGATGCGCACGGTGAACGGCGAGATATCCAGTTCCCGGGCGATCTCCTTGTTGGTCTTGCCTTGGGCGATCAGCCGCAACACATCCTGCTGACGCGGGGTGAGGGCGGTGCCGGTCTCCAGCGGCAGCAGCCCGGAAGGGGCGAACCTGACCAGCACTTCGCCTTCGCGGATCGCCAGAATCGCCTCGCCGATCTCATCCGGGGCAATGTTCTTGCCGATAAAACCGTCGATGCCGGCCGCCATCACTTCGCCGATCAACCCCTCGTCGTCGACCATCGACACCACAATCAGCGTGGTGCGCGGCAGTTTTCGGCGCAACTCGGCGAGTTGGCTGATGCAGGTCAGGCCGGGGAAGCGCAGATCGAGAATCAATGTGTCCGGCTCGCTGCCGGCGGGCAGCAAGGCCAGCACGGCGTCGAGGTCGCCGGCCTCCTCGATAGTCGCCTCGGGCAACAGGCGCTGCACGGTGCGCCGCATGGCTTCGCGAAACAACGGGTGATCGTCGGCTATGATGATGCGGCAAGTCATGACGTGACCCTCCCTGGATCAGCGTGGTTTACGGCATGCACCTTAGCACCGCAAGCGCAGATTGCCTGCCGACCGCTGCTGAATCTGACGACTGTCGCACAAGGACGTTGCCCATGAAGTTCGAGAAAAACACCGAGCTGGATCAGGCCAATCTGCGGATTATCATCGCCAGCATCGCCATGGTTTACATCTGCGTGCTCGGTGTCTTGCCGGGGCAGCGCTTCGATGTCTATCTGCCGGTGGTGGTCTACATCGCGCTGTTTCTGTTGGCGTCGATTGTCTTGCGCCAGGCCATCGCGCGCTGGCCAGGGCATTACCCGGCGCGGCGGATTTTCGCGATGATCCACGATTACACCGGCACCTGTTTCGGCCTGGTGCTCGGCGGTGAAGCGGCGTTGCCGCTGTACGCGGTGATCATCTGGGTCAACCTGGGTAATGGCATGCGCTATGGCTCGCGCTACCTGGCGATTGCCACCGGGTTGGCGCTGCTGGCGTTGCTGGCGGTCTATCGATTGACGCCGGTGTGGCAGGCGCAGCCGTACATGGTGCTGATGTTGATGCTCACCAGCACGGTGATTCCGTTCTACGCGCACTTGCTGCTGGAGCGCACGCGCAAGGCTTCCGAAGAGGCGGTCGCGGCCAATCTGGAAAAGTCGCGGTTTCTCGCTCAGGCCAGCCATGATCTGCGCCAGCCGATTCACTCCATCGGCCTGTTCACCGCGTGCCTGCGCGAGTCGCGGCTGGGCGAGCAGGAGCGGCAGCTGGTCGACAACATCGACCGTTCGCTGCTCAACGTCTCGCAGTTGTTCCGTTCGATTCTCGACCTCTACACCCTCGACAACGGGCGCATCCTGCCGAGGTTGCAAGTGTTCAATCTCGGCGAGTGGCTGGCCGACCTGATCCGCCAGAACGCCGAGGCGGCGCGCTGGGCGGGCGTGGAGTTGCGTCTGCGCCCCTGCCAATACTGGGTGCAGAGCGATCCGGCGTTGCTCGCGACCATGGTGCAGAACGTCCTGTCCAACTGCTTCAAGTACGGCGCGCAACGCCCGGTACTGATTGGCGTGCGCAGACGCGGCAGCGGGCTGGCCATCGTGGTTTATGACCGCGGCAACGGCATTGCCGAGGAGCACCTGCCGAAGGTCTTCGAGGAGTTTTATCGGGTGCGTCAGGTGCGCGACAAGGACGTGGAAGGGGTCGGCCTCGGGCTGTCGATCGTCAAGCGTCTGGGGCAGTTGATCGGCGTCGATGTGGCCTTGCGCTCGCAGCTTGGGCGCGGCACGGCGGTCACGCTGTATGGCTTGCCGGTGGCCGTGGCGCCGCAGTTGCCGGCCATGCGTGACGACGTGCGGCAGGCCGGCCTGTTGACCGGGCTGAAGGTGTGTCTGGTGGAGGATGATCGCAACGTCTTGCTGGCAACCTCGGCGCTGCTCGAGCGCTGGGGCTGCGTGGTGCAGGGCGAGTTGAGCGGAGAGAATCTGCGCACCGATTGCGACATCATCGTCGCCGACTACGATCTGGGTCCACATTCCACGGGTATCGAGTGCATTGACGAGGTGCGGCGCCAGCGGGGGTTTGCGGTGCCGGCGATGATCATCACCGGGCATGACATGGAAAAAATACAGGCGGCCTTGCACGACCGCCAAATTGCCATCCTGTCCAAACCGGTACGCCCGGCCGAGCTGCGCGCGACCTTGCGCAGCCTGCGCGACCGGCAAACCGAGCCGGCCGAGCAGGTTTGACTCAACGCTTGCAGAGATAGTCCTGAGTGATGGTGGTTTGCAGGCAGTTGAACTGGCCCATGGTGCGGCAGATGTTTTTCTCCGAACCGGTGACCTCGGCGTTCTTGTAGCCCCAGGTCTTGCAGCGCTCCATGGCGACAGTGAGGCCTTGCGCGGCGTTGGTCTGGCCGCTTTCGAACTGGCCCAGTTCATAGGAGACCTGAACCACGCCGTCGTTCTTGCTGCCGCCGGTGGCTTCCCACTGTTTGGGCGTGGCGCAGCCGGTCAGGGCGAGGGCAGTGAGGGTGAGAGAAGCAATCAGGATTTTCATGATGAAACGTAGTCCTTTACCGAGAAAATGAATTACTGAACCGGGATCGGTGAGGCGCCTTTCGGTAGGCACGACAGCGGCGGGGTCATGATGCCCATGCTCGCCACCGCGATAATCGCGCCGCTGGGCAACTCGCAGTTGTACTCGCCGGCCGGGGTATACGCGGTGTAGTAGGTGAGGGTGCTGTCGCTGCGGATGTTGTCGATTTTCGACACCGGTTTGCCGATGACCGTTTGCGCGCGCTCTTTCATGCTGGCTTCGGTGGGTTTGGCCGTTTGGCAACCGCTGGCGCCAAGCAGCAGGGCGCTGACGATCGCCACTTTGAGAAGGTTGGAATGCAGTTTCATGGTGTTTCTTCCTTGGTGTTGTTCTGATTTCCAGGCACAACGATCCCGCGCACTGCACAGCGGCAATGTTGGGGAACATCGGGGGTTGCGAGCGAATATAACGCCGGGTGGCGGGGCGGTCGATTAGCACAAATGTGCTAGTGCAGCGGTGGGAGAGGCGACCCAACGGGTCGCCCCGCACCGATTACTGAGGGGAATTGAACTGGTCGGAATAGCTGCCGGTCATCAGCGCCGAAGCGACGCGATCAGAGCCGACACCGACGCGTGAGTAGGCATACCGGTTGGCGCCGACCTTGTCGGTGCCATCGGAAGCCAGTGCGCCTGCGCCGACGTGATCGGAGCCATCGGACGCCACTGAGCCAGCGCCGACATGATCAGAGCCATCGGATGCTACCGCGCCAGCGCCGACATGATCAGAGCCATCGGATGCTACCGCGCCAGCGCCGACATGATCAGAGCCATCGGAGGCTACCGCGCCAGCGCCGACATGATCAGAACCGTCGGAAGCCACTGCACCAGCGCCGACATGATCAGAACCGTCGGAAGCCACCGCGCCAGCGCCGACATGATCGGAACCATCGGACGCCACTGCACCAGCGCCAACGTGATCGGAACCGTCCGAGGCGACTGCGCCAGCGCCGACATGATCCGAACCATCAGAGGCCACCGCCTGCGGCTGCGCAGCCCAAACCGTTGGCAACATCACGGTCGCCGCGACCGCAAGAATGGCGCCTGATAAAAGCGTGTGTTTCATGATTTTCTCCACGACCCATCAGCCACACAGCATTCCGTTGGCCCGGGGTTGACCTGATTGGCGATTGGCACGGGCGCACGGTAACGCGCACGGGTGTCGACGTATTGCATGAAACCGCGATAGCGAACTGGAAAGTATAGATCGTCAAACACGGGCCATGGCTGGCCGGGAGAGCAAGTGATAGTCGGTTAACTTCCTTGCGCCGGGGGGCTTGAAGGAAATCGGTCTAAAAACAGACGTCCATCACTGTGGGGCTTTTGCTAGCCTCAAAGGTGTAGGCGAACACGCAGACTGATGCGCAAACGGATAGCAAGGGGACGTGGGGCGCGTTCCGAAGGGTACACGGTTAGAAAGATCTCCGCGCTGAGATCCAGCCCTTATGCCGTGTGAGGCAGCAAAGCACCGCTCTTTTTTCATGGTTGCTTTTGTACTGTGAGAGGCCCGATAAACCTTGTAAGCCAGAGACCAGCACTGGCCGCCTGCTCGAACACCAAAGCCCGCATTGCTGCGGGCTTTGTCGTTATTGCAGGTTTAGATTCTCGTCAGCGCGTACGCCAGATCGGCGCGCAGGTCTTCGAGGTCTTCGACCCCCACCGACAGACGCACCAGGCCGTCGCCGATGCCCAGTTTGGCGCGGGTTTCAGCTGGAATGGTCGCGTGGGTCATGATCGCCGGGTGCTCGATCAGGCTTTCGACGCCGCCCAGGCTCTCGGCCAGGGCAAAGATCTTCACGTTTTCCAGAAAGCGCCGAGCGCCTTCCAGATCACTGTTCAGATCCACCGAGATCATCCCGCCAAAACCATGCATCTGCCGCTTGGCCAACTCGTGCTGCGGGTGCGACGGCAGGCCCGGGTAGTAGACGCGTTTGACCTGCGGTTGCTGCTCCAGCCACTTGGCCAGTTCCAGCGCGTTGCTGCAATGACGCTCCATGCGCAGCGCCAGGGTTTTTACCCCGCGCAGAGTCAGGAATGCATCGAACGGCCCGGAAATCGCGCCGACGGCGTTCTGCAGGAAACCGAGTTTGTCCGCCAGTTCGGCATTCTGCCCAACCACCGCGATACCACCGATCACGTCGGAGTGACCATTCAGGTACTTGGTGGTCGAGTGCAGCACGATGTCGAAACCCAGCTCCAGCGGGCGCTGAATGTACGGGCTGGCGAAGGTGTTGTCGGCAACGCTGATGATCCCGCGTGCACGGCAGATGCGCGCAATCGCGGCCAGATCCGACAGGCTCAGCAGCGGGTTGGTCGGCGACTCGACAATCACCAGCCGTGTGTCGTCCTGCAGCGCCGCTTCGAACGCCGCCAGGTCAGTCAGATCGACGTAGCTGAAACGATGCCCGGCACTGCGTTGACGCACCTTGTCGAACAGGCGGAACGTGCCGCCGTACAGGTCATTGCCGGAGATCACGTGCGAACCGGCATCGATCAGTTCGAGCACGGTGGAAATGGTCGCCAACCCGGAAGCGAACGCGAACGCGCGAGTGCCACCTTCCAGATCCGCCACGCAACGCTCCAGCGCAAAACGCGTCGGGTTGTGCGAGCGCCCATAGTCGAAGCCCTTGTGCACGCCGGGGCTGTCTTGCAGGTAAGTGGAGTTGGCGTAGATCGGCGGCATCAGCGCGCCGGTGGTCGGGTCAGGCTCTTGCCCGGCATGGATCACCCGGGTCGCGAAGCCTTGGGATTTATCGTCGTGCTGACTCATGCGAGGGATCTCCGTAATTGGTTGAGCATGTCGGTGCGGGTAATCAGGCCGTGGAAGCCTGAAGCATCGGCGATGATCGCAACGAGGCCGCGACTGAGCACCGCTTCCAGCTCGGCAAGGTTGGCACCGGGGGCGAGGGTTTGCAGTTTGTCGGTCATCACGCTGGAGACCGATTGACTGAAGCGCGCGGCGTCTTCGTGCACCGGCAGCAGGATGTCGGATTCGTCGATCACCCCGACCAGTTGTTTGCCTTCAACCAGCACCGGCAGTTGCGAAACATCGGCCAGGCGCATGCGCTGGAACGCGGTCAGCAGGGTGTCGTCGGGACCGACGCTGATCACGCGGCCGTCTTCGAAACGACGAGCGATCAGATCGCGCAGGTCGCCATAGCGTTTGCGCTGCAGCAGGCCCTGATCGGTCATCCACTGGTCGTTGTAGACCTTCGACAGATAGCGCGTGCCGGTGTCGCAGACAAAGCTGACCACGCGTTTCGGCTCGGTCTGTTCGCGGCAATAACGCAGCGCGGCGGCGAGCAGGGTGCCGGTGGACGAACCCCCGAGAATGCCTTCGGCCTTGAGCAACTGACGGGCATGGTCGAAGCTTTCTTCGTCGCTGATCGAGTAGGCGTGGCGCACGCTGCTGAGGTCGGTGATCGACGGAATGAAATCCTCACCGATGCCTTCTACCGCCCATGAACCGGGGGTGGGCATCGTGCCGTCACGGCTGTATTGCGCCATCACCGAACCGACCGGGTCGGCGAGGACCATTTGCAGATCCGGCTGCACACGTTTGAAGAAACGGCTCAGGCCGGTCAGCGTGCCGGCGGAACCGACGCCAACCACGATCGCGTCCAGGTCATGCTCGGTCTGCGCCCAGATCTCCGGCGCAGTGCTGCATTCGTGGGCCAGCGGGTTGGCGGGGTTGTTGAACTGGTCGGCGAAAAACGCGCCGGGAATGTCTTTGGCCAGGCGTGCAGCCACGTCCTGGTAATACTCGGGATGGCCCTTGCCGACGTCCGAGCGGGTAATGTGCACTTCGGCGCCCATGGCTTTGAGATGCAGGACTTTCTCGGTGGACATTTTGTCCGGGACGACCAGCACCACGCGGTAGCCTTTGGCCCGGCCGACCAGCGCCAGGCCCAGACCGGTGTTGCCGGCGGTGGCCTCGACGATGGTGCCACCCGGTTGCAGGCGCCCGTCGCGTTCAGCGGCATCGATCATCGCCAGACCGATGCGGTCCTTGATCGAGCCGCCGGGGTTTTGTGATTCCAGTTTGAGAAACAGTGTGCAGAGGCCGGTATCGAAGCGGGTAACCTGTACCAGCGGCGTATTGCCGATCAGCCCAAGTACGGCAGGGCGTGAATCC
Source organism: Pseudomonas sp. LF020 (assembly GCF_053456425.1). Taxonomy (NCBI): domain Bacteria; kingdom Pseudomonadati; phylum Pseudomonadota; class Gammaproteobacteria; order Pseudomonadales; family Pseudomonadaceae; genus Pseudomonas; species Pseudomonas sp. LF020. The sequence goes on from NZ_JBRFIX010000013.1 coordinate 134,279, forward strand.
TTTGACATTTCTTCACCTCTTGTAGTGGTGTTGATCGCGTTCCATTCGCGGGGAAAAGCTCGCGTGCAACATAGGCGCAGACATGATCTGTCGCAACCTTTAGTCAGTCGCTGCTCCAGCCATTTCGATCTAACCATAGAACAGAATCGCAGCCTGCAAGGGCCCGGTTTCAGAGGGTTTACATCAAGGCGCCATCGAGTATTCAAAGGGCGTCGTGACTGTGCTCGATAGCTTGATTCGCGCAGGAATATCCTGCAGGGCCAATCGTGTTTTCTGCGGCATGCAGTTGATAGCTGATCATGAGAGAAACTTGTGATCATCAAGATTAAAATGAGTTTGTTTCACTATCGCTCGATCTCGACAATGGCGCCATCAACAAGACATTGGAGTTGTTTGTCATGGCACTGGCCCATTCCCTCGGATTTCCGCGCATCGGTCGCGACCGCGAATTGAAGAAAGCGCAAGAGGCGTTCTGGAAAGGAGAACTGAACGAGGCCGGCCTGCGTGAAGTGGGTCGTGAATTACGCAAGACCCACTGGGACCTGCAGAAAAACGCCGGCATCGAGCTGCTGCCGGTGGGCGATTTTGCCTGGTACGACCAGGTGCTGACCCACTCGCTGATGTTCGGGGTGATCCCCGAGCGCTTCCGTCCGCACGACGGCAAAGCCACGCTGCAGACCCTGTTCGGCATGGCCCGTGGTGTCAGCAACAGTTGCTGCGGCGGTGCGCACGCGCAGGAAATGACCAAGTGGTTTGACACCAACTACCACTATCTGGTCCCGGAATTCAGCGTCGATCAACAGTTCCAGCTCGGTTGGGAACAGTTGTTCGAAGAAGTCGAAGAGGCCCGTGCCCTCGGCCATAACGTCAAACCGGTGATCATCGGCCCTCTGACTTATCTATGGCTGGGCAAGGCCAAAGGCGCCGAGTTCGACAAACTGGAACTGCTTGATCGCCTGCTGCCGCTGTACGGGCAGATCTTCGCCCGGCTGGCCGCACTCGGTGTGGAATGGGTGCAGATCGACGAGCCGATTCTGGTGCTCGACTTGCCGCAGGAATGGAAGAACGCCTTCGAGCGAGCCTACAACCAGATCCAGCGTGATCCACTGAAAAAACTGGTCGCCACCTATTTTGGCGGTCTGGAAGAAAACCTCGGGCTGGCTGCCAATCTGCCGGTCGATGGCCTGCACATCGATCTGGTGCGTGCGCCGGACCAGTACCCGACCATCCTCGATCGCCTGCCGGCTTACAAAGTGCTGTCGCTGGGTGTGGTCAACGGTCGTAACGTCTGGCGCTGCGATCTGGAACATGCGCTGGCGACTTTGCAGCATGCGCATGAACGTCTGGGTGATCGGCTGTGGGTCGCGCCGTCCTGCTCGTTGCTGCACAGCCCGGTGGATCTGGGTCGCGAAGACCAGCTCGATGCCGAGCTGAAAAGCTGGCTGGCGTTTGCCGTGCAGAAGTGCGAGGAAGTCGCGGTGCTGGCGCAGGCGGTCAACGAGCCGGAAGCGCCGAAAGTGCTGCGCGCCTTGGCCCAAAGCCGCTCGGTACAGACCAGCCGCGCCGCCTCGCCACGTATTCACAAACCGGCAGTGCAGGCCCGTGTCGCGGCCATTACCGCGCAGGACAGCCAGCGCCAATCGCCGTTTACCCAACGTATCGCCAAGCAGCGCGCCGGCCTCGATCTGCCACTGTTCCCGACCACCACCATCGGATCGTTCCCGCAGACCGCGTCGATCCGTCTGGCGCGTCAGTCGTTCAAGCAGGGCAAGCTCAGCGAAGCCGAATACACCGAAGCCATGTACAGCGAGATCCGCCATGCGGTGCAAATCCAGGAGCAACTGGGCCTCGACGTGCTGGTGCACGGAGAAGCCGAGCGCAACGACATGGTCGAGTACTTTGCCGAGCAACTGGACGGTTACGTGTTCACCCGTTTCGGCTGGGTGCAGAGCTACGGCTCGCGTTGCGTGAAACCGGCGGTGATTTTCGGTGATCTGAGTCGTCCGCAAGCCATGACCGTGGACTGGATCCGCTACGCCCAGGGCCTGACCGACAAGGTCATGAAGGGCATGCTGACGGGGCCGGTGACCATGCTGATGTGGTCGTTCCCTCGCGAAGACGTGTCCCGTGAGGTGCAGGCGCGGCAACTGGCGCTGGCAATTCGTGATGAAGTGGTGGATCTGGAGGCCGCCGGAATCAAGATCGTGCAGATCGACGAAGCCGCATTCCGCGAAGGTCTGCCATTACGCCGCGCGCAGTGGCAGCACTATCTGGATTGGGCCACCGAAGTGTTCCGCCTGTGCGCCTCGGGGGTGCGTGACGAAACCCAGATTCACACCCACATGTGCTACAGCGAATTCAACGATGTGATCGAGTCCATCGCGGCAATGGATGCCGACGTGATCACCATCGAAACCTCGCGCTCGGACATGGAATTGCTCGACGCCTTCGAAGCGTTCGCCTACCCGAACGAGATCGGCCCGGGCGTCTACGACATCCATTCGCCACGGGTGCCGGATGCCTCGGAAATGGCTAACTTGCTGCGCAAGGCAGCGCTGCGGATTCCGGCCGAGCGGTTGTGGGTCAATCCGGATTGCGGTCTGAAAACCCGTGGCTGGCCGGAGACTGAGGCGGCGTTGGTGCACATGGTCACGGCTGCCCGTCAGCTGCGCAAAGAACTGGCCTGAGGAGACAACCACAAAACCCTGTGGGAGATTCTATGTTGCTCAGCAACCCTAGAATCTCAAACTGATCGGTATTCGCCCTGATTCTTCATCAGGGCGAATGCCACTCGGCAGAGCTTGCGAGCAAGAGCTACCAATGCCT
>NZ_JBRFIX010000014.1:0-99123 GCF_053456425.1 Pseudomonas sp. LF020
TCAACCACTTGCGCTTCCGATCTCTCGTTAGCGGGAGGCGAATTCTACAGCGTTACACGCTGCTGTCAACACCTCTTTTTCTCCGCTTTCGACCGAGAAGATCGAACCGTCAAAAGAGCCAAACATCTCCGCCCTTTCAACTCCTTCCAGACTTCGGTGAACTGAAGCAAGCCGCTGTCGAAAACCGTATAACTCATTGAATCTCAAGGAGTTTTCCGTTTCGACTGCGCCGGAAGTGGGGCGAATTATAGAGACTCAGAATCTGCCGTCAACCGTTAATTTCAGTTTTCTATCAATGCACCGAAAAAGCCCGCTTCTATATAGACGCAACGGCAGCGAATGCGCAGTATATTGCCCAATAGGTAAACATTACCCTGATCTCACCTTCGGATGATGCCTCGCAATGACAGACCAACCTCGCTCTCTGGCCTCAACGCTGTTCCCGGTTGGCCTTTTGTTAATAGCCATGGCATCCATCCAGTCTGGCGCCTCTCTGGCCAAGAGCATGTTCCCGGTGGTTGGCGCTCAAGGGACGACAACCCTGCGCCTGATCTTCGCCAGCGTGATCATGCTGTTACTGCTACGTCCGTGGCGCGCCAGGCTGACCGCTCAGTCCCTGCGCACGGTGATCGTTTACGGCATGGCGCTGGGCGGGATGAACTTCCTCTTCTATATGTCATTGCGCACTGTGCCGCTTGGCATTGCAGTTGCGTTGGAGTTCACGGGCCCGCTGGCCGTCGCCATCTACGCCTCTCGCCGCGCAATCGACTTTCTCTGGATTGCCTTGGCGGCAGTTGGCCTGCTGCTGTTGATCCCGACCGGAGCGACATCTGCGGGAATTGATCTGGTCGGTGCCGGTTATGCCTTGGGTGCCGGCGTATGCTGGGCGTTGTACATTCTGTTCGGCCAAAAAGCCGGTGCCGACAACGGCGTAACGACTGCGGCCCTGGGCGTGATGATTGCCGCACTGTTTGTCGCTCCGATCGGCATCGTGCATGCCGGCGCGGCATTACTCACCCCGTCGCTGATCCCGGTCGCCATCGGCGTCGCCATCCTCTCAACCGCTTTGCCCTATACGCTGGAGATGGTCGCTCTCACCCGCATACCGGCCCGCACCTTCGGGACTTTGATGAGTATCGAACCGGCCTTTGGCGCGTTGTCCGGGCTGCTGTTCCTGCAGGAGTACCTCACGCTGTCACAATGGATGGCGATCCTGTGCATTATTCTGGCCTCTGTCGGAGCAACCATGACCATGGGCAGTCACGCCAAACCCGTTGTTGCAGCAGATTGAAACAGGATTTGACGAAGGTCTGGCAATTGGCGTTCATTTAGGCCATGTTTAGGCCCCTTAACTCAGTGCCAGGCATGGATTTTTTCGGACAGGGATATCAAACCGCTTAAAGCGCAGGCGAATACAGGCAGACCCGAGCGCCAGACTCGTGGCTACCATAAGGACGGTAATGAAACGAATTTTGATACTGATCGCTGTATTGGCAGTAGCGGGGTGCGCAGCCACCTCCAAGACTCAAGTGAAGCACGGTAAAAAAGGGCTGCACATCAACTGTTCCGGGCTGTCGTCCTCTTGGGACAAGTGCTACACCAGTGCCGCCAATGCTTGCGCCCCAAAGGGCTACAAAGTCATCGCCAAATCAGGGGACGCCGTGGAAGAGCCCGGCGACTACCCATTCGGGCTCAATCCGGCCGGTTATACCAGCCGCAGCATGATCGTCATTTGCAAATGAATCACTCTGGCTGCTCGCCTTGTCGAGCAGCCAGCTGACGCCCGATTTCCGCATGACTGGACTTCAATACCGTCCGTTGAATGTCCGGCGTCACCAGCATCCGCGCCACCACCAATGCGCCGACGCATTGCGACAGAATGGCCCACGCCAGGCTGTCGCTCTCCAGAATGTGTGCCCAACTGGTATGCAGCCGACAAATCCACAACTCCGCCTGCTCACGAACCTGATCATCTGAACGGGCGATTTCCGCACCCAGTGTCGGCAAAGCACAGCCCGATTCAGGCTGCTCCACGTGAGCCATGCTCAGGTACTGTTTAAGACAGCGCTCCAGCCGTTCACGGTCCTGCGCTCCCTGCCCTCCCAGTCGCTCAAGGCTCTGACACAGTTCGCGCTCGACGATGGCGGTGAACAGCTCGTTTTTCGACGAGAAGTGACTATAGAACGCCGCGCCACTCAGGCCGATAGCCTTCATCAAGCCATCAACACCAACTGTGGAAAAGCCTGAACGCTTGGCTGACAACGCGCTGCTGTTCAGCAATTTTTCTCGGGTTTCCAATTTGTGACCGGCGGAATACCGCATGTGCTTACCCTCTTGATCGACCGCCTTGACGTTGTCCGGATCCTAGCATAACGTTCGTTCACTTAACGATCGTTTACTAAAGGGATCTACCCATGAATAACAAGAAGGTCGTGTTGGTGGTGGGTGCTGGCGATGCCACCGGTGGAGCGATTGCCAAGCGCTTTGCCAGAGAAGGTTTTATCGCTTGCGTCACCCGGCGCAGTGCCGACAAATTGCAGCCGCTGGTCGAGGCGATTCAGGCCGAGGGTGGCGAAGCTCACGGCTTTGCCTGCGATGCGCGCAAGGAGGAAGACGTCATTGCATTGATTGAAGAGATCGAAACCCGCCTCGGCCCGATCGAGGCGTTTGTCTTCAACATCGGCGCCAACGTGCCTTGCAGCATTCTTGAAGAAACTGCGCGCAAGTATTTCAAGATCTGGGAAATGGCCTGTTTCTCGGGTTTTCTCAATGCCCGCGAAGTGGCCAAGCGCATGGTCACGCGCCAGCGCGGCACCATTCTGTTCACTGGCGCCACCGCCGGGCTGCGCGGTGCTTCCGGATTTGCCGCGTTTGCCGGCGCCAAACACGGTATCCGTGCACTGGCACAAAGCATGGCGCGCGAGTTGGGCCCGATGAACATCCACGTCGCCCATGTAGTGGTCGATGGCGCGATCGATACCGACTTCATCCGCAACAGTTTCCCCGAGAAGTACGCGACCAAGAATCAGGACGGTATTCTCAATCCCGAACACATCGCCGAAAACTATTGGTATCTGCACAGCCAGCCACGGGACGCCTGGACCTTCGAACTGGATCTGCGCCCGTGGAACGAACGCTGGTAAGACCCACTCCTCCATAACAATAAAGAGAGCGCAGCGAAGATGACGAAAACCGTGGAGTTCTATTTCGACCTCGGCAGCCCTGCCACCTACCTGGCCTACACCCAGTTGCCGAAGATCTGTGCCGACACCGGCACCCAGTTGATCTACATCCCGATGCTGCTGGGCGGCGTGTTCAAGGCGACCGGCAACGCATCACCGGCAATGATTCCGGCGAAGGGCCGCTACATGTTTCAGGATCTCGATCGCTACGCCAAGCGCTATGGCGTTCCGCTGAAATTCAATCCGCACTTCCCGATCAACACGCTGATGCTGATGCGCGCGGTCACCGGCATCCAACTGCGCCAGCCGGAACGCTTTCATGCGTTTATCGATTGTCTGTTCAAGGCATTGTGGGTGGAGGGGCGCCCTCTCGATGAGCCGGACACCGTTGCGGCGGTATTGAGCGAACACGGCTTCGTCCCCGATGAGGTCCTGGCCCTGACTAACGACGAGTCGGTCAAGGCTGTACTCAAAGAGAATACCGAGACGGCGATTAAACGCGGTGTGTTTGGTGCGCCGAGCATGTTTATCGACAATCAGATGTTCTTCGGTCAGGACCGCCTCGATTTCGTCGAAGAAGCCCTGCGTCAGGCTTAGAAACACCACAGAACCCGGACGCTGCCAGCAGCGCCCGGGTTTCAGCCACTCAGATCGCCGCTGTGCGCGTGTTCAGCCACTCCAGCGCAGCGCCTTCCAGCAACGGGCTCAGACGCTCACGCACTTCGGCGTGATAGGCGTTGAACCACTGTTTCTCTTCCTGCGTCAGCAAGGACGGCTCCAGGCAGCGCGTGTCGATCGGGCACAGGGTCAAGGTTTCAAACTTGAGGAACTCACCGAACTCGCTGCTCCCCGCCTCGCGGTTCATTGCCAGGTTCTCGATGCGCACGCCCCAGCGACCCGGACGATAGGTGCCCGGTTCGATCGAGGTGATCATCCCCGGTTGCATCGCCGTTTGCGGTGCCGGTGCTGCCTGATAGGCGATCACCTGCGGGCCTTCGTGGACGTTGAGGAAATAGCCGACCCCATGACCGGTGCCATGGCCGTAATCCACGCTTTCCGCCCAGATCGGTGCACGGGCGATAGCATCGAGCAGCGGCGACAGAATGCCTTTGGGAAACTGCGCCCGCGATAGGGCAATTACGCCTTTGAGCACACGGGTGCAGTCACGCTTCTGCTCAGCCGTCGGCGTACCCACCGGCACCATTCGAGTGATGTCGGTCGTGCCGCCCAGGTACTGGCCGCCCGAGTCGATCAGCAGCAAACCGTCGCCCTCGATCACCGCGTGCTCTTCTTCGGTGGCGTGATAGTGCGGCATCGCGCCATTGGCGTTAAACGCGGCAATGGTGTTGAAGCTCAGCGACACGTAATCCGGACGGCGTTCACGGGCAGCAGTGAGTTTTTCGTCGATGGTCAGCTCGGTGATACGTTCACGGCCCCAGGCCGATTCCAGCCAGGCGAAGAATTCGCACAATGCCGCACCATCCTGTTCCATGGCCTGGCGAATGTGCTGTGCATCGGCCTCGCTCTTCTGCGACTTGGCAAGGGTGGTCGGGTTCAGGCCTTCGACCAGTTTTACCGCGCTGTCGAGGTTATCCAGCAAACCCGTAGTTACCCGTGCCGGATCCACCAGCAGGCTCGCCCCGCTCGGCACGGCACGAAGGGCGTCGGCCACTTCGCGGTAATCGCGCAGGGTCACGCCGTCCTGCTCCAGCACCGCACGCAACTCGGCATCGACTTTGCTCAAGGCCACAAACAAAGTTGCTTGCTGTTGATTGATCAACGCAAAAGAAACAAACACCGGGTTGAACGATACGTCGCCGCCGCGCAGGTTGAACAGCCAGGCGATGTCATCGAGGGTGGCGATGAAATGCCAGTCGGCACCGCGCTCGCGCAAGGTCTCACGCAGTTTGGAGAGTTTCTCGCCACGGCTGACCGTCGCTTGCGGTGGCAGATGCTGATAGATCGGCGCGTTCGGCAGGCTTGGGCGATCAGACCAGACTTCATTCAACAAGTCGATGTCGGTACGCAGACGCGCGCCGCGAGCCTCAAGCTTGCTGCTCAGCGTCCGCGCCGAAGCCACGGCCATCACCGCACCATCGACCGCCACCACACCACCTTCCGGTGTCTGCTCCGCCAGCCAGTCCAGCGGGCTCGGCTGCCCCGGTTGCAGCTTGACCAGTTCGATGCCGCTGCCCTTGAGTTCCTTGGTCGCCTGCTCCCAGTAACGACTGTCGGCCCAGACCCCGGCGAAATCAGCAGTCACGATCAAAGTGCCGACCGAACCATGAAAGCCCGACAGCCATTGCCGCCCTTGCCAGTAACCCGGCAGGTATTCCGACAGATGCGGGTCGGCCGATGGCACCAGCAACGCATGAATGCCTTCGCGGCGCATCAGTTCACGGGTGTGCGCCAGGCGCTGGGGAACCGTTCCTTCGGTCAAAGTCTGGGTACTCATCATGTCTCCTGCCAATCACTTCATCGTTATTGTTCGTAGCCGTGGAATTCGGCTGGTTAAAGCCCTGTGGCCCAGAATGCCGGGGCACTGGTGCAGGCAGTCTTGATCAGTTCTACTGCTTGATCGATATCCTCGGCGGTGGTGAAACGGCCGAGGCTCAGGCGAATGGTGCGACCGGCCAGCCGGGCGTCGTGCCCCAGTGCCAGCAACACGTGAGAAGGCGTGTTGCTCGCCGAGTTGCAGGCCGAGGTCGCGGAAAAGGCGATCGACTGGCTCAAGGCCGCACTGTTAAATTCACCTTCGCTGAAGGTCAGGCTCAACGTGTGTGCGATGCGCTGGCTGGCGCTGCCGTTGAGGCGTACGCCCGGCAGACTCAGCAACTGTTCGAGCAGCCGTTCACGCAGCGCCACGATGGACTTTTTCTCGGCATCGAATTCAGCTGCGGCCAGGGCGAATGCCGCACCCATGCCGGCGATCTGATGCGTCGCCAGAGTCCCGGAGCGCAGCCCGCCCTCGTGACCGCCGCCATGAATCTGTGCCTGCAAACGCTGTTGCGCGCGCGGGCCGACATACAACGCGCCGATCCCCTTGGGGCCGTAGAGCTTGTGCGCCGAAAACGACATCAAGTCCACTGGCCACTGCTGCAGATCAATCGCCACTTTGCCCGCACCCTGCGCGGCATCGACATGGAACAGCGCGCCACGGCCGCGCACGACTTCACCGATGGCCGGGATATCGTTGAGGGTGCCGAGTTCGTTGTTGACCAGCATCAGCGATACCAGAAAGGTGTCGTCGCGCATGGCTTCGCTGACTGCCTGCGGGGTGATCAGGCCATCGGCATCCGGCACCAGATAGGTCACCGCGACGCCGGCATCCTGCAATTGCCGGGCGGTATCGAGAATGGCTTTGTGTTCGATCTGACTGGTAATGATGTGGCCGCCGGCAACGCCGCGGGCCTGGGCCACGCCCTTGAGGGCAAGGTTGTTGGACTCGGTGGCGCCGGAGGTCCAGACGATCTGCGCGGGCTCCGCACCGACCAGTTCGGCGACTTGCCGACGGGCGTGCTCGACCGTGTGCCGGGCCTGCTGGCCGAAAGCATGGGAGCTGGACGCCGGGTTGCCGAAGTTACCGTGAAAACCCAGACAATCAATCATCACCTGGATGACCCGCTCGTCCACCGGGGTGGTGGCGGCGTAATCGAAATACAACGGACGTTTATTCATAAAAGACTCGCAGAGCGTGTTCCGGGATCAGGAGGCTCGTGTCTGCAAACGGCACAGCGCAGCCTTGTGAGCTGCGCCTGGGTTCGAGACCGTCATCAATACCTGATCGGATGCCGTTAAAGAAGAACAACTTCATTTAAAAGTGCGTAGGAACGCTCCTGAAGCCGAGCTTAACAGGCATCGGGCCGGCGATTGAAGCAATGCGTCAGTGAAAGCTTTCGAGAAGTAACGGGTACAGCGAAATCACCAACAGCGCCGCCATGCCCCAGTTGAACACGCGCAACCAGCGCGGGTTCTTCAGCACGTTACGCAGCAGCGTGCCGCACGCTGCCCAGACGCCGACGCTGGGCAGGTTGATGATGGCGAACACGGCAGCGATCACCACCACATTGGTGAAATAACCCTGCATCGGCGTGTAGGTGCTGATCGCGCCGATGGCCATGATCCAGGCTTTGGGATTGACCCACTGAAACGCGGCGGCGCCGAGATAACTGATCGGCTTGGCCTCACCTTCGGCGCTGTCACCGACGGGTCCTGAATGAGCGATTTTCCACGCCAGATACAACAGGTACGCTGCGCCGACGTAGCGCAGAACCGTATAAAGAATCGGATAGCTCTGAAACACCGCGCCGAGGCCAAAGCCAACGGCCACGACCAACACGAAGAAACCGCAGGTGATGCCGAGCATGTGAGGAATGGTGCGGTTGAAGCCGAAGTTCACGCCCGACGCCAGCAACATGGTGTTGTTCGGCCCCGGTGTAATCGAGGTGACAAGGGCAAACAGGGCAAAGCCCAACAGCAGATCAAGCGAGAGGGTCATGGGGTAATCCGTCAGGGTCATTCAGGTGTTGACCCTATCGCACGGCGGCCCGCGAACCCACGGACAGTTACGCGAAAATTCGAGCAGTACAGTTTTCGATTAACTTGGACGACCGTGCAGCTGTATTGCACGCCCGGCGCTCATTTCAGCTTTCTTGTCGAATGGCGACTCGCCCAGCAGTGCGGCTTTCTTCGCGTGGTATTCGTCGAAAGACAAGCCGCTGCGGTTCAGCGCTTCCATCGCCAGTTCGCGGGATTCTTCGGCGGTGTACGGCCGTTGTTCGGGGGCAACGTGGGTCGCGCAACCGGCGAGTACGGAGACAGCGAGCAGCAACGAAACAGTCAGTAAACGATTCATGGGGAGCGTCCTGGCGGGCGGTGGTAGTCGATGAACAAAGGCTACGCCCGCGCCCGTCCGGGCAAAAATCAACGCTCTCAATAGTGGCTATCAGGATTTCAGCTTTAACGCCTACATATCTCCGAATCATCTATAAATATCGATTAACGTTCTTTTACGGAATAACCAGCAGCCGCTATAAATCCCTGCACACGGCGAACAACTGTTGCTCCAGCAACTGTTGCTCAGGCAACAGCAGATCAACAAACCCGCCCGATATCTGCACAACCGGCTCACGGCACAATGCTCGAGCCCGTGCAAACCGGGCCTCTCAGGAATTGGTACAGCGCTTGCTCAAGCCTTGGCACTGACTCACTGCTCGCTGAGCAACTGTTGATAAAAAGGAACTGATCATGTCGCGTCCCCTGAAAGTCGTCGCCCTCTCCGGCGGCACCTGGCGTCCATCGCGCACCCTGGTGCTGACCCAAGCGCTGTTGGCCGAACTGGCCGGGCACTTGCCGGTCGAGAGTCATCTGATCGAACTTGGTGACATCGCCCGGCCATTGGGTGCTGCCCTGTCGCGTCAGGAACTGAGCGCCGAGGTCGAGGCCGAATTGCAAGCCATCGAACAGGCCGATCTGCTGATCGTCGCCGCGCCGGTGTATCGCGGTTCCTACCCGGGCCTGCTCAAGCATCTGTTCGACCTGATCGACCTCAACGCGCTGATCGACACCCCGGTGTTGCTCGCCGCCACCGGTGGCAGCGAGCGCCATGCGCTGGTGCTCGATCACCAGTTGCGGCCGCTGTTCAGTTTCTTCCAGGCGGTGACCCTGCCGATCGGGGTCTACGCCACCGAGGCCGATTTCGCCGACTACCAGATCACCAGCGAACCGCTGAAAGCGCGGATTCGCCTGGCCGCCGAACGCGCCGCGCCGCTGCTCGGCACGCAAATCAAACCGTTGCTGAAAATCGCATAAGGAGCTGTTCATGGATGTTTTCTGGTTCCTGCCGACCCACGGCGACGGACATTACCTGGGCACCACCCAAGGCGCGCGCCCGGTCACCCTGAATTATCTGAAGCAAGTGGCGCAAGCCGCCGACAGCCTCGGCTACCACGGCGTGCTGATTCCCACCGGGCGCTCCTGCGAAGACTCGTGGGTGATCGCTTCGGCGCTGGTGCCGCTGACCGAACGCCTGCGTTATCTGGTAGCGATCCGCCCGGGGATCATTTCGCCCACCGTTTCGGCGCGCATGGCGGCGACGCTCGATCGACTGTCCAACGGCCGTCTGCTGATCAACGTGGTGACCGGCGGCGACCCCGACGAAAACCGTGGCGACGGCAGCTTCCTCAGCCACAGTGAACGCTACGAAGTCACCGACGAATTCCTCAGGATCTGGCGCCGGGTGCTGCAAGGCGAATCGGTGGATTTCGAAGGCAAACACCTGAAAGTACAGAACGCCAAGGCCCTCTATCCGCCAGTGCAGAAACCGTATCCGCCGCTGTATTTCGGTGGCTCGTCCGACGCCGCGCATGACCTCGCTGCCGAGCAAGTCGACGTGTACCTGACCTGGGGCGAACCGCCCGCCGCTGTCGCCGAAAAACTCGCCGATGTGCGTGAACGCGCCGCACGCCATGGACGCAAGGTGAAGTTCGGCATTCGTCTGCACGTCATCGTCCGCGATACCGCCGAAGAAGCGTGGAAAGCCGCGGACAAACTGATCGAACACATCAGCGACGAGACCATCGAGGCCGCGCAGAAATCCTTCTCGCGCTTCGACTCCGAAGGCCAGCGGCGCATGGCGGCGTTGCATGACGGGCGTCGCGACAACCTGGAAATAGCTCCCAACCTGTGGGCCGGCGTCGGTCTGGTACGCGGCGGTGCCGGTACCGCGCTGGTGGGCGATCCGCAGCAAGTGGCGGCGCGGATCAAGGAGTACGCCGACCTCGGTATCGAGAGTTTTATCTTCTCCGGCTATCCGCATCTGGAAGAGGCTTACCGCTTTGCCGAACTGGTGTTTCCGCTGCTCCCGGAACCCTACGCAAGCCTGGCTGGACGCGGCGTGACCAACCTCACCGGGCCGTTTGGCGAAATGATTGCCAACGATGTGTTGCCCACCAAGTCCTGACCCGACACAAACTCTGTAGGAGCTGCCGCAGGCTGCGATCTGTTGATCTTGCTTGTAAAAATCAAAGTCAAAAGATCGCAGCCTGCGGCAGCTCCTACACGGAACTTGTAGAACATAGGAGATTTGGTGTGACCGCCAAACCACAAAGCACCCTGCTCTCCCCGCTGCAGACCGCGCGCCAACTGGCCGCCGAATTCGCCCTCACCGCTGTCGAGCGTGACGAGCGCGGCGGTACGCCGAAGGCCGAGCGCGATGCCCTGCGCGACAGCGGCCTGCTGGCCCTGAGCATTCCCACCCGCTACGGCGGCCTCGGCGCGACATGGAGCGAAACCCTGCAAGTTGTGCGCGAGTTCGCCAAGGTCGACAGTTCCATCGCCCACGTCTTCGGTTTTCATCACCTGATGCTCGCCACCGTGCGCCTGTTCTCGCGCCCCGAACAATGGCAGCCGTGGTTCGAACAGACCGCGCGGCAGAACTGGTTCTGGGGCAACGCGCTCAACCCGCTCGACACCCGCACCGTGGTCAAGGACTTCGGCGGTTGGCGCGAGTTTTCCGGGAAAAAAAGCTTCTGCTCCGGCGCCAGCGATTCGCAGATGCTGATCGCTTCGGCCGTCGACGAAAGTGCCGGCGGCAAATTGCTGATCGCGGCGATTCCCAGCGGTCGCAGCGGCATCACCCTGCACGATGACTGGAACAACATCGGCCAGCGCCAGACCGACAGCGGCAGCGCCACGTTCGAGCGGGTGCGGGTCGAAGAATCCGAGTTGCTGCTTGACCCCGGTCCGTTGAGCACACCGTTCGCTTGCCTGCGTCCGCTGATCGCGCAACTGACCTTCACTCACATGTTCCTCGGCATCGCCGAAGGTGCGTTTGAGGAAGCGCGGCAGTACACGCTGAGCGAAACCCGGCTCTGGCACAAATCCGCCGCCCGCAATGTGCGTGAAGATCCGTACGTGCTCGCGCATTACGGTGAATTCTGGGTCGCGCTGGAAGGCATCCGCCTGCTGGTCGAACGGGCTGCCGCGCTGCTCGACGAGGCCTGGGCCAAAGGCTCGAACCTGACTGCAGAAGAGCGCGGACATCTGGCCACGGCGATTGCCACCGCCAAGGTCGCCGCCAGTCGTCAGGGGCTGGAGATTTGCAGCCGTTTGTTCGAGGTCACCGGCGCACGTTCGACCCACGGCTCGCTGCGCCTCGACCGGCACTGGCGCAACCTGCGCACGCAGACCCTGCACGACCCGCTCGACTACAAACTCCACGAGCTGGGCGACTGGGCGCTGAATCAGGCGCTGCCGGTGCCGACGTTCTATTCCTGATCCTGCCTTTAATGGAGCGAGCCCCATGCAACTGCTGACCCTTCCGCCCTCACCCGCTCTGGCGACGTCGATCCGCGCCACCGCGCAGGTCTTCGAAGACCCCAAGTCCCAGGCCCTGCTGGCGCATCTGCAGCAAGTCGCGCCGAGTGAAGCCAGCGTGCTGATCATCGGCGAGACCGGCACCGGCAAGGAACTGGTGGCGCGGCACATTCACAACCTGAGCCACCGCCGGCATCGGCCATTTGTCGCGGTCAACTGCGGCGCGTTCTCCGAATCACTGGTGGAGGCCGAGCTGTTCGGCCATGAAAAAGGCGCGTTCACCGGCGCGCTCAGCGCCAAGGCCGGCTGGTTCGAAGAGGCGGATGGCGGCACCTTGTTCCTCGACGAAATCGGTGATTTGCCGATGGCGATTCAGGTCAAGTTGCTGCGGGTGTTGCAGGAGCGCGAAGTGGTGCGCCTCGGCTCGCGCAAGAGCATTCCCATCGATGTGCGGGTGCTGGCGGCGACCAACGTGCAACTGGAAAAGGCGATCAATGCCGGCAATTTTCGCGAAGACCTGTTCTATCGGTTGAACGTGGTCAATCTGGAACTCAGCCCGTTGCGCGAGCGCCCCGGCGACATCCTGCCGCTGACCCGGCATTTCATCGAGGCCTACAGCCAGCGCCTCGGTTACGGACGGGTCAGCATCAGCCCCGGTGCCGAACAGAAACTGCGCAGCTACAGTTGGCCGGGGAACATCCGCGAACTGGAAAACGTCATCCATCACACCCTGTTGATCTGCCGTAACGGCGTGATCGAGCGCGACGATCTGCGCCTGTCGAACCTGCGCATCGAGCGCCCGGATGATCAGCAGTCGAACACCGACGATTCACCGGAAGCGTTGCTGGAGCGGGCCTTTCAAAAGCTCTTCGAACAACAGGCCGGCGCCCTTCACGAAAAAGTCGAAGACGCCCTGCTGCGTGCCGCCTATCGCTTCTGCCATTACAACCAGGTGCACACCGCCGCGCTACTCGGCCTGAGCCGCAACGTCACTCGCACGCGTTTGATCAAGATCGGCGAACTGGCGGTGAACAAGCGGCGACTCACGGAGAACCTGCACGGTGAACGCCTGATCCAGTTGTCGATCTAGCCGACCAGGTTGCAGTGCAGCGCATCGTCATGACTGCGGGCGATGCTTCTCAACACCTGGAATGAATTGAAGGTCACGGTTTTCGCCTGATGGGCGCGGATCAGTTGCCAGAAATCCTGCTCGCCGCTTTCATAGCGACCGAACGCCGCCTCCCCGGCCTCGCGGCTCTGCCACTGCAGCAAGCTCAGCACCCGCCGACCGTCGTCGCTGACCTGGACGCTCGCGCTGACAAAGCCTGCGTAGCGCTGCGCCAGATGTTCGCTCTGCTGCGCCAGCGCACAGACCAATGCAGGTTGCTGGCGCGGCTCGATCTCGAATTCGATCAATTGGGTAAAGCTGCGATTTTTCGCTGAGGTTTGCATGAGAAGTCCCCACTCATCGTAAGCCGAGTCTTGCGACTCGAAGGCCTGCAGGGTAAAACCTCTAGTTAAGTCAAGGTCAAGAGTCATTTTGCAAAATGATCACCAAGGAAAACCTGCACAAGCAACTCACCGTGGGCGAAGTCGCCGCGCGCAGCGGAGTCGCGGTCACTGCCCTGCACTTTTATGAATCGAAAGGCCTGATCACCAGCCAGCGCAATGCCGGCAATCAGCGCCGTTATCCACGGGCAGTGTTGCGTCGGGTGGCGTTGATCAAGGTCGCGCAGCGCCTGGGTATTCCGCTGGCGGAGATTGGCGAAGCGCTGAAAACCCTCCCGGACGACCGCGCGCCGACAGCGGCAGACTGGAAAATCCTGTCCGAGCAGTGGCGACGGGAGCTGGATGAGCGGATCAACCAATTGACCCTGTTGCGCGACCGGCTCACCGGTTGCATCGGTTGTGGGTGTCTGTCGATGGAAGCCTGCCCGCTGCGCAACCAGGGCGATGTGCTCGGTGAGCAGGGGCCGGGGGCGCATTTCCTCGGCTGACTGCTCGTCGGGGAAAAATCCTGGCCGCGCAGACAGTTCTATAGTGAATCTTCCACAAATCCGGTGGAGCCATACCTCGCAAAACAAAAACAGGGAGAACGTCATGAGCGTCAAACCCATTCCCGAGGGGTATCACAGCATTACCCCGTACCTCGGCATCCTCAAGGCTGCCGAAGCCATCGAGTTCTACAAGAAAGCCTTCGGCGCCACGCAGGTCATGCGCCTGGACATGCCCGACGGGCGCGTCGGCCACGCCGAACTGCGCATTGGCGACAGCGCGATCATGCTCGGCACGCCGTGCGATCAAGGGCCGTTGAGCGATCCGGACAACGCCGTGGCCGTTGGTCTGCATCTGTATGTCACCGATGTCGACAAGTCCTTTCAACGAGCCCTGGATGCCGGGGCGAAAGCGGTGTCGGAGGTCAAGGACCAGTTTTATGGCGATCGCAGCGGGACGCTGAAGGATCCGTATGGTCATGTGTGGTTTCTGGCGACGCGCAAGGAGGATCTGACGGAAGAGCAGATCAAGCAGCGGGCGATGGAGATGTTCAGTCAGGGTTGAGATCTTCAGGGTTTGGGCTGGCCTCTTCGCGGGCAAGCCCGCTCCCACAGGGATCTCTGGTGTTTATACGATGGGTGTCACACAGAAAAACACTGTGGGAGCGGGCTTGCCCGCGAAGGGGCCAGCCCTGACGACACACATCACACTTCATGAACCACCACACCACGCTTCAACCCTTGCCCCGAATGTCGAACACTTTCAGGATGCATCCCACCCGCACCTGAACAAGGATCAGCCCGATGTTTGCCGGATTCGACAAAGACCAGCGCCACGTCAACGGCGTCGACATCGCCTATCGCCTCGGCGGCAGCGGCCCGGGGCTGTTGCTGTTGCACGGGCACCCGCAGACCCACGTGATCTGGCACAAGATTGCCGAACAACTGGCCGAGCACTTCACCGTGGTCGCCGCCGACCTGCGCGGCTACGGCGACAGCGCCCGCCCGGCGGCCGATGAACAACATCGTAATTACTCAAAACGCGAAATGGCCAGGGACAACCTCGAGTTGATGCAGGCGCTGGGCTTCGAACAGTTCTCGATTCTGGCCCACGACCGTGGCGCGCGGGTCGCCCATCGCCTGGCCCTCGACCACCGCACTGCGGTGCAGCGAATGATGCTGCTGGACATCGCCCCGACCCTGGCGATGTACACCCAGACCAACGAAGCCTTTGCCCGCGCCTATTGGCACTGGTTCTTCCTGATCCGCCCGGCGCCGTTGCCGGAAACCCTGATCGAAGCCGATCCCGCGGCCTATCTGCGCAGCGTGATGGGCAGCCGCAGCGCCGGACTTGCGCCGTTCACCGAGCCTGCGTTCAGCGAATACCTGCGTTGCCTGCAACGTCCCGGCAGCGCCCGGGGCATTTGCGAAGATTACCGCGCCAGCGCCAGCATCGATCTGGAACATGACAGTGCCGACCTCGCTGCCGGCAATCATCTTGATCTGCCGCTGCGGGTGTTGTGGGGCGCCGAAGGCACGGTCGGCCGTTGCTTCGATCCGCTCAAGGAATGGCAGCACGTGGCAACCGACGTCAGCGGCAAGGCGCTGCCGGCCGGGCATTATCTGGCCGAGGAAGTGCCCGAACTGTTGCTCGCCGAGGCGCTGGATTTCCTGCGCTGAATCGAGCGTTCCCCGCCGATGCTATGCTGGCGGCTTGTGCCGCCAGTGCCCGTTCCGCCATGTCCCAGAACCAAGACCCCGTGCCCCTGCCCGAAGACCTGCGCGTGCTGCTGACCGTGATCCGCAAGAACGGTTTCGCCGCCGCTGCCGATGAGCTGGGCCTGTCCCCGGCCTACGTCAGCAAACGCATTCAGATTCTCGAATCGACCCTCGGCACTCGCCTGCTGCACCGCACCAGTCGTCGCGTGTCGCTGACCGAGGACGGCGAGCGGGTGCAGCGCTGGGCCTTACGTATTCTCGATGACTTCCAGCAGTTGCGCGACGACCTCGCCGACGCCCACGACAGCCCGCGCGGGCGCCTGCACATTTGCAGCAGTTTCGGTTTCGGCCGTAACCATGTGGCGCCTGCGGTTTCGCGGCTGGCCGAGCTTCACCCGCAGTTGCAGATTCGCCTGGACCTGTTCGACCGTGCAGTGGACATCGTCAACGAGGGCTTCGATCTGGAAATCCGCGTCGGCGACGACCTGCCCGGCCAGCACATCGGCCGGCAACTGGTGAGTAACCGCCGGGTGCTGTGCGCTGCGCCCGAATACCTTGAGCGCCGAGGTACACCGCAGACTCTGGACGATCTACAGCAACATGACTGCCTGGTGATCAAGGAGCGCGACAACGCCTTCGGCGTCTGGCATCTGGATCGCGACGGTACGCCGGAAAGCGTGCGGGTCAGTGGGCCGTTATCGTCCAACAACGGCGAAATCGTCCTGCAATGGGCGCTCGACGGACGCGGCGTGTTGCTGCGTTCGTTGTGGGATGTGAACCCGTTGCTGGATCAGGGCCGACTGCTGCCGGTGCTGGCCGATTACAGCCAGAGCGCCAATGTCTGGGCGGTGTACCCGACACGGCTGGCCAACTCCGGGAAGCTGCGGGCGTGTGTGGAGTTTTTGCAGGGGCATTTCAAGGATCTTTCTCTGTAACCCAAACACCACAAAACCTTGTGGGAGCTGGCTTGCCAGCGAAGGCGTCAGCCCAGCCGATATAAATGCTGGATGTGCTGGCCTCATCGCTGGCAAGCCAGCTCCCACAGGGTCAAAGGTGTGTCAGGTCAGCCATGGGTTGGCGGCCAGGTGTTCGCGCTCGAACGCCTCGATCTGCTGACGCCGCTGCAAGGTACTGCCAATCGCATCCAGCCCCAGCAACAGTGCGGTCTTGCGCAAGCCATCAATCTGAAAATCCACAATTTCACCGTCCGCCAGACGAATCTGCTGCGCCTCCAGATCCACATTGATCCGGGCCGTTTCAGGCTGACTCACCAACCGGCCAATGCGCTGCACCTGCGCCTCGTCCAGGGTAATCAGCAACACCCCGTTGCGCTGGCAGTTATCGTAGAAAATTCCGGCAAAGCTGCTGCCGATCAGCGCGCGAATGCCCATTTGCTGCAACCCCCACACCGCGTGTTCGCGGCTGGAACCGCAGCCGAAATTCGTCCCGACCACCAAGAAACTCGCGCCCTGCCAGGCCGGTTGGTTCAGCACGAATTCCGGGTTGGGCGTACCGTCGGCGAGAAAGCGCAGATCGAAAAACAGTCCACGATCCAGGCCCTGACGGTCGATGCCCTTGAGGAATTGCTTGGGCATGATCACGTCGGTATCGACGTTGGCCGCGAGCAGCGGCGCGGCCTGGCCGCTGACCTGCGTGAAGGGTTGCAGACTCATGGGCGTTCTCCAAAGTGGCGGATGTCGGTGAGGTGGCCACTGATCGCGGCGGCAGCCACCATCGCCGGGCTCATCAGGTGCGTGCGCGCCCCGGCGCCCTGCCGGCCTTCGAAATTGCGGTTGGTGCTGGAGGCGCAACGGTCGCCGGGCGCGAGCACGTCATCGTTCATCGCCAGGCACATCGAGCAGCCGGACTGACGCCATTCGAAACCGGCGTCGATGAAGATCTGCGCCAGCCCCTCAGCCTCGGCCTGGGCCCGCACTGCGCTGGAACCGGGCACGATCATCGCCCGCACATGCCCGGCCACCTGCCGTCCCCGCACCACGCTAGCGGCGTCACGCAGATCCTCGATCCGCGCGTTGGTGCAGGAGCCGATAAAAGCGTGACTGATGACGATATCGCGCAGTGCCATTCCCGCCTCCAGGCCCATGTATTGAAGGGCGCGGCGCATGTCCTGACGCAGGATCGGATCATCGATGCGTTGCGGGTCCGGCACCTGCGCGCCGATCGGCGCCGCATGATCCGGGCTGGTGCCCCAGGTGACCATCGGCTCCAGCAGGCTGGCGTCCAGGTGTACTTCACGGTCAAACACGGCGCCGGGATCGCTGCGCAGTTCACGCCACTTTGCCACGCCGCGCTCCCACAACTCACCTTGCGGCGCCCGGGGTTTGCCCTTGAGATAGGCAAAAACCTTTTCGTCCGGCGCCATGAACGCACCGCGCGCGCCGGCCTCTACCGCCATGTTGCAAATGGTCATCCGCGCTTCGACGCTTAGCGCATCGATGGTCGATCCGCAGAACTCGATCGCATAGCCAGTGGCGCCCGACGCACCGATGCGGCCGATCAGCGCCATGATCACGTCCTTGGACGTCAGCCCCGGCGCCAGCTCGCCATCCACCGTCACGCGCAGGCTTTTCAGGCGTTTGTAGACCAGCGTCTGCGAGGCCAGCAGGTGCTCGATTTCCGAGGTGCCAATGCCAAACCCGAACGCCCCCAGCGCACCGTACGTGGTGGTGTGGCTGTCGCCGGCGGCGATGACCATGCCCGGCAGAATGAAGCCCTGCTCCGGGGCGATCACATGTTCAATGCCCTGACGCTTGTCGAGGATATCCAGCAGTTCGATGCCGAAGTCCCGGCAGTTTTCCGCCAGATACGACACCTGCCGCGCACCGCCGGCGTCAGGCATCGCCGCCACTCGTTTGGGGGTGGTCGGGTTGACGTGATCGACCACCGCCAACGCCGTACCCGGCCGCCAGGCCTTGCGTCCGGCGGCGCGCAGACCGCTGAACGCCTGAGGGCTGGTGTATTCGTTGATCACCTGGCGATCGATATACAGCAGCGCATGACCCTGATCGTCGAGGCGGCACACGGTGTGCGAATCGATGTGTTTGTCGTAGAGGGTTCTGGGGCTCATCAGGGTGCTCGCTCGGGGAATCCAGTGATTTCCATCATAAGGAGCGCGAACCGGCCATCAATTGCCTGACAGTGAGTGCCACATTCATGAATCGTGTTTGATCGGCGAAGTGCGAAACATTTGCTTTCATATCACCTTTCGGGATTTGTCCGGCTCATCCGTCCTATAAAGATGCAGGCCGTTCGCACAGGCAACAGCCACGACCGCGCCTTTTGCGGACACCCGCGCTGCGAAGCCCGTAGCCGCGTGCCCTTCATCGAAATCAAGACGCGCAATCATGTCGAAGAAATCCCGTTCCAAACTGTGGTTCCTGGTGCATAGCTGGCTCGCGCTGCCGATCTGGTTTTTTGTCCTGATCGTCTGTGTCACCGGCACGCTGGCGGTGGTCAGCCAGGAAATCGTCTGGCTGGCCAATCCGCAAATGCGCGCCAGTCAGCCGTCGGATGACGCACCGCGGCTCAGTTACGATCAAGTGCTGGCCGCGATCAAACAGGCCGAACCGCAGACGCTGGTGGAAAGCATCAGCCGTCCCGACGAATCGCACTTCGCCCTCGACGTCGAGGTCAGCTACCCCGACGGCCGCTCGCAGACGGTCTACGTCAACCCGTACACCGGGGTGATTCAGGGCCCGGCGCCGGACTTCAACTTCAAGGCGTTCACCCGCGCCCTGCACGGCTGGTGGCTGGTGCCGTTCACCAACGGTTTCAGCTGGGGCTGGTACCTGGTGTCGTTCCTCGGCCTGCCGATGCTCGCTTCGCTGGTCACCGGGCTGGTGGTGTACAAGCGCTTCTGGAAAGGCTTCTTCAAGCCCACCCTGCGTTTTCGTCACGGCGCGCGGATCTTCTGGGGCGACTTCCATCGACTGAGCGGCATCTGGTCGATCTGGTTCATCGCGGTGATCTCGATCACCGGCACCTGGTTTCTGATTCAGGCCATTCTGGCCGACAACCAGGTGTCCATCAGCAGCGAGCCGATCATTCCCGCCATGTCCCGGGAAAGCGTACCGATGTCGAGCGACGCCAGTCCTCCCCCACGGATCAGCCTTGATCGCGCGGTACAGATCGCCGAACAGCACATACCCGGGCTGGAAGTCAGCTTCGTCAGCCTGCCGAGCAATGCCTACAGCCACCTCAGTGTTGGCGGGCGCGGCTGGTACCCACTGATGTTCCAGACCGCCACGCTTAACCCGTACAACGGTGAGATGGCCGCCACCCGACTGCTGACTGACCGTTCCTCGCTGGAGTTCGTCACCGAGTCGATGCGTCCGCTGCACACCGGTGATTTCGGCGGACTGTGGATCAAACTGATCTGGTTCTTCTTCGGCCTGCTGCTGAGCATGATGGTCCTCAGCGGCCTGTTGATCTGGACCAAGCGCACCGCGCTGGCCACCGCCAACGCGCTCAAGCGCGAGAATAAAAAGGCCCGCAACCCCCGCGTCAGCCGTGAACCGGCGGAGGTCAGCCTGTGAGCCAGTCCAGCCGCACTGCCCCACCGTCCGCCCTGCGCCGCTTCTGGCACAAATGGCGCTTTCATCTGAACGCCCTGTTGCTGCTGATTCCGTTGGGCTTCATGCCCAAGTATTTCGCCGATGCCGCGCTGTTTCGCGGTGACGTCGGCCTTGGTGAGCATGAGGTCGGCGAGATCCAGGTCGGCCCGTGGAGCCTGCGCCTGGCCGAACTGCGCAACGAAGCACCGCGCCTGAGCGGCCCCGCCGGCTACATGAAGGACTTCAATGCCGCCCTCTGCGATGCCTGCGTCGAACAGGTCAAGGCCACCTACCTGCGCATCGGCAAACCGCGCAGCCTGCGCGCCGCCGGGGTGATTTTCTTCGGCACGCCGTATCGCATGGGCGCGCAATTGCCGGTGGCGGAAAAGACCAAGGCCGATGCCGAACTGTGGATCACCATGGAAGGCTGGGACGGCAGCATGCACCAAGCCTCGATTCCCCTGAGCCAGGCCTCCCCCGCGACCCTCGCCTGGCTGAACCAACAAGGAGCCAAACCATGAACCGCGTTCAACGCCCTTCCCGCCTGCGGTTGCGCGCCGCGTTGCTGATGCTGTGCGCAGGTTTCAGCGCCGGCGCCCTGGCCCATAACCCGATGTGCGAATGCAAAGCCGTCGATGCCGAGCAGATCAAATGCACCGGCGGCTTCTCCGACGGCAGCGGCGCGCCGGGGGTGACCCTCGATGTGATCGGTTACGACGAAACCATTCTGCTGCCGGGCAAGCTCGGCGCCGACTCGACCGTGACGTTCAAGAAACCGGCGGCCGAGTTTTATGTGCTGTTCGACGCCGGCCCCGGCCACGTCGTGGAAATCGACCAAGCGGACATCGAGGCCCCATGAGCACGCCCACCATCCAAGTTGTACGCCCGGCCGGTGCCGGGCATGAAACCCTTAACGTTCTGCTGTTGTGCTTGCTGATCCTCGCGGTCGCCGGCTCGGTGGTCGCCTGGCGCGGGGTGTCCCATGAACCGGAACCGGTCGCCAGCCATCAGCTCGATGCGCGGCGCGATCTCAGCGCCGCCGAGCAAGGCATCTACGCCGACCTGCGGGTGACCCTCGATGAAATCCGCCTGCTGCGTGAGGAACAGCAAAGCCTGCCGACGCCACAGACTCTGGCTGAAGAAGGCTTCGCCCCGTTCGCCCAGGACGCCAGTTCAGTCAGCCGTGGCGGGCATGCCTGGCAGTTGCTGGCGGACACGGCCTATTTCGGCCACAGCCAGGCACCCGCCGTCGCCGGTTCGTTCGTGATGCGGCTGAGCGCCGACGCCACTGCCGCGCCGGACATCTGGCTTAACCGCGACGCCGATCTGAAAACGCCCGCCGAGCTGACCGATGCCGCGCTGTCCGCCGCTGGCTGGAAACAGATCGTCGCGCAGTTCGATGCCGGTGTAACCCGCGAGCATCGCCACTGAACCTTCGCCTTCACCCGAGAGAAGACCGCTTGCCCATGCTTATTTCACTGACTCGCCGTCCCCTCCTGCGCACCCTGCTGTTAGGCCTGTGCGCGTGCCTGCTGAGCCCGCTGGCCAGCGCCGATCCGGGCAAACGCCTGCGCATCGGCATCACCCTGCATCCGTATTACAGCTATGTGGCGAATATCGTCGGCGACAAGGCCGAGGTGGTGCCGCTGATTCCCGCCGGTTTCAACCCGCATGCCTACGAGCCACGCGCCGAAGACATCAAGCGCATCAGCGGCCTGGACGTGATCGTGCTCAACGGTGTCGGCCATGACGACTTCGCCGACCGCATGATAGCCGCCAGTGAAACGCCGAACATCAAGACCATCGAAGCCAATGAAAACGTGCCGCTGCTGGCCGCCACCGGTACCGCGGCGCGCGGTGCCGGCAAAGTGGTCAACCCGCACACCTTCCTGTCGATCAGCGCCTCGATTGCTCAGGTCAACAACATCGCTCGCGAGCTGGGCAAGCTCGACCCGGACAACGCCAAGACCTACACCCAGAACGCCCGCGCCTACGGCAAACGCCTGCGGCAGATGCGCGCCGATGCGCTGGCGAAACTGACCCAGGCACCTAACGCCGAATTGCGCGTGGCCACGGTGCATGCGGCTTATGACTATCTGCTGCGCGAATTTGGCCTGGAAGTGACGGCCGTGGTCGAACCGGCCCACGGCATCGAACCGAGCCCGAGTCAGTTGAAAAAGACCATCGACCAACTGCGCGAGCTCGACGTGAAGGTGATCTTCTCGGAGATGGATTTCCCCTCGACTTACGTCGAGACCATCCAGCGTGAGTCCGGGGTGAAGTTGTACCCGCTGTCGCACATTTCCTATGGCGAATACAGCGCCGACAAGTATGAAAAGGAAATGACCGGCAACCTCGACACCGTGGTGCGGGCGATTCAGGAGTCCGGGGCATGACCTCGAAAGAAACTATCCGGAACGAACTCGAATCCCCTGTAGGAGCGAGCCTGCTCGCGATAGCGCCCGGCCAGTCAACCACACCGCTGAATGACACTCCGCCATCGCGAGCAGGCTCACTCCTACAGAGGGTAGGCGGGCCTACCCTGGAATTTTCTGAGGTTTGTCTGACCCTCGGGCGCACCACGATCCTCGACAACGTCACCTTCCAGGTCCAGCCCGGCCACGTTCACGCCCTGGTCGGCCCCAACGGCGGCGGCAAGAGTTCGCTGATCAAGACCTTGCTCGGGCAGATGCCGCATCAGGGTCAACTGAGCCTGCACTGGCCCGGCCAACCCGGCACCATCGGCTACGTGCCGCAGGCGCTGGAGTTCGATCGCGGCCTGCCGATGACCGTCGACGATTTCATGGCCGCGATGTGCCAGCGTCGGCCGGCGTTTCTCGGCTTGAGCAAGCATTACGCCAAAGCCATCGGCGAGGCCCTGGAACGGGTCGGCATGCAGGACAAACGCAAGCGGCGCATGGGCGCGTTGTCCGGTGGCGAACGGCAGCGCGTGTTGCTCGCCCAAGGCTTGATCCCGGCCCCGCAATTGCTGGTGCTGGATGAGCCGATGTCAGCCCTCGACGAAGCCGGGATCCAGGTGTTCGAACGCCTGCTCGGCGACTGGCGCGCCGTCGGCATCACCGTGTTGTGGATCGAGCACGATCTGGAAGCGGTCAAGCGTCTGGCCGACCGGGTCACCGGCCTCAACCGCCGCGTGCTGTTCGACGCCACGCCGCAACAGGCGCTGACCCCGGATCGGCTGCTGAGTCTGTTTTCCACCCATCCACGGAGCGCGGTCTGATGAGTTACGAAGCCTTTCGTTTGATGGTTCAGGGCTGGGCGTCGTCCGGTTACCTGCCGGAGGCGCTGGCCTACGGTTTTGTGGTCAACGCATTGCTCGCCGGCCTGTTGATCGGCCCGGTGCTCGGTGGCCTCGGCACGCTGGTGGTGGTCAAGCGCTTTGCGTTTTTCTCCGAAGCGGTCGGGCACGCGGCGCTGACCGGCGTGGCCATCGGCATTCTGCTCGGCGAACCCTACACCGGGCCGTACGGCAGCCTGTTCGGTTACTGCCTATTGTTCGGCATCCTGCTCAACTATCTGCGCAACCGCACCGGCTTGGCGCCGGATACGCTGATCGGTGTGTTCCTCTCGGTGTCGCTGGCGCTCGGCGCGAGCCTGCTGCTGATTCTCGCAGGCAAGATCAACGTGCACATTCTGGAGAACGTGCTGTTCGGTTCGGTGCTCACCGTCAATGGCAACGACCTGCTGGTGCTGGCCATCGTCGGTTCGCTGGTCATGGCCCTGGCGCTACCGCTGTACAACCGGATCATGCTGGCCAGTTTCAACCCGCAACTGGCAGCGGTGCGCGGCGTGGCGGTGAAGACTCTGGATTACTTGTTCGTGATTCTGGTGACGCTGATCACCGTCGCGGCGGTGAAGGTCATCGGCGCGATTCTGGTCGGCGCGTTGCTGGTGATTCCGGCGGCGGCCGCGCGTTTGCTCAGCCAGTCGCTCAAGGGCTTCTTCTGGTGTTCGGTGCTGATTGCCACCGTCAGCACGCTGTGCGGGATTCTCGCGCCGATCGTCTTCGATCTGCCGATCCCCTCCGGCGCCGCGATCATCCTGGTCGCCGGCATCGCCTTCGCCCTCGCCGCCATCGCGCGCGGGGTTGTCCCGAGTCTGAAAGGGAACCTTGGATAAATGACTTTCTCACTGCGAAAACTGACCCTGGCCATGGCCCTGTGCGGCGTGGTCGGCAGCCCGTTGCTGGCGGCTGAAAACCCTCAACCGCTGCGCGTACTGGCCTCGCTGCCCATCACCTACGGCCTCGGCGAAGTGCTGCTCAAAGGTACCGACGTCAGCCTGGAGCGCGCGGCCCCGGCGAATCTGCCGGGTAGCCGTCAGACCGCGTACTTCATCGGCCGCGGCGCTCCGGCGCTGGGCAAACTGGCAAGCGATGCCGACGCGGTGATCGGCGTGCGCTCGCTGTGGGCGGATGATCCGCTGTACCCGATCGCGCGGCGCAGCAACATTCGCATTGTCGAAGTCGACGCGGCGCGGCCGGTGGACGGCGCCCTGCCGGGGATTGCCGTGCAACCGGGCTTGAAGGTCGATGGCTTGAACAGTCAGCCGTGGCTGGCGAGCAACAACATGGGGCGCATGGCCGACGTGATGGCGGCGGACCTAGTGCGCCTGGCGCCTTCGGCCAAACCGAAGATCGAGGCCAATCTGGCAGCGCTGAAACAGCGCCTGCTCAAACTCAGCGCCGACAGCGAAGCGCGCCTGGCCGAGGCCGACAACCTGAGTGTGATGAGCCTCAGCGATCACTTCGGTTACCTGATCGGCAGCCTGAATCTGGAGCTGATCGGCCAGGACGCGCGAGCAGATGCCGAGTGGACAGCCGAAGATCTGAAGAAACTCACGGCAACGCTGAAGGACAACGACGTGGCGCTGGTGCTGCATCATCGTCAGCCGTCGGAAGCGGTGAAAGCGGCGATTGCCGAATCGGGGAGTCGTCTGCTGGTGTTGAGTACCGATGCAGCGGATCCGGTGGCAGAGCTGGAGGGGAATGTGGATTTGCTGCTCAAGGGTTTGAGCGGCGGGCCTTCGGCCTAAGGTCAAAAGATCGCAGCCTGCGGCAGCTCCTACAGGGTGAAAGTATTCCCATGTAGGAGCTGCCGAAGGCTGCGATCTTTTGAGGACCATGAAAAAACCCGCTGACTGTCACCAGTCCAGCGGGTTTGTTTTGCCTGGCAGATTACTGAGCAGCCGCCTGCCCTTCCATCTTCTGGCGCAGGCTCAGCGGACGCATGTCGGTCCAGACTTCTTCGATGTAGGCCAGGCATTCCTTCTTCAGGCCGCTCTTGCCCACGGTGCGCCAGCCTTCAGGCACGGCTTTGTAATCCGGCCAGATCGAGTATTGCTCTTCGTGGTTGACCACGACCTGAAAGAGGATGTCCTCGCGGTCGAATACTGACGTCATGCTGGTTCTCCATCACTGTAGGGGTGGGCTGCACACGGGGTGCAGCCGGGTATGTAGATAGAACGTTCGGCGCGGCGAAAAATTTACACAGCGGCGGTGGCAGCGGTCAGAGCCCGGCCGAAGATCTCGGCGACGCGGTCGATTTCGGCGGCGGTGATCACCAGCGGCGGCAGGAAGCGCACCACCGCGCCATGCCGGCCGCCCAATTCGAGAATCAGTCCGCGCTTGAGGCATTCACGCTGCACCAGCGGTGCCAGACGGGCGAACGCGGGTGGGTGACCAAGGGCGTCCGGTGCGCCGTTCGGGTCAACCAGTTCGACGCCGAGCATCAAGCCACGACCACGAATGTCGCCCAGTTGCGGGAAGTCGCGTTGCAGTATGCGCAGGTGTTCGCTCAGGCGTTCGCCCATCGCCGCAGCGTGTTCGCAGACCTTGTGTTCGAGCAGATAACGCATCACCGCGGAACCGGCGGCCATCGCCATCTGATTGCCACGGAACGTACCGGCATGGGCACCGGGTTGCCAGGTGTCGAGCCAGTCGCGATAGACCACCACCGCCAGTGGCAGGCTGCCGCCGATGGCTTTGGACAACACCACCACGTCCGGGACGATATCGGCGTGTTCGAAGGCAAACATCTTGCCGGTGCGGGCGAAACCGCTCTGGATCTCGTCGACGATCAGCGCCACACCGGCCTTTTCGGTGATCCGACGCAAGCCGCGCAGCCACTCGACGTCGGCCGGAATCACCCCGCCCTCGCCCTGCACCGCTTCGACAATCACCGCTGCCGGCAATTGCACGCCGGCTTCAGGATCGTTGAGCAGGTTTTCCAGATAACTCAGGTTGGCTTTGACACCGGCCGCGCCACCGAGGCCGAACGGGCAACGGTAGTCGTAAGGGAACGGCATGAATTGCACACCGTTGCTGAGCAAGGCGCCCAGCGGCTTTTTCGGCCCCAGGCTGCCCATCAGGCTCAAGGCACCCTGGCTCATGCCGTGATAACCGCCGGAGAACGACAGCACGGTGCTGCGCCCGGTGGCGGTGCGCACCAGTTTCAGCGCGGCTTCCACCGCGTCGGTGCCGGTCGGGCCACAGAACTGGATTTTCGCCTCGGCCGCCAGTGCTGGCGGGAGCAAACCGAACAGGTCCTGGACAAACTGATCCTTGACCGGCGTGGTCAGGTCGAGGGTGTGCAGCGGCAACTCATCCGTCAGCACTTGCTGAATCGCCTCGATCACCACCGGGTGGTTATGGCCCAAAGCCAACGTGCCGGCACCGGCCAGGCAATCGATGAAGGTCCGACCTTCGACATCTTCGACGTACAGGCCCTTGGCGCGCTTGAGTGCCAGCGGAATGCGTCGCGGGTAGCTGCGGGCATTGGATTCCTGCTGACTCTGGCGGGCCAGCAGCGGTGATTCGTTGAACTGATACAGGGTTTCCGCCGGCGCGGAGGTGATCCGGGCCGACGACTCTTCGATAAGGCTGGTGGCGACTGACATCTCTCGACCCCTCAATACGCTATGGATAGTGACCAAAACAGCACACCGCACAGGTGCGCGTTCCGGTCGCGGGGCGCACATGCAGGTTTTCCTGTTCTGGAAACGCTTAAGCGAGGCGAGGATTTAGACCCTTGATCGAGTTGTCAGTCGGGCACCACCAATGGCTTGTGCAGCGCAACACGGTGCAAGCCCTGATCGCTGGCGGATAGCGCCGAATTGCAGTAGCCCAGATGTCGATAAAAAGCCGCACCGGTGCGTGTGCTGGCGATGCACACCTGCGGCACACCACGAATCCGCAGCCAGCCTTCAAGGTCCATCATCAGTGCGCGGCCTGCGCCACGACGAAACCATTCGGGCTGCACATGGCAAAAGCCGATCTCACCGCTGGCCGTGGCCATGCCGACACCCACCGGCTTGTCCTGCATTAAGGCGATATTCAGGTAGCAATGCGCGTCGGCAAGGTGCGCGCTGATGACATCGGCAGATTGCCGGCCGATCCAGTGGCTGACCTGCTGCGGATCGTTGCGGTGATCGAGCACACATCCGACGCGAATCGAACGCTCGATGATGCGACTGATGAGGCCAGCGTCGGCGGGTTTCGCCGGGCAGATGCAGATCGATGCTTCCATGGCACGTTCCCTCAATCCATTGAGTCAGAGCAGCCCCGACCTTAACGCCGCAATTGCCAAATCACCAATGCCGAGGAGTTACATTTGATGTGCCACACCACCAATCCCCTGTAGGAGCTGCCGCAGGCTGCGATCTTTTGATTTTGTTTTTCAAGATCAAGATCAAAAGATCGCAGCCTTCGGCAGCTCCTACAGGGATGGTGGTGAGTTCAAACGGGTTGCAAGGGCATCGTCAACTCGACTCGCAAGCCATCCGGCCGGCTGTCGAAATGCAGGGTGCAAGCGCAGCGCTGGACGATGGCTTGCACAATCGCCAGGCCCAGTCCGCAGCCGGTGCTCTGGCCGTTGCGCCAGAAGCGTTGGGTCAGGTGTTGCAGATCTTGCGCCGCAATTCCGGGACCATGGTCGCGCACCAAGAAGCGGGCGCGCTGGCCGACGGTTTCCAGACTCAGCTCCACCTCAGCGTCTGCCGGGGTATGGCGCAGGGCGTTGTCGAGCAGATTGCGCAACGCGGCAATCGACAGCACCGCCGGCATTTGCACGGGCGCATTGGAAAGCTGCTTGGGCAATTGCAACTTGATGCGCTGGCGTTCACCACCGGCCGCATCCTGCATCGCCAGTTTCGCCACCTGCTCGGCGCTGCATTGCACGCCGTCGTCGAACGAAAGACTGCCCTCGACCCGCGCCAGCAACAGCAGTTGCTCCAGGGTGCGGTGCATGCGGTCGGCGCCCTCCTCGGCCCGGGCCAGCGACTGATCACGGGCACTGCCTTCGGTCATGCGCGCCACTTGCAGGTGGGTCTTGATCGCGGTCAGCGGGCTGCGCAGTTCATGGGCGGCGTCACCGGTCAGGCGACGCTCGCGTTCGATGGTCTTGCCGATGCGCTGGAACAGCTGGTTCTGCGTATCGAGCAACGGTTTCAATTCACTGGGAAACGACTGCAACTGCAATGGCTCAAGCGAGTCGGCGTTACGCCGCATCAAGGCTTCGCGCAGGCGATTGAGCGGCGCCAGCCCCTGGCCAATGCCCAGCCACAACAGGCACAGGCAACCGAGCAACGCCACGCCGACCGGCACCGAAGCCGCCAGCAGGATTGACATGTTCAGCGCTTCGCGCTCGATCTGCCGGTCGGCAGTGGTGATCCGCACATCACCTCGCGCGAGGGTAAAACTGCGCCACGGCGCGCCATCGATCATCTGGTCATGGAAGCCCATTTTTTCCGCTTCCAGGGTTTGCTCGGGGCTGCTGTGGCTGCGGGCCAGGATTTCCCCGCGCAAAGAGCTGACCTGACAGGCCATGCCGCCGGGAATGTTCAATTGTTCGGCACTGAAATGGGTGCCCTCGCCCTTGCTCGGCAACGCCGGCAGTTGCTCCAGCAGTCCGGCGACCATGCGCGCCGAAGCCACCAGCCGCTGGTCGAGGGAAAACATCATCTGATTGCGCAAGTCGCTGAGCATCCACGCCGCGGCCAGCGCCCAGATCAGGGCGAACGCGGCGCCGAGGGTCAGACTCAGGCGCAGACGCAGACTCATCACTTCTGTTGTTCTCCACCATCGGCCGGCCCGAGGCGATAGCCCAGACCGCGCACGGTTTCGACGATGCCCTTGCCGAGTTTGCTGCGCAGGTGATGGATATGCACGTTCAGCGCGTTGCTCTCCAACTCGTCGTTGAAGCCGTAGACGCTGTCCTTCAACTGCTCGGTGGACAGCACCCGGCCACGGTTGTGCAGCAGCGCCTGCAACAGCGATTGCTCGCGCCGCGACAGGTCCACCGGTTGCCCGGCCAGAGTCGTTTCACGGCTGCTCGGGTCGTAGGTCAGCGCGCCGTGTTCGATCAGGTTGACGCTGCGTCCGGCGACCCGGCGCAATAGAGTTTGCAGACGGGCGAACAGCTCACGCAGATCGAACGGTTTAAGCAGATAGTCATCGGCCCCGGCCTGCAAGCCATCGACCCGGTCGGTCACCGAGTCGCGCGCGGTCAGGATCAGCACCGGAATTTCCAGGCCCTGCTGACGCAGTTGTTGCAGCAACTTGAGGCCATCTTCGTCAGGCAGGCCGAGATCGAGCACCATCACGTCGAATTCGGCAACTTTGAGCATCGCTCGCGCTTTCGAGGCGGTGTTGACGTGCTCGACCGTCAGGCCCTGCGCCGAGAGACCGGCAACGATACCGCTGGCGATCAGTTCATCGTCTTCGCAAACCAGTACGTGCATGATCCGTCCCGTAGAAAAAAGCCGATTAGGCCGTTGGCCGATTAAGCTGACATTATGGCGCCCAACGCCACAGCGACAAGGGCGTGACGGTTAATCATCGGTTAATCGCCATCCACCATTGTGCCCCCACTTGCACAGGGACAAGGCTCCTCCATGCGTCATTTTTTTCTTTTGTTTGCACTGCTGATCTCCGGCCTGGCCCAGGCGGGAAACAATCCATTCGAGACCAAACCGGAGTTTCTGCCGGTCGACAAAGCCTTCGTGCTCACCTCCGAACGCCTTGAGTCCGGGGAAACCCAGCTGTTCTGGCAAATCACCGACGGCTATTACCTGTACCAGAAACGCCTGAAATTCGACGGTTTGACGGCAGAGCAGCAGCCGGCGTTGCCCGAGGGCGAGTCGCACAGTGACGAATTCTTCGGTGAACAACCGGTGTATCGCCAGGGGCTGGAGGTAAAAATCCCGGCCTCGGCCAGCGGTCAGATCAAGGTCAGTTATCAGGGCTGCGCCGATGCCGGCCTGTGTTACCCGCCGCAGACCCGGGTCATCGATCTGGGTGGTCAAGCAACGCCAACATCCAGTGCCGAAGCGCCGGACCAGGCCTTGGCCAGCAGCCTGCAACAACGGGCGCTGGGCTGGAGCCTGCTGGTGTTCTTCGGCCTCGGCCTGTTGCTGGCGTTTACTCCGTGTTCGTTGCCGATGCTGCCGATTCTGGCGGGCATGATTGTCGGCAGTGGTGCCACCCCGCGCCGTGGGTTCGCCCTGGCCAGTAGCTATGTGATCTGCATGGCGCTGGTGTATGCGGCCATGGGAGTGATCGCCGCGCTGCTCGGCGCCAATCTGCAGGCATGGCTGCAAAATCCGTGGCTGCTGGGTGCGTTTGCGGCGGTATTCGTAGTGCTGGCGTTGCCGATGTTCGGCTTCTTTGAATTGCAATTGCCGGTGGCCTTGCGTGATCGCCTCGAACACGCTTCGCGCAGCCGCAATGGCGGCAGCCTGATCGGTGCCGGGGTGCTCGGCGCGTTGTCCGGTCTGCTGGTCGGCCCGTGCATGACCGCGCCACTGGCCGGCGCTTTGTTGTACATCGCGCAGAGCGGCAATGCGCTGCACGGAGGGCTGATTCTGTTCGCGCTGGGCATCGGTATCGGTGTGCCGCTGTTGCTGCTGGTGACCGTCGGTAATCGCTTCCTGCCAAAGCCTGGCGCGTGGATGAACCTGCTCAAGGGCATCTTCGGTTTCCTGTTCCTCGCGACCGCGCTGCTGATGTTGCGCCCGGTGCTGGACTCGTCGCTGTGGCTGGGCCTGTGTGGCGCGCTGCTGCTGATCGCTGCGTTTTGTGCGTGGAAGCAATCGGAAGGTTTCGGCCGCGTTGCCCAGTTGTTCGGCGCCAGTTCGCTGTTGCTCGGTCTGTGGGGCAGCTTGTTGCTGATCGGTGCCGCCGGTGGTAGCGACGACCCGTATCAGCCACTGCAGGTGTACAGCGCCGGCCGCGTCGCCAGCGCCACACCGAGCGGGCATTACGCGTTCACCACGATCAAGGATCCGGCAGCCCTGCAGCGCGAACTGGATAGCGCCAAGGCTCAGGGCCAGTGGGTGCTGCTCGATTACTACGCCGACTGGTGCGTGTCGTGCAAAGTCATGGAAAAACAGGTGTTCGGCAAGGACAAGGTCATGCAGGCGCTGAGCGACGTGCGCCTGCTGCGCCTCGATGTCACTGCTGACAATGCCGCCAGCCGCGAGCTGCTCGGCCGCTACAAAGTCCCTGGGCCACCAAGTTTTGTCTGGATCGGCACCGACGGCGAAGAACGACGTAGCCAGCGCATCACCGGTGAGGTGGATGCCGAGACGTTCCTGCAACGCTGGACTACCACCCGAGACGCCAATTAATGCTGACGTTCACCCTCGGCACCTTTGCCATCGCGCTTAACCACCTGCTGCTGATCAGTGCCCTGGCGCTGGCGACCTTTGTCGGCTGGCGGGTGGCCAAGCGTGGTGGCGATAATCCCGAGTCAGCGCTGTTCAGCCTGTTTTTGCTGGGCATGCTCGCGGCACGCGTGGCGTTTGTCGCCCTGTATTGGGGTCACTATCGTAACGATCCGTGGCAGATCATCGACCTGCGCGACGGCGGTTTCCTCGCCTGGCCGGGGGTGATCGTGCTGCTGCTCGCCGCTCTCTATCGTGGCTGGCGCCGCCCCGGCCTGCGTCGGCCATTGGGTTTTGGCGTGGCCAGCGGTGTGCTGTTCTGGCTGTTGGCAACCCTGTCGCTGAACATCTACGAACAAGGCACGCGCCTGCCGGAAATCACCCTGCGCAACGCCGCCGGCGAGACCATCCAGCTCAGCGACTATCAGGGCGGTCCATTGGTGATCAACCTGTGGGCGACCTGGTGCCCGCCGTGCCGGCGCGAGATGCCGGTGCTGGAAAACGCTCAGCAACAACGCCCGGACCTGACCTTTCTGTTCGTCAATCAGGCCGAAAGCATGCAAAGCGTTGCCACCTTCCTGGAAACCCAGGGCCTGAGCCTGAACAACGTGCTGTTTGATCGCAGCGGCCGACTCGGCCAGGCCGTGGGTTCCATGGCGCTGCCGACTACGCTGTTCTATAGCCCTGACGGTCGCTTGTTGAGCAGTCATCTGGGCGAACTGTCGAACGCCAGTCTGGCCCGCGCCCTGGAAAACTTCGACATCCCGAATCCAACCGCCGCACCGGCCACCTCTGCAAGGAAACTGCCATGCCCCGCCTCCGCCACCTGCTGACGCTGACTCTGGGCACTGCCCTGCTGCACCTGCCGTCGGTGCAGGCCGCCGAAGAATTGCCCGCCGCGATCAAGCAGATCGAAGCCAAGGGCGCGAAAATCGTCGGTCAGTTCGACGCCCCGGACGGCTTGCGCGGTTATGCGGCGCAGTACCAGAACCGTGGCATGGCGCTGTATCTGACGCCAGACGGCCAACACGTGCTGCTCGGCAATCTGTACGACGCCGACGGCAAGGATCTGAGCAGCGAGCCATTGCAGAAAATGGTTTATGCGCCGATGGCCAAGGAAATCTGGGGCAAGTTCGAAGCCAGCAACTGGATTCAGGACGGCAACAAGGATGCACCACGCACCGTGTACCTGTTCAGTGATCCGAACTGCCCGTACTGCAACATGTTCTGGGAACAGGCGCGACCATGGGTCAAGGCCGGCAAGGTGCAGCTGCGGCACATCATGGTCGGGATCATCCGCGAAGACAGCCCGGCGAAATCCGCTGCGCTGCTGGCGGCGAAAGATCCGGCCAAGGCCCTGGAAGATCACGAGAAGGCCGGCAAGGCCAGCACCCTCAAGCCATTGAAAGACATTCCAAAAGCGGTGCAGACCAAACTGGCCGCCAACATGCAGTTGATGGAAGACCTGGAACTGCAGGCGACACCGGCGATTTTCTACATGGATGACAAGGGTGAGCTGCAACAGCAGCAAGGGGCGCCTTCGCCGGAGAAACTGACGAAGATTCTCGGGCCGAAATAAGCCAGATCAAAAGATCGCAGCCTGCGGCAGCTCCTACAGGGGAATCGCAGGCTGCGATGTTTTTCAATGGCGCTCAGCCAGGAAGGCGAACAGCACCTCAGTAACAAACTGCGGGTTCTCCAGATTGGAAATATGCCCCGCCTCCGGCACCAGCACCCACGGGCAACCGATCAACTCAGCCATTTCCTGTGCTTCCGACGGCGGTCGCGGTTTGTCCTGATCGCCGCACAGCACCAGGGTGGTCGCAGCATTCAACTCGCGCAGACGCGGCAAGAGGTCATCCCGACTGAAGGTGATGCGCCCCATTGGCACGATGCTTT
This sequence comes from Pseudomonas sp. LF020, assembly GCF_053456425.1. Lineage (NCBI taxonomy): Bacteria > Pseudomonadati > Pseudomonadota > Gammaproteobacteria > Pseudomonadales > Pseudomonadaceae > Pseudomonas > Pseudomonas sp. LF020. Next base: position 33,367 of record NZ_JBRFIX010000014.1, read on the forward strand.
CGCGCAAGCGATCAGCGGTGTAGGCCGCGAGTTTGGCGCGGAAGTCCTGATACAGCGCCGACTGCGGACCGATGCCCGGGCGGAAGAAGATCGGTACCACGATGTCGAGCAATTGTTCGGAAATCTCGCCACTTTCCTCGATCTGCCTGAACAGCGAGAAGTAGTACTGACGGGTCGGCTCAGGCTCGACGCCGACGTAGGTGTCGAGCAACACCAGACCGTTGATCCGTTGCGGTGCCGACAACGCCAGACGCACGCCCCACATGCCGCCGACCGACAGGCCCACCAGCGTGACCCGTTCGATCTGCAGATGATCGAGCAAGGCCTCGACCTGCCGCGCGATGTCATCCAGCGAGGTGGTGCCTGGCGGCAAGCGCCCGGATTCGCCATGGCCCCACAGGTCCAGCGCAATCACCCGATAGTGCGGCGACAATGCAGCGATCTGCGGCGCCCACATGGCCGTGTCCCACAGATAACTGCCCGCCAGCAACACGGCCGGGCCGGTGCCTTGATCAATGTAGTGCAGCGCTTGTCCGTCAACCGTGAAGAAAGGCATCGACCACCCCCGCGACAAAAAAGAGAACCGGCAGACTGAGCTGCCGGTGGTCGATCGTCAACCTTGGAAATGTACGTGAATATGCCGGTTTATTTGTGTTGAATTCACTGACGCCATCGCTGGCAAGCCAGCTCCCACAGGTTCTACGGTGAACACAAAATATGTGGACACATGGATCACTGTGGGAGCTGGCAAGCCAGCGAAGGGGCCGGTACAGACGCCGAAGATTACAAGCCTTCAAGCTCCGCCATCAGATCATTCAAGCGATCCACCTTGTCCTCGGTCATGTCTCCGGCCGCCAGGCCTTCGATGTACTCGGCCAGCTCCTGCACCGTGCTGCACTCGAACATCGCCCGCAGCGGCACATCGCGTTGCAGGGTTTTCTGCACCCGCGAGGCGATCTGCGTGGCCAGCAACGAATGCCCGCCCAGCTCGAAGAAGTTGTCGCGCACGCCGACCTTGTCGACCTTGAGCACCTCGGCCCAGATGTCCGCCAGGGTCTGTTCCAGTTCGTTGCGCGGGGCCAGGTAATCCTGACTCTGCAACTGGCCGATCTCCAGCGCCGGCAAGGCCTTGCGGTCGAGTTTGCCGTTGGCGTTGTGCGGCAGTTGATCGAGCCACAACCAGTGCAGCGGCACCATGTATTCCGGCAGTTCGCTGCGCAGGCGTTGCTTGATTCGCTCCAGACGTTCGCTCGGATTCAACGCGCTTTCAGCGGCCACCAGATAGCCCACCAGATGCTTGCCGTTGGCGCCCTCCTGCACGCCGACTGCCGCATCGCGGACTTCCGGCTGTTCGTGCAGACGCGCTTCGATTTCACCCAGTTCGATGCGGTAACCGCGAATCTTCACCTGATGGTCGACCCGGCCAACGTACTCCAGCACCCCGTCACTGCGCCGCCGCGCGAGGTCACCGGTGCGATACAGACGCTCGCCCGGCGCGCCGAACGGGTTCGGCACAAACACCGGCGCGGTGCGCAACGGATCGCTGACGTAACCGCGACCGACGCCGGTGCCGGCCACGCACAACTCACCCACTGCACCCAACGGCACCAGCTCCAGCGCGCCATCGACCAGGTACAGCAAGTTGTTGTCGGTCGGCGTACCGATCGGCAGGTAACTGCCGCGAGTCGAGGCCATGTCCACCCGGAAGAACGCCACGTCATCCGAGCATTCCGCCGGGCCGTAAGCGTTGACCAGACCGATGTCCGGGTAACGCAGCAGCCATTGGTGCGCCAGTTCCGGCGGCATCGCTTCGCCGGTCGGCAGCATCCAGCGCAGACCGTCGAGGCTCAGGCGATCGGAAGCGAGCATGCCCTGAATCAGCGACGGCACACTCTCCAGCACGGTGATGCCCTGCGCCTGCACATGCACCAGCACCCCCTGCGGATCGTGGGCGATGGTGTTCGGCACAATGTCCACCCGCGCACCGAACAGCGGTGCGGCGAGGAACTGCCAGACCGAAATGTCGAAGCTTTGCGAAGCGGTCTGCGCGATCACGTCGGTGTCGGTCAGTTGCAGGTACGGCACCTTGCTCAACTGGTTGTTGAGCATGCCGCGCTGCTCGACCATCACGCCTTTCGGCAACCCGGTCGAACCCGAGGTGTAGATCACGTAGGCCAGGTTGTCCGGGCCACTGTAGATCCCCGGGTTCTCCAGCGATGTCGCCAACTCCTGCACCTCTTCCCAGACCAACAGCCGTGGGCGGTTGGCGCAGCTGAACTCATCGAGCAAGGTTTGCGCCTGTCCGCGGCAGGCTTCGCTGCATACCAGCACTGGCGTGCGGCTCAGCTCGATGATCCGCTGCAGACGCTGGCTCGGCAGGCCCGGATCCAGCGGCAGGTAACCGGCACCGGCCTTGAAGCTGCCGATGATCATCCCCAGCAGATCAAGATTTCGTTCGGCCAGCAACGCCACCGGTTGATCCATCTGCACCCCGGCCGCAACCAGTGCATGACCGAGACGGTTGGCATTCTGATTGAGCGCGGCATAGCTCAGTTGCTGATCAAGGCACGTAGCGGCGATGCGCTGCGGATGCGCCGCGACCTGCGCTTCGAACAGCGCCACGTAGCTCTGCTCGAGCGGATAGTCGTGCGCGCTCTGATTGCAACCGTGGAGCAGGAAGTCCTGTTCCTCGGCCCCCAGCAGCGGCAGATCAGCCATGTCGCCATGGAAGCCTTCGACCAACGCCAGCAGCAGGCGCTTGAACTCACCGAGCATGCGTTCGATGGTCGACTCGTCGAAGTAGCGCTGGTCATACGACAGGTGCAGACCGAGGTCATCGCCCGGGTAGCACACCGCCGTCAGGGGGAAGTTGGTGTGGGTGCGGCCGGAGTCCGAGGTCGCATTGAGGCTCTGCGCACGGTCCAGCACCGAGACTTCCACCGGGGCGTTCTCGAACACGAACAGGCTGTCGAACAGCGGCTGGCCTTTGGGCAGTTCGCTCTGCTCCTGGATGTTCACCAGCGGCAGGTATTCGTACTCACGCAGTTGCATGTTGCTGTCGAGCAGCCCGCTCAACCACTGGCGCACACTGGCACGCTGATCGTCCTCAGGCATTTTCACCCGCAGCGCAATGCTGTTGATGAACAGGCCGACTGTGCGCTGCATTTCCGGCATTTCCACCGGACGGCCGGCCACGGTGACGCCGAACAGCACGTCGCGATCACCGCTCAGACGGCGCAGCACCAAGGCCCAAGCGGCTTGAGCGAAGGTGTTGATGGTCAGTTGATGGGCCTGGGCCAGCTCGCGCAGACGGGCGCCGTCCTCGACATCCAGTCGCGTGTAACGGTCACCAACGATCATGCCGCCGCTTTCGCCGGCGTGTTCGCGCAGGAACGGTCGGTCGCTCGGGATCGGCGTGGTGCGTTCGAAACCTTGCAGGTTCTGCTGCCACCACTGACGTGCCTCGGCCAGGCTCTGGCGTTGCAGCCAGCCGATGTAGTCGCGGTAGCGCGGCGGCACCGGCAACTGTGCTTCGCGACCTTCACCGAGGGCGGTGTAGATCTCGAAGAAATCGTTCATCAGCAGCGAACGGCACCAGGCATCAATGAGGATGTGGTGGTTGCTCATCATGAACCAGTAGCGCGCCGCGCCGACCTTGATCAGGCGCAGGTGGAACGGTGCCTGATTGAGCAGATCGAAGCCGGCCTCGCGCTCGCTTTTCAGCAGCGCCTGCAGCTTCGGTTCTTGCTCGGCATCGCTGATGGCGCTCCAGTCCAGATACTCGATCGGTGTGCGACCCGGGGTGTGGATCACTTGCAGCATGTCTTCGCCGACGTTCCAGCAGAACGATGCGCGCAACGCTTCGTGACGGGCGACCACCGCTTGCCAGGCCTGGGCGAAACGCTCGGGATCGAGCTCGCTGTTGATGCGGTAGCGATCCTGCATGTAGTACAGACCGGTGCCCGGTTCGAGCAAGGTGTGCAGCAGCATGCCTTCCTGCATCGGCGTCAGCGGGTAGACGTCTTCGATGTGCGCGGCCGGCACCGGCAGTGCATCGAGTTGCGCCTGGGTCAGTTTCGCCAGCGGGAAGTCCGACGGCGTCAGGCCGCCAGCGTCGTCCTGCAAACAATGTGCGATCAGGCTTTGCAGCTCGCCGAGGTAGGCGTCGGCCAGATCGTTGATGGTCTGCGCGTCATAACGCTCGGCGCTGAAGGTCCAGCGCAGCAACAATTCACCGCCGTACACCTGACTGTCGATGCTCAACTCGTTGGGCAACGGCGCCTGCGGATCGTGGGCCGCACCAACCGGCTCACCCAGCGGACGGAACAGCGCATCGCTGGCGAAACTCTGGTCGAACTGGCCGAGGTAGTTGAAGGTCACCGGTGCGTTCGGCAACGCCGCCATGCTGCGCTGGCTGAGGTCATCGGCCAGATAACGCAGCACGCCATAGCCGAGGCCTTTGTGCGGTACGGCGCGCAGTTGCTCCTTGATCGCCTTGATCGAAGCACCCTGCCCGGCGGCCTCTTCGATGTTGTGCGGGGTCAGGCGCAACGGGTAGGCGCTGGTGAACCAGCCGACGGTGCGGGTCAGGTCGATCTCGTCGAACAGGGTTTCGCGGCCGTGGCCTTCCAGTTGAATCAATGCCGACGGCTGCCCGCTCCAGCGGCACAGCACACGGGCCAGCGCGGTCAGCAGCAGATCGTTGACCTGCGTGCGGTAGGCGCGCGGCGCCTGTTGCAGCAGCTGTTGGGTACGCTCGGCATCCAGTCGTACGCTGACGGTTTGCGCGTGACGGTTCTGCTGTCCGCCCTGCGGGTTTTCGCAGGGCAGTTCGGCGTTCGGCCCGGCCAGTTGCGTCTGCCACCAGTTCAGTTCTTCACGCAACGATTCGCTGCCGGCATAGGCCTGCAAACGTGCCGCCCAGTCCTTGAAGGCACTGGTTTTCGCCGGCAGTTTTACCGACTGCTCGGCCTCGAGTTGGCGATACACGGTTTGCAGATCGTCGAGCAAAACGCGCCACGACACACCGTCGACCACCAGGTGATGGATCGCAATGAACAGGCGTTGCTGCCCTTCGGGACCATCGACCAGCAAGGCGCGCAGCAACGGGCCGTTCTGCAGATCGAGACTGCGCTGGGTATCGGCAAACAACGCTGCGCACTGGTCCATCGTCGCCACTCGCACCTGCCACAACACCTCGGCGTCGGACACCGGTTGATGGGTGGCCTGCCATTGATCGTTGACCTGGGTGAAGCGCAGACGCAAGGCGTCGTGCTGCTCGATCACCGCCAGCAGCGCCTGCTCCAGACGATGCGCTTCCAGTGCCACGCTCGGCTCCAGCAGCAGCGCCTGGTTCCAGTGTTGACGCTCAGGAATATCAGTGTCGAAGAACCAGTGTTGAATCGGCGTCATCGCCGACTCACCGAGCACCAGTCCCTGCTCGGCAGTGACTTGCTCGCTACGACTGGCGACAGCGGCCAGGGTCTGCACCGTCTGATGCTGGAACAGATCCCGTGGACTGAAATGAATGCCCTGCTGCCGCGCACGACTGACCACCTGAATCGACAGGATCGAGTCGCCACCGAGTTCAAAGAAGTTGTCGTTGAGCCCGACCTGCTCGACGTTGAGCACCTCGCACCAGATCTGCGCCAGGGTCTGCTCCAGCTCATTGCTCGGGGCGACATAGTGCTGACGGTTCAACTCCGGATCCGGTGCCGGCAAGGCGCGGCGGTCGAGTTTGCCGTTGGCGGTCAGCGGCATGCTCGCCAGCAGGATCAGGTGCGTCGGCACCATGTAGTCCGGCAATTGCGCCTTGAGGTGCGACTTCAGTGCTTCACGCAGTTCGGCCTGTTGCGCTTCGCCCTGTTCGGCAACTTCGCTGACCAGGTAGCCCACCAGTTGCTTGCCGCTCGGCGCATCCAGCGCCAGCACCACCGCTTCACGGATCGAAGCGTGATCGAGCAGACGGGTTTCGATCTCGCCCAACTCGATGCGGAAACCGCGAATTTTCACCTGATGGTCGATCCGCCCGAGATACTCCACCAGCCCATCGGCACGCTGGCGCACCAGGTCGCCAGTGCGGTACATACGCCCGCCATCGGCGGCAAACGGGTCGGCGACAAAACGCTCGGCGCTGATGCCCGGACGGTCGTGATAGCCCTGGGCCAAACCGGCACCGCCGACGAACAACTCACCGGTCGCGCCTTGCGGCACCAGTGCCAGATCGGCGTCGAGAATGTACGCCACACGGTCACCGATCACGCTGCCGATCGGCACGCTGCCGGCGCCCTCCTCCAGCACTTCCGGGGCGAGACTGGCCAATGGCATGACCACGGTTTCAGTCGGGCCATAGGCGTTGAAGAAAAGACTCGGTTTGAACGCAGCACGAATCCGTTGCAGGTGCTCGCCAGTCAGCGCTTCGCCGCCGGTGATGATCATCCGCACCGGCAGAACCTGATTTTGCGTGGCGAGGAACTGCGCCAACTGGCTTCCATAACTTGGGGTGAAGCCGAGCACATTGATCCGATGGGTGCGGATCAAGCCGCAGATTTCTTCCGCGTCCCACTGCCCTTGCGCCCGCAGCACCACCTGCGCGCCGCTGAGCAGCGGCACCAGCAGACGTTCGGTGGCGGCGTCGAAGTTGATCGAATAGAAGTGCAGTTCGCAGTCGTCCGGGCGCATGCCGAAACGCTCGATCACGGCCTGGCAATGCATGGCGATTTCACCGTGGGACACCACCACACCCTTCGGCTTGCCGGTCGAGCCCGAGGTGTAAATCAGATAGGCCTGATGCTGCGGCAGGCTGATAAATGGCAACTCGCTGACCGGGTAATCGGCCAGCGCGGCGCTGTCATCTTCCAGGCACCAGCGCGCCACGTTCGACGGCAGATCGCCGAGGGCATTGAACATCGCCCGGTCGCTGAGCAGCAGACCGATGCGGCTGTCTTCGATCATGTAATGCAGACGGTCGAGCGGATATTCCGGGTCCAGCGGCACGTAAGCGCCGCCGGCCTTGAGAATCGCCAGCAGGCCGACGACCATTTCCAGCGAACGCTCCAGCGCCAGACCAACCCGCACTTGCGGGCCGACGCCCCGCTCGCGCAAGGCCCAAGCCAAGCGATTGGCGCGAGCTTCGAGTTCGGCGTAGCTCAAGGTCTGTCCGGCGAAGGTCAGGGCCGGGGCATCTTTGCGCACCAGCGCCTGCTCGGCGAACAGATGATGGAGGCATTGATCGAGACGACGTTCGCCCGGTTCAACGCCGAGGCTGTCAAGCAACTGCTGTTGCTCAGACGGGTCGAGCAGCGGCAACTGGCTCAAGCGCTGTTGCGGATCGGCGATCAACGCTTCCAGCAGGTTGCGCCAATGCTGGGCCATGCGCGCAATGGTCGGTTCGTCGAACAGATCGGTGCTGTAGGTCAGGCAGCAACCGAGGCGATGGTCGAGGTCGGTGACTTCCAGGTTGAGGTCGAACTTGGTCGCCCGCGCATCGTTGGCCAGGTACTCGACGGTCATCCCGGCGAGCATGCGGCTCTGCTGGAATTCCCAGCGCTGCACGTTGCACATCACTTGGAACAGCGGGTTGTACGCCGCGCTGCGTGGTGGTTGCAGCGCTTCGACCAGATGATCGAACGGCAGGTCCTGATGAGACTGGCCTTCGATCACCGTGTGGCGCACCTGCTCGAACAACTCGCCGACCGACATCTGGCCGTCGAGCTGGCAACGCAGCACCTGAGTGTTGAGGAATGCGCCGATCAGCCCTTCGCTTTCCGGACGAATACGGTTGGCCACCGGTGCGCCGATGCGCAGGTCGGTCTGGCCGCTGTAGCGGTAGAGCAAGGTGGCGAGCGCGGCAGTCATGGTCATGAACAGGGTCAGACCGTTTTGCGCATTGAACGCACGGACGCGAGCGGCGAGATCGTCGCTCAGATCGAAACGGAACAGTTCGCCCTGATGACTTTGCACCGGCGGACGCGGACGGTCGCCGGGCAGTTCCAGCAACGGATGTTCGCGACCGAGTTGCGCGGTCCAGTAGTCGAGCTGGCGCTGACGTTCACCAGACTCCAGCCACTGCCGTTGCCAGACGCTGTAGTCGAGGTACTGCACCGGCAATGCTTCCAGCGGCGAATCGCGGTCATCGACGAACGCTTCGTACAGCGCGCTGAGCTCGCGGGCAAAGATGTCCATCGCCCAGCCTTCGGTGACAATGTGGTGCAGGGTCAGCACGAAGTAGTGTTCGTGCTCGGCGGTCTTCACCAGACAGGCGCGCAGCAGCGGGCCGCTTTCCAGATCGAACGGCAGATGCGCTTCGTCATCGGCGAATTGCTGGACGTTCTGTTCACGCTGGTCAGCCGGCAGTTTCGAGAAATCTTTCCAGCCCATGCGCACGCCAGTCTCGGCATGCACCTGCTGACGGGCCACGCCATCGACGCTTGGGAACGTGGTGCGCAGGGTTTCGTGGCGCAGGATCAACGCCTGCAAGGCCGCCTCGAAATGCTCGACGTGCAACACGCCGCGCAGGCGCGCCATGCCACCGACGTTGTACGCCGGGCTGTCCGGTTCCATCTGCCAGAGGAACCACATGCGCTGTTGCGAATAGGACAGCGGCACCGCCTGGCGGCGGTCGACTTTGGCAATCGGCGGCTGTTGGTTGGTCTGGCCACTGGCCTGGATCAGGCGGATCTGTTCGGCGAAGTCACCGAGCTCGCTGTGCTCGAACAAGGCGCGCAACGGCAGCTCGACGTCACAGGCCTGACGGCTGCGGGAGATGATTTGCGTCGCCAGCAGCGAGTGCCCGCCGAGGGCGAAGAAGTCGTCACGCAGACCGATCCGTGGCAGACCCAGCACTTCGCGCCAGATCGCGGCGATCTGTTGTTCCAGCTCGGTGGCCGGTTCGACGTGCTCACGCACTTGCCACTGCGGCTCGGGCAAGGCGCGACGGTCGAGCTTGCCGCTTGGGCTGATGGGCATTGCGTCCAGACGCATCAGTTGCGCCGGGACCATGTATTCCGGCAGCTCGGCGGCCAGCGCGTTTTTCAGGCGGGCGATCTGCACGTCCTGATCTTCGCTGGCATCGACAGCGCTGAAGTAGCCGATCAATTGCGCGCCGGCTGCGGTTTCGCGCACCAGCACCACGGCCTGGGCGACGCCGTTTTGCGCCAGCAGGCGCGCTTCGATTTCTTCCGGCTCGACGCGGAAACCACGCAGTTTGACCTGCTGATCGAGACGTCCGAGGTATTCGATCACACCGTCGGCTGTCCAGCGTGCACGGTCACCGGTGCGGTACAGGCGTGCACCCTGCTCGCCCATTGGATCGACCACAAAGCGCTCGGCCGTCAGTGCCGGACGACCAAGGTAACCCCGGGCCAGACCGATGCCACTGATGCACAGCTCACCCGGCACACCGGCCGGCACGGGATTGAGATCGGCGTCGAGAATGCGGCAGATCACGTTGCCCAGCGGCCGGCCAATCGGCGAACGCTCGCCATCGGCGCTGGTGCAGTGCCAGTGGGTGACGTTGATCGCGGTTTCGGTCGGGCCGTAACGGTTGTGCAATTGCACCGCCGGCAGTTGCGCCAGCACGCGGTTGCGCAGCTCCGCCGGCAGCGCCTCACCGCCGGAGAACACCCGGCGCAGACTGGTGCAGTCGGCGCTCAGCGGCTCGTCGATGAACAGCGCGAGCAGCGGCGGCACAAAGTGCAGCGTGGTCACACCGTATTCCTGCACCAGTTGCGCGATGCGATGCGGATCACGGTGTTCGCCGGGGCCGGCAATCAGCAGACGCGCGCCAGTGATCAGCGGCCAGAAGCATTCCCACACCGATACGTCGAAACTGATCGGCGCCTTTTGCATCAGCACGTCGCTGTCATTCAGGCGATAGCTGTTCTGCATCCACTGCAGGCGCTCGGCCAAGGCGGCGTGGGTGTTGCCGACGCCTTTCGGTTGCCCGGTGGAGCCAGAGGTGTAAATCACGTAGGCGAGGTTGTCGCCGTGCAGGTGCAGGCCCGGTGCCTGGCTCGGCCAGTTTTCCAGGTGCAACGCGTCCATGGCGATCACGCTGACGCCATCGCTGGCCGGCAAGCGGTCGAGCAATGCGGTCTGGGTCAGCAGCAATTCGACGCCGCTGTCGCTGAGCATGTAAGCCAAGCGCTCGGCCGGATAATCCGGATCCAGCGGCACATACGCGCCACCGGCCTTGATGATCGCCAGCAGACCGATCAGCAGTTGCGGCGAACGCTCGGCGGCAATCGCCACGCACACGTCCGGACCGACGCCTTTGTCGCGCAGATAATGCGCGAGGCGATTGGCCTGGGCGTGCAATTCGGCGAAGTCGAGGCTACCTCCGTCCCATACCAGCGCGGTGCGTTCCGGCGTCTGCCGCGCCTGTTCGTTGAGCAGCTCCGGCAGCCATTGCTGCGCCGGGGTGCACGGGGCGACGCTCCACGCTTGTTGCTGTTCCTGCTCGCACGGAGTCAGCAATGGCAGGTCGCCGATCGCCTGTTGCGGTTGTTCGCAGACAGCGCGCAGCAGATTGCTGAAGTGTTCGGCCAGACGCTCGATGGTCGCCGCGTCAAACAGTTCATCGGCGTAGTCGAAGGACAAGGTCAGGCGTCCGTTGCGATCTTCTTCGCTGTGCAGTTGCAGGTCGAACTTGGCCTCGCGGCTGTGCCACGGCAACTCTTCGGCGAGAAGGCCCGGCAGGCGTTTGAGCGCACTCAAGTCGCGTTGCTGGTGGTTGAACATGACCTGGAACAGTCCCTGCTCGCGGGCCTGCGGGAACGCTTCGAGCAGTTGTTCGAACGGCAGATCCTGATGGGCCTGCGCACCCAATGCAGCCTCGCGGGTCTGCGCCAGCAACTCGATAAACGACAGCCGCGAATCAACCTCGGCACGCAGCACCTGAGTGTTGATGAAGAAGCCGATCAGGCCCTGGGTTTCCAGGCGTGGACGGTTGGCGTTGGGGATGCCGATACGGATATCGCGCTGACCGCTGTAGCGGTGCAGCAGGCTTTGGAAAGCCGAAAGCAACAGCATGAATGGTGTCGATTGATGCGCCTGCGCGGTCTGCTTGATCGCGTCGCTGAGGCTGACACCAAGGCGCACACTGTGGCGCGCGGCGCTGTGCAATTGTTTGGCCGAACGCGGATGATCGGTGGCCAGTTCCAGCACCGGATGTTCGTCGCCCAGTCGGGCTTTCCAGTAGGCCAGTTGCCGCTCGCCCTCGCCTTGCGCCAGCCACTGACGCTGCCAGCTGCCGTAGTCGGCATATTGGGTCGGCAATGGCGCAAGTTCGGCGCGTTGGCCTTGGGATGCCGCAGCGTACAGGCGCGAGAATTCGTCGATCAGCACGTTCAGCGACCAGCCGTCGGCGATGATGTGGTGCAGCGTCACCAGAAGCTGATGATCTTCGTCGTCGAGACGCACCAGCGTCACCCACAGCAGCGGGCCTTTTTCCAGGTCGAATTGAGTGCGCGCCTCGTCTTCGCGGATCTGTTGCGCGCGGGCTTCACGCTCGTGCGCCGGCAGGTCGCTGATGTCGATCAGTTGCAGATTGAATTGAGGTGCGGCGTCGACTTGTTGCAGCGCCACACCGTCGCGCTCGAAAAAGCGCGTGCGCAGCGATTCGTGGCGCTCGATCAGTTGCTGGAAGCTGGCGCGCAACGCCTCTTCGTCCAGCTCGCCGCGCAGACGCAGGGCGCCGGGAATGTTGTAGGCGCTGCTGTGCGGGTCGATTTGCCAGGTGATCCACAGCCGGTTTTGCGCCAGCGATTGCGGCAGTGCTTCGCTGCGCGACAAGGTGTTGATTGCGCCTTGGGCGCTGCCGCCGTCCTGTTGCTGCTGTGCCACGGCTGCGGCGAATGCCGACAGGGTCGGGGCTTCGAACAACAGACGCAGGTTCAGCTCCAGCGCCAGCTCTTCACGCACCCGGGCGATCACTTGCGTGGCGGCAATCGAGTTGCCGCCGAGCAGGAAGAAGTGGTCGTCGGCACCGACCTGTTTGAGGTTGAGTTGCTCGGCCCAGATCTTGCCGATCAGCGCTTCCAGTTCGGAAGCCGCCAGGGTCGATTCGGTACTTTGCAGCTCGGCGGAGGGGAACACCGCGTAGCTGTCGAGGCTGCCATCGGCCAGACGATTGCGGCACGCCGAGCGTTGCAGCTTGCCGCTGGAGGTCTTCGGCAACGCGCCCGGATTGAGCAGCACCACCACGCTCGGTGCCTCTTGGTACGCTTCGGCGACCGCTTGGCGAATGGCTTTGATCAACGCTTCGGGTGGCAGGATTTTCTGCACGCTGCGGCTGATTTCCGCGGCGATGCCGATGCCCTCTTCACCGTCCTGATTGACCGCGAATGCCGCGACGCGACCTTTGCGTACCACCTCCACTTCGTTCTCGACCGTCTTTTCGATGTCCTGCGGATACAGGTTGTGGCCGCGCACGATGAGCATGTCTTTCAGGCGCCCGGTGATGAACAGTTCACCGTCGCGGATAAAGCCCAGGTCACCCGTGCGCAGCCAGGTGCGGCCGGCGTGCTGGACGAAGGTCTTGGCGCTGGCCTCGGGGTTGCGCCAGTAGCCGTGGGCGATGCTCGGGCCGGCGGCCCAGACTTCGCCGACCGCATTGTCATTGAGTTCTTGCAGGCTGTTCGGCTCGACGATCAGCACCGCATGCTCCGGCTGGCTGATGCCGCAACTCATGATCGGGCTGCCGTCGCCCGGCTCGGCGCGGTTTTGCGCCAGCGCCTGATCAACGACGCGCAGCGCAGGAATGCCGGTGCCACGCGGTGTGCCGGCGACGAACAGGGTCGCCTCGGCCAGGCCATAGGAGGCCATGAAGCTGTCTTCGCTGAAGCCGCACGGGGTGAATTTCTCGGCGAAGCGTTCGAGGGTATCGAGACGGATCGGTTCGGAGCCGGAATAGGCCACGCGCCAGCGGCTCAGGTCGAGTCGCTCCAGCGCCGATTCGCTGACCCGCTCGCTGCACAAGCGGTAGGCGAAATCCGGCCCGCCGCTGATGGTGCCGCCGTATTGGCTGATCGCTTCAAGCCAGCGCAACGGGCGACCGAGGAAGTACGCCGGCGACATCAGAATGCACGGCACGCCGCTGAAAATCGGCTGCAGCAATCCGCCGATCAGGCCCATGTCGTGGTACAGCGGCAGCCAGCTGACGATCACGTCGTCGGGGTTCACGTCGATGCCGAAACCGTGGCGGATCAGCAGCTCGTTGGCCACCAGATTGCCGTGGCTGACCTGCACGCCCTTGGGCAGCGCAGTGGAGCCGGAGGTGTATTGCAGGAAGGCGATGTGGTTTGCGGGCAAGGTCGGTTCGACCCAGCGCTCGGCCAGGGCGTTGTCGAGAGTATCGACGCACAGCAACGGTGGCGCGCCGTCGATTTGCTGCAAGGCATCGCGCAGATCGGCACTGGTCAGCAGCAGACGCGGTTCGGCGTCGGCAATGATCGACAGCAGGCGCTCCTGATGATGGCGCCGGGCGGACTCCGGCGGATAGGCCGGCACCGCAATCACCCCGGCATACAGGCAACCAAAGAACGCCGCGACGTAATCCGGACCGCTGGGAAACAGCAGCACCGCGCGATCACCGAACTCAGCCTGGGCCTGCAATGCGCCAGCAATGGTGCGCGCGCGTTGATCCAGTTCGCGATAACTGAGCACCACGCCCTGCTCCTCGGTTTCGGCGAGAAAGCGCAGGGCCAGGCGATCCGGCGTCTGTGCCGCACGGCGCTGGAGGGCTTGGACCAGAGTGCTGGGGAGTTCGAACGCGTCGGTCATGAGGTTTCCTGCCTGAATTCGGCTTGCTAGTGGAATCGGGTTGCTGCGTCACGCCGGTCGAGGGCGTGCAGGGCGCGGTCTGTGCCGACCGCGCAAGGCTGCGGAATGCTGTCTGGCCGGGGCTCGATACCCGGAACCATTCACCAATGAGAACGGATGACGTCTTGAAATAATTAGTCGACAGGCTGGATCGCCAACGGGGCTGGGGTGTGGCGGTGTGTCGCAGTTCTCGATTCGCACCTTTACGGAGCATTAGTTCTCTTTCTCAATTGACAATCATTATCATTCAACATAATTTGTCGCTCGATGTGTAGGACGGCCTCGTCCCCCGGCGTCCCACTAACCTATTGGCAGCAAGGTGATTTCCATGACGGAACAAGTATCCACAAGCAGGTGCGATTCACCGCTACTTCAGGCTTTTGTCGACAATCGACTGATTCTGGTGAAGATTGCAGCGCGCATTACCGGCTGCCGTTCGCGCGCCGAAGACGTGGTTCAAGATGCGTTCTTCCGCTTGCAGTCGGCCCCGCCGATCACTTCGTCGATCAAGGCGCAATTGAGTTACCTGTTCCAGATCGTGCGCAACCTCGCCATCGATCACTACCGCAAACAGGCGCTGGAGCAGAAATACGCAGGCCCGGAAGAGGAAGGGTTGAACGTGGTCATTCAGGGCGCATCGCCGGAAACCTCGCACATCAATTTCTCGACGCTGGAACACATCGCCGACGCGCTGACCGAACTGCCCAGCCGCACCCGTTACGCCTTCGAGATGTACCGCCTGCACGGGGTGCCGCAAAAGGACATCGCCAAGGAACTCGGCGTCTCGCCGACTCTGGTCAACTTCATGATTCGTGATGCGCTGGTGCATTGCCGCAAGGTGTCGGGCAGTCGCGGGGATGCGGCCTCGATGGGGCGTCGTTAAGCCCGGTTCATCGCAGAAAAAAAGATCGCAGCCTGCGGCAGCTCCTACAGAGGAATACATTTCGTGTAGGAGCTGCCGAAGGCTGCGATCTTTGGCTTTTACGCCAGCTTGCACCGATCAAAAAACCGCTCACGCCCCAAAATCATCAACGCCGCACGCTTGTGCGGAAAGTCGAATTCCTTCTCGCAGTGGAAGCACTGGTTCTGCATATGGCCGATCATCTTCGCGTTGTCAGCACGCGGTTCGGCGACCACGCGTTGCGTGCGCGGATCATCCAGAAACAGATAGTGCACCAGCGCCGACAACCAGCTCGCGACCTTGTGCGGGCCACGGTGATTCTCTTCCCCCACCAGCATGTGAATGCCACGGTCGTAACTGTCGGCGTCGTAGAACGGCGCAATCCGATCTTCCTTGGCCCAGTAGGCTTCGAAATAGGCAAACGGTTGATCATCGAAACAGCCGATCAGCGTCAGCGTATGCGGATCGGCGTCGAGCTTGCTGAGGTATTCGCGATGCTGCTCAAGACTGCCCTCCTCCTGCCAGAAACTGGCGACTCGCGGACTGTTCTGCCAGCGATTGAATCGCGCCAGATCCTGCTCGATCTCCAGTGTACGCAGGGAAATCCACGCACCTAGACGCGCATCGAAGCGTCGATAGACTTCACCGCGCGGCTTGACCGGACGCAGCGGATGGCGCTTGCCCTGGCTGATCACCATTTGTTGCGGATAACTGCCGCTCAGCGATGTTCCGAGCCATGGCTGCGGCAGTTGCCAGAACAGGGTGCGCTCGCACCGGTATTCGCCGGCCACTTCAGTGCTGATCAGCAAGCCGCTGAGCAAGGCTTCGGTGGGCGGCTGATCCAGTTGCCAGAGCAATTGCTGACGCTCCGGCTCACGGGCGAACAACCAGTAGCAGGCAGCCCACAGCGCCAGGCCCGGCGGCAGGGCAAAACGCTCATCGAGCTGAATCGGGCCGGTGCCGTCACGATTCAGACGCAAGCGAACCAGCGGTTGCCCGTCCAGGCTCAGGCTCAGACGGCTTTCAGTAGCATCGGCTACCAATTCACTGCCCGAAGGCAAGGCCAGGGCAGTCAGGTCATTCAGATTGGACATGGGTCGGGCTCACGATAATCGGCGACAGTTCAACGATGGGACGTGAGCCGAGAGCGGAAATTTAGCCGCCGGGGCGAAAATTGCTCAGGGGTGCGGCACCGGTACCACGGCTATTTTGTACGGATCGAAGATCTTCAGCATCTGGCCGTTGTCGCGCAAACCCTGCAGCAACTTGCTGAACGCCTCGCCGGTGATCGGTGCGTTCGGGCGCAGAATCGCGTAATGGTGGTAGATCTGATCGATGCGCTGCGACACCAGCAGCTCGTCTTTGACCTTTTCGTTGCGCTTCAGATAATCGAACAGGTACGAGCGCGTCACCAGCGCTATGTCGGCCCGCCCGCGCAGGACCATCAGCAAGTTGCTGTCGTGGGAATAGGTCAGCGAGGCATTGAACGTATCAGCCAAGTATTTGGGATCGGCATTGAAGTTGGCGAACTCATAGTGATATCCACTGTACAGCGCCAGGCGCTTGCCCTTCAGATCGGCGAAGTAGTTCTCCTGGCGAGCATCTTTGCGTTGCGCGACGAAAATCTCGGCATCTTCCAGCCCCATATCGACCGTGGTGTGTGGAATATCCTTCCAGCCCCATTCCGGGTTTTCGAAAATCGCCATGTCGGTGCGACCTTCCTTCAGGTCGCCGAAGCGCCGGGGAATCGAAGTCGGTACCAGGACAAACTGATACTCCGTCTGCAACGCATTCAGCGCTTCGACCAATTCCGGCAGCAGACCGGTGTCGGCACCGCTTTCCGGGCGGATGGTGTAAGGCGGAAAGTGCGCGGCGCCCACTCGAACCAGTTGCGCTGCCTGCGCGGGCAACACCCAAAATACCGTCAGCGCTACGAGCAAAAGCCCTGCGGTCGTCCGAATTGGCGAAGACTTCAAAACACCCCACTCCCCGAAAAAATACCGATCAATGCATTCAAGCTAGGCGGTTTCGCCCAGTTAGCCAGTTTCCTGACCTGTTGGAACGTGGGTTAACGCTCTTCGAGCACCAGAATCAGTGCTTCATCGGCCAACTGATCAAGGCTCAGGCTGCCGCCGGCACGGAACCAGGTGGTGGTCCAGGACAACGCGCCGGTGAGAAAACGTCGGGTTACAAATACATCGCCACGGATGAAGCCGGCCTCCTTGGCTTCGCCCAGCACCTGCAACCAGAGGTCTTCATAGACATCGCGCAGGGCCAGCACCCGGGCCTGACCTTCTTCGGACAGCGAACGCCATTCATAGACCAGCACCGCCATGGCTTCGCCGCTGCCGCCCATGATCGACTGCAACTCGCAGCGGATCAGCGCCAGCACCCGCTCGCGCACGTTACTGGCTTCGGCCAACGCGGCGCGCATCAACGCGGTGTTGTAACGGATGGTTTCTTCCATCACCGCCCGAAGGATTTCATCCTTGCTTTTGAAGTGATGAAAAATGCTCCCGGATTGGATCCCCACCGCCCCCGCCAGGTCACGCACCGTGGTGCGCTCGTAGCCTTTGTTGCGGAACAGGTGAGCCGCCACTTGCAGCAGTTTGCCGCGGGCGCTGTCAGGGTCGGTCAACTGGCCCTGGTCAACCAGTTCGCGCATGACCCTCAGGGCTTTTTGCTCGTCCACCCGTTCTCTCCTACAGTCGATCAGTCTGTTGCCCCCTGAACACGCAGGGTTGCGCGCAATTTAAGCCCGGGACCGCAACCAAGCAAGCGCTTGGGCAGAAGATATTTCAGCTGTTTACAAACCAAGCGCTTGCTTGGTAGCCTCCAGACACTTCTGTCGCAGGTCCCTGAGTCGGAGATAAAAATGCCAACCACCGTCCGTATCGGATGCGCCAGCGCATTCTGGGGAGACACCTCGACCGCCGCCGCACAACTTGTGGCCGGCGGGCAGCTGGATTATCTGGTGTTCGATTATCTGGCCGAAATCACCCTGTCGATCATGGCCGGCGCGCGCATGAAAGACCCGCAGGGCGGATTCGCCGGGGACTTCGTCGAGGTGCTCGCGCCGCTGCTGCCGCAACTGGCCGAACAGAAGATTCACGTTATCAGCAACGCCGGCGGGATCAATCCAAAAGCCTGTGCCGCCGCCCTGCAGGCTGCCTGCGACAAGGCCGGGGTCAGCCTAAAAATCGCCGTGTTGCTCGGCGATGACCTGCAACCGCAATTCAAGCAACTCACCGCCCTGGGCATCCACGAAATGTTCAACGGCGCGCCGCTGCCGCCGATGTGCGCCTCCACCAACGCCTACCTCGGCGCGCCGGGCATCGTCGAGGCTCTGCGCCTGGGCGCCGACATCGTCATTACCGGCCGGGTGGTCGACAGCGCGGTGGTCAGCGCGGCGCTGGTGCATGAGTTCGGCTGGGCCTGGCACGACTACGACAAACTGGCCCAGGCCGCGCTGGCCGGGCACATCATCGAATGCGGCGCGCAATGCACCGGGGGCAATTTCACCGACTGGCGCGACGTGCCGGATTACGAACACATCGGTTTTCCCATCGTCGAAGTCAGCGCCGACGGCCAGTTCATCGTCAGCAAACCCGAAGGCTCCGGCGGTCTCGTTACGCCACTGACCGTTGGCGAGCAGATGCTTTATGAAATCGGTGATCCGCAGGCCTATCTGTTGCCGGATGTGGTCTGCGATTTCACTCAGGTGAAACTGCAGCAACAAGGTAAAAACGCCGTGCACGTCCACGGTGCCAAAGGCCTGCCACCCAGCGATAAATACAAGGTCAGTGCCACGTACCCGGACGGTTTTCGCTGCACCGCCAGTTGCCTGATCGCCGGCATCGATGCGGTGGACAAAGCCCGGCGTGTCAGTCAGGCAATCATCGACAAGACTGCCGAAATGTTCAGCCAGCGCGGCTGGCCGCCCTACAGCGAAGTCGACATCGAACTGCTCGGCAGCGAAGCCACTTACGGCCCGCACGGCCAGCGACGCGACAGCCGCGAGGTGGTGATCAAACTCGCCGTGCGCCATTCGCTGAAACCGGCGCTGCTGCTGTTCTCCCGGGAAATCGCCCAGGCCGCCACCGGCATGGCACCGGGACTGACCGGCATCGTCGGCGGACGGCCGACGGTTTACCCGCTGATCCGCCTGTTCTCGTTCCTGATTGAAAAAACGGCCTGCACCCTGCACATCGACATGGCCGGTGAACAACATCCCTGCGCCCTCCCCGCGCAGATGCCGCTTGACAGCCATGACCTGCCAACCCCCGACCAGCCACCCAAACCCCAGGGCCGCGCCGACGCCAGTGTGCCGTTGGTGAAACTGGCGGTGGCGCGCTCCGGTGACAAGGGCAACCACAGCAACATCGGCGTCCTGCCGCGTCGACCGGAATACCTGCCATGGATCGCCGAAGCGCTGACTCCGGCAGTGATCGTCGACTGGATGCGCCATGTACTGGACCCGATTCACGGTCGGGTCGAACGCTGGTATCTGCCCGGCACCCACAGCCTGAATTTTCTGCTGGAGAACGCCCTCGGTGGCGGTGGTGTGGCAAGTCTGCGTATCGATCCACAGGGCAAAGCCTTCGCCCAGCAACTGCTGGAAATCCAGATCCCGGTGCCGCAGAGCATCGCCGAACAACTCGACTAGAGGTTGGGCTTCATGGCTTACGCATCGATTTTCAAAGCCGATCTGTTCAGCGGCCAGACCATCATCGTCACCGGTGGCGGCAGCGGCATCGGCCGCTGCACCGCGCATGAACTGGCTGCGCTCGGCGCCACTGTGCTGCTGGTCGGGCGCATGCCGGAAAAACTGCAAAAGGTCGCCGCCGAAATCGCCGAAGACGGTGGCAGCGCTCACTGGCAAGCCTGCGACATCCGTGACGAAGACGCGGTAAAGGCACTGATTGCCGAACTGATCGCCGAACACGGGCCGATCCACGGTCTGGTCAACAATGCCGGCGGCCAGTACCCGTCGCCACTGGCCTCGATCAATCAGAAAGGTTTCGAAACCGTGTTGCGCACCAATCTGGTCGGCGGCTTCCTGATGGCCCGGGAAGTGTTCAACCAGTCGATGAGCAAGCACGGCGGTAGCATCGTCAACATGCTCGCCGACATGTGGGGCGGCATGCCGGGCATGGGCCATTCCGGCGCAGCACGTTCGGGGATGGACAACTTCACCAAGACTGCCGCGTTCGAATGGGGTTACGCCGGGGTGCGGGTCAATGCGGTGGCGCCGGGCTGGATCGCGTCCAGCGGCATGGACACTTATGAGGGCGCGTTCAAAGCCGTGATCCCGACCCTGCGCGAACACGTACCGCTCAAGCGCATCGGCACCGAATCGGAGGTCAGTGCAGCGATCGTTTTCCTGCTCAGTCCGGCGGCGGCGTTCATCAGCGGCAGCACCTTGAAAATCGATGGCGCGGCCAGTCTCGGCAGCCGCGCATGGCCGTTGCACAAGGCAAGCCACAGCGAGTCGTTCAACGGTTTCCATCGGGCGTACCTGCCCGACGTGCTCAAGGACAAGGAGTAAACCATGCCGCAGATCCAGTCCGAACTCGATCCGCACAGCGAAGCTTTCGCGCGCCACCGCGCGGCGATGCTCACGGCCATCGAGCACGTCCAGCAACTGGAACAGAACCTGCTGAACAAGGCTGCCGAAGCCAAGGCAAAATTCGACAAGCGCGGCCAACTGCTGCCCCGCGAACGCCTGAATCTGCTGCTCGACCCCGGCGCACCATTCCTCGAACTGGCAAGCCTGGCCGGCTACAAGCTGCACGACGACAAGGACGGCAGCGCTGCCGGTGGCGGTCTGATCGCCGGCATCGGTTACGTGTCCGGCATACGGGCGATGGTGGTGGCCAACAACAGCGCGATCAAGGGCGGCACGATCTCCCCCACCGGCCTGAAAAAATCCCTGCGCCTGCAACAGATCGCCCTGGAAAACAAACTGCCGGTGATCACCCTCGCCGAAAGCGGTGGCGCCAACCTCAACTACGCTGCCGAAATTTTCGTCGAAGGTGCGCGCAGCTTTGCCAATCAGGCGCGGATGTCGGCCATGGGTTTGCCGCAAATTACCGTGGTGCACGGCTCGGCGACGGCGGGCGGCGCCTATCAGCCGGGGCTGTCGGATTACGTGGTGGTGGTGCGCGGCAAGGCCAAGCTGTTTCTCGCCGGGCCGCCGCTGCTCAAAGCCGCGACGGGCGAGGTCGCCACCGATGAACAACTGGGCGGCGCCGAGATGCACGCGCAGGTCGCCGGCACCGCCGAGTATCTGGCCGAGAACGATGCCGACGGCGTGCGCATGGTGCGCGAGATCTTGCGCATGCTGCCGTGGAACGAGCAACTGCCGTGGCTGCCGGAGCCGCAATACAAAGCGCCGTTGTACCCGATCGACGAGCTGCTCGGGCTTATTCCCGACGACCCGAAGAAGCCCTACGATGTGCGCGAAATCGTTGCGCGGATTGCCGATGAATCGGAGTTTCTCGAATTCAAGGGCGAGTTCGATCAGCAGACCATCTGCGGCCAGTTGAAAATCCAGGGCCGCGCCTGCGGCTTGATCGGCAACAACGGCCCAATCACCCCGGCCGGTGCGAGTAAGGCCGCGCAGTTCATTCAACTGTGCGATCAGAGCCAGACGCCGCTGCTGTTCTTCCACAACACCACCGGGTTCATGGTCGGCACCGAGTCCGAGCAGCAAGGCGTGATCAAACACGGCTCGAAACTGATTCAAGCGGTGGCCAATGCGCGAGTGCCTAAACTGACGATTGTCGTCGGTGGCTCCTACGGTGCCGGCAACTATGCGATGTGCGGGCGCGGTCTTGATCCACGCTTCATTTTTGCCTGGCCCAACAGCCGCACCGCGGTGATGGGCGGCGCGCAGGCCGGCAAGGTGCTGCGCATCGTCACCGAGGCCAAACAGCTCAAGGAAGGCCTGGTGTCGGATCCGAAAATGCTCGACATGCTCGAACAGGTCACCGCGCAGAAACTCGACAGCCAGTCCACCGCGCTGTACGGCAGCGCCAACCTGTGGGACGACGGCCTGATCGACCCACGCGATACGCGCACCCTGCTCGGTTATCTGCTGGATATCTGCCACGAAGCCGACATCCGCACGCTGCAACCCAACAGCTTCGGCGTCAGCCGCTTCTGACTGCCACGGATCCCCAGGAGAACAATAAAAATGATCTTCACCCCGGAACACGAAGCACTGCGCCGCACCGTCCGCCAATTCGTCGAGCACGAAATCAACCCGCACGTCGAGGAATGGGAAAAGGCCGGGCGCTTTCCGATCCACGAGATTTTCCGCAAGGCCGGCGACCTTGGTCTGCTGGGGATTTCCAAACCGGAAAAATTCGGCGGCATGGGCCTCGACTACAGCTATTCGGTTGTCGCCGCCGAGGAGTTCGGCACCATTCATTGCGGCGGCATTCCGATGTCGATCGGCGTGCAGACCGACATGTGCACCCCGGCGCTGGCGCGCTTCGGCTCCGATGAATTGCGCGACGAGTTCCTCCGTCCCGCGATTAACGGCGAGCAGGTTGGTTGCATCGGCGTCTCGGAAGTCGGTGCCGGCTCCGACGTCGCCGGGCTCAAGACCACCGCGCGCAAGGACGGCGATGACTACGTGATCAACGGCAGCAAGATGTGGATCACCAACTCGCCCAGCGCCGACTTCATCTGCCTGCTGGCCAATACCTCGGACGACAAGCCACACATCAACAAGTCGCTGATCATGGTGCCGATGAACACCCCGGGGATCAGCCTCAGCTCGCACCTGGACAAGCTCGGCATGCGCAGCTCGGAAACCGCCCAGGTGTTTTTCGACAACGTGCGTGTGCCGCAGCGCAACCGCATCGGCCACGAAGGCGCCGGGTTCATGATGCAGATGCTGCAGTTCCAGGAAGAACGCCTGTTCGGCGCGGCGAACATGATCAAGGGCCTGGAATATTGCGTCGACAGCACCATCGAGTACTGCAAGGAGCGCAAGACTTTCGGCAATGCGCTGATCGACAATCAGGTGATCCACTTCCGTCTCGCCGAATTGCAGACCGAAATCGAATGCCTGCGAGCGCTGGTCTATCAGGCCACCGAGCAATATGTGAAAGGTCAGGACGTCACGCGCCTGGCGTCGATGGCCAAACTCAAGGCCGGCCGTCTCGGCCGTGAAGTCAGCGACAGTTGCCTGCAATATTGGGGCGGCATGGGCTTCATGTGGGACAACCCGGTGGCCCGCGCCTATCGCGACGTGCGGCTGGTATCGATTGGCGGCGGCGCCGACGAAATCATGCTGGGGATCATCTGCAAACTGATGGGCATCCTGCCGGGGAAAAAGAAATGAGCCCCCTGCCCGATTGCCAGACGCTGTTGCTGGAACAGCACGGCGGCGTGCTGCACATCACCCTCAATCGCCCGGACAGCCGCAATGCGATGAGCCTGCAGATGGTCAGCGAACTGCGTGCGGTGCTGGCGGCAGTGCGTGATGACCGCGGTGTTCGCGCTCTGGTCTTCAGCGGTGCCGGCGGGCATTTCTGCGCCGGTGGCGACATCAAGGACATGGCCAATGCCCGCGCCCAGGGCGCCGATGCCTATCGCGAGTTGAACCGCGCTTTCGGCGCGCTGCTGCAAGAAGCGCAGCACGCACCGCAAGTGCTGATCACCGTGCTGCAGGGCGCAGTGCTGGGCGGCGGATTCGGTTTGGCGTGTGTCAGCGATATCGCCATGGCCGATCATCAGGCGCAGTTCGGTCTGCCGGAAACCAGCCTTGGCTTGCTGCCGGCACAGATCGCCCCGTTTGTGGTGCAACGCATCGGCCTGACCGAAACCCGCCGACTGGCACTGACCGCCGCGCGCTTCGATGGCCATCAGGCGCGGCGGCTGGGACTGGTGCATTTTGTCGAGCAGGATCCGCAGGCACTGGCCGAGCGCCTCGATGAAGTGCTTGATCATGTGCTGTGCTGCGCACCGGAAGCGAACGCGGCGACGAAAAAACTGCTGCTCGCCAGTGCCGGGCAGCCCTCGAATGAATTGCTGGATGAGGCTGCGCGTCGGTTCAGCGAAGCGGTGAGCGGTGCCGAAGGGATCGAGGGCACCATGGCCTTCGTGCAAAAGCGTAAACCGAAGTGGGCGCCTTAACAGCTTCGCGATCGGGCTCCCACAGACGGAAAGCGTTCCAAATGTGGGAGCGAGCTTGCTCGCGAAGAGGCCAGCACCGACACCGCAAATTCCGAGGGAACAGCCATGCCCGCCATCCACAAAATCCTGATTGCCAACCGCGGTGAAATCGCCTGCCGCATCCAGCGCACCGCCCAGGCCCTCGGCTATCGCACCGTCGCCGTATTCAGCGATGCCGACGCCGATGCCCTGCACGTGCAGATCGCCGATCAAGCGGTGAACATCGGCCCGGCTCCGGTGCAGCAGTCTTACCTGAACATCCCGGCAATCCTCGACGCAGCCCGGCGTAGCGGTGCCGACGCGATCCACCCCGGCTACGGCTTCCTCTCGGAGAATGCCGGCGTCGCCCGCGCCTGCGCAGAGGCCGGCCTGACCTTTATCGGCCCGAGTGCTGAGGCGATCGAACTGATGGGCAGCAAGCGCCTGTCGAAAATCGCCATGCTCGACGCTGGTGTTCCCTGCATCGCCGGCTATCAAGGTGCCGCGCAGGACGACGCAACGTTGTTGCGCGAAGCCGAGCGCATCGGCTACCCGTTGATGATCAAGGCCAGTGCCGGCGGCGGCGGGCGTGGCATGCGTCTGGTGCACAGCAGCGAAGATTTACCAGCGCAATTGCGCACCGCCCGCTCCGAAGCGCTGAACGGTTTCGGCAGTGACGAGCTGATCCTCGAGCAGGCGCTGATCGAACCACGGCACGTCGAGGTGCAGTTGTTCGGCGACCACCATGGCAACCTGATCTACCTCGGCGAACGTGATTGCTCGGTGCAGCGCCGGCACCAGAAAGTCATCGAGGAAGCGCCCTGCCCGGTGATGACCCGCGAATTGCGCCAGGCCATGGGCGAAGCAGCGCTCAAGGCTGGCCGGGCGGTGAATTACGTCGGTGCCGGCACGGTCGAGTTTCTGCTCGATGCCCGCGGGCAGTTTTACTTTCTGGAAATGAACACGCGTCTGCAGGTCGAACATCCGGTGACCGAACTGATCACCGGGCAGGATCTGGTCGCCTGGCAACTGGCCGTCGCCGAAGGCCAGCCGCTGCCGCTGACTCAGGATCAGGTCACGCTGAACGGCCACGCCATGGAAGTGCGCTTGTATGCCGAAGATCCGACGCAGAATTTCCTGCCGCAGACCGGTCGTGTACAGGCCTGGGAACCGGCAGTCAGTCCGGGCGCGCGGATCGATCACGGCTTGGGCGAAGGTCAGTGGGTAAGCCCGTTCTACGACCCGATGCTCGGCAAACTGATCGCCCAGGGCGCCACCCGCGAAGAGGCGCGCCGCAAGCTGTTGCGCGCGGTGCAGGACAGCGTGCTGCTCGGCGTCCAGAGCAACCAGCGTTTGCTGGTCAGCCTGCTGCAACATCCGCAGTTCATCAGCGGTGAATTCAGCACCGCGTTCATCGCGCAGCATTTCACTGACCATCCCTGCCTGCAGACTTACGCACCCGGCGCCGAAGAACTGGCGATTGCCGCCGTGCTGTTCTATCAGGCCGGCGCACAGGCGCATCGTGCGCCGCTCAAAGGCTGGCGCAACAATGTCGGCGTACCCCTCGATTACCGCCTCGGGCTTGAACAGCAGGACTGGAGCGTGCAACTGCACACGGGCGGCGATAACCGCTTCACCGTGAACGTGATGCAACGCGCACTGGCGCTGACCGTCATCAATTGCGACGGGCGCGCGGTGACGCTGGAAGTCGACGGCCTGCGCCAACGTCACGCCTACCGGATCGATGGCGAAGAACTCTGGCTGTTCACCCACCCCGGCAACCTGCGCCTGGAGGATCGAACTCATGCGCTGATCAGCAGTCAGAGCAGCGTCAGCTCAGGGACACTGAAGGCGCCGATGGACGGTGCCATCGTCGACGTGCTGGTCAGCGAAGGCAGTCCGGTCAGCAAGGGTCAGTTGCTGGTGGTGCTGGAGGCAATGAAAATGGAGCACCCGCTCAAGGCCGGCATCGACGGCGTGCTCAAGCGGGTGCAGGTCAAGGTCGGCGATCAGGTAAAAAATCGTCAGGTTCTGTTGCAGGTCGAGTGAGTCGCCAGGCGCAAACGCAAGGTTTGACTACGCTCTGATCTATCAGGACGCGTAAATCAGGAAACCTGCGATGCCCCATTGGCTGGTCATTGATCTGGAAGCCACCACAGATGAAGGTGGCTGGCCGGTTACGGAAATGGAAATCATCGAAATCGGCGCGACGCTGGTCGATCGCGCCGGTCGCGAGCAGGATCACTTTCAGCGGTTCGTCAAACCGACCCGGCGGCCGTTGCTGACGCCGTTTTGCCGTGAACTCACGCACATCACCCAGGCCAACATCGATTCCGCACAGCCATTGAGCGAAGTCTGGCCGGCGTTTGAACGCTGGCTTGGGCAACATCAGACGCGCCTCGAAGGCTGGGCCAGTTGGGGCGATTACGACCGCAAGCAGTTGCTCCAGGAATGGCAGCGCCTGCAACTCGACAGTCTGCTCAGCCGGGTACCGCACATGAACCTCAAACAGCGCTTCGCCAAAGCCCGCCGCCTGGAGCGGCCACTGGGCCTGAACGGTGCGTTGCAACTGGCCGGCATGCAGTTCAGCGGTCAACAGCACCGAGCCCTGGAAGATGCGCGCAATACCGCGCGGTTGCTACCGTTGGTCTTGCCACTCTGAAGTCAGGGCGAGAACTCGCCGGACACGCCCCGGGCAGGTGACGGCGCCGGGAGCCTTGTGCATACTGGCCAGCCTTTTTTAACCCTTTTTTGCCCTTTTCGAGAGGAATCGCCCATGTTCAAAGTCAACGAGTACTTCGACGGCACCGTCAAGTCGATCGCTTTTGGCACCGCTGAAGGTCCGGCGACCATCGGCGTCATGGCCCCGGGCGAATACGAATTCGGCACCGCTCAGCGCGAGATCATGCACGTGGTCTCCGGTGCGCTGACCGTCAAACTGCCGGACAGCAGCGACTGGGAAACCTTCGCCGCCGGCAGCCAGTTCAACGTTCCGGCCAACAGCAAGTTCCAGCTGAAAGTCGCCGTTGAGACTGCTTACCTGTGCGAATACCGCGGCTAAGCCCACGTTTTTTCCCGGTGCAAAAAAATGCCCGTGTCCATGGACACGGGCATTTTTCATTTCCGGCTTCGGTTACTCGAGGATTTCCACCGGCATACCGACTTCCAGACGACCATTGCTGTCGTTGACCAGGTTCTGGCCGAACATCGCACCATCGGCCTGGGCGCGGTATTTCTGCAAGGTCGCCAGTGGCTCGCGATCAGCACTGCGCTCGCCGGTTTGTGGATCAATGGTGGTCAGGATGCAGCGCGAGCACGGTTTGACCACCCGAAACTCGACATCGCCGATGCGAATACGCTTCCAGCCATCTTCGGCAAACGCCGTACTGCCTTCTATCACCAGATTCGGTCGGAACCGCAACATCTCCAACGGTCGTCCGACCTTTTGCACCAGATCCTGCAGCGATGCCTCGCCGATCAGCAACAGCGGGAAACCGTCGGCGAATGCCACCTGATCATCCTCGCGGCCATAACCGGCCTGCGTCATGCGCGCGCGATCAAGCGGCACCTGCACCAGACGGGTCGGCTTGCCGATGAAATCGCTGACCCAGCGGGCCGCGTCATCCCCGGCATCCGGTACGCGCAGGGTGTCACGCCAGATGGTCACGCCGCGCAACTCGGCATCGTCCTCCGGCAAAGGAATATCCAGCGTGGCATGCTGCGGCGCACTGAGGGTCAGCCCGCCCTGCGCATTCCACAGCGCCGACAGCTGACTCATTTTCGCCTCGGCTCTTTGCGTCAGGAAGCGGCCGCTGGCCTCGTCCACGAGCATCCAGCGTCGGTCACCTTCAAGGCCGAGTTTGTCCAGGCCAATCGATTGCAGAATCTCGGGCTTGCCGGATTTCAACGGGTAACGATAAAGCGCGCTCAGCCGCAGCATGTCCAGCTTCCTGATGGGCAAAAATGCCACCCTATACGAGCTTTATCGGCGAATCAAAGCCTGAGTTCGAGCACTGCACGACAAGGTAGGAGCTGCGGCACGCTGCGATCTTTTGACTTTGGCTTTAAAGATCAAAAGATCGCAGCCTCGTTTCACTCGACAGCTCCTACAAGGGCGGCGTGGCTTTGTGGTCAGGCTGGCACTTCATCGAGCATCAGACGCTGACGCACCACATCGACCAGTTTGTCCGGCTGGAACTTGGAGAGGAAGTTGTCGCAGCCGACCTTCTTCACCATCGAGTCGTTGAAGCTGCCGGACAGCGAGGTGTGCAGCACCACATACAGGCCACGCAGGCGCGGGTCGTTGCGGATCTCGGTGGTCAGGCGATAGCCGTCCATTTCCGGCATCTCCGCGTCGGTGAATACCATCAGTAGCTTGTCGGTCATGTTCACGCCGGTATCGGCCCAGGCCTTGAGCATGTTCAGCGCCTTCAGGCCATCGCTGGCGATGTGCATTTTCACCCCGAGCTGGCCGAGGGTGTCACGCAGTTGCGAGAGCGCGACGTTGGAGTCGTCCACCAGCAACACTTCACGGCCACGGGCACGCTCCAGTACCGGATCGTCGAGCTTGTCGCGCGAAACCTTGGCGTTGTACGGGACGATTTCGGCGAGGACTTTCTCGACGTCGATGATTTCCACCAGTTGATCGTCGACCTTGCTGATCGCGGTCAGGTAATGCTGGCGTCCGGCGCTGGTCGGCGGCGGCAGGATGGCTTCCCAGTTCATATTGACGATGCGGTCCACGCCACCGACGAGGAAAGCCTGTACCGAACGGTTGTACTCGGTGACGATGATGGTGCTGTTCGGGCCCGGCACCAGCGGACGCATGCCGATCGCCTGGGACAGGTCGATCACCGGCAGCGTCTGCCCACGCAGGTTGACCACGCCGCAGACAAACGGATGACGCTGCGGCATCAGGGTCAGCTTCGGCAACTGCAGAACTTCCTGAACCTTGAACACGTTGATCGCGAACAACTGGCGTCCGGCCAGGCGAAACATGAGAATTTCCAGGCGATTCTCACCCACCAGTTGCGTGCGTTGGTCTACCGTGTCGAGAATGCCGGCCATCAATGACTCCTGGGCTTGTTCTGATGAATTCACTATTGAGGGGTTATCGGCTGTTTATGGCGATTCTTGATCCCCAAAAAATTCACCATCAAAATGCCACATACGGGCATTGATGTCACATTAACATCATGGTTTACTGGCCCGGTGTTTTCATCTGCTACATTCTCTTCTGGCGCGACCACGGTTTGCGCCACAGGTTCCCGCGCGTAAGGGAATCCCCTAGTAACAATCAGGCCCAACCTGATGTTCGCAATATCCAATAGCCATTAATGTGACGCCATTCTCATTGCATGAACGGAGTCAGGCTATTGTGTGCGATCGCAGGTCAGTGGAACCCCACCCTCTGGAAAACCTCAGCCAGTGCACTTGCACGGCGGGGCGCGATCTCCCGACGGTGCATGATCGTCGACACACACGGCATTCCCTCATCAGACATGACGCTGTGGAGATAAGCATGCCAATCGACCGTAAAGACTGGGCACAACGCTTTCCCGAATTTCTCGTCGAAGCTGAAACGCTCCTGGCCAAGTCCGAAGAATGCCTGAGCCACCTGCAACTGATCAGCAATGACAAGGACGCCATCGACTGCATGCGCAGTACTCTGCTCAAACTTGCGAGCCGGGCTGAAGCGTTGGCACTGGAGGCGATCTCCGAATTCTCCCTGCATATTCACAGCCTGCTCGACCACGCGCCGGATCCTGTCGATCTGCATGCACAGGCCCTGGATGCGCTCAAAGACTGCTTCACCCTGATGGCCTGGCAGATCGAACTGGTCGATCACAACACAGGCCAATTGAGCCTGGACACCAGCGAACAGACCTCCCTGATCGAAGCCTTCGCATTCCAGGTCGGTCAGAGCGAATTTCGGCCGCCACTGGCGACTCGAACGCTACCACTCATGTCTTATTCGGAACGTCAGGCCTGATTCAGGGCTGGCCCTGAACACGTCAAGGTCATTGATCCGAAGCGCAGAATGTCGCAAATGAATAGTTCATACCTGCCAGCGACAATTCGAATTAAATAATCACACCTGACACCAGCGGAAATTTTCCCGCGGCTCAGGGTTTACCTGTGTCCGAGTAATGATCAACTTCGAGTAACATCGATATCTGCCGAACACAATAAAGCGCCTTTTTTCCATTATGGAACCCGCGTCCAACATGGCGTCTTTCCTGACTCATTGGACATATATGGCAAACGCGACCAACGGTATCTTAAGTGGTATTATGCCGGCCATTAGTTGCTCTCAATTAATGGCACAGTGATTCACTGACAGTCACCCACCGAAGTTGGCGGTCAAACATCGTTCACTGAACCTGGTTAAAACCAACAACATAATTGACAGCATTTTCAGACAGAGATCGGCCCGCCACCGGCCGATCTACCCGCAGCGAACATCCATTGGCTCCATCCGTTATGTACGCCAGCCTCAAGTCAATCACCACATGGCCACCGTCCCGGGAAAATGCACGCCGGTTCACACTCGTATTGTGTGTCACCGCCACCGTCGGCTGCCTGCTGACCTATGGTTTTTCGGCACCACTCTCACTGGGGTTGTTGCTGCTGAATATCGCCGCCACCGCTTGCGTCTGGGTGCAATATCGACTGTCGCGCAAATCGATCAAGTTCCAGCCTCAGGAACTCGCCGACCGTTTGCTGGAAGTCCAGGAAAACGAACGCCACCGTCTCAGCCGGGAACTGCACGACGACATCGGGCAGTTACTGACAGCGGCCAAGCTGCAAAGCGAATGGCTGAAAAAACGCCTGCCACCCGACTTGCAAGCGCAATGCTCGACACTCTGCGACACCCTTGAAGAAACCCTCAACAAGGTGCGCGACGTTTCCGCCATTCTCAATCCGCGCCAACTGACCAGTCTCGGGCTGGAAGCCAGTCTGCGAGCGCACCTGCTCAAGACCCTGGCGAACACGTCGGTGCACTGGAGCCTCGATTGCCAGCAGCGGCTCAACGGTATTCCGGAAGAAATGGCGGTCGCCGCCTTTCGCATTGCTCAGGAAGCGGTCACCAACATTCTGCGCCACGCACAGGCCAGCAACCTGCTGATCCGCGTGCAACGCCTGCCAAAAGGTCTGACGCTGCTGATCAGCGACGATGGCCAAGGCTTTGCGCCTGCCGCGGATCCGGGGCGCGAAGGACAGCGCGGGATGGCCGGGATGGCCGAAAGGATCGAACAGTTGGGCGGCACGCTGAACGTCATCAGCGAGCCGGGCAAAGGCACTCAAATCGAAGCACTGTTCCCCTGGGCGCCCCGTGCACTCGAACGGGCCAGTACGAATAAGGTTATGCGTTGACTTGTAACTTACTTCTGGTGGATGACCACTCGCTGATCAGGGCCGGCGTGCGCGCTCTGGTGCTCGACATTCCCGGTTACGCGGTCGTTGGCGAAGCCAGCGATGGCTCGCAGTTGCTCGAAATGGTCGAGCAGCTGGCGCCCGACATCGTGCTGCTGGATATCTCGATGAAGGAAACCGGTGGCCTGGAAGCCCTGCAACGGCTCAAACGGGTGCGCCCGCAAAGCAAGGTGCTGATTCTGTCGATGCACACCGATCCGGCGTTGATCATGCAGGCGCTGGAGTCCGGCGCACATGGTTATCTGCTCAAGGACACCACGGCCACCGAGCTGGAACATGCCCTCGAAGCCCTGCGCAACAACGAGCGCTATCTGAGCCCGGCAATCGCCCACACCGTGATCAATCAGGCGCTGACCCGCACCCAGAAAAACCAGCCGGAAGTGGCCGACTCTCACAACCTGACGGCCCGTCAGCTGGAAATCCTGCGGTTGATCGTACGCGGCAAATCCACCCGCGAGATCGCCAACGGCCTGGGCCTGAGCATCAAGACCGTCGAAACCCACCGCTCGCAGATCATGAAGCGCCTGCAGATCTACGATGTGGCGGGCCTGGTGCTGTTCGCGGTGCGCGAGCAGATTATCAGCCTGGACGATTGATCGAGCGGTTACCGCCCAACAGCGGCGAATGCTCGGGCAAGTGCACCCGCAAGGCTCCCGGACGCGCCTCGAAGCGCAGGCTGTCGCCCTCCAGCGGCTCGCCGTCAAGATTGATGCTCAGGCCTTCGGCGACCTTGATTTCGACCCAGGGCAGGCGGGTCCGGACAAACATATTGTCGAGGCCGAAACCGTCGCTTAGCAGGGTCTTCAGTGTCCCCACCAACTCCTGCGGAGCCGGCAGAATGCTGATATCCAGCAGGCCATCATCGGCCAGTGCCTGCGGACACAACTCATGTCCGCCACCCGCCTGGCGGCCGTTGCCGATCCCCAGCGCCAGCAGCTCGCCACTCCAGTTAAAGTCCGGCCCCTGCAGTTCGCCGTAGGCCGCGTGCAACTCACTGAAGCGCGACAGACCGGTGAACAGATAGGCGGCCCCGCCCAGCACTTTTTTCAGATCCTCCGACGTATTGGCCGTGACCTGGCTACCGAAACCGCCGGTCGCCATGTTGAGGAAAATCTGTCCGCCGACAGCGCCCAGATCAATGTCACGCGGCGGTACATCCAGAAGCTCAAGCGCCTCGGCCGGCTCCAGCGGGATCCCCGCCGCACGGGAAAAGTCGTTGGCCGTGCCCAGCGGCAACAGCACCAGACTGGCCTTGTGCGCATGCGCGGCAAGGGCTTCAGCAATATCGCGCAAGGTGCCATCACCGCCCCCGGCGATGATCTGCCGATAGCCACCCGCCAGTGCCTCTTCCACCAGGCGCTGAGCGTCACCGGCCTCCCAGGTC
The DNA here is from genome assembly GCF_053456425.1 of Pseudomonas sp. LF020. Taxonomy (NCBI): domain Bacteria; kingdom Pseudomonadati; phylum Pseudomonadota; class Gammaproteobacteria; order Pseudomonadales; family Pseudomonadaceae; genus Pseudomonas; species Pseudomonas sp. LF020. Next base: position 66,078 of record NZ_JBRFIX010000014.1, read on the forward strand.
AGACGTACCGCCAACTCCCAGCCTTGTTTGCGTTTCGCTTCGACGGCGGCGCGAACCGCCTCGTTGAGTGCCTGCTTGCCATGCAGAATCAACAGCGCCCTGCGTTCACTCATAACGGTTACTCCCCACGATTGAATCGGTATGAAACATCTTGACCACTGGCGCACGCAAAAAAGCCGCAATAATTCCATTTAATTCAGGCGACTGGTCTCTCGCGTCCTACACGGCGGTATTTTTTCTTACAACATGTGAGGAATCGGCTCAATTGACCGGGCCCGCTCATTGATTCACCGTGTGCAGGCGGTATCAATTTTCGATTTAACAACACAAGGATGTGCAGGTAATGAGTGGATACACCCTCGGAGCTAGTAACAGCTGGAAGGACGGGAAGGCCGACGCGCTTACATTTACAACCGCCAATGGACATTCCGATGCTCAGCCATGAAGCCAGAGTTCACACCAGTTCGGTCCCCCCGCTCAATGAAAGTCGCGCCAGTCACAAATCCGATTTCAAGAAAAGCGCCAGAACCGCTGGAGAAGTTGATATGGAACCGCGTGTGACCGAACTGGAAACCCACCTCAAATACATTCGTCGCGATATGGACGAAGTGCGTGGTGATGTAAAGACCATCAAGCACCGTCTCGCCTATTCGGCAGGTGCAACGGCAGTGGTGTTGGGATTGCTGGGGTGGGTTGCCAATAGCCGGTTCGACCAGCTGGTCACGCTGATGAGCCATTGACAGAGAAATGCAGGCATCGACGCAGTATCGGTCGAGCCTGCAGTTACCAGCCGCGCGTCAGCCGAGCAGGTCACTCAGTGGAATGAATCCAACCTCATCACCCTTTACCAGCGTACGGCCCTCCAGCACTTCCACCAGGCCATCCGCCCAGGCCGCGCTGCGCAGCACGCCGGAGCTTTGATTGCGGTAGATAATTGCCCGCCCCTGCTCAAGACGACCGCGCAGATATTCGCGACGATTGCCGGCAACGGGCCAGACAAAATCTGCCGGAACCGTAAACTTCAGAGGTTCGACATCCTGTACACCCTGACGCCGCAACAAGTAAGGCCGCGTGAGCAGAGCAAAGGTCACCAGTGTCGAAGCGGGGTTACCCGGCAAACCGATGACGGGCACATTGCGAAAATGACCGAATGTCAGCGGCTTGCCCGGTTTGATGGCCAGTTTCCACAGCGCCAGCTCGCCCTCTTCCCGCAACGCGATGCCAAGAAAATCCGCTTCACCGACCGACACGCCTCCGGTCGAGAGAATCAGGTCGACACCCTGCAAGTCGCCCAGACGTGCCCGTGTGGTCGCCAGATCGTCCGGGAGAATACCGGCATCAATCACTTCACAACCCAGGCGCTGCAACCAACTGCACAACACCACCCGGTTGCTGTTGTAAATCTGCCCCGCTCCCAACGGCTGGCCCGGCTCGACCAGCTCATCGCCGGTGGACAGCACCGCCACTCGGACCTTGCGCACCACATTCAGCCCGGCACATCCCAGCGACGCCGCCAGACCTTGTTCGATCGGTCCCAGCCGGGTACCTGCAGCCAGAATCAACTCACCCACGGTGGTTTCCTGGCCCTGCGGACGAATGTTCTGGCCAACGCTCATGGTTTCAATGAAACGCACACTGCCGTCGGCTTGAACCTCGGCGTTCTCCTGCATTTCCACGCAATCGGCTCCGGCGGGCACTGGCGCGCCGGTGAAGATTCGAGCGCAAGTGCCGGGCTTCAAGGGTACAGGCGCCTGCCCGGCAAAGACTTTCTGGCTGACCGGCAGCGGTTCGCCGGTCCAGTCGGCCAGATTCAGGGCATAACCATCCATGGCGCTGTTTGGCCAGGGCGGCAGATCCAGGGTCGAAACCAGGTCTTCGGCGAGCACCCGCCCTTGCACCTCGGCCAATGGCAGAAACTCGCGCTCGACAATCGGCGTGGCCTCGGCCATTTGCAACAGACGGGCCAGCGCTTCCTCGACAGGCATCAGGCTGCCGGTCTTGCCCGGCTTACCCACGGGATTCACAAGGCGCCGCCTGTTTCAAGTGAGGAACGAAGTTGCACGGGCGATGCCGTGAATCCAGCTGTTCGGCCAGAATCCCGTCCCAACCGGTGCGCACCGCATTGGTCGAACCTGGCAGGCAGCACACCAGCGTGCCATTGGCCAGACCGGCCAGTGCCCGCGACTGCACAGTCGAGGTGCCGATATCGGCCACCGAAATCTGCCTGAACAGCTCACCAAAACCGTCGACCTGTTTGTCGAGCAGGCAAGCGACTGCCTCCGGCGTGCTGTCACGTCCGGTGAAGCCTGTGCCACCGGTAATCAGCACAACCTGCACCACGTCCTCGGCAATCCAGTGGGCAACTTGCGCGCGAATCTTGTAGAGATCATCTTTGAGCAAGACCCGCTCGGCCAGACGGTGACCGGCAGCCGTCAGGCGGTCGACGAAGACCTGGCCTGAGGTGTCGGTTTCCAGGGTTCGGGTATCGCTGACAGTCAGCACCGCAATGTTCAGCGGCGCAAAAGGTACATCGGCCTTGGCTTTCATCAGGCTCGTCCAGTTGTAGGAGAAACAGCTCGGTGTTATATCACAGCGCCTGAATTTTTCGCCGCCCTGCCGGAGAACTGCCATGACCAAAAGTACACTGCTCCCTTGTTCCATACTGCTCCTGGCGGGCGGACGCGGCCAGCGCATGGGCGGCCAGGACAAGGGGCTGATCGAATGGCAGGGCGAGCCGCTGATTGCGCACTTGCACAGCAAGGTGCGGCCGCTGACCGACGACCTGATCATCTCCTGCAATCGCAATCGCGAGCGTTATGCAGCGTACGCCGATCAACTGGTGAGCGATGAACAGAGCGATTTCCCCGGTCCGCTGGCAGGGATCCTTGCCGGCCTCAGGGCCGCTCGTCTGTCACACTTGCTGGTCTTGCCCTGCGACGTTCCGCGAATTGACGCAGCGCTATTGCGGGACATGCGTGAAACCGCCAGCCAGTTTCCTGAAAAACCTTTAATGTTGCGTCACGACGACCACTGGGAACCCCTGCTTTGCGTGATCCCTGTCGCGCTTCTGCCCATGTTCGAAAACGCCTGGAGCGCCGGTGAACGGAGCCCCGGAAGGATCATGCGCAACCTCGGTGCGACTGCCCTGCAATGCCCGGACAATGACCCGCGACTGGCCAACCTGAACACCCCCGAACTGTTAAATACACATAACACTGTGTCAGACTGACAGCATTCAAGGAACTCTCACGCCTTGTACACGTCTCAAGCTCAGTAACCAAAAGTATTCCCATTCGGAGACACACTCATGACTCAACGGACCCTCGCCACTTTCATGCTCGCACTGGGCCTGGCTACCCTCGCTGGTTGCTCGTCGCCAACAGTGATCACCTTGAATGACGGTCGCGAAATCCAGGCCGTCGACACCCCGAAATACGATGACGATTCGGGCTTCTACGAGTTCAAGCAACTGGACGGCAAAGAGACCCGTATCAACAAGGATCAGGTTCGTACCGTTAAAGAGCTGTAATCTTTACGTCGACACCGGATACAGAAAAGCCCGCATTGATGCGGGCTTTTTCATGGGCGCTGCAAAGTGAGTGGCGTCACCATTGCAAGGTGATCTGGCTCTCGAATTCGCGCTCCTCGCCGGTCACCGGGTCGATAAAGCGCAACCCCTGCGCCAGCAGCTTGAGCGGATTGGCGTAATCATCCTCAACGTCTTTCAACACATCCGGGTAGAACGGATCGTTGCAGATACTCGCCCCCAGCGCGGTCATGTGTACGCGTAGCTGATGCTTCTTGCCAGTCACCGGATACAGGCCGTAGCGCCACAGATCACCGTTCTTTTCCCGTACTTCCACAGCCGTTTCAGTATTGGCGACGCCTGGCCCTTCCTGCATGCGGAAGAACGGTTCGCCATCGATCAGACGGCTTTTGTGTACAAGGGGAAATTCCAGCTCCGGCAGCGCAGGGGCGATCGCCTCATAACGTTTATCGATCTGCCGCGTAGGGAACAGTGACTGATAAGCGGAGCGGGTTTGTGGGTTAGCCGAAAAGATCACCAAGCCTGCCGTGTGCCGGTCAATGCGGTGCAGTGGCACCAGATGCGGATTATCGAGGCGGCGGATCAGACGACGCAGCAATGTTTGCTCAACGTATTCACCGGCCGGTGTCACCGGCAGGAAATGCGGCTTGTCCGCCACCACCAGATGCTCGTCCGCATACAAGATCGACTCATGCACCGGGATCGGCTTTTCATCCGGCACTTCACGGAAGTAATGAATACGCAGCCCTTCCTTGTACGGCAGATCCAGCGCAATCGGCTGTCCCTGCCCATCCAGCACCCGGCCCCGGGCGATCCGGTCCAGCCATTGCTCGCGACTGATCGCACTGAAATGCTGACACAGGCAATCCAGTACGGTAAGCCAGGCTCCCGGCGGCAGGTAAAGGGTGCTGGCCTGATTCTGCGCAGCGGAAAACGTTGGTGTGGACATACGGAAATCGAACCCTCAATGCAGGACGGCATTATCCAACACTGAGCGCAACGAACCTAGTGCGGAATCCGGCCCGTCTCAGGCCGGAATCGATTTGAGCGCCGCAGCCTCGGTGAACTCCTTGAGCCAGCGCAGCACATCGACCGCCTCCCAGCGTCCCGGGTCATACAAGGCGTACAACAAGCCCTGATAACCGACCACATCCAGTTGCTTGTGATAACCGGCACGCTGGAACAGCGCTTCGATCTCGGCAAAACAGGTGTTGAAATGCAGTTTGTTGAAAGGCGTCTTGCCCTCCGTGACCAGCCCGTCCAGGCGCAATTCGAGGACCGCCTCGCGCACCACGTCAACCGACATCCGGTTCACGCTGTTCTTCAACTGTTCGACATTGACCACGGTTCGTCCCTCTGACTGCCGGATTCACCTGCTCAAGTCATCAAAAGCAGCAGGCGCATCCAATTACTGTATGCACATACAGTAACCGAATAATCCGCAAAGTGCCAAGGGAAGGATGCGCGCTCGCGACCGGCGGAAAGCCACGCCGCGTCACCGAAAAAACAGGCTCAGCGCAGGAAGGCCACAACCTGATCGGCACTGAAAGGCCAGCTCAGCTCCGCGCCGGTATCAACTCGGCGCAGCACCGGAATTCGCAGGCTGTAAGCCTCGAACCAGGATTCATCGTCGGCAATATCCACCAGTTCGACCAGCAGACCGTGCTCGACAAAAGGCATCAACTCGGCCTCTGCCACCTCACACAAATGGCATCCCAAGGTGCCGAACAACTGACATTCAGGAGGCATGATCGCTCAACCGGAAAAGTGAGCGTTCATTCTAGGCCTGCCTCGAAAACCCGTCGAGCGGCAGCTGCCCAAAGACCCAGGCACGGCCGGAAACTCGCAAAACCCTGACGCAAATCAGCCCGCAAAAAAGCCAATCAGGCGATGCTCCCGGACTTTTTGCCTCTACGCTTGAGAAGCCTGAGCCTGACATCGGAGTGCTTTGTGTTTGCCAACCTGTTGATCATCCTCGCCTCATCCCTGGTGATGATTGCCCTGTTCCGCCGACTGCGCTTGCCGCCAGTGCTGGGCTATCTGTGCGTGGGCCTGATGGTGGGACCGACTGCATTCAACTGGGTCAACGAGAGCGAACACCTGCCGGATGTGGCCGAGTTGGGCGTGGTGTTTCTGCTGTTCTCGCTGGGCCTGGAGTTTTCCCTGTCGAAAATGATCGCGCTGCGCAAAGTGGTGTTTCGCCTCGGCAGCCAGCAAGTGTTGCTCAGCACCGGATTGCTCGGGCTGGTGCTGATCCTGCTGGGTATGCCGCTGGCCCCGGCGCTGTTGCTTGGCGCCGGGCTGTCGCTGTCGTCGACGGCGATTGTCACCAAGGAGTTGAGCAGCCTGGGCGAAGTGTTCAGCAGTCACGGGCAGAACGCGGTCGGGGTCTTGCTGTTTCAGGACGTGGTCGCGGTGTTGCTGCTTACCTTGGTGCCGGTGTTCGCCGGGAGCAGCGCGCAAGCTTGGTACTGGGCCTTGCCGCTGACGCTGGTGAAGACCGTGGTGCTGTTTTTCGGTCTGTTGCTGGCCAGCCGCTGGTTGCTGCCACGGCTGTTCCATGAGGTGGCCGCGTCGCGTTCGGCGGAACTGTTCGTGCTGCTGGCGCTGGTGATTGTATTGCTGACCGCCTGGCTGACGCACCTGCTGGGCCTGTCCCCTGCCCTTGGCGCATTTCTGGCCGGGATGCTGCTCGGCGAAAGCCACTATCGCCATCAGATTGAGGCCGATATCCGGCCGTTTCGCGACATCCTGCTCGGGGTGTTTTTCGTCAGCATCGGCATGCTGATCGACCTGCAACTGTTCGTCAGTCACAGCCTGTTGATTCTCGGCCTGAGCCTCGGCCTGATGCTGATCAAAGGCACGGTCGTCGCGCTTTTGGTGAAGTGGCGCGGCAGCGATCACGAGACTGCCTGGCGCAGCGGCCTGGCCCTGGCACAGGGCGGGGAGTTCTGCTTCGCGTTGATGGCGCAGATGCAACAGAACCAGATGCTGCCTGCCGAGTTGGGCGCCCTGCTGCTCGCGGCCACCTTCTGTTCGATGCTGCTGACGCCATTGCTGTTGCGCGCCGCGCCGCGCATTGCCGCAAGCCTGCATCGCAAGCCGAACCAGGAGGCGCAAATCGAGGAAATAAGCGCCCTCAACGCCGGTCTGGATCAGCACGTGGTGATCTGTGGTTATGGCCGTGTCGGCCAATCCATCGGCCGCTTCATGCGCAATGCCAGTCAGCCTTATATCGCGTTGGACAACGATCCGGTGCGCGTGCAGGAAGCCGCGTCCGGCGAAAGCGAGGTGCATTACGGCGACTCGTCGCGCGGCGACCTGCTGACCGCGGTCGGATTGTTGCGCGCGCGGCTGCTGGTGATCGCCGTGGATCAGAGCGATGTCAGCCTGCGGATCCTCAAGGAAGCGCGCCGGCTCAATGCGCGGATACCGATTCTGGTGCGCACCCGCGACGACAGCCAATGGGCCGAACTCAAAGCCACCGGCGCCACCGAAGTGGTGCCGGAGCTATTGGAATCGAGCCTGATGCTCGCCTCCCACGCCTTGATCATGCTCGGGCTGCCGGCGCATCAGGTGCAGGAGAAGATCGATCAAGTGCGCATCGACCGCTATCGCCTGTTGCATGGGTTCTATCCAGGTGCCGAAGACAAGGAAGCCTAGTCCTGACTGACCGCGCCGATCTTGTGCAGCGACAGGTCGGCGCCGTAATACTCTTGCTCCTGACTCAGGCGCAGGCCGTGCAAGGCCTTGATCAAACCGTAGACGGCGAATCCGCCGATCAGCGCGACAACCACACCGAGCGTAGTGCCGATCAACTGACTGATCACGCTGACACCCCCAAGACCGCCGAGCGCAGTCTGGCCGAAGATGCCGCAAGCAATCCCGCCCCACACCCCGCACAAACCATGCAACGGCCACACGCCAAGAACATCGTCGATACGCCATTTGACTTGCGCGGCGGTAAAGCACCAGACGAACAGCGCACCGGCAATCGCCCCGGTCACCAGCGCACCCACCGGATGCATCAGGTCGGAACCGGCACAGATCGCCACCAGCCCGGCCAGCGGGCCGTTGTGCAGGAAGCCCGGGTCATTGCGCCCGACGATCAACGCCGCCACCGTGCCACCGACCATGGCCATCAACGAGTTGACCGCCACCAGACCGCTGACGCCTTGCAAGGTCTGCGCGCTCATCACGTTGAAGCCGAACCAGCCGACAATCAGAATCCACGAACCCAGCGCCAGAAACGGAATGCTCGACGGCGCGAACGCCACCAGACGCCCGTCGCGATAACGACCGTTACGCGGGCCGAGCAGCAATACCGCCGCCAGCGCCAGCCAGCCGCCCATCGCATGCACCACCACCGATCCGGCGAAATCATGGAACGCCGCGCCAAAGCGCGCCGTCAGCCAGGCTTGCAGACCGTAGTTGCCGTTCCAGATCATGCCCTCGAAAAACGGGTAGATGAATGCCACGATCAGCGCCGTCGCACACAACTGCGGAACGAATCGCGCACGCTCGGCAATCCCGCCGGAGATGATCGCCGGAATCGCCGCAGCAAAGGTCAGCAGAAAGAAAAACTTCACCAGCCCATAACCGTGGTCGGCACTCAGCACCGCCGCCGGTTGCATGAAGGTCACCCCGTAGGAGATCCAATAGCCTATAAAGAAATAGGCCATGGTCGAAACGGCAAAGTCGCTGAGAATTTTCGACAGTGCATTGACCTGGTTTTTCTGACGCACCGTGCCGACTTCAAGGAAGGCGAAACCGGCGTGCATCGCCAGCACCATCACCGCACCGATCAGAATGAACAACGTGTTGGAGCTGTGAACCAGCGTATCCACAGCGCTTTGCAGATTTTCCATAAAGAGGCAGACCTGAAGGCTAAAAAGGCACCAAAGCGGTTCGCGCGGACAATTCATGCACCAAGTTGCGACCGCTCGGTCCGCGCAGTGAAGCTGCGATGAACCGCTTTGGCGCACAAGGTCGATGTCCTGACACGAACCAGGATTATTTGAGTTAAGGTTTTGCTGCATGCACGCCCGCCAACAGCGCACGGCGGCAACAGGACGCACCACGACATAGCAAAAGCTGTACCAGTCATTTGTACTGAACCTTCGCGCAAGGCTCATACTCGAACGCTTCAGACGTCACTTACGGAGATCCACCCATGGCCAGCATCAAGGCAAAGACTGCTCAAGAAATCCTGATGAACGACTTCCAGACTCTGGTCGCCGACACCGAGCGGTTGCTCGAACACACTGCGTCCCTGGCGGGCGATCAGGCCGATGAGCTGCGTGATCAGATCCACGACAGCCTGCTGCGCGCCCGGGAAACCCTCAAGCTGACCGAAGACACCCTGCGTGATCGCGGTCAGGCTGCCGTCACCGCCACCGAAGACTATGTGTCGGCCAACCCTTGGCAATCGGTGGGCATCGCTGCCGGGGTAGGCTTTCTGATTGGCCTGCTGGCCACGCGGCGCTGATCATGTCGATCGGCGAATCCGGCCTGGGGTCGGGCACTACTTCCTCCACGCGGCGTCTGGGCGCCGCTGTTCTCGGCTTGCTGCACAGCCATGTCGAACTCTTCGGCATCGAATTGCAGGAGCAGAAAGCACGCACCGTCAGCCTGTTGTTGTTCGCTGGCCTGGCGCTGGTGTTTGCCCTGCTGTTGCTGGTCGGTCTGTCGACGCTGGTGCTGATCGTGTTCTGGGATACCTATCGTCTGGCCGCGATCATCGGCCTGTGCGTGTTCTACACCCTGGCGGCCGCTTTCTGCGGGTTGCGCCTCAAGGCAGCAGTCTTCGATGAATCCTCGCCCTTCCACGGCACGCTGGAAGAATTGGCCAATGATCGGGAGCGCCTGCTGCCATGAGCCTGCCTGAACTGCCACACAACAGCTCGCGCCGGGAAATGCGCAAGGCGCTGATCCGCCTGCGCATGGAAATGCATCGTCAGGAAATCCGCCACGAAGCCGGGCAAGTGCTGCAACCCTTGCAGCGCATGCGCGGCATGACGCAAAACCTGCAAGGCGGCTTCGGCATCAAACACGCGCCGCTGTGGGGCGTGGCTGCCGTCACCCTGCTGGGTTTCATCACCGGCAAGGGCGCAAAAAGCGGCGGTGTCGGCGGGCTGACCCGACTGATTCGGCTAGGCACCAGCCTCGGCCCGCTGATCAAACTGGTGATGCAGAGTTCGGGCAAACGCTAAGCCGGTGCATCTGGCTGCATTCTTGCAATATCCGCGGGATTGAACCTTTTCACCAAGAGGTTCAATCCCGCGCGCCTACCCGGTCGGCGGGTTCACCCAGAACGACAACGACTAAGGAGGCCCCGTGATCGACGGGCAACCGCTCGCCTGCTTTCAGCCTTTCATCGATACCGCTACCGGACGTATCGCAGGCGTCGAAGCATTGGGTCGCCTGCGCCAGCCTGACGGCCAACTGGCATCGGTCGGGCCGTTGTTCGCCGACCCGCGCACACCCGCCATCGCCCTGCGCCGCCTCGACCGACAGATCCGCGACAACGCCCTGAGCCGACTGCATGAAGCCCCCGCCGAGTGGTTTCTCAGCCTGAACATGTCGCCGCGCTGGATCAGTCGCCTGCGCGCCGATCAGCCATTGCCCAGCCTCAAACAAATGCTGCGACACGGCGTCGATCCGCAACGCATTGTGTTCGAGATCACTGAACTGGGTGGCAACAGTCAGCGTCTGGCCGAGGTGGTGGCGCGCTATCGCGAGGCCGGTGCGCGGATCGCCATCGATGATTTCGGCGCCGGTTATTCGCAGCTCGATCGGGTGCTGGCGTTGCAGCCGGACATTCTCAAACTCGACATGCGCCTGTTTCAGGCTGCCGCGCTGGGCGGCCCAAGTAGTGACGTGGTCAAGGCTCTGGCGCAAATGGCCGAGAAAACCGGCTGCTGGATCATTGCCGAAGGCGTCGAAACCGAAGCCCAGCTCAATTTCGCCCTGGAATGCGGATCGCGCTACGTTCAGGGTTTCCTGTTTGCCCGGGCGCAGGAGGCGTTCTATCCAACCGATGCCTTCGTGCAGCGCTTCGCTGAACTGCGCCAGCGTTACGTGCGGCAGAAACTGGCCGAACGCGGGCGCTTGATGCAGATGCGTCAGCAGCTCGGCGAACTGATGGCGATCCTCCAGACCTGGGCTCAGGCCCACGCACCGCTCAGTGCGCTGCCGCAACTGGAAGCTTTTCCGTGGTTGCTGCGGTTCTACCAGTGCGACCGCCATGGCACCCAACTCACACCTAACCTTGAGTGGCGGCATAACCGTTGGGTCGCCGACAACCGCTACCTGGGCCACAACTGGTCATGGCGTCCGTACTTCTATCATTTGCTCGCCGAAGGCTGGGAAGAACGACGCCTGACCCTGTCCAGTACCTATCGCGACGCGACGAGCAACCAGTATTGCCTGACCGCCGGCCAGTTCTTCGATAACGGCGAACGCCTGCTGCTGATCGATATTGATGCCGCGGGTTTGTAGTTCCGCTTGCAGGGGCGTGGCTGAACCGGGAAGCTAGGGCAACAGTCATCCCAGTCACCGACGGAGAGAACCAGCCTTGGATTGGCAGACCCTGCTCAACCGCGAACGCCTTGGAAAACCGCTGCACAGCCCGCAAGAGCTGGGCCGCAGCCCGTTCCACAAAGACCACGACCGCATCATCTTCTCCGGCGCCTTCCGCCGTCTGGGCCGCAAGACCCAGGTGCATCCGGTATCGAGTAATGACCACATCCACACCCGTCTGACCCATTCGCTGGAAGTCAGCTGCGTCGGGCGCTCGCTGGGCATGCGCGTCGGTGAAACCTTGCGCAGCGCCCTGCCCGACTGGTGCGACCCGAGCGATCTGGGCATGGTCGTGCAATCGGCCTGCCTGGCCCATGACATCGGCAATCCGCCGTTCGGCCACTCCGGTGAAGACGCGATTCGTCACTGGTTCCAGCAGGCAGCCGGGCGCGGCTGGCTCGACGGCATGAGCGAAGCCGAGCGCGGTGACTTCCTCAATTTCGAAGGCAACGCGCAAGGCTTCCGGGTGCTGACTCAGCTTGAGTATCACCAGTTCGACGGCGGCACCCGCCTCACCTACGCCACCCTCGGCACCTATCTGAAATATCCGTGGACCGCACGTCACGCCGACTCGCTGGGTTACAAGAAACACAAATTCGGCTGCTACCAGAGCGAATTGCCGCTGCTGGAGCAGATCGCCCACAAGCTCGGCCTGCCGCAACTCGAGGACCAGCGCTGGGCGCGCCACCCGTTGGTGTACCTGATGGAGGCGGCCGACGACATCTGCTATGCGCTGATCGACCTCGAAGATGGCCTGGAAATGGAGCTGCTGGAGTACGCTGAGGTTGAATCGCTGCTGCTCGGTCTGGTCGGTGACGATCTGCCGGAAACCTATCGCCAGCTCGGCCCGCAGGATTCGCGTCGACGCAAACTGGCGATCCTGCGCGGCAAGGCCATCGAGCACCTGACCAATGCCGCCGCCCGGGCATTCGTCGAGCAACAGGATGCGCTGCTGGCCGGCACCCTGCACGGCGACCTGGTGGAACACATGCACGGCCCGGCCAAACGCTGCGTGCTCAACGCCAAGGACATCGCCCGCAAGAAGATCTTCCAGGACAAGCGCAAGACGCTGCATGAAATCGGCGCCTATACCACGCTGGAAATTCTCCTCAACGCGTTCTGCGGCGCCGCGCTGGAGCAACACGGCGGTCGCACGCCGTCGTTCAAGAGCCGCCGTATCCTCGACCTGCTGGGCAACAATGCACCGGATCCCCACGGGCCGTTGCACACCTCGTTCCTGCGCATGATCGACTTCATCGCCGGGATGACCGACAGCTATGCCAGTGACATGGCGCTGGAAATGACCGGGCGCTCCAGCCACTGACAGAACCTTCTTCAACCGGGTCAGTGCGACACCCGGTTGAAGGATCGATCCATGAAAGCGGCTCAGCGGTATTCGATAGCCGCGCCGACCAAACGTAATCCGTTTAACGACGACAGAACGCAAACAAACGCTGTTTTCTCAACAATCTAACAGCAACTTAAAACATTCAGATAAACAAATAATCTAAACACTTCCTTACGCGACACAGAGTTTTGTCGTAGTCAATTTCCCTTTAGTGTGTAGGACTTATCCTATATTGCTGCTAGAGCCCTGTGAGTTCATGCGATCGCTCTTTTATCTGAGCTAAGGTGCGCGCTTTATTCGCGCACGTATGGGATTTGATTATGAACTCCGTTTTTATTGTCGATGATCACCCCGTCATCCGACTTGCCGTTCGAATGCTCCTCGAGCATGAAGGTTACAAGGTCGTCGGCGAAACCGATAACGGGGTCGATGCCATGCAGATGGTTCGCGAATGCATGCCCGACCTGATCATCCTCGATATCAGCATCCCCAAACTCGACGGCCTGGAAGTCCTCGCCCGCTTCAATGCCATGGGCACTCCGCTCAAGACCCTGGTACTGACGGCGCAATGCCCGACGCTGTTCGGCATTCGCTGCATGCAGTCCGGCGCATCCGGTTATGTGTGCAAGGAAGAAGACTTGAGCGAACTGGTCAGCGCCATAAAAGCGGTACTTTCCGGTTACAACTATTTCCCCAGTCAGGCATTGAATCCGGTACGCAGTGACGATGTGCGTTACGCCGAGCTGGAATTATTCAAAGCCGTCAATGACCGCGAACTCATGGTCCTGCAATTATTTGCCCAGGGGCGCACCAACAAGGAAATTGCCAAGGGCATGTTCCTCAGTAACAAAACCGTCAGCACTTATAAAAAACGCTTGATGCAGAAACTGAAAGCCAGGTCCTTGGTGGAACTTATCGAGATGGCCAAACGCAACGCGCTAGTGTGAGAGCCTGAATGCCCAGTCGTTTAAAGATCTATCTCGCCATATTGTGCACAAGCCTGTGCCTGACTTCTCAGGCACAGGCCGACCTCGTCACAGCGCAGGATTATGTGCTGCGCAGCCGTTCGAGCCACGAAGCGCTGTCCATGTCTCTGCAGCCCGCGCAACGGCAATGGTTACAGACTCGCCACGAACTGGTACTGGGCACTTCCGCACCGGATTATCCGCCGTTCGACATGACCGCCAGCGGTCGCGATTACGAAGGTTTTACCGCCGACTACGCCGGCCTGCTCGGACAGGCCGTGGGCTTGCCAGTCCGGGTCAAGCGCTTTGCCTCACGGGAAGCTGCGGTACGCGCGCTGGTGGCGGGGCAGGTCGACATGCTCGGTACCGCCAACGGTTTCGAGGCCAGTAACGCCGACATCCTGCTTTCTATCCCCTACGCCATCGACCAGCCGGTACTGGTCACCCGCGAAGACGAAACCCGCACGCTCACCGAGGGCCTGGCCGGACTGCGCCTGAGCATGGTCTATCACTATCTGCCGCAGGACGAAGTCAAGGCGCTCTACCCCAAAGCCATCCTGACGTCCTACCCGTCCTATCAAAACGCAATCAACGCAGTGGCTTTCGATCAGGCCGACGTGTTTCTGGGCGATACCATTTCCACCCACTACATGATCAACAAGGGCTATCTGAACAACATCCGCATGGCCAATTTCGGCAAACAGGAAGCCCATGGTTTCAGCTTTGCCGTGCACGCCGATAACCCGCAACTGCTGGCCATCATCAATACCGCACTGCTGGCCATACCGGCCAGTGAACGGGACAGCATCGCCAAGCGCTGGAGCGCCGGCAGCGACATCCTGCTGACCGACCAGAAACTGCAATTGACCCACCACGAAGAACAGTGGCTCAAACAGCATCCGGTGCTGCGCGTGGTGGTGAACGAGGCGTTCGCGCCGCTGACATTCTTTGACAGCGACGGCAATCTACGCGGCATCACCGCAGACCTGCTCGAACTGCTGCGCCTGCGTACCGGCATGCGTTTCGAACTGGTGCGCAGCCGCAGCGACGCTGACATGGTCGAGCAGATCAATCAGCACCGGGCCGATCTGATCGCGGCGTTGCTGCCCAGCCCGCAACGGGAAAAGACCCTGCAATTCAGCCGTCCCTATCTGGAAAACTCCTTCGTCCTGCTGACCCGCAAATCCACTGAGAGCCCGACCCATCCTGCGCAGCTCAAGGACAAATACCTGGCGATTGCCCAAGGCAGTCCCATGGCCGCCTACCTGCGCCGCGAGTTCCCCGATATCCATCTGACCGAAACCTCCGACACCTTCGGCGCCGCGACCTTGCTCGCCGAAGGCAAGGCCGATGGTGCCGTCGCCTCGCTGGTGATCGCCAACTATCTGATTTCGTCGCGGATCTTCGAGCATCAGTTGCAGATCACCACCACCCTTGGTACCCGGCAGGCGGCCTTTTCGCTGGCCACGGCCCGTGACAACAGCGAACTCGGATCGATCCTCGACAAGGCCCTGCTGAGCATCAGCCCCGAAGAGCTGGGGGTCATCAACAGCCGCTGGCGCGGTTTTTCCAATGCCGCGCAAAGCAACTGGCATCACTATCAGCATCTGTTTTACCAACTGATCGGCGCAGCCTGTCTGCTGCTGTTGTTGTCCCTGATCTGGAACGCCTACATGCGGCGCCAGATCAAGCAACGCCAGGCCGCCGAGCGGGCACTCAACGATCAGTTCGAGTTCATGCGCTCACTGGTCAACGGCACACCTCATCCGATCTACGTGCGCGATCGCCGAGGCTTGCTGCAAAGCTGCAACGACAGCTACCTCGAAGCCTTCAACGCGAAACGCGAAGACGTGATCGGCAAGAGTGTCATGCAAGGCACCCTGAGCAATGCCTTCGAAGCCCGGGCCTTCGAGGCGGATTACCAGCGGGTTGTGGCCGAGGGGACGCCGCTGCTGCTCGACCGTCCGTTGCACATCGGTGGCCGGCGTCTGACGATCTATCACTGGATCCTGCCTTACCGCGACTCCAGCGGCGATGTACAAGGGATCATCGGTGGCTGGATCGATATCAGTGATCGCCGCCAGTTGTTCGATGAACTGCGCACAGCCAAGGAACAGGCGGACAACGCCAACCGGGCGAAAAGTACTTTTCTGGCGACCATGAGCCACGAAATCCGTACGCCGATGAATGCCATCATCGGCATGCTCGAATTGACGCTCGAACGCATGACCGATCAGGCGCCGGATCGCTCGTCCATCGAAACCGCCTACTGTTCCGCCAAGGATCTGCTGGGGCTGATCGGCGACATCCTCGATATCGCCCGGATCGAGTCCGGACGCCTGAGCCTGGCGCCCGAGCGGATCAATCTGGTCGACACCGTCGCTTCGGTGGTGAGGATCTTCGACGGCCTTGCGCGGCAGAAAAACCTCGCCCTGCCCCTGACCGTCAATCCTCCAGGGCTCGAAGTCGATGTGGAACTGGATCCGCTGCGCTTCAAGCAGATCCTGTCGAACCTGATCAGCAATGCCATCAAGTTCACCCAGAGCGGGCAGGTGCGGGTCACACTGGACGTGCTGCCTAATGCCGCCGGCAAGTGTTCGCTCGTTCAATTGACGATCCACGACACCGGCGTCGGCATCAGCATTGAAGATCAACAACGTCTGTTCGAGCCGTTCGCCCAGGCTGACGGAGGCCGCCAGCAGGCCCGCAGAGGCGCCGGACTGGGGCTGGTGATCAGCCGCAACCTCTGTGAAATGATGGGCGGTCAGTTGCAATTGAGTAGTCAGCCGGGGATCGGCACCCAGGTCTGCCTGTCGCTGCCGCTGCAAACGCTGCCATGCAGGGTGGCCACGGCGAAAACCGCATCGCCGATCCGCGTGTCAGGTGCGCCGCTGAATATTCTGGTGGTCGACGACCATCCCGCCAATCGCCTGCTGATGTGCCAGCAACTGGAGTTCCTCGGGCATCGCTTCAGCCTTGCCGAAGAAGGTCGCAGTGGATTGGCGAAGTGGCAGGCCGGTGAATTCGACCTGGTCATCGCCGACTGCAACATGCCGTTGATGAACGGCTACGAATTGGCGGCGGCCATCCGCCAGGAAGAACAGCGCACAGGCCGTCCTCCTTGCAAGGTCCTTGGCTTCACGGCCAACGCGCAGCCCGAGGAAGTGCAACGCTGCAAACAGGCGGGCATGAATGACTGCCTGTTCAAACCCCTGAGCCTCAGCGCGCTGAGCCAGTGGGTCAACGGGCTGCAACCGGCGACACCGCAACCCGCGTTCAATCTCGAGGGCTTGCATCAACTGACCGGCGGTAATCCGCTTCAAGCCCGGCGCCTGCTCACGCAATTACTCAAGAGCAGTCGCCTCGATCGCGAGGAGCTGCTGGCCCTGGCGCCGCACAATGATCGCGAGGCACTGGCGGTGGTGGCGCACAAGATCAAGGGCGCCGCCCGGATCGCCCAGGCTTCGCGTCTGATCGTCTGCTGCGATGCGCTGGAACACGCCTGCCAGCAGACCACGTCGGTGCCGGCCATCGTGCGCTGCATCGAGGCCACCGACGCGGCGATGGTCGAACTGGAGCAGGCGTTGCAGCAACAATTGGAACCGTTCGCTGAAAGCACAATGACCGAGCCTTAACTATGCTTGAACGCTGAGCAGTGTGTTTACTTCAATGGAGAGTCAGCAATGCCCAGCCCACTGCGCCCGGATCAACGCCGGTTCCCGTTGCACGTGCACATCAGCGTCATGTTCACCTTTCTGCTGTTGCTGACAGGCGTGGTGCTGGGGCTGTTCAATTATCGCCAGACCACCCGGATCATCCTGTCGAGCAGTGAAAACCTGTTCAATCGCATCGAACAGGACGTGCGCCTGGACCTGCATTCAACCTACGAACCGATCCGTCATCTGCTGAGCCTGCTGGCCGACAATCAGGCCGCCGGGGCCTCGAACCTGCAGCAGCGTCTGGCGTTGCTCAAGCCGTTCAGTCAGTCACTCAAGGACAACACCGATCTCGCTTCGCTGTATCTGGGCTACGGCAACGGCGACTTCTTCATGGTCCGGCCGTTGCGCACCAGCGCTCTGAAAACCCTGCTCAAGGCGCCGCCGACGGCGGCCTATCAGGTCTGGAGCATCGAGCACGATGCCAGCGGCGCTGCGTCGTCGCAGTCGCTATTCTTCGACCAGGCGCTGACACCCGTCGGGCGCCAGGACAATCCCGACGACCGCTACGATCCGCGCACTCGCAACTGGTACACCAACGCCCTGCAGCAGGGTGATCAGATCACTACCGAGCCCTATGTGTTCTTCTCCACGCACAACGTGGGCACTACTTTGGCCCGACGCAGCAGCGCAACCAGCGTGATCGGTGCCGACCTGACGCTGGAAGCTCTCTCGGCCACCTTGCTCAAACACGTGGTCACCCCCTCCACCGAAATCGTGTTGTTCGATGCCGATGGCAACGCCGTGGCCTACCCGGACAGCCGCCGGCTGATTGTCGACGACAGCAGCGCACGCCTGGCCAAGGCCGCCGACCTGAGCCCGACTCTGCACGCGTTACTGTCCACCACGCATCAGGGCAAACGGCTGAACGTCGATGGCCGCCACTGGATCGTCGCCCGCAGCCATTTGCAGGAGGGTGGGCCGAGAGGTCTGCAAATGGCCCTGGTGGTGCCAGAGGACGAGTTGCTGGCCGACGCCTACCGCATGCGCTGGCAGGGTGCACTGATCACCCTGGCGACCTTGCTGCTGTGCCTGCCACTGGGTTGGCTGACCTCACGGATTCTGGTCAAGCCGCTGCATGCGCTGGTCAAGGAAGCCGACGCGATCCGCAGCTTCGATTTCAACTTTCCGGTCACCCGCCGCTCGCCGGTGCTGGAGGTCGACCAGCTGAGCCTGTCGATGGCCCGCATGAAGGAAACACTCGCCAGTTTCTTCCGCATCACCGACAGTCTGTGCGCCGAAACCCGCTTCGCCCCGCTGCTGCAACGGGTGCTGTTCGAGACCGTTCAGATTGCCCAGGCGCAGGCTGGGTTGATCTACCTGCGCGAAAGCGATGGCAACCGGATGGCGCCTTACGGACTGATCATTGATGGCGCCTCGCACGAGCCGGGCGAGTTCGCTGTGCTGGGCCGGGATCTCTTGGCCGATCAAGGGCCGGCGTGGTTCCAGCAACTGATCAACGCTGACAACGTGGTCAGCAGCCTTGGCTTCGAACAGGCCGGGGACTTGCAGAAAGTCTTGTTGGCCATGCAGTCGCCGCGCATCCACCTGATCGGCATCCGCCTGCGTAATCGGCACAACGAAACCATCGGCCTGTTGCTTCTGCTGATCAACGACAGCGGCAGCGCTCAGGACCTGGAAAAACTGCGCCCGGACCGCATCGCCTTCCTGCAAGCCGTGTCTGGTGCGGCGGCGGTGAGTATCGAAAGTCAGCGCCTGCAGGCGAAGCAGAAGCAGTTGCTCGACGCGTTCATTCAGTTGCTGGCCGGCGCCATCGACGCCAAGAGCCCCTACACCGGCGGCCACTGCCAGCGCGTGCCGGAGCTGACCCTGATGCTCGCGCAGGCCGCTGCCGCCAGTCAGGCGCCGGCGTTCCAGAGCTACCAACCGAGCGAAGACGAATGGGAGGCCCTGCACATCGCGGCCTGGCTGCACGATTGCGGCAAAGTCACGACCCCGGAATATGTCGTCGACAAAGCGACCAAACTGGAAACCCTCAACGATCGCATCCACGAAATCCGCACCCGTTTCGAAGTGCTCAAGCGCGATGCCTGGATCAGTTACTGGCAGGCGCTGGCGCTGGGCGGCAACGAGGTGCAACTGAGCGAACTGCGTGACGCCACGCTGACGCAACTGGACGATGACTTTGCCTTCGTTGCCCGCTGCAATCTGGGTGGTGAAGCCATGGCACCCGCTGATCTGCAGCGCCTTGAGCGCATCGCCGAGCGCCGCTGGACGCGCACCCTCGATGATCGTCTGGGCGTGTCATGGGAGGAACACCGCCGTCAGGCGCAAACGCCGGCGCCGAATCTGCCGGTCAGCGAGCCACTGCTGGCGGACAAGCCAGAACATCTGATCCAGCGTGCCGACAGCGAGCTGATTCCGGAAGACAATCCGTGGGGGTTCAAACTGGATGTGCCGCGTTATAAATACAATCGCGGCGAGCTGTATAACCTGAGCATTACCCGAGGCACGCTGACTCGCGAGGAGCGCTACATCATCAATCACCACATGGTGCAGACGATCCTGATGCTCAGCCACCTGCCCTTCCCCGGGCACCTGGACAGCGTTGCGGAAATCGCCGGCGGTCATCACGAAAAAATGGACGGCAGCGGTTATCCCAAACGCCTGAAGCGCGAGGACATGAGTCTGCCGGCGAGGATGATGGCGATTGCCGATATTTTCGAGGCACTGACAGCGGCGGATCGGCCGTACAAGAAGGCCAAATCCTTGAGTGAAGCCCTGGGGATCATGGCCACCATGTCCCGCGAGGCGCACATCGACCCCGAGCTGTTTGCACTGTTCATCAACGACGAAGTGTACATGCAGTACGCCGCACGGTTTCTCGATCCGCGCCAGATCGATGCGGTGGATCTGGCCAGCCTGTTGCGCAAGGCTGGCTTAAGCGCCTGATCAGCAGTCGGTCAGACGCAGGAAGATCGCCGCCAGTTGCTCGATACCGGCCTGATCGGCGGTGCCGAAACGTGCGAGTTTCGGGCTGTCGAGATCGAGTACGCCGATCAACCGACCGTCCTTGACCAGTGGCACGACCAGCTCGCTGTTGGAGGCGCTGTCGCAAGCGATATGACCGGGAAAGGCATGCACGTCTTCAACGCGCTGGGTCTGCCGACTGGCCGCTGCCGCGCCACATACACCGCGACCGAACGGAATGCGCACACAGGCGATCTGCCCCTGAAACGGGCCAAGCACCAGTTCCTCGTTACGATTGAGGTAGAAACCGGCCCAGTTCAAGTCATCGAGCTGGTTGAACAGAAACGCCGAAAACTGCGCGGCGTTGGCGATGAAGTCGCGCTCGTCCGCCAACAGCGATTCCAGTTGTGCGGCCAACATGCCATAGCCTTCGAGGCCTTGCCCGCTTTGTTGCAAATCAATCATGCCTTGTGCTCCAGCAATTTCAGTCCCACCCAGTAACGGGCGAATTGGTACGCGCAACGTCCGTTGCGATTGCCGCGCCCGGTGGCCCAGCGCACGGCGAGGATGTCCAGTGCTTCGTCGCGCTGCCAGCTCAAGCCGGCCTTGGCCGCCAACTGGCCGATCCAGTGTTCGACGACGTTGAGGAAATGTTCCTGGGTAAACGGATAAAACGACAGCCACAGGCCGAAACGGTCCGACAAGGCGATCTTGTCTTCCACCGCCTCACTCGGATGCAGTTCGCCGTCGACGCGCTTCCAGTTTTCGTTGTCGCTTTCCTTTTCCGGCACCAAGTGGCGGCGGTTGGAAGTGGCGTACAGCAGAACGTTTTCCGGAGCCTGTTCGAGCGAGCCGTCGAGCACGCTTTTCAGCACGCGGTAATCGCCTTCGCCGGACTCGAACGACAGGTCATCGCAGAACAGCACGAAGCGCTGCGGCAGTTTGCCGATCTGCTCGACCACGCGCGGCAGGTCGGCCAGATGGTCGCGCTCGATTTCGATCAAACGCAGGCCGGCCTTGGCGTGTTCGGCCAGCAGCGCCCGCACCAGCGAGGATTTTCCGGTGCCGCGCGAGCCCCAGAGCAGCGCATGGTTGGCCGGCATGCCGTCGAGAAACTGTTGAGTGTTGCGGCCCAGTTGTTCCAACTGACGGTCGACACCGATCAAGTCGGACAGGCGCATGTCGAGGCTGACTTCCAGCGGCAACAAATAGCCACTGCGCCCGTCACGCTGCCAGCGCGCGGCCAGGCAGGTTTCCCAGTCGATCAGCGGACGCGGTGCCGGCAGCAAGGGTTCGATCCGCGCGAGAACCGACTCGGCACGTTCAAGAAAAGCATTCAATCGGGAATCCACGTCTTCTCCTCGGGCACGTTCAAAGTGATGATGGTGCTTCAGCGACGACAATCAGATCAACAAACCCCGCTCAGGCCTTGTTACAAGGCGATTCGGGAACCTCGGTATCCATACATGATCGACTATGCTTGAGCAGCGAAGGGAAACGGAAGTGGTTCAACACCCCATGGATATCAAATTCACCCACCGGCTGTCTTACAAGCAAGCCAGATTCACTGTGCTGGTCGGGTTCATTCTGGGCACGCTGCTCAGCCTGCTGCAGATCGGCATCGATTATGCCAGCGAAGACGCCTCCATCAACCGTGAAATCCTGTCTTTGCTGGAAATCAGCCACAATCCGGCGTCGCGTATCGCCTACAACATCGACGCGGAACTGGCGCAGGAACTGACCCTGGGCCTGTTACGTTCGCCGGCGATCATCTCGGCGCAATTGACCGACAACAACGGTAATGTCCTGGCCAACGTCAAACGCCCGGAGCTGCAAAGCGGTTATCGGGTGATCAGCGACTTCCTGTTCGGCGCCAAGCGCCAGTTCGAAGACCGCCTGTACCTCGATCACCTGCCCGAAGAATCACTGGGCACGCTGAGTCTTGAAGTCGACACCTACGCGTTCGGCAGCCGCTTCCTGCGCCGCGCCGAAGTCACCCTGCTCAACGGCTTTGCCCGCAGCCTGATTCTCACCGGGATCCTGCTGGCGCTGTTCTACGTGATGCTGACCAAGCCACTGGTGCGCCTGATCCGGGAACTTAGCGCGCGTGACGCACGCAGTGCGGAACCGACGACCCTGGAATGTCCGGCCGGCCACGCCAATGACGAGATCGGCGTACTGGTCAAAGTCGCCAACCAGCAGTTCGACAACATCGCCACGGAAATCCAGCAACGGCGCAACGCGGAAAACCGCCTGACCGACTACCTCGGGCAACTGGAACACATCGTCTCGGCCCGCACCGCCGAGCTCAAGGCCATCAATACCCGGCTCAGCCAATCCAACGAGGAACTGGAGGTGGCCCGCAGCACCGCACTGGACATGGCCGAAGCGCGCTCGGCATTCCTCGCCAACATGAGCCACGAGATTCGCACCCCGCTCAATGGTCTGCTGGGGATGATCGCCCTGTCCCTCGATGGGCCGCTGAATGCCGAGCAACAGCAACAACTGTCGATTGCCCATGACTCGGGCAAGGTGTTGGTCGAGCTGCTCAACGATATTCTCGACCTGTCCAAGTTCGATGCGGGGCAACTGGAGCTGGAACACATCCCGTTCGACCTCGGCTCGCTGATCGAGGACACCGCCAACCTGCTGTCGCAAAACGCCGCGCCCAGCGTCGAATTGACCTGCCTGATCGATCCACACTTTCCGGCGCTGGTGCTGGGGGATCCGACCCGGGTACGGCAGATTGTCAGCAACCTGCTGTCCAATGCCCTGAAGTTCACCCGCTTCGGTCGGGTCGATGTGCGTTTGTCAGCGCATAACGACGGGGTGCGCATCGAGGTCTGTGACACCGGCATCGGCATCGCCCAGGAAGCCCAGGTGAAAATCTTCCAGCCGTTCACCCAGGCCGGTGCCGGCATCACGCGGCAGTACGGCGGCACCGGCCTCGGCCTGGCACTGACCTACAACCTGTGCGAGGCCATGCAAGGCCGGCTGACCATCAGTTCCGAGGCCGGTTTCGGCAGCCAGTTCTGTGCCGATCTGCCATTGCCGTGTCACACCCGGGCGGTCATGCCCCCGCCGCTGCACGGCAAGGTACTGGCGATCACCGCTGCCAGCAGCGGCTTGGCGGAACTGCTGAAGACATTGTTGCCGGTGTGGGGCGTGACTTATGAACAGCGCACGATGGACGACCCGTTGCTGGGCCTGTCACCCGATCTGCTGATCACCGATTGCCCGGAATGCCTGTTCAGTCTGCGCCCGACCCTCAGCGCGCCAATTCTCGTTGTCACCGCTTATGGCAGTTTCATGCCCAGCGAAGAGGCCGCCGCGCTGGCGCCATTGCAGCAACAGGCCCGACCACTGGCGCGCAACGCGCTGTATCAGATCCTGCGGCGCATCCTGCTGGCGGACGTCACCATGATCAACGATACGCAGCTCGAGAGCCTGCCGGTTCGGCGGCGCGCAAAGGTGCTGCTGGTGGAAGACAACCCGGTCAACCAACTGGTGGCCAAAGGCATGCTCGGCAAGCTCGGTTGCGATGTGGTGGTCGCTGCCCACGGCGCCGAAGCGCTGGATCAACTGGAGCACGATGAATTCGATCTGGTACTTATGGATTGCAACATGCCGGTGATGGACGGCTACGAAGCGAGCCGGCAGATTCGCCAGAGCGGGCGCTGGCCGCACCTGCCGATCGTCGCGCTGACTGCCAACGCCATGTCCGAAGAACGCGAGCGCTGCCGTGCGGCCGGCATGAGCGATTATCTGGCCAAGCCGTTCCGCCGCGAAGAGCTGGCGGCCCTGCTCGACCAGTGGATTCCGGCTACGTCAGCGCTTTGATCTGCCCCAGCAGCTGATCGAGGCCGTTACGCAAATCGTTGAGCCGATCAAGGTCCACCCCGCTGTCGCACAACAACCGCGCCTTGAGCGGCCCGACCTGCTCGCGCAACGCCTGGCCTTGCGCGGTCAGGCTCAGGTGCACTTCACGCTCGTCGCGCGCCGAGCGCTGGCGCTGCACCCACTGCAATTGTTCAAGGCGCTTGAGCAACGGCGTCAGGGTGCCGGAATCCAGCGCCAGACGCTCGCCCAAGGCCTTGACCGTCGGTTGCGCCGGCGCACTGTCCTGCCATTCCCACAGCACCAGCATCGCCAGGTACTGCGGATAGGTCAGGCCGAGCTGATCGAGCATCGGCTTGTAAGCACGAATCACCGCCCGGGATGCGGCATACAACTTGAAGCACAACTGACTGTCGAGCCTCAGCGAATCGTCGGGCAGGCTGTTCATTTGAGCAGGGCTTCGATCTCGCCGCTGATGTCCTGCGGCTTGGTGGTCGGGGCGAAACGCTTGACCAGTTGCCCATCCTTGCCGATCAGGAACTTGGTGAAGTTCCACTTGATGCCCTCGGAGCCGAGCAGACCCGGAGCGCGTTTTTTCAACTGCACGAACAATGGATGCGCGTCAGAACCGTTGACGTCGATCTTCTTGAACAGCGGGAAACTCACGCCGTAGTTCAGCTCACAGAACTCGCTGATCGCGCCTTCGTTGCCCGGCTCCTGCTTGCCGAACTGATTGCATGGAAACCCCAGCACCACCAGGCCCTGATCCTTGTAGGTCTGCCACAACTCTTCCAGGCCTTTGTACTGCGGGGTGAAGCCGCACTTGCTGGCGGTGTTGACCACCAGAACCGCCTTGCCGGCGAAATCGGCCAGGGTCTTTTGCTCACCCTTGATGGTGATGACAGGAATATTCAGCAGGTTGTCGCTCATGATCCGCACTCTGAATTCTGGAAGAAGGCGTAAACATAGCGAGCAATTAAATTGCGTGCAATTTAATTAACTGCACATAACCCTGTAGGAGCTGCCGAAGGTTCGGGCCGCGTTCGGACGATCTTTTGATCTTGAAAATCAAAAGATCGCAGCCTTCGGCAGCTCCTACAGGGTGGATCAAGCGCACCGGTCGAGCGGGCAATTCATTCGCGCGGCTCGAGATTCAGGCACACCGAGTTGATGCAATAACGCAAGCCAGTCGGTGGCGGGCCATCGGGGAACACGTGGCCCAGATGCGCGTCGCAGCGGGCGCATTTGACCTCGGTGCGGATCATGCCGTGGCTGGTATCGCGGATTTCGGTCATGGCGCTTTCGCCGATCGGCGCGTAGAAGCTCGGCCAGCCGCAGCCGGAATCGAATTTGGTCGCGGAGTCGAACAGCGGCTCATTGCAGCAGACGCAGTGATAGACGCCGTCAGTCTTGGTGGCGTTGTATTTGCCAGAGAACGGTCGCTCAGTGGCGCTCAGGCGACATACGTTGTACTGCTCGGGGTCGAGCATCGCCCGCCATTCTTCCAGGGTTTTTTGCAACTTTTCCATCGTCACACCTCAGCGGCTGAAAAAGCCCGATCTGTACCTTTTCCACGGATCGGGTGGCACGTATGATTGCGCCTCGTCACACGCCAGTCTGGCAGCCAGACCGGGCGCATTCAAACGGATTCTCGGCGCCACGGCGCAAGACTCCGCCTGTGCGAAGACGCAGGAATCCCAGTACGGTTGGCCATCCGCCGTCTGGATCGTTCATTTTCGGGATCACATCGCCATGCAGTTCAGCAAATCGAACAAGCTCGCCAACGTCTGCTACGACATTCGCGGCCCGGTGCTCAAGCACGCCAAACGTCTGGAAGAGGAAGGCCAGCGCATCCTCAAGCTGAACATCGGCAACCCGGCGCCGTTTGGTTTCGAAGCGCCGGACGAAATTCTCCAGGATGTGATCCGCAACCTGCCGACGGCCCAGGGCTACAGCGATTCCAAAGGCCTGTTCAGCGCCCGTAAAGCGGTGATGCAGTACTACCAGCAAAAAAATGTCGAAGGTGTCGGCATCGAAGACATCTACTTGGGCAACGGCGTGTCCGAGCTGATCGTGATGTCGCTGCAGGCACTGCTCAACAACGGCGACGAAGTGCTGGTACCGGCCCCGGACTATCCGCTGTGGACCGCTGCCGTCAGCCTGGCCGGCGGCAACGCCGTGCACTACCTGTGTGACGAGGGTGCCGACTGGTTCCCTGATCTGGCCGACATCAAGGCCAAGATCACCCCGAACACCAAGGCCATGGTGATCATCAACCCGAACAACCCGACTGGCGCGGTGTATTCGAAGGAAGTGTTGCTGGGCATGCTGGAAATCGCCCGCGCGCACAACCTGGTGGTGTTCTCCGACGAGATCTACGACAAGATCCTCTACGACGACGCCGTGCACATCTGCACCGCTTCGCTGGCCCCGGACCTGCTGTGCCTGACCTTCAACGGCCTGTCGAAATCCTACCGCGTGGCCGGTTTCCGCTCCGGCTGGATCGCCATCTCCGGGCCGAAACACAATGCCCAGAGCTACATCGAAGGCATCGACATGCTGGCCAACATGCGCCTGTGTGCCAACGTGCCGAGTCAGCACGCGATCCAGACTGCCCTTGGCGGTTATCAGAGCATCAATGACCTGGTGCTGCCGCAAGGTCGCCTGCTAGAGCAGCGCAACCGTACCTGGGAGTTGCTCAATGACATTCCGGGCGTCAGCTGCGTCAAGCCAATGGGCGCCCTGTACGCGTTCCCGCGAATCGACCCGAAGGTTTGCCCGATCCACAACGACGAGAAGTTCGTCCTCGACCTGCTGCTCTCCGAGAAGCTGCTGGTGGTGCAAGGTACGGCCTTCAACTGGCCGTGGCCGGATCACTTCCGCGTAGTGACCCTGCCCCGTGTCGACGATCTCGAGATGGCCATCGGCCGCATCGGCAACTTCCTCAAGTCCTACCGCCAGTAACCGGTCGACAGTGCGCAACGGCCCGAACGTTGCGCACTGTCTGATTCAGCAACACTTCTGCCCTCCCCGCCTCGCAGGGCCTTCTACACTTGCGATTCGTATAGTCCACACGCCTATGGCGCAGTGGTGGCGGGTGGCGGCTGGCTGTCAGCCCTTTCGGTTTCGGTCGTGGGCAATGGCCTGCCTCCCCGGAATCCGCTGTAGGACACAGTTTGAAATAGTCACTCAGTTGAATCACCCCGTGCCGCACCTTATATACCCCGCAGTACGCTACATCTTTAGCTTGAGGAGATTTCTACAACCATGATGCGCATCCTGCTGTTTTTGGCCACTAACCTGGCGGTCGTGCTGATAGCCAGCATCACCCTGAGCCTGTTCGGCTTCAACGGGTTCATGGCGGCCAACGGGGTTGATCTCAACCTCAGTCAGCTGCTGGTTTTCTGTGCGGTCTTTGGTTTCGCCGGTTCACTGTTCTCGCTGTTCATCTCCAAGTGGATGGCGAAAATGAGCACCAGCACCCAGATCATCAGCCAGCCACGTACCCGGCATGAGCAATGGCTGCTGCAAACCGTCGAGCAACTGTCCCGCGAAGCCGGGATCAAGATGCCCGAAGTCGGTATTTTCCCGGCCTACGAAGCAAACGCCTTCGCCACCGGCTGGAACAAGAACGACGCGCTGGTCGCGGTCAGCCAGGGCCTGCTCGAACGCTTTTCGCCGGATGAAGTGAAAGCCGTTCTGGCCCACGAAATCGGTCACGTGGCCAACGGTGACATGGTCACCCTCGCGCTGATCCAGGGCGTGGTGAACACCTTCGTGATGTTCTTCGCCCGGATCATCGGCAACTTCGTCGACAAGGTGATTTTCAAGAACGAAGAAGGCCAGGGCATCGCCTACTACGTGGCGACGATCTTCGCCGAACTGGTACTGGGCATTCTCGCCAGCGCCATCGTCATGTGGTTCTCGCGCAAACGCGAATTCCGCGCCGACGAAGCCGGCGCACGTCTGGCGGGCACCAACGCGATGATCGGTGCGCTGCAACGCCTGCGCGCCGAACAGGGCCTGCCTGTGCACATGCCGGACACCCTCAACGCCTTCGGCATCAACGGTGGCATCAAACAGGGCTTTGCCCGCATGTTCATGAGCCACCCGCCGCTGGAAGAGCGTATCGACGCGCTGCGTCGTCGCGGTTGATCGGTTTGGCACAGTAACGAAAAGGCCCGCAGTGATGCGGGCCTTTTTTGTACTCGGGGGTTATGCGCTGCCTGTTCTGGCCTCATCGCTGGCAAGCCAGCTCCCACAGGGTTTTGTGGTGTTCTCTGGATTTCTGATACAACGGGGATCACTGTGGGAGCTGGCTTGCCAGCGATGAGGCCGGCCCTGCCAATAAAAACCTATCGGCCAGAAACCCGATAAACCCGCTCCTCCAACCGCGTCACTCCCGCCTGCAGAAACTTCCAGCTCTCCCCCAGCACATCCTGCTCTTCCAGCGTCCGCACCTGCCAGACATCACCCAGCAACCGCTGCACTTCATCATCCCCCACCGCAAACGGTGGCCCTGGCATCTGCGCCTGATCGTAATCCAGGGAAATCAACAGCCCTTGCACACTTCGCGGCAGGATTTGCTGCAGATGCGCCGCATAACGTTCACGCATCGGCGCTGGCAAGGCGATCAGCGCGGCGCGGTCGTATAACGCGGTGCAATCGGCTACATCGCTTGCTGTCAGCGCAAAAAAGTCACCGCACCACAACTCGATGGCGTCACCGCTATATACCTTGAACGCACCCTTCTGGCTGATCTGCGGCTGCACCTGATGCTCCCTGAAAAAGTCCTCAATAGCCTTTTCCGACAGTTCGATCCCGAGCACCTGATGACCGCGCCCGGCCAGCCACGCCAAATCCAGACTTTTCCCACATAACGGCACGAGCACTCGCGCCGTTGCCGGTACCGCCCAGTGCCGCTGCAGATACGGGTTCACCTCAGGCAGATGAAAGCCGATCTGATTGGATTCCCACTTCTTGTGCCAAAACTCAGGCTGCATGCATCACCCCAAAAAATTCGATCAAAAGGCGTTAAAACTTATATTAGATTTAGATCAATGATCTGACTGAAGATGAGGCCATCTTACCGCTCAGGAACCTTTCCATGTTTCCCAGCCTGTTTATCTCCCACGGCTCACCGATGCTGGCCCTGGAACCCGGTGCCAGTGGCCCGGCTCTTGCGCGCCTGGCTGCCGAACTGCCGCGGCCGAAAGCCATCGTGATTGTCTCCGCGCATTGGGAAAGCCAGGAGTTGCTGGTCAGCAGCAACCCTCGTCCAGAAACCTGGCACGACTTCGGCGGCTTCCCGCGCGCCCTTTTCGAAGTGCAGTACCCGGCACCGGGGGATCCGCAACTGGCGGCCGAAGTGGCTGAATTGCTTGACACCGCGCATCTGCCGGCACGCCTCGACCCGCAACGCCCGTTCGATCACGGCGTGTGGGTGCCACTGTCGCTGATGTACCCGCAAGCGGATATTCCGGTGGTGCAGGTGTCGCTGCCGAGTCGCGGCGGCCCGGTGTTGCAAACCCGTGTCGGACGAGCGCTGGCGACGCTGCGCGAGCAAGGCATTCTGCTGATCGGCTCCGGCAGCATCACCCACAACTTGCGCGAACTGGACTGGCACGCCGGCCCGGACAGTGTCGAGCCATGGGCCAGGGATTTTCGCGACTGGGTCATCGACAAGCTTGCAGCCAACGACGAAGCGGCTCTGCACAACTACCGTCAGCAGGCACCCAATGCCGTGCGCAGCCACCCGAGTGATGAGCATTTGTTGCCGCTGTATTTCGCACGGGGTGCCGGGGGTGAGTTCAACGTGGCGCACCAGGGGTTCACCATGGGTGCATTGGGCATGGACATCTATCGCTTCGGTTAAAGGCAGATCAAAAGATCGCAGCCTGCGGCAGCTCCTACATTTGGAATGCATTTCTCCTGTAGGAGCTGCCGCAGGCTGCGATCTTTTGATCTTGAAAGACAGGCATAAAAAATCCCCGAACCAGTCGGGGATTTTTTATGTGCGATCAATCAGCCCAAGGGCGGATCAATCTTCGCGGTAGCGACGCAGTTTCAGCTGCTTGCCAGCGACGCGAGTGTCCTTCAGCTTGGTCAGGAGTTTGTCCAGACCATCTTCCGGCAGCTCGACGAGGCTGAAGCTGTCACGCACCTGGATGCGACCGATCGCTTCGCGGGCCAGACCACCTTCGTTGAGGATCGCGCCCAGCAGGTTCTTGGCGGCGATACCGTCACGCGCACCCAGCGCGGTACGGCAACGGGCACGGCCTTCGCCCAGAGGCATTGGCGCGCGACGCTCGCGGTCACCACGATCAGGACGATCACCGGAACGCTCAGGACGGTCGCCACGCGGTGCGTTGTTCGGCACCAGTGGACGTTCCTTCTCGATCGCTGCCAGGTTCAGCGCCTGACCATTAGTGGCCTTGCGCAGCAGAGCAGCGGCCAGTGCACGCGGAGTGCAACCGATGTCGGCAGTCAGACGATCCAGCAGTTCGCCGTGAGTCGACTCGGCATCAGCGACCAGCGGCGACAGGCTGTTGGTCAGTTTCTTGATGCGTGCATCGAGAACAGCCTGAGCGTCCGGCAGACGCACTTCGGCAACCTTCTGACCGGTGACACGCTCGATCACTTGCAGCATGCGGCGCTCACGTGGAGTCACCAGCAGCAGCGCACGACCTTCGCGACCGGCACGGCCGGTACGGCCGATACGGTGCACGTAGGATTCCGGATCGTACGGCATGTCCACGTTGAACACGTGGGTGATGCGCGGAACGTCCAGACCACGGGCAGCCACGTCGGTCGCGACAACGATGTCCAGACGGCCATCTTTCAGCGAGTCGATCACGCGCTCACGCTGGTTCTGGGCGATGTCACCGTTCAGCGCAGCGGCTTTGTAGCCTTTGGCGTCGAGGGCGCTGGCCAGATCCAGGGTCGCTTGCTTGGTGCGCACGAACATGATCAGAGCGTCGAAGTCTTCCACTTCCAGCAAGCTGAGAACGGCAGAGGTCTTCTGGTCAGCGTGAACCAGCAGGTGAGCCTGCTCGATCGCGGTAACGGTCTGGGTCTTGCTCTGGATCTTCACGTGCTTCGGATCGCGCAGATGGCGCTCGGCGATGGCACGGATCGACTGCGGCAGGGTCGCCGAGAACAATACGGTCTGACGGGTTTCCGGCATGGCCTTGAAGATGACTTCCAGGTCGTCCATGAAGCCCAGTTTGAGCATTTCGTCTGCTTCGTCCAGAACCAGATGGTTCACGGTAGCGAGGACTTTTTCGTCGCGACGCAGGTGGTCGCACAGACGGCCCGGAGTGGCGACAACGATCTGTGCGCCATTACGGATTGCTTTCAATTGTGGGCCCATCGGCGCGCCGCCGTAGACAGCCACAACAGTTACGCCCGGCATTTGCTTGGCGTAGGTTTCGAAAGCGGTTGCAACTTGTAGCGCCAACTCACGAGTTGGGGCCAGGATCAGAGCTTGCGGCTCGCGCTTGGACGGATCAATGCGGTGCAGGATAGGCAGGGCAAAGGCAGCGGTTTTACCGGTACCGGTTTGCGCCTGACCAATCATATCGTGACCGGCGAGGATGATCGGGATCGACTGCTGCTGAATGGCCGAAGGCTCTTCATAGCCGGTAGCGACTACTGCAGCGACAATATTGGGATGAAGTTCAAGAGCGGCGAAGCCGCCGATTTCCTGGGTCATGGGTCTGCCTCTAAGTGCATCCGCAAAGACCCATGCTCCAAAGCTGCACATGCCGTGTTGAGACTCAAGAGTCGCCCTGGCAGCTTTGTCGGCGGGGATTTGCGAAAACGTATGAATGAAAAAGAATCGTCAAGGAAGAGCCCGCAGTGCGGACGTGCAGCCGAAGCTGACTTCGGGGAATTGCGCTACCTAAACGCGGCCCGGTTAAAGGCCGGCGCGCACTATACCGGAATTTGCCCGAAAAGGGAGCTTTTTTTATCAGCTGAATCGCTGTGTCACCGCTGTGTAACGGGGTTTTGCGGATAATCGCGCGAAGGTCTATTTTGCAAAGGCCCGGCCTTGCGGGCGATGACGCTTAAACGATTCACCGATGTGCGGCATACCGTCGCTGCACCCGCCCTTCCCGCCCGAGGATTTACCCATGAATCAGCCCTGCCCCGGCCGCGTCAGCCGTGAACGTCGTGGTCATGTCCACCTGATCGGCCTGGACCGAGCGGCCAAACGCAACGCGTTCGACCTCGATCTGCTCAACGCGCTGAGCCTGGCCTACGGTGAGTTCGAGGCCGACAGCGAGGCACGAGTAGCCGTGGTGTTCGGGCATGGCGAGCACTTTACCGCCGGTCTGGATTTACTGAATGCGAGCTCTGCGCTTGCCGAAGGCTGGCAGGTTCCGACCGGTGGTTGCGACCCATGGGGTGTTTTCGTCGGACCGCGAGTGAGCAAACCGGTGATTGTTGCCGCGCAGGGCTACTGCCTGACCATCGGCATCGAGTTGATGCTGGCCGCCGATATCAACCTGTGTGCGAGCAACACCCGCTTCGCGCAAATGGAAGTGCAGCGTGGGATTTTTCCTTTTGGTGGCGCGACTTTACGTTTTCATCAAGTGGCGGGATGGGGCAACGCGATGCGCTGGTTGCTGACCGGAGACGAGTTCGATGCACACGATGCGCTGCACCTGGGCCTGGTACAGGAAGTGATGGCCAGCGAGGATCTGTTGCCCCGCGCGATTGAGTTGGCCGAGCGAATTGCCCGACAGGCACCGCTGGGTGTGCAGGCGACGCTGATGTCGGCGCGGCAGGCGCGGTATGAAGGTGAGACGGCGGCGGCACAGGGGTTGCCGGTGCTGGTGAAGAAGTTGCTGGGGAGTGAGGATGCCAAGGAGGGGGTGAGGTCGCTGGTTGAGCGGCGCCCTGGAATCTTCAAAGGGATCTGAGAAAACGGGTGCTCTTCAGGCCCTCTTCGCGAGCAAGCTCGCTCCCACATTTGGAATGCATTTCAAATGTGGGAGATTCTATGTTGCTCAGCAACCCTAGAATCTCAAACTGATCGGTATTCGCCCTGATTCTTCATCAGGGTGAATGCCACTCGGCAGAGCTTGCGAGCAAGAGCTACCAATGCCTGTGTTTT
>NZ_JBRFIX010000015.1:0-94591 GCF_053456425.1 Pseudomonas sp. LF020
CAACAACTTCAACCACTTGCGCTTCCGATCTCTCGTTAGCGGGAGGCGAATTCTACAGCGTTACACGCTGCTGTCAACACCTCTTTTTCTCCGCTTTCGACCGAGAAGATCGAACCGTCAAAAGAGCTAAACATCACCGCCCTTTCAACTCCTTCCAGGCCTCGATGAACTGAAGCAAGCCGCTGTCGAAAGCTACGTAACTCATTGAATCTCAAGGAGTTTTCCGTTTCGACTGCGCCGGAAGTGGGGCGAATTATAGACCTCCTGAATCTGCCGTCAACCGTTAATTTCAGTTTTCTATCAATGCAGCGAAAAGGCCTGCTTATATATAGACGTAATGTCAGCGGATGCGCAGCATACTGTCCATCACCTGAAAAAATTTCCGATGATGCCTCACAATGACAGCCCAACTTCCTGGATCGTCCCCCATGCCTGACTCCCGAACTCGCCCCACTCCAGCCCCCCTGCTCAATCCAGGCGAGACCGTGGTGCTGTTCGACGGCGTCTGCAAGCTGTGCAACGGCTGGGCGCGTTTTGTGATTCGCCACGACAACAAGCAACGGGTGCGCCTGGCGGCAGTGCAATCTCCAGAAGGTCAGGCATTGCTGGCATGGGCCGGTCTTCCGGTCGACGAGTTCGACACTATGGCGGTGATCCGCGACCAGCATTACTGGGTGCGCTCGGATGCATTCTTCGAAGTCATTGCACAACTGCCCGCTTGTTGGTCGCCGGTCAGGCTTCTGCGAGTTTTCCCACGAGCACTTAGAGATTGGGCCTACGACCGCGTCGCACTGAATCGCTACCGGATCTTCGGCAAGTACGACAACTGCCTGTTACCCAACCCCGATCACGAACGACGCTTTCTCAAGTCGCCGGTGTGAATGCTCAGCTACAACATCAACCGCAGCCACTGCCCCGGCGTCATCTTCGTCACCATCATCAGCACGATCACGAACATCCCGAGAAACCCGCAAACACCCATCCAGAACCACTGCCGATAAACAGCCCGGTAATCAGCATCAAGCCCTGCCCCACCTTGCACCGCGTCCGCCGCCATCCCCTGCAAACGTTTCTGCAGCAACAGCACCGGCAGCCAAAGCGAGCCCACTGTAAAGAACAGGATCAGCGACATCAGCACCCAGTCCGTGGTCAAGGGCAACCCGGAAACCCTCGTCAGCCAATAACCCGTCGCGATCTGGATGAAGCCCGCCGGCGTGGTGATCCAGGCGTCATAGCGCACGACCATTCTCGCCACATGTGCGATCAATTGTGGATTGGCCGTGCGACTGGCGGCGATCAGGTACAGATAGGAACCCATGCCGAAGCCGAAGAGGAAAATCGCAGCGATGACATGCACGTACTTCACGCTCAGATAAAGCATGCTCAACGCAGCCCGTCAGAGAAATGCACCGACAGGCCAAGATTCTGCGGATCGTTGATCGCTGCCATGTATTCGTCGACGCTGATCTCACCGACACAAGGACGGGCACCCGGTTCGGGCAAGTAACCTCGGGCGATCTTCGCGGCCAGAGCAACGGCAGCACAACTCGGGATCTCCGGCCCCCTGTCATTCAGCGCGGTCAGTTGCGCCGTCATCGACAACGGCTGGTCGTTCAAGCCGACACCTTGCACATCTATATACATCGCACTTTTGCCATCCCCGAAACGCTCAAACCATGTCCCCCAGCGATGCAACCGGGCCGCCCACACCCTGTGGTCAAGCACCAGCCCTTTCCTCATCGCCAGTGCAAACAGATAATTGGCCACGCCGCCGAGCTTGAGGCCCGCGCCAGCCTTGAAACTCAAAGTGTGCGCACCAAAGCGGCTGGCAAAGATGTCCATGTCCGGCACATCCACATTGGCCAGCGCGCGAGTGCCCAGGTTCTGCAGCTTGCGCAGGGTCAGGTCTTCCCAGCCCATCACTTCATGCACTTGACCATTGCGCAGTTGGCGGATCGGTTTGCCCGCATATGCCAGCACACCCTCGATCGTCGATAACCCCGGCATTTTCGCTGATGAGGAAATGCCGTGCTCGATCGAGTCGATGCGTTTGAAGTGATGGTGCTGCTCATCGATGATCGCCGAAGACAGCGTCGGCACCGAACTGCAACCACTGAGGATGGCGACACCGGCCTCTCTCGCCCGCGCATCGAGTATGCCGATGCCATTGACGAATGTCCGGCAATCCGCCAGATCGCAATAGTTGACGCCCGCCTCGATGCAACTCTCGGCCACCGCATAGGATTGCCCCTGAAACGGGCCGCCCGTGTGAACCACCATTTGAATATTCATCGCGCGCAGAGCCACGGCGAACCCGGCGCCCTTCGCATCACCACACCAGCGCTCGCAGGTCACCCCTAATTCAGCGACCTTGCGCTCCAGCTTCTGCGGATCGCGCCCCGAGATCGCCAGTTCGATGCCCGGCATATCGATCAGATGCCGACAAACGATACTGCCAAAGTTTCCATACCCGCCAACCACCAACACCCTGAGTGCCATCAACGCTTCCCTGAACGATTCATCTCAAATGGCAGATTTTGGCCGATAGCAGCCCCCCTACCGCCCCGAAAACAATGCCAACCGACAAGCCAAGCCAAAAAACACCGCCCCCAACACCTGATTCAACCGCCGTACGATCCGTGCATTACTCGCCAGCTTGTTCCCAACCTTGCTGGCCAAAACAATCACCGCCCCATTCACCAGCAAGCCGATCACATTCAGGATCGTCGCAAACACTAACATCTGCAGCACCAGCGAGCCCTTCCCTGGATCGACAAACTGCGGAAACAGCGCCAGCACAAACAGGGCCATTTTCGGATTGAGCAGATTGGTCACCAACCCTTGGCGGAAGATGCGCAACAGCGGTGTGGCTGGCAGGGTTTCGCTGGTGGCCAAAGATGATGCGGCGCTGGTGAAGGCTTTCCACGCCAGGAATGCCAAGTACGCGGCGCCGGCGAAGCGGATGATGTCGTAGGCGGCGGGCACGGTGGCGACCAGTTGCGACAATCCGAGGGCGGCTGCCAGTGCGTGGCAGTAGGTGCCGGCCTGAATGCCGGCGAGGGAGACGAAACCCGAGGCGCGGCCCTGACTCAGACTTCGGGAGGCGATCAGCAGCATGTCCGGGCCGGGGGTCAGGGCAAGCGCGAAACAGGCGCCGGCGAACAGGAGTGCTACGGAAAGGTCGATCATAAGGGCCTCGGTGTTTTTATTGTCTGGGTCGCCTTGCGGGCGGGTCGAGGCAGTTTACCGAACGGCAAAGCCCGTGACGAAGATCATGCGCAAAGTGCGATGTCGCGGCCATTTTAGATAGCGAATCGACTACCCTTCGCCACTGAGGTTTCACCTTTGAATGACTACACAGGGAATAACCATGTCGATCCATGCAGTGACCCTTCCTCGTTTCGCCCAGATGTTGCGCTCGCTGGCGGCCATCCTGTCCAAGAGCGAGGCTTTCGCCCTTGAGCGCGGCTACGACGCGCAAGTTCTGCTCGACGCACGTCTGGCGCCGGACATGCACAACCTCGCCACGCAGGTTCAATACACTTGCACTCAGGCTCAGGACGCCGTGCAGCGACTGACGCAACAACCGTTGACCAAGCTCACACCACCCGAAAACATGGCGGCGGCGAAGGCGTTGATCGAAAGCACATTAGAGATGCTGGCGGCGGCGAATCCGGCGCAGATCGACGCCAGTGCGGACAAGAACATCGCCCTTGAACTGCAAAACGGCATCGCCTTCGATATGACCGGCCGCGAATACGCCGTGGACTGGGCGATGCCGCAGTTCTACTTTCACCTGATCACCGCGTACAACATCCTGCGCCACAACGGCGTGCCGCTGGGCAAGGCGGATTATGTGCAACACATGTTTGCGTATCTAAGGAAGTAAGTGCAGCGGGAGCTTCGGGTCAATCAGGATTGACCCGGAGTTCTTGCAGAAGAAACGCCAGTGACTCCACCGCACCGTGATGGTTCTGCGTCGAACGCTGTGTATCCCATGACATGGCATCGTCCACACAGAAATCGCCAGCGCACTCCACGTTCAGGTCCTCATCCAGCAGGCCGAGCGGAATCCACACGTAAGGTGATCCGCGCAGCGGATTGGGCACGGTCGAGCCGCATTGTGCGCAGAAGTCATTCCTGTAGCCGCTGGGTTTGATCCAACTGTTGATAGAGTCCTGCCCTGCGTCCCAGCGAAAATCCCGAGCGTTGAGCAGCGTGGCGAGGTTGAACCCGACACCGGTTTGCTTTCGGCACAGTGAGCAGTGGCAGCGATAGAAAAAGCGTGGTTCCACTGTGAGGGAAAAGCGTACTGCAGCGCAAAGACACTGCCCTGTTATCACGGATATCTCCTTTGGACGAGCGCTTGCACATCCATGCTGAAGTTTTTGCTGGCCAAAACAGCATTCTAATGCCCCGGATGAAAAACCAAAGTTTTCCGCTCTGCACTGCATCCGTTTCACCCCCTGCTCCGTATATTCAACACCCTCATTCGAAGGGTCGAAGAATCCAGGAGACGCACCATGCACATGTTCACCAGACGCCTTGCTGTCGCTTGCTTCACCCTGCTCTGCCTCGGAGCCGGATCAAGCTTTGCCGCCGATACCGTGATGGTCGGCGGCGCGGCCATGTATCCGACCAAGACCATCGTCGAGAACGCAGTCAATTCTAAGGATCACACGACACTGGTCGCTGCGGTCAAGGCCGCCGGGCTAGTGGATACGCTCAACAGCAAGGGCCCGTTCACGGTCTTCGCCCCCACCAACGAAGCCTTCGCAAAACTGCCCGCCGGCACGGTCGATACATTGATCAAGCCTGAACACAAGGTCGATCTGACGAAGATCCTGACTTACCACGTCGTGGCCGGCACACACACGGCCAAGCAGTTGATGGACGATGCCAAAATGCACGGCAGCAAAGTGATGCTGAAAACCGTCCAGGGCGAATCGCTGACCGTAATGTTGCACGACGGCAAGCTGTGGGTGCAGGACGCCAAAGGCGGAAAAGCTGCGATCACCATCGCGGACGTCATGCAATCCAATGGCGTGATTCATGTGGTCGATACGGTGCTGATGCCGAATTGACTGGCTGACGTTGGCGGGCTCTCGTCAGAGCGTCCGCCAACGTCACGATTGAAATGCCTTGCGACTCACGCCGAACGTTTTTCCACCCAGCGCCGATATTGCCGAGTGCGAAACGCCATGGCGATCTGCTGCAAAATCAGCGCTCGCAACGGGGACACACTCGGATCAGGCTTTTTCGCTCGACTGAGTTTACCCAGCTGAAACTTCACCACCGCCATGTTCGCCAGGGCGGCGATGGCCTTGTTTTTCCAGGTGATCGGCGGCAATTGCGGGGCGTTGTCCTTGCCCTGCTGCCAGTCGCGCGGCAGGTGGGGATCGATCGCCAATGCGGTACCGATACCGACCATGTCCACACCACTCTGCACGACGTTTTCGGCAACCGGACGACGGCGGATGCCGCCGGTGACCATCACCGGCATTTTGGCAACGGTCTGAAGGTCCCGGGCAAACTCGACGAAATAGGCCTCGCGAGCCAACGTGCGACCATCGCGCGCCTCACCCTGCATGGCCGGAACTTCGTAGCTGCCGCCGGACAGTTCCACCAGATCCACCCCCAATTCGTTGAGCAGCTCAACGACCTTTTTCGCATCGTCAGCGGTGAATCCGCCGCGCTGGAAATCTGCGGAATTGAGTTTGACCGCCACCGCAAATTGCGCGGAAACCACGGCCCTGACTGCCTTGACGATCTCGACCAACAACCGCGCGCGGTTCTCCAGTGAGCCACCCCACTCGTCCGTCCTTTGGTTGGTCAGAGGCGAGAGAAACTGGCTCAACAGATAGCCGTGAGCGGCGTGGATTTCCACCCCGGTGAAGCCGGCCTGTTCACCCAGGCGCGCGGTATTGGCAAAGCGCTGAATGACGTCCTTGATCACGCTGGCGGTCATGGCGTGGGGCGTGGCGAAACGCTTGGACAGTTTGCCCAGCTCCAGCGGCACCGCTGACGGCGCCCAGGTTTTCTGCCCGAGGTTGGACTGCATCTGGCGCCCCGGATGATTGATCTGCAACCAGAACTGCGCACCAGCAGAACGACCGATCCGCGCCCAGCGCTTGAACTTGTCGAGTTGCTGATCATCCTGCAGCACCACGCCGCCCGGCCCGGTCATGGCGCGGCCGTCGACCATCACGTTGCCGGTGATGATCAGCCCGGCACCGCCATCGGCCCACGCCTGATACAGACGCATCAGCTCTGCGGAGGGCGCCTGGTCGGCGTCCGCCATGTTTTCTTCCATGGCGGCTTTGGCGATGCGGTTCTTGATGGTTGAACCGTTGGGTAAGGTCAGGGCGTCGAACACATTCATGGGGCAGTCCTCAACTGGAGATGAGGCCACCATAAGATTGAAGTGAACTTGAAGGTCAACGACTTTTTTAAGCTCATTCAATGTTGATTTCGCTCGACCCAGGCAAGTGCGTCACCAGATCCGCGCCCAACAACCGCGCAGGTGTGTAGGCACCGCCGGGCGGACGTGTCTGCAACAGATAGCCGACCACCGCCAACGCAGCGTCGATCGTCAGGCTGTAAACGTTTGCGGTGTGCACGCGGGCGACTTTGCTTTCACCGCGAGCATTGCGGGCCTCGCCCCACACATAGGTGCCTTGGTCAGCACGTTTTGCCTGATCCGGGCCGGTCACTGTCTTGCCGATGCGCGCCTTGAGCAGCCGCTGCACAAACGACAGTCCCAGCAACGGACGAATCCAGTTGGCGAGCCTGGCGCCGCGAATCATCCCCGCCGAACCCGGTATGAACACCTCGATATTGGCGATGCCGGTGGTGTGCCAGGCGGTGGACACATCGCCCCAGGGGATGGTCATCGCCAGCTTCTCCCCGGCACCGAAATCGATACGCCGAACCCGATAGGCCAGCGGCACGGAAACGATCTTGCCGTCACGCCGGACCTTGCCGCCCTGCGCCAGGCCTTCGATTGAAGTCTTGGCAGTGCCGGGTGAAAAGCTCGAACGTGAATCGAAGCCCAGCGCCAGATGCGTCGCATCCGGCAGCGCGTCTTTCAGGGCGGCGGCAACGCAGTCGGTCGGAACTACATCGAAGCCGACGCCGGGGCAAATGACTGACCCCGCTGCCCGCGCCCGCTCATTCAGAGACTGCGCATGTTCGAATACGGCAATCTCGCCAGTGATATCCAGATAGTGTGCGCTGGCTCGCAGGCAGGCTTCGATCATCGGCGCGGCGGTTGCGGAAAACGGCCCCGCGCAATGCAGAATCAAGCCGTGCCCCTTGATCTGCGCCAGCAACCGCGCAGGGTCATCCAGACCGAACACCCGGGCTTCGAGACCCAGCTCCCGGGCCAACGCTTCGACCTTGTCGCGGCTACGTCCGGCCAACACCGGCCTGAGTCCACGCCTGACGGCATCGCGAGCGATCAGTTCGCCGGTATAGCCGTTGGCGCCATAAATCATCCATTTCATCGGTGTATCCGGTTGGTCTTGCTGACTCATGCGTGGCTCCTGAGTGGATTGATGATGGGCGTTATTGCCTTGCCCAATCAGCTTCAGACGCTAGCGTTAAAGTCAGGTTGAGGGTCAAGCAAAAGTCCGATGGCATCGACGCAAATTATTCGCAGCAGCGGGGGTTGACCTTAAAGTGAGGTTTAAGGTGAGCATGCGCCGACCTGCTTGCTCGATGGAGCCCGGATGATGCTCAAGACCCTTGTTTCCTCTGCCCTGCTATTGATAGGTGGTGCTTTCATGACGTTTGCAAATGCTCAGTCGGCGGCAATCAAGGATCGCCAGATCCTGGTGATCATGACCAATCACGCAAGCTATCCCTCTCGCACCGATACCACCGGGTTATGGCTGACCGAGCTGACGCACTTCACCGATGTGGTGGAAGCCGCCGGCTACACCACCGTGTTTGCCAGCCCCAAGGGCGGCGCGGTGCCTCTGGACGAACGCAGTCTGGGCTGGTTGTACATGGA
This sequence comes from Pseudomonas sp. LF020, assembly GCF_053456425.1. Taxonomy (NCBI): domain Bacteria; kingdom Pseudomonadati; phylum Pseudomonadota; class Gammaproteobacteria; order Pseudomonadales; family Pseudomonadaceae; genus Pseudomonas; species Pseudomonas sp. LF020. The sequence goes on from NZ_JBRFIX010000015.1 coordinate 8,015, forward strand.
CAAGGCTGCGCGGGAGCATTTGCAGTCCCCTGCGTTCCGCGCGCGACTGGCCAATACGCTGCCGATCGCCGAGGTCGATCCGTCCCGCTTCGGCGTCATCTATTTCACCGGAGGCCATGGCGTGATGTGGGACTTTCCCGACAACCCTGACCTGCGCCGTGTCGCCGAAACCATCTACAACCAGGGCGGCATCGTGTCGGCGGTGTGCCATGGCGTAGCGGGTCTGCTGGACCTGAAGGACAGCCAGGGCCAATTGATCATCAAGAACCGAAACATCACCGGTTTCTCTGACCGCGAAGAGTTGTTCTCGGGAATGAAAAGCCAAGTGCCCTTCTTCCTCGAGGACCGCTTGGTGAGCCAGGGCGCGCGCTACCGCAAGGGCTGGCTGCCGTTCACTTCATTTGCCATTACCGATGGAAGACTGGTGACCGGGCAGAACCCTCAATCGCCCAAAGCCGTAGCTGAAGCCGTGATGGCGGTGCTCAACGCCGACGACCGAACGCGCTGAATCTTTTTGTAGTGCCTACCCACCGGAGAAAGTCCGATTGAAACTCGCAAGCGCCGTTTTAACAGGATTGCTGATCACCACTTTTGCCAACGCTGCGTTGGCGGAGACACCTGAAATGCCCGACCTGACCGAGACCACCACCATCGATATTGCCGGCCATTCAGTACCCGTCGTCAAGGGTGGCCTCTATGACCGCTTTCGCTCCAATCCGCCGTTATCGGTGATTGCCGCCGAAGTCCCGGGCGTTGATTTGAGCTGGTTCAAGGGCCTCACGAAGCACAAGGTCGACATTGGCTTCGAGTCGTTTTCGCCAAACTTCTACTATCAGAACAGTCGTGTCACGGCGATCTACACGGCCGACCTCGAGCGACTCCGGGCGTTGATGCCGCGCGAAATACTGGCCACCGTGCAACCGCTGCAAATCTGGCCAGGACGTGGCTTGATCGCGTTCACTGCGTACACCTACGAGCATTGCGATAACGACGCCTATAACGAAGTTGCCGTGTCGATCATCACCAACAAACCCGGCAAAGCCAACCTGGGACCGCTCACGTTGATTGGCCAATCGATGTCAGAAGACTTCTGGGGTTATGTGCTCAAGTTGCCGGTCAATACCGAGCTGGCACGGGTGCGCGGAGTCGTCGGTTACAACCTGCCGAAGTGGCTGACCGGCATTGATCGCAAAGAAAACGGGCAATCGGTGATCTATGAGATCAGCGACAGCCAGACCGGCAAACCGGACGTGTCCTTCACCGCGAAGAAGCTCGACAAACTGTCGCGCGATGAGAATATCGTCACCAGCAGTTTCACCAATCTCGACCATCAGGGCCAACTGGCCTATGGCTACGCGGTGTCGCGCCAGCTCAGCCACGGTTCCAGCCGGGATGCCGATGCCGCCACGCTGACGCTGGGCGACGGCAGCCTGTCGACCTACCTGCGCGACTTGAAGCTGGGGAAAATGCTCAAGTACGAATATGTCCCGGAGTTCCAGAGCGCACTTTACGCACCAAAGCCGCTCGCCACGCTGGTTGGCAATCGCTGAAAGCGGTAACGCCCGTCAGGCTCTGGATGCCTGACGGGCGTTTGCTTTTCTTGCCGCAGCGGCTGGCTGCTTGTCGGGCGCAGAAGCCACGCCGTCTTCGCGCAGCCGATGGATCAGCATCTGCGCATTGTCGGCACACGCCATCCCCGCAGGTTTATCCTCGATACCCTGGATGGCCCGCAGCAGTTGTTCCTTGTTCTGCGCCAGTCGCTGCTGCAGGACTTCGATTTCATCGACTTTTCGCTTCAAGCCACTGAGCAACTGGTCGTGCTGCCAACCGCTGGCATTCATTGGCATCAACTGACGGATTTCCTCCAATGAGAAACCCGCCGCCTGCGCGCCCGTAATGATCTGCAGAATCCACTGGGTGTCGGGGGCGTAATCGCGATAGCCATTGGCTTTGCGCGCGACCGAAGTGATCAACCCGCTCGCTTCGTAGAAGCGGATGCGCGACGGCGCCAGTCCGCTGATTTTTGCCAGTTCACCGATTCTCATGTCCAACTCCGCAAGCACGTTAACCTTGAAGCTGACTTTAAACCTGAAGAGCCGCCAGCGCCAACATGCCAGATCACGCCAGCAACTCGGTAATCCACTGGACCTGCCGCGCAATGTCTTGCAACTTCTCCTCGGGCACCGTCTGGCGTGCCTGTTTGAAGCTGTTCAGAGTCTTCTGCTTCTGCCGTAACAAACGCTGCCATTTGGCAATAAAGATCGGGCTGCGCGCCTGCATCTGCAATGGGCCGAAGTACAACTGTTCGGCGCTGTAGCTCAGCGGTGCGCCGCGCTCGGCGACGATGATTTCGTAGAAGAAGCGGTTTTCCTGCAGCACTTCCTCGTCGAGGATGCGGTAGCCGTTGTCCATCAGCCATTGGCGCAGAGGTTGCTCGCCGCCGTTGGGTTGCAGGATCAGCCGCTCGTGACCGCGCAGACGCGCCTTGCCGCTGTCGAGAATGTCGCGAATCGTCTCGCCGCCCATGCCGCAGAGGCTGATCGCGGTGATTTCGTCGCCCGGTTCGATCGCCGTCAGACCGCTGGCCAGACGCACGCTGATGTGCTGCTGCAGATCGTTGTCGCACACCGTGCGCACCGCGGCATGGAACGGCGTCAGCGCCACCTCGCCGGCCACCGCCGCAACGATGGCGCCACGGCGCATCAGGGCCACCGGCAAATACCCGTGATCCGAGCCGATATCCGCCAGCCGAGCGCCCGCCGGCACCTGCGCCGCCACCCGCTCCAGACGCATGGACAAAGTGTGTTCGTTCAACTGCCGCCCTCTTCCCCAGCCATCGCCGGCGCTGCTGGCCGGACAAGGGGCGCGACTCTAGCGGGCAACGTCGGGTAATTCAAATCCGGACGGGCGCGGTCTAGTCCGGATTCGGCCTGTCACTGCACAGGCGAGGCATCCGCTATCTTCTTTGCAACCGGCCTACTAATCTGCGCGCAGCCGTATCTCAAAACAACAAATGCACTCATGGAAGATCATCCTTGAAAACAGCTCTCGGCGCCCTGCTTCTGCTTGGCCTGTCCACCAGCGCACTCGCGGATTCGCGTCCCACCGGCTTTCACAGCACGACCCTGGCGGCGGGCGCAATCGAAGTGCTCGAAGAAGACGCACCGGGCGATGGCGTCATTTGTCGGGATGGCGACCATGCGCGCCCGCGTGAGGAGATCCAACAGCAGGTGGTGGCGCTGATCAGCGATTTTCTGGCGACGTCGAAGCCATGATCGAGCGCGAGCAACTTCACCGGCAAGGTTATGCGCTGCTGCGCCGTGCGATCCCGGGAAAGTGGCTCGCCGACCTGCGCGCGGTATTCGATGCAAATGTGCAAGCATCAGAACACTGGCCGGTCCCGCGCGGCGCGGACTGGCGCCATTCGCTGCTGGACCTGGATGCAACCGTGCAAGCGGTGTGTCGCCTGCCGCAGGTACTGGCGGTGGCAGGTGAGCTGATTGGCGAACGCTTCTTCCTGTCCCAGGTCGAGGGTCGCGAACCGCTTGCCGGCGGCGGCCATCAGCAACTGCACCGCGACTTGTCGATCCAGCGGCCCGGCGACATGGTCAACGCCATCGCCTTTTTCGACGACTACGACCCCGCCAACGGCGCCACGCGCATCGTCCCGGGCAGCCACCGACCGTCGCCACAACAACTCCCATTCGACCCCAACGACGAGACCGCCGTCGTGCAGCTTTCCGGTAACGCGGGGGATATTCTGCTGTTTGACGTCGATCTGCTCCATGCAGCCAGTCGCAATGTGAATGGCGCACGTCGGCGCTCTATTCTGATCAACTATTGCGCGCAGGCGCTGTACACGACGCAGTTGGAAACGGCGGGGTTGCGCGGTGTGCGAATGGACACCCGTGAGCAGTTTGATCCTGCATCGCTGCAACAGGCTCGCCAAATGGCTCCGACCCGGTTTTAATGCGCGCCTGATGGGCATATGCCCGGCTCCCTTTCACCGAGTAGAAACATGAACCGTCAAAAGAAACTGCAGCAGTTGTTCAAGGAAAAGGCCAAAAAGGCCAGCGCCAAACTGGCGCCGAAAAAACCCAAGTACATCAGCAAGGCTGACCGCGCAAAGATGGCGGCCGAAGCGGCGGCCGAGCCGGTTGAAACCAGCGAGGGCTGATCCAGCGCGCCAGGGTTCAATCACACTCGGTCGGCTGAGACAGGCAGTCGGCATGCCGAGGACCGGCATATGTTCAGGCTCTCGCATCCGGCGGCATATTCACTGGAGGCCAGCAGATGTCTGGAGCGGGTGGCGCTTTGAGTGCTGAATGGGAGCTTGCCACGGGATCGTTCATACGCGTTTTCCTCGAACGTAATAGACAGCTGCCACAACAAAGTCTCTGATGCACCCTGCCCAAACACCGATCAGCATGCACATCACCAGGTAACTGAAATATCGGTGAAAGTCCGAATAAGGTACTTTTTGCGAGGTCATCCCGACCAGTCCGAGTGTTATCAGGCTGACAAGCCAGTAACCCAGGCAGCGCAAGGCGAGATAGACAAGATCTTTCCCTCTGACTGTCGGCCCCCAGACACTGGCCGACTCACCCAACAATGCCGACCACACCAGATGAAACAGGCTTGCGTAGAAGTAGCTCACGCTCAGACGGGTTGCCACATCAACGCTGAGCCCCGGCGTAAACCAGGAATAAATACGGTTGAGGGCGTGCCCTGCCGGCTGCAATTCATTAATAAATGGATAGAGCGCAACGCCGCCTCCGAGAAAAATGATTACAAAAGCCATGCTCTTCATCCGTGTCCCTTCTGGCCATTTTCCTGGCCGGCAATTTTTTGCCGTGCCAAGTTCGTGCGCAGCAGTTTTTGCAGCGTAGACGCCCGCAGCATAGTCAGCCCGGCTGCCTCTGGCGCCGTATGCGTATCTTCTGCCGATCGCGCCCCCGTCATGTCCTCAAGGCGCTCGCGACAAACTGTGCCCGTAGACAGCCCGTAGCAGCGCAGAACAGTGGAAAAACGATACTGCCCTGCTAACCTCAGTTTCGGGTGGCGCGCCTGCGTACCCGGATCGCAAAGACAAATGTGCCATCCCATTCATGCAATTGCGGATCGTGAATGAAAGCTCGATGTCCCGAATGTGGCTATGTGACAAACAGCCCTCCGCCAACCCATAAGTGCCCTCAGTGCGACAATTTCTCCCATGACTGGCTGATTTACGACTGGGACAGCTTTGCTTCAATTCAGCGTCAGCATATTCGCTACAACCTGGTGATCATTGGCATAGTGCTGATCAGCCTTGTTACGACCATAAGCCTGGGACTGACCAGTGTGTTTCCGTGGATGATTGCCCTGTTCATCATCCCTGCCACGATCAGTCTGTTTTATTGTCGCAAGCGGCTTGCCAAGAAATCCGAATACAAAGGACATAAAGGCACGGCTATGTTTCCCTGGTTCTCTGGATTCGGGGGACTCTGAACGAGCACGCAAGTCCCGCGTAGCTGCAACTCATCAGGGCGCCGACGATCGCCATGATCGCCGTCATGACCGCAATCTTGCTGGCGAAGCGATCGCCTTGTGCATGGGCATGATGGGTGGTGTGCTCGATGTGTGCCCGTGGGGGCTGGAGACTTCGAACTCTTCAGGCATGGCTGTCGAACGTGAGTGGGTGACAAGAACTGGGCGGCCTTATGAGGACAACCACAGCGAAACACGCAAGCCACGCCGCCCCACTTCATCAACAAAACTCAAACCCACCCGAATCCCCGTGCGTTCGGCGATCGCCCTGACAATCGACAGCCCCAACCCGGACCCGGCCTCGCCGGTGCCCAGGCTGCGGTAAAACGGATCGAACACCAGCGCCTGTTCTTCGGCGCGGATGCCCGGCCCCGAGTCCTTGATTTCGATGCTCACGCCCTGCTCCGTCCGTTCGACGCTGAGGTCGACTCGTCCGCCCACCGGGGTATAGCGAATGGCGTTATCCACCAGGTTCTTGATCAGGATCAACAGGTCGAGTTCGTTGATGACGACCTGCACGTCGTCGATGCTTTCCACGCCGATATCGATGTCTTTGTTCTCTGCCAGTGGCAGCAGGTCTTCCAGCACTCGGCGAAACACGGCATGCACCGACACAGCGGACTCGGCGCGTTGCGCGATTGATTGCGCGGCGGCCAGGGCCAGCAATTGTTCGATCAGCTTGCGACTGCGCTCGATGCCCTGAGCCAGTGGCAGAAAGTTCTGCCGGGTGTCAGCCGACATGGTCGCAGCGGCCAATCGCTCAGCCTGCAACGACAGCGCGGTCATCGGCGAGCGCAGTTCATGGGCGGCATCGGCGATAAACCGTCGTTGCGCCTCCATGGCCTGCGCCACACGTTTGAGCAATCGATTGATCGCCACAACGAAGGGCCGGATCTCGTTCGGCAGGTGCTGTTCATCGATCGGATGCAGTGCCTGCTGGTCACGCTGATCGATTTCCGCCGCAAGCGTCGCGATCGGGCGAAACAGCTTGCGCACCAGATCCCCCACCACCAACAGCAGCACCGGAAACAGGATCAGAAACGGCAGCAGACTGCGCCAGGCGCTTTCCCGCGCCTCCTTGTCGCGCACGTCGGCTTCCTGCGCGACCGCAATGCGTTCGCCTGCCGAGGTGGTTCTGACCAGTACACGATAGTGTTCACCGGCAATGTTCTGCGTCGACAAACCTTCGGCCAGGGTCAGGGGAAAGGGCAACGGAATGCTCGCGTCATCAGTGCCGACGGCTTTGCTGCTGTCAGCCAGGTATTGCACGGTGATCCGCGAGTCTTCGTCATCGCCAACGACCTGCGCGGCAGCGGGATAACCCAGGGTCATGTGCTGCCGATCGAACAGCAGCGCCACCTGACGCAAGCTTTCGTCCTGCATTTCGTGCGCTTCATCGAGTGCCGAGATAAACGCGAATGCACCGGCGAGCAAGGCGACGACAAGAATTGCCAGGGAAAGCGTGATGGAAAGCCGTGACTGCACCGAGTCGCTCAAACGCCCTTTGAAACCATCCATCCCATCCCCCTGACATTCCTGATGACATGGTTGCCCAGTTTGCGCCGCAGCGAATGGATCAAAAACTCCACCGCGTTGCTTTCCACTTCGTTGCCCCAGCCGTAAATCCGGTCTTCAAGTTCGCTGCGCGAGAGAATCGCACCCGGGCGGATCAACAGTGCCTGCAACAGCGCGAACTCGCGGCTGGAAAGCTGCACATCGGCGACTTGCGCGGTGGAGGCCTGTTTCGAAATCAGGTTCAACGACACCTCGCCGTTATCCAGCAACGATTGCGCGTTACCGCCGCGCCGGCGCAATACCGCTCGCATGCGTGCCAGCAACTCGGCCATGGCGAACGGTTTGAGCAGAAAGTCATCCGCGCCGCCATCGAGGCCGCGCAGCCGGTCATCGAGGCCATCGCGGGCGGTGATAATCAGCAGCGGCACGGGGTTGTTGCGCGCGCGAATGGCATCCAGCACATCGAGCCCGTCCTTGCCGGGCAGGCCGAGGTCGAGCAGCACCAGGTCGTAGGTCTGAGTGTCCAGCGCCGCCAGCGCGGTGAGGCCGTTTTTCACCCAGTCGGTGGCGTAGCTCGCCTCCTTGAGCGCCGCCTCGATGGCTTCGCCAATCATCAGGTCATCTTCGACCAGCAGAATCCGCATGCAGCGCTCCGACAGAAAAAGGCGCGACGGTCATGGCCATCGCGCCTGTATTGAAGCACTTGAACCGACGTTTGTCCGCCGCCGGTTCAGCGCTGCGATCACTGCTTGCCGTTCATCGAATCGAAAGCCTTGAGCAGGTCGTCCATGGCCGCCTTGCAGTCAGCCTGCTTCGGCGAGTTGGCGCGCAGGGCATCCAGCGCGCGGTCGATGGCCTTGTCCAGTACATGCCAGTCGGCAGCGGCACGCGGCTTGATGCCGGCTTCGGCAGAGTCCCAGGAGGTCTCCAGATCCTTGATCCGGGTCTTGGCGCCGAGCAGGTCGTTTTTCTCGACCCGCGCGCTGACGTCGGCGGCGATGTTGCGGAACTCGCTCAGGTCACCCAGCTTCGAGCCCGATTGCGGCGGCGCGCTCAAAGAGCTGGTCGGCGTGCCGGCAGCGGGCTTGTCGGCGGGTTTCGAGCAGCCGGCGAGGCTACCGAGCAGTACCAGAGACGAGATGATCGCGACGTGGCGAAAAGCCGTTTTGAAGGCGTGCATATTGATTCCTTGATGGGTATCCAAACGTTTATTGAGTGAGGGTTTTGCGATTGCCAAGGCTGATCTGCGCGACCGCCACCAACAGCACGATGACGCTGAGGAAGATCGCACTGGTCCAGGCGGCGCCCATGCCCAGGCCACCGTAGGTCTTGGCCTGAGTCAGCAAGTCACCGAGAGAGGCGCCGAACGGACGGGTGAGGATGTAGGCGATCCAGAAGGTCAGCACCACGTTGGCCCCCATCCGCCAGGCCAACAGCGTCGCCGCGATCAGCGCGCCGAATATCACTGCACCGACGGTGAAGCCCAACCCCAGCGCTTCGGTTGCCAGGTCCCCGGCGGCAGTGCCCAGGGCAAAGGTGCACAGCACCGTGGACCAGTAGAAAAGCTCGCGACGCGGCGTGTTGATTTCGCGGATCGACAGGTTGTCCTCCACCGTGAACCAGATCAGGAAATTCACGGCCAGCAACACCGAGAACACCGCGGTGCTGACGTACAGGCTGATGTCGAGCATGTCGGTCATGATGTCGGTGATCTGCGTGCCGACGATGCTCACCAGCACCACGGTTAACCAATAGATCCAGGGCGTATACGCGGTTTTACGCATTTGAAAGAACAGCGCGCACCCGAGTAATAGCGCCATGCCGATGCTGGTCCAGCCAGCGCCGAAACCGGCATCCACGGCGAGAAAGTCGGCGCCGGTTTCACCCACGGTCGTCGAGAGAATCTTGATCACCCAGAAGGCCAGTGTCACTTCGGGGACTTTGTTAAGCCATCCGGCTTTTGCGGGATTCATGTGTGGATCGCCTCTCCTGTCCAGCGCTGAACTTGCGCTGAGGGGAAGATACGAGCCAATACTTAGCTGAGACTGAGGGCGTACACGACGCGACCGATTCACCGGCCCGCCCTGCTCCCCGGAAATTTTCCGCCGTGCCCGGTTCGATCACCTAACCTCATAGATTGTGTGATCAACGAGAACCGGCCCCTCTCATGCGCAACACATTGAAGTTTTTGTTTTTTTTCGCGCTGCTCCTGCTCGCTCCGGGCAGTTCGGTGGTGTGGGCGGCGGATTTGCCGGCGCCCTCGGCGACCGCTGCGGCGCCGCTGGTGGAGGTCTCGCAAAGTGATCTGCAAGCCCTGCAACTGCGCCTCGATGGGCTGAAGCAGCAGATTTCCGCTGCCAACAACTACAACCAGCTCGAAGGTCCGCAAGATCGGGTGCAGACCTTTATTCTGGATGTCGATCGGTTGTCGGCATCGTTGTTGCCGCAGCAGGCGCAACTGGCGGTGCAACTGGGGGTGCTCGGCGCAGCGCCGGATACGCAGATTGCCGCCGAACAGGCGGAAATCGCCGCACAACGGGCAATGCTCAGCGAACAGAAAAACAAGGTCGATGCCACGCTCAAGAGCCTTGCCGCGCTCAAGCAGAGCGCAGCCGAGCTGATCACGCAAATCGCCGGCATCCGTCGCACGCTGCTTGAAAGCGAATTGACCCTACGCACCGACAGCATCCTGAGCCCGGACTTCTGGTCGCCCTTGGTGTCGCCAGAGCCGGATGACCGCCAGCGCCTGAAGTTTTTCATCACTCAGGTGAACCTCACCTGGGCCACGGTCTGGGCGCCCGGGCAACGCTTTTTCACCTGTGTGCTGGTGCTGCTGGCGCTGGCTTTCTGGACGGTCGGCCGCCGACTCGCCGAGCGCGGCCTGACCTGGCTGTGCATCCACCGCATGCCGGAGGGTCGTCTGCGCCGCAGCGCGCTGGCATTCGCCTCGGCGCTGGCGACCCTGGGCACCACGGCCATCGCTTTGCACCTGCTGTTTTACGCCTGCACCCGCCACGAACCGCTGACGCCGGTGCTGCAGACGTTTTCCGAGGAATTCGAAAAAGCCGTTTACGCCTGCGTCCTGATCACCGCGCTGAGCCGCGCGCTGCTGTCGACTCAGCATCCTTCATGGCGGCTGCCGGCGATAGCCGACTCGGTGGCGCTGGCGTTGCGGCCCTATCCACGGATTCTCGCCGCCACCCTGCTGGTGCTGGTGACGCTGGTGCAGGTCAGCAACGCCACCGGCATGAGCAGCCAGATCGTGATCGCCCAGCGTGGGGTGATCGCCATCGTGGTGATTGTGATTCTGGTGCCGCTGCTGTGGCGCGTCGGCAAAGTGCGCAAGGCGCTGATCAGCGCCAATGAACCGGAGGCCGGCAGCACGTTTGCCGGAGCGATCTACAGCATCGCCACCGTGTGCATGTGCATATCGGCGCTAGCCTTGCTCACCGGCTACGTGTCGCTGGCCCGCTTCGTCACCTATGAATTGGTCTGGGCCTATATCGTGTTGGCAGGTTTCTATTTGCTGATTCAAGTGGTCAAGGACGCCTGCGAATACCTGTTCTCGCCGCGCTACTCGGCCGGCAAGACCCTCAAGCAGACTCTGGGCATGGGCGACCGGCGGCTGGAGCAGATTTCGATTGTGCTGTCCGGTGCCAGCCGTGCCGGGCTGTTGCTGCTGGCGGTGATCACCCTGTTCGTCGGCGGCATCGGCACCACGTTCGGGCAACTGACCAGCAATGTCATGGGCATTCTCGGTGGCGCCGGGTTGCGCAAGCTGAACATCGTCCCGGCGCATCTGATCAATGCGGTGCTGGCGCTGCTGATCGGCATCTACCTGATCCGCGCCCTGCGCCGCTGGCTCGACAACGAATTCCTGCCCAAGACCGACATGGATCCGGGCATGTGCGCGTCGTTGAGCACGCTGTTTTCCAACATCGGTTATGCCACGGTCATCCTCCTGACGCTGTCGTCGCTGGGCGTGCGCTGGACCAATCTGGCGTGGATCGTCAGTGCGCTGTCGGTGGGGATCGGTTTCGGTCTGCAGGAGATCGTCAAGAACTTCGTCTCCGGGCTGATCCTGCTCACCGAACGGCCGGTCAAGGTCGGCGACCTGATCAGCATCAGTGGCGTCGAGGGCGATATCCGCCGGATCAACGTGCGCGCCACGGAAATCCAGCTCAGCGACCGCTCCATCGTGATCGTGCCCAACTCACAGCTGATCTCGCAGAACCTGCGCAACGTCACCCTCGGCGGCAGCGCCCAAGGGGTGGCGAGTCTGGAACTGATGTTCCCGCTGGACATCGACCCGGAACAGGTCAAGGAACTGCTGCTCAATACCTACCGGGAAAACGAAAACATTCTCGACAAACCGGCGTCGTACGTGCGCTTCAGCAAGCTGTCGCCCGATGGCATCACCTTGACGGTAACCGGCTACGTCGGTAGCCCGCGGATTGTCGGCGGGACCAAGAGTGATCTGCTGTTCGAGATACTCAAGCGGCTGGGGGATGCGGGGATTGCGCTGGCGAAACCCGCCGCCACGCCGTAGCGGACCACCCCCTGTGGAAGGTGACTTGCCAGCGACGGCGGTGGGTCAGTCTGAAGTGATGGCGGCTGACACGGCCCCATCGCTGGCAAGCCAGCCCCACAGGGGTTTGCGGTTAACGCAAATGTGCCGGCTGGCCTAAAGCATTGTAGGAGTGAGCCTGCTCGCGATGGCGGTGGTTCAGTCACAGCGGGGGTGACTGACACGCCCCCTTCGCGAGCAGGCTCACTCCTACAGGGTTCTGCGGTGGGCGCGGAGTTGGCGACTGGCCGAGATCATTGTGGGAGATACTCAAGCGGCTGGGGGATGCGGGGATTGCGCTGGCGAAACCCGCCGCCACGCCGTAGCGGACCACCCCCTGTGGAAGGTGACTTGCCAGCGACGGCGGTGGGTCAGTCTGAAGTGATGGCGGCTGACACGGCCCCATCGCTGGCAAGCCAGCTCCCACAGGGGTTTGCGGTTAACGCAAATGTGCCGGCTGGCCTAAAGCATTGTAGGAGTGAGCCTGCTCGCGATGGCGGTGGTTCAGTCACAGCGGGGGTGAATGACACGCCCCCTTCGCGAGCAGGCTCACTCCTACAGGGTTCTGCGGTGGGCGCGGAGTTGGCGACTGGCCGAGATCATTGTGGGAGCTCGCTTGCCAGCGATGGCGGTGGGTCAGTCAACGTGATGGTGGCGCGAAGAGCCTCAGGCCGGTGCCCAGCGCCGATGTAGCCATCGCGCCAACGCATCCAGCGCAAAGCCCAGCACACCGATCAGCAGCACCATCGCCATCAGTTCCGAATACGCCAGCCGATCGCGCGTATCGAGGATGAAGTAGCCCAACCCGGCGCTGACCCCGAGCATTTCGCACGGCACTAGCACAATCCACAGAATGCCGATCGACAGTCGCACCCCGGTCAGCACATGACCGAGCACGCCGGGCAGGATCACCTTGCGCAGGGTTTCCCAACGGGTAGCGCTAAGACTACGACTGAGTTGCAGCCAGCGCGGGTCGAGCTGGCGCACGCCGGCCACGGTATTGAGCAGGATCGGCCACACGGCGGCGAAGGTCAGCAGGAAGTAGATCGGCTGATCGCCAACGCCCATCAGCATCACCACCACCGGCATCCACGACAGCGGCGAAATCATTCGCAGAAACTGAAACGCCGGCGTAGTCGCCGCTTCCAGATGCCGGTAGCTGCCGATCATCAAGCCCAGTGGCACACCGATCAGCAGCGCCAGCAACAGGCCGACCACAATCCGTTTCAGGCTGACCAGCACATGCTCGTACAGGTCCGGGCGCAGCAGCAGTTCGCCGAGGCTGGCCAGGGTTGCCTCGGGGGAAAAGCGCAGCGCCAGGCTGTCGTTGCCGCCGAACACGTGTACACCCAGCCACCACAGCAGCAACAGGCACAACAGCCCCGCCACACCCAACAAACCATGAACGGTCGAAGAAGATCGCTGACGCATCAGAGGCTGAACTCCTCGCTGCGATCAAAGCTTTCCGGTAATCCGAATGCCTTCATCCCGCCGACTGTAGCAATGGCATTACGCACGAAGCGATCGTCTACCAGATCCCGGGCGGTTTGCTGCGGATCGAGGCTGGCGAGAAAACCCTTGTCGCCCTCGATCAGCGTGTCCTTCAGACGCTTGACCAGCTCTTCGGTGTAGCTGGGGAACGGATACGGCTGAAAGTCGATGCGCTGCTCGTCCCAATGGCTGTGCTGGATCGCGCCGCTGGCCAGATACTGCTCGCGGTCGCTAGTGGCCGGCGACAGCACCCGGTCGAGCACCGGTTGTGCGTGCGGCGTGTAGCGATTTTCGCCGTCCTTGGACAGCAGTTTCGCCGCCTCGGCGCGGTTGTCGCGGGTCCAGACCTGCGCCTTGACGATGGCATTCACCACTTTCTGCGACCACTCGGGACGGTTGTTCAGATCCTGCTCATGCATGAACACCACGCAGCAGGCGTGATTGCGCCAGACGTCGCCGGTAAAGCGCTGCACTCGGCCGACCTTGAGTTCCTCGGCCAGCGCATTGAACGGCTCGGCAACGATGTAGCCGGCGATGCGTTTGCTCGCCAGGGCCGGCGGCATGTCCGACGGCGGCAGCACCAGCAGATTGACTTCGTTCGGCGCCAGCGCGGCGCTCGCCGATTTGCTCACCGGCACCAGCCCGTGATCGCGAAACAGCTGCTGCACCACCACGTTATGAATCGAATACCAGAACGGAATCGCCACCGATTGCCCGCCCAGTTGCTTGACCTCGGTGATGCCCGGCGCCACGGTCAGGCCCGAGCCGCCGACGTGGTTCCACGCCACGACCTTGGCCGGCACCTTGCTGCCGTAACGCGCCCAAACGGTCATCGGCGACAACAGGTGAATCACGTTGACCTGCCCGGAAATGAACGCCTCGATCACCTGCGCCCAACTGCGCAGCAGCACCGGGCGCTCGGCCTGAATGCCTTCGGCTTCGAACAGGCCATTGTTATGCGCCACCAGCAACGGCGTGGCGTCGGTGATCGGCAGATAACCGATGCGCACTGGCGCGTTCGGCTCGGACGCGGCACGGGCGTTGAGGCTGTTGAGCAGCGGCAACGCGCCGCCGGCGGTCAGCAGCGCGCTGAGTTTGAGGAAGTCACGACGTGTGTGAGTGAAGTCGTCCAGGCACATGGTCAATCTCCGACGTAGCGGGCACAGGTTGAGTGAGGGGGTTGCGGCTCGCCCGCCGAAGGGTTTTGAGGATGTCGATGCGCAGCGCGCCCAGTTCCTCGACCAGCTCGGCACGCGGCTGAGGCAGGTCGATGCGCCACTCGCCGAGGATGTGCGCCGGGCTGTTACCCAGTAGCAGAATCCGCTCGGAAAGCAGCAGGGCTTCGTCGATGTCGTGGGTGATCAACACCGCTGCGGTGTGGTGCTCGGCAATCAGTTGCAGAAGCAACTGCTGCATGTCGGCGCGGGTGATTTCATCCAGCGCGCCGAACGGTTCATCGAGCAACAGCACCTGCGGCTGACGCGCCAGACAGCGGGCCAACGCGGTACGCTGGGCCATGCCGCCGGACAACTGCGCCGGGTGCTGCTGACGTGCATGTTCGAGGCCGACCGCAGCGATGGCGTGGTCGATCCGCGCCTTGCGCTGCTCGGCCGTCAGGTGCGGCTGGCGGGCGAAGTCGAGGCCGAAGGCGACGTTCTTTTCCAGGGTCAGCCACGGCAACAGGCTCGGGTCCTGAAACGCCACCGCCACCCGTGGATGCGCGCCGGTCAGTGGCTCGCCAAGCAGGCTCACCCGGCCCTGTTGCGGCGCCTGCAAACCGGCCAGCACCCGTAGCAGGCTGGACTTGCCGACACCGCTGGGGCCAAGAATGGTCACCACTTCACCGGGCTGCAATTGCAGGTCGAAGTGTTCCAGCACGGTGTGCCAGCCCTGCTCTCGCGGGTAGCCGAGGCTGATGCCCTGCGCTTCCAGCAACGCTGCGGTCATGCCGTCGCTTCCCGTTTCTGCCGCTGCAATTCGGCGCGCAGTTGCACCAGGCTCGGGGTGACGATCGGCACGAACGCCGACTCGCGCCAGCGCCGGGCGAAACCGCTGCCGTGCTCGGTCAGGTAGGCTTTGCCACCGCTGGATTGCAGTTCCAGTTGCACGGCGTTGGCGGCGGATTCGGCCAGCGCGATGCGGATCTGGAACAACGCGCCCGGCTGGGAGAGGAAGCGCCCGTCGTGCAGGCCTTGCTTGAGCGCGTCGACGGTCTGCGCCAGTTGCTCGCGCTGCTCCTGCAACGGCTCCAGCAGGATCGAACGACCGTCCTGCAAATGCCCTTCGACCTCGGCCAGCGCCCGTCGCGCCAGACCAATCGCCATGCCGCATTGCAAGCCGAGAAACGCCGGGCGCACTGCTGGCAGAAACTTGCGCGCGTCGTCATGCAGCAGCCATTCGCGTCCGACCGCCACTTGCGTGAAATCGATCGCAGCGGTGTTGCTCGATTGCAGCCCCATCAGTTGCAGATCGGCGGAACGTTTTACGCCGGCAGCGTCATCGGCGATCGCCAGCACGAACGGTGAACCGCCCTCCTCGTGCTCGATTGCAGCCGCGACCACAAAACCGCTTTTGCGCAGATTGGTCACCCAGTGCAGGCGCCCGTTCAAGGTCCAGCCATCGGCGGAGTTGGCGGCGCGCACTTGCAGTGCCTCGATGCCGGACAGGTACTTCATCGCGTTGGACAAACCGGTGGCCCCGGCCAGTTCGCCGCTGAGCAACGCCGGCAGCAGTTTTTCCCTCAGCGCAGCGTTGGGGCTGTGCAGCAGGTATTCGATAAAGGCCCGTTGGCCCCAGAACACAAACGCCGCCGCCAATGAATGGCTGGCGACGTTCGCCAGCACTTCCACCGCATCGCTGACGTGGCCACCGCTGCCGCCCAGTACCGGGCTGATACCGACCCGCAGCACCCCGGCCTGCGCCAGTTGCGTCAAAACCTGCTGCGGATCGCCGTCGCCCGCATCCAGTGCCTGAGCGTTGTGTTCCAGCCATTGAATCAATGCCGGATTGAGCATTTGGTATTTCTCCATTTACGCAGCAGCATCAACCATAGACGACGCTGCCGGAACCGCCGACCGATTACGCGCGATACGCTGCCAGCTCAGGGTTGAGCGGCGTGTCGGCAAACACGTTGGCGAAGTTGCACAGGGTCGCCAGGCTGATGCCGAGGATCACTTCCAGGGCATTGCCTTCGGTGTAGCCGGCGGCCTTGAACTGGTTGAAGGTCTGATCGCTGACCTTGCCCCGGGTAGCAATCACCTCGCGGGCAAACGCGGCCAGGGTTTCCAGTTTTTCCACGGGCACAGTGGCTTTCTCACGCAGCGCACTGACCACTTCCGGTGGCAGTTTGGCCTTATTCAGCGCCACGGCGGTATGACCTGCGACACAGAAATCGCAACCATGGTTGGTCGCGGCAATCAGTTGCACCACTTCGCGCTCGGCCAGGCTGAGTTCGGACTTGCCATTGAGCGCCGATACCGTAACGTAGGTTTCCAGCGCGGCCGGGGCATTGGCCAGCACGGCCAACAGGTTCGGAATGAATCCGGAGTTTTTCTGCGCATTTTCCAGGAACGGTCTGGCGGCTTCGGGAGCGCTTTGCACGGTGTGTAGAGTGACGCGCGACATGGAGTGGACTCCTGCTGTTGAGTGTCCGGCCAGTCTGTTGGTTATAAAAATTTCGATCCATATTCTAAAGTAGCGATTACTTGCTCCTGAGTGTTTCCATTAGATGATTTCGTCCAGCCCACTGGTTGATTGGTTATTAGAAAGCCTCGAACTTGATGCCAGCCTGTTTCACGTCGGGCGCTATTGCGGTGGCTGGCATGCAAGTACGCACGGACTTGCGCGCGCCAGTTTTCACTTGATCGTGCAGGGCCGCTGCTGGCTGCACATTGACGGGCAGGAGCAGTCGATAGCGTTGAACGCCGGAGATGCGGTGTTTCTGCTGCGCGATCTGAACTACCGCCTCTCCAGCGCCGAAGAGCCGGCCCTCGCCCAGACGCTGCCGCGCAGGGCCATGACCGCGCTCGACAGTCAGGCGCAGGACGGTGTCGGGCTGGTTTGCGGGTTCTTTCATTTCAAGTCGGGATTGTCATCGCTGATCATCGAAGGCTTGCCGGACTGGATCATCCTGCGCGCAGGTGATCCGTCTTCGAGCGCGGCGCGAGCCTTGTTCGAGTTGATCCTGCAAGAGTGCGAACGCCTGCCGGCGCCGTCCTCGGCGCTGCTCGAGCGCTTGAGTCATCTGCTGTTCCTGTACGTGTTGCGCCAACAGATGGCCGACAACCAGAGCCTCGGCGGCCTCGTAGCACTGGCGCGCAATCCGCAGTTCGCGCCGCTGCTGGACCAGTTGATCGAACAGCCGCAATTGCCGTGGTCGCTGGAGAGCATGGCGGCGAGTATCGGCCTGTCGCGCTCGGCGTTTTTCAAACGCTTCAACGAACTGGCCGGGCAATCGCCGGGGCAAGTGCTGCTGGCGTTGCGCATTCGGCATGCCTGCCAATTGCTACGGGCCAATCACACGGTGGAACAGGTGTGCGCGGCGGTGGGCTATCAGTCGATCGCCGCGTTTACCCGGGCGTTCGCCAAGTCGGTGGGGGTGCAACCGGGGGCTTATCGCAAGCAGCATGAGGGGCGCTGAGCGACGCGTTAATATGCCGTCGCTGCTGGAAAGCACCGAGAGAAACTGTGGGAGCGAGCTTGCTCGCGAAAGCGCCGGCACAGGCAAAATCTCCAGCGACTGATACACCGCTATCGCGGGCAAGCCCGCTCCCACAGTGAATGGTGTCGATCAGCGGATCTGTGTACTCCGCAAAAACCTGTGGGAGCTGGCTTGCCAGCGATGGTGTTGGTGCATCCAGCATCTTTATTGACTGAACCGGCGCTTTCGCGGGCAAGCCCGGCTCCCACAGGGGAGATGTGTGGATCACGGGATTTGTGCACGCCATGAGACCTGTGGGAGCCGGGCTTGCCCGCGAAGGCGGCGGTACGTTTGGCATCCTGGCTTGGTTCGTTCCTTATTCCACTAATCAACCACAAAACCATTTTTTAATCTTTTATCGCTATTAACCTCGCCCTCTATAATTGCCCCCTTGTACTCAACTCATAAAAAGGGATGCTCCATGCAAAGACGCCTGTTACTGGCAGCGCTATTCGTCGCTGTCGCCGGTTGTGCCAGCCCGCCGCCTGCCGCCGTTCACACCCATGACCCCGCCAGTTCGACACTGCAAGGCGATGCCACGCGTCCGGCGCAGGCGCAGTGGATTCGTACTGAGTTGTACTTCTCGGTAGGGACGGTAGACGGCAAGGAAGGTGCGGTCAGCCCCGCTCGCTGGCGCGAGTTTCTCGACAAGGAAGTGACGTCGCGGTTTCCCGACGGTTTCACCGTGTTCGATGCCTATGGGCAGTGGCGTGATCATGGGGCGAAGGAGCCGGAGCGGCTGAGCACCAAGGTGATTGTGATCCTGCACGAGAACAATCCGCAGAACGCCGGCAACATCGAGGCAATTCGACTGGCGTACAAACGCATTACCGGGGATCTGTCGGTGCTGCGTCTGTCGCAACCGGCCGACGTTTCGTTTTAATCGCTGATCTGCCCCAGAGCTTGCCGAGGCGTCGACGCCACGCGGCTCAATCCCGCCAACAGCAGCGCACCGACCAGCAACACGCCAATCCCCAGAAACGCGCCCCACCCCACCACCGTCACGCTCGAATAGAGCATGTACAGGCACAGGCCAAAAAACAGCAGCGGCACCAGCGGATACAACGGCACCCGGACCGGCCTCGGCACATCGGGAAAACGCCGCCGCAGAATGATCAACGCCAGGCTGCTGAAGCTCAGAAACAGCCAGTACACCGGGGTCAGGTACTCGACCATGGTGTTGAAGCCGCTCTGGGTAAAACTGCCGAACAACACCAGCAACAACGCCACCGCGCCCTCGGCCAGCAACGCCTTGTGCGGCACGCCATCCTCCTCGTGCCACTCGCCGAAGCGACGCAACTGCGGCACATCGCGGGCCGCGGCGTAGGTGGTGCGGGCGCCGACCAGCAAGGTCGAGTTGATGGTGGCGATGGCCGCGATGCCGACCATCAGCAGGATCAACAGCACACCCGGTGCGCCGAATGCACGGTTCAACAATTCCACTGCCGGTGCGTTGCTCGCCGCCAGCCCGGCGAAACCCAGACCGCGCACAAACGCCCAGTTCAGTGCCAGATAGATCGCCATCAGCAGCGTCAGCGCGCCGAGCATGGCGATAAAAATTCCGCGTCGTCCATCGCGCACTTCCGCCGACAATGTGGCCGCATCACTCCAGCCGCCGAACGCCAGAAACACAAAAATCATCGCCGCCGAAAACCCGGCCATACCGGTGTTTTCCGGCGCAACCGAAACGCTCGCTGGTGCTGCTTCAACCCCCTGCCACACCAGCCACACCCCGGCGCTGGCGATGCTCAGAAAGCCCAGCGCCAACAAGCCGACCAACAAGGTCTGGGTGATGAAACCGATGTGCTTGCCGCTGAGATTGAGCAGCACCAGCGCGGCGATCACCCCGCCGGCAAACAGCCCCGATCCGTACCGACCGAGCGGCAGCACGGCATTGACGTAATCGGCAAACATGAACGCCGACAAGGCGATCCAGCCGGTGTGCATCACCGAAAAACGCGACCAGGCGAACAGGAACCCCATGCGTTCGCCATAGGCCGTGCGCAGAAAGTGATAGTCGCCGCCCGGATGTGGAAATGCCGTGGCCATTTCGGCAAAGCACAACGCCCCGGCCATCGACGCCAGGCCGCCGAGCACCCAGACCCAATAGAAATATTCCGGCCCGACGTTCAGCGCCACGGTCGGCGCGGTCTTGAGGATGTCGGTGGTGATCACCATGCCCAGCGTGATCAGCAACGCCTGCAACACCGGCAGATGGCGCTTGGGGCCGTTCGAATGATTCATGCAGAGTCCCGCAGAAGGTCCGCCATCCATGGCGGCTCGGCTCAGAAGCCGTAGGTGGCGCTGGCGTAGTAGTACGCGCCGTTGGTGCCAATTGGCGACAGCACGTCATACGGCAGGTTGCCGCCGTAGTTGATCGCCGAGCCGGAGCGTTCCGGGTAATTGTCGGTGAGGTTGTTGCCGCCCAGGGCGACGCTGAATTTCGGGGTGAATTTGTAGGTCACCTCGGCGTCCAGTTGCCACACCGCGCCATAGGTCTGCTCCGGTTGCGAGTCACCGAAGTCGAACACTCGGGTGGTCTCGCCCTGACGGGTCAGACGCCCGAGCAGGCCCCAGTGTTCGCTGGCCCAATTGGCGCTGAACACGAAGCGATCCTTGGGCGCGGCGTCGGTCAGGGTATTGGTTTCTTCAACGCCGACCAATGCATCGTTGCCGATTCCCAGTGCGGTGAGTTGCGACGGCGTGCCTTTGGTGCTGGTGACTTTGGTGTGGTTGTAGGTGTACGCGGTGGTCAGGCCCAGTTGCCCTTCGTACAGCGGCTGATGGTAGTTGAGCACCAGCTCGGCACCGTGGGTGCTGGTGTCGGCGGCGTTGGTGAAGAAGTTGACGTCATGCACCCCGGCCACGCCGAAGTTGTCGTTGATGTATTGCTCCATGGCGTCGCTGCCGATGCGCTGCGACAGGGTGATACGGTCCTTGACGTCGATGCGGAACACGTCAAGGGAAGCATCGAAGCGCTCGTTGAGCTGGAAGGTCAGGCCGAGGCTGAAGTTTTTCGAAGTCTCCGGATCGAGCTTCTCGGCCCCCAGCGCACGGGCGATCGGGTCGTTGACTGAAAGCACACGGATGTCGGTCAGGGTGCCGCCTTCACCGAAGTTGCTGGTGGTGTTCTGGAAACCGCTCTGCGCCAGCGACGGCGCGCGGAAGTTGTTCGACACCGCGCCGCGCAACGCCCACTGCTCGGTCAGTTTGTAGCGACCGCTGAGCTTGCCGGTGAGTTTGCTGCCGGCATCGTCGTAATGTTCCCAGCGCGTGGCGGCGTCGACGAAAAAGCGCTCGGTGAGATCGCCCGACAACTCGGCGTAGGTAGCAAACACGTTGCGGTCCAGGTCCGACTCTTCGCTGGGGCGCAGGCCGTTGGCACCATCAGCGCCGGAGCCAATGTAAGAGGCCTCGTCACCGGCGTAGGTCAGGTAGTTTTCGTAGCGATATTCACCGCCGAGCGCCAGCACGAACGAGCGTCCGCCGAGGCGCAGTTCGCGGCTGAAATCGAGGTTGGTGGTGGTCTGGCGCAGCTCGTAATCGCCGGTATCGAATTTGGTCGGCGAGTCCTCGCCAAGGCTGACGTTAAGGGTACGGCGGGTGGAGCCGTCGAAGCGGTTACGGCCATGGGTGACGCTGCTGTCAAAGTCCCAGTCTTCGCCGATCATGCCCTTGAAACCGGCGGTGGCGGAGATGTCCTTGTTGTCGCCCAGCGATTGCGGCAGGTAACCATTGGGGTAGAACTGCGGCTGCTCGTAGGGGTAGCGATAGAACTCGGCGCCGGTGGTGTGGCGCTGGTTGTAGGTGCCGAAGCTGTAGGCCTTGCCACCGGCCAGCGGCAGTTCGCTGTTGAACCACAGGTTGACGTCCCGCGCCAGGCCGTCGCCCATCACGTAATTGCGCTGGTCGGGGGTATCGGCAAAGCCATCGAAACCGGCGCGGTTGGTCGGGTTGCGATTTTTGTACTCGGTGCCGCCACGAATGAACCCGCCCTCTTCGCCCAGGCGCGTGCCGATCTTGGCGGTGGTCACGCTGTTCTGGCCGTCGGTGGTGGTTTTGCCGATGGCGTCCTGATGAGTGTGGAACGCACCGTAACTGGTGGACACTTCACCGCCCTCAGGGGCGTCGTCGAGGATGATGTTGATCACCCCGGCAATCGCATCGGAACCGTACTGCGCCCCGGCACCGTCGCGCAGCACTTCGATGCGTTTGATCGCGCTGATGGGGATCGAGTTGAAGTCCACCGGCGCCGTGCCGCGACCGATTTTCGACGAGTCGTTGACCACCGCTGAAGTGTGGCGGCGCTTGCCGTTGACCAGCACCAACACCTGATCCGGACTCATGCCGCGCAGCTGTGCGGCGCGCACGTGGTCGGCGCCACCGGAGTTGGACTGACGCGGCATACTGAACGATGGCAGCAACGTCTGCAGCGCCTGGCCCAGTTCACCGTCAGCCGCGCCGGTGGACTTGAGATCGGCGGCGGTCAACACGTCAACCGGCACCGGAGAATCCAGCACCGTGCGAGCAGTGCCACGGGTGCCGGTGACCAGCACGGTGCCCAGCCGTGTGTCATCGTCAACACGTGCTGAAGTGTCTTCGGCCTGCGCCGGAAGTTGCCAGATCGCACCGACCACCGCGATGGCCAGTAATGAACGGGAACGCTGATACATGTGACAGCTCCTTTATCGCAGCTAATACCCGGCCGTTGCCGACAATAAGGGGTCGGCAATCAATGCACGGCAATGTCTGCTGTAGTTTTAGAAAGCAGGAAGGTGGTGAAGGCTGGTTAAACGTATTGAGTTGGTTAAGCGCAGAATCCCCAAAGTTAGTTATTTCCCCTTGAACACCGATGCTAGACGGGCCGAAGGCCTGCCGTAAAAGAACCAATAACACTTAGGTTAGATCAGGCTGATTAAATGTATTTAGTCCAACACAAGTGTTGCTGGACAAACAGTTGATGCAACTAACAAACAACGATTACAACTGCAAAAAAGATCCCTGTGGGAGCTGGCTTGCCAGCGATAGCGGTGTGTCATTCAACAGAAACAGTGACTGAATGGACGTCATCGCTGGCAAGCCAGCTCCCACAGGGTGGTTGTATTAGTCGAATTCCTTTTCCAGCCAGGCATCCTCGGCAATGTCCAGGGCCTGCGCACTGAAGCGTTGCTCCGTAAACGGATCGGCGTGCAGGTGAAAGCCGTTGCGTTCCCAGAAACCGGGTTGTTCTTCGTCGACAAACTCCAGGCCGCGCAGCCATTTGGCGCTCTTCCAGAAGTAGCGCCCCGCGACCACCAGTCGCAGCGGCCAGCCGTGCTGGGCGGTCAAAGGGACGCCGGCGTAATGGGTGGCCAGCAGGCTGTCCGGGTGCAGCAGGTCGTCGAGTGACAGGTTGGTCTGGTAGTCGTGATCGGCGTGGGCCATGACGAAACGCGAAGCGGGCTGAATGTCGAAGACGCTCAGCAGATCCTGCAGATGCACCCCGCTCCACTGCGTGTCGAACTTCGACCAGCGTGTCACGCAATGAATGTCACATTGCAACTCGCGCTGCGGCAACCTTTGCAGGTCGGCAAAACTCAACTCGACGACACGCCCGACCTTGCCGAACAGGCGCAGTGACCAGGTTGCCAACTCATACTCCGGCACCGTGCCTTCGTGGAGAATCGGGAACCGCTCGGTCAACACCTGCCCCGGCGGCAAACGTTGACCGAGCGCCGGATCAGCCTTAGGTGCGCGGCTGTTGCGCAAACGCATGGCTTTGTTGTGCATGTTCACTCCCAAGCGCGTCAGGATGCCTGCCGCGCATACAGCGCATCACCCGGTGAGAACCGCTGCATTCAATTCGCCACAGGAATCCACTTAGCCCGCGCCACATTGGCGGTATCGCCGAACGCCGGCAGCTTCTGCGCCAGGTCGCGGACGTTTTTCACGTCCAGATCGAGCAACTGCTGACGCGTGATCAAAGTCGGTGGCACCAGCACCTGATGCCCCGGATTTTCGCCGGCAATCAACATCGCCAGACTGCGCACGCTGATCGCCCCCGCCACTTGCGGATTGACCGCAGCGGTCGCCGCCCAGGCGCTGTCCGGTTCTTTCATGATCTGGATGTCGGCGGTGGAAATATCGGCGCTGTAGATCTTCACCTTGCGCCCCAGCCCCGCCTCGTCGACGGCGATCTTCGCGCCTTTGGCGAACTCGTCGAACGGCGCGAAGATCACGCTGATATCCGGATTGGCCCGCAACACCGCGCTGGCCTGATCCGCCACCGAGTTGGCAATCGGCGGATTGAGCGTGCCGAAACGCGCCTTTTCGATGATGCCCGGATTGGCCTTTTTCACCTGACTCCAGATCTCGTCGCGGCGCTCCATCGGCGTGAAGCCGCTGATGTACACGTAACCGGCATCGAACCGCGTGCCGTTGTCCTTCACCGCCTGATCCAGCGCCAGTCGCGCCAGTGCATGGTGATCCTGTTCGACCTGAGTCACCTGCGGACTGTTCAGATCAACGTCGAACGCCACCACCTTGATGCCTTTGGCGATCGCCCGGTCAATCGGTCCCTTGAGGGTTTCCGCCAGGCCCAGTTGCACGATGATCCCGTCGACCCCAAGGTCGATCGCCTGGTCAATCATCTCGCCCTGACTCGCCGCCTGCTGCCGCGCATCGAACACCCGCAGATTGGCCCCCAGCGCCTCGGTCTGCTTCTCCACGCCGCGCAGATACGCCTCGGGAAAGTCCCCGGAAAACAGATAACCGACCAGCGCGATCTGCACCTGACCTTTATCGAACGGCGCCGGAGCACCCGGCAATGCCTTGGCCTGAGCGCTCAAAGCCAACGCCGAGAGCACCGCGCCGGCGAGGCAATGGCGTGCGAACTGCTTGATTGAACCGTGCATACATCTTCCTTGCAGCGACAAATGAACCGGCTCAGCGCGCCCGATGCGCGAGGCCGAAGGTGAACATCAGGGCCAGCACCAGCACCAGTCCCTTGACGAAATCCTGCGCGTAGTACGGCGCGTTGAGCATGGTCAGGCCATTGAGCAGCGACGCCACCAGCAGTGCGCCGACCAATGTGCCGAAGGCATTGGGCTTCTTCGCCCCGAGCACGGCAAAACCGATCAGCGCCGCGCCGAGGGCATCCAGCACCAGACCATTGCCGGAGCTGACATCACCCCGGCCCAGGCGCGCCGCCAACAGCAAACCGCCGAGCGAGGCGAGCAATGCCGATAGCACATACGCGAGCAGCTTGAAACGCTGCACTGGCGCGCCTGCCAATCGCGCCGCCTGCTCGTTGCCGCCAATCGCATAAAACAATCGGCCGATGCGCGTGCGCTCGAGAAACAGCCACACCGTCAGCGCCACCAACGCAGTGATCAACACCGGAACCGGCACCACCTCCCACAAACGTCCGCGGCCGATGGCGAGAAACGCCGCGCTGAACGTGCCCTCGGTTTCCACGCCACTGGGCAAGGTCATGCCCACCGCAATCGAGCGCCCACCCGTGGGAATCAGTTGCACGCCGATCACCAGAAACATGCTGCCCAGCGTCGCGAGAATGTCCGGCACCCGCAGCTTGACGATCAGCCAGCCATTGAGCAGCCCGACCAGTGCGCCACCGGCCAGACTGATCAGCACCGCCGGCACCGCGCCCCAGCCGAGCACCACCATCACGTAACTGGCGATCATCAGGCTCATCGCTGCCACCGCACCGATCGACAGATCAAGCCCGCCGACGGCCATGGTCAGGGTCACACCGAGGGCCAGCAGCGCAACAATCGACACCGACTGCAAGATGCTGAACAGATTGCCGATGCGCAAAAACGCCGGCTCCGCGACACTGAAAAACACCACGATCAGCGCCAGCAGCCACAACAGGCCGTAGCGGATCAGCGCTTGCAGCAGGCGCTCGGCGGGTGCCGTAGCGGACGACAACAATGAACTCGAATCAGGCACTCGCTCTGCTCCTTGGCGTGGAGTGAAAGGGATTTTCGCTAGCGTCGCTGCCGGCCAGCGCGGCGACCAGGGTCGCGCGTTCAAGGCCGGCGCGCGGGTATTCGGCGATTACCGCGTGATCACGCACCAACAAAATGCGGTCGGCGATTTCCAGGGCTTCATCGACATCGGCGCAGATCACCAGGGTCGCGCGGCCGCCGGCACTGTCGCGCAACAACTGGCCGATCTCGCGACGGGCGCGCACGTCGACGCCCTGAAACGGCTCGTCGAGGATCAGCACCCGCCCGTCCCCGAGCAGCCAGCGGCCGAGCACAACTTTCTGTTGATTGCCGCCGGACAGCGCGCTCATCGGCACCTCGATGCCGGCGGTCTTGATCCCCAGCGCCGCGACTTGCGCCTCGACCGCTGCGGCTTCGGCGCGGTTACGAATGAACCCGGCACGGGTGAAGCGCTGCAGAAACGGCAGCGTCAGGGTGCGGCGCAGGGAGAAATCCGGCACCAGCGACTGACTGGCGCGATCCTCCGCCGCGAGAAACACACCGCTGCGGATCGCCGCCCTTGGCGAACCCGGCAGCCAGTCCACGCCGTCCAGTTGCAGACTGCCGGCCACGGCTTTGCGCAAGCCGAACAACACTTCGGCGATCTCGCTTTTGCCAGCGCCGAGCAGCCCGGTCAGCACCACCACTTCGCCTTGGTGCAGGTCGAAATCGAAACGCCTGGAGCGTGGCAAAATCTGCAAACCGCGCACACCAAGCACTTTTCGGCCCACGGTGCCGGTCGTGTAGACATGCCCGTCCAGCGCCTGCCCGAGCATGGCGTGCACCGCTTCCGGCAACTGCCGTGCGCTGAACTCTCCGGCCAGTCGCCCGTCGCGCAGGACAATGGCGCGATCCGCCACCCGTTGCAGATCGGACAAGCGATGGGAGATGTACAGAATCGCCACGCCGCGGCTGCGCAGGGTGTCGATCAGGCCGAACAGCCGTTGCGCCTCGGCGTCCGACAACGCGGCGGTCGGCTCATCGAGAATCAGCAGACGCGGCTGCAAGGCAAAGGCCCGCGCCAGCACCACCAACTGCCGTTCGGCCTGGCCGAGGTCTTCGATCGGCTGCTCCAGCGGCAACACCAGCCCCAGCCCGGCGGCGATACTCGCGGCGCGCTCCAACAGACGTTGGCGATTGAGCCAGAAGTCCGCGTCGGGCCTGCACAACTCATCGAGCAGCAGGTTTTCCGCCACGCTCAAACCGGGGGCGATGCCCTCGTTGATCTGCTGATGCACCGCGACAATCCCGACCCGACGGGCCGACAGCGGCGAGCTGAATTGCCGGGGCTGCCCATCAACGTAAATCTCCCCGGCATCAGCACGCTGGCTGCCGGCCAGAATTTTCACCAGCGTCGATTTGCCGGCACCGTTGGCACCGAGCAACGCCACCACTTCGGCGGGATGAATCTGCAGGCTGACGCGATCCAGCGCATGGTTCGAACCGAAGCGCTTGCTCAGTTCACGCACCTGAATCAGCGGCGCGCGGGCCACGGCCACACTCATAAAATTCCTTAACGTCGATGGGACAGCGAACGCACCAGCCGGTCGCCCAGGCTCTGCACGCCCTGCACCAGAATGACCAGCACCACCACGGTGGCGACCATCACTTCATTGTTGAAACGCTGATAGCCGTAACGGATCGCCAGATCGCCAAGGCCGCCACCGCCAATCACCCCGGCCATGGAAGAAAAACCGATCAGCATCACCAGCGTCAGAGTGATCCCCGCCAGCAACGCGGGCAGCGCTTCGGGCAGCAGCACTTTGAAAATCACATGACGGATATCGCCGCCCATGGCGAGGATCGCTTCGATCCGGCCCTTGTCGACTTCATCCAGGGCGTTCTCGACGATCCGCGCGAAAAACGGAAATGCGCCGATGGTGATCGGCACCACCGCAGCGGTGCTGCCCAGCGTCGTACCGACCAACAGACGGGTCAGCGGAATCAGCGCAATCAGCATCACCACAAACGGCAGCGAACGCCCCAGATTGACCAGCGAACCCAGCGCGGCATTGAGCCGTGGCAGCGGCCACAGTCCATCGCGCCGACTGACAAACAGCAACACCCCGAGCGGCAAACCGATCAGCAGCGTGAACAGCCCCGCGAGCAAGACCATGTACAGGGTCTCGCCGGTGGCGTTGAACAGCAGTTGCAGGATTTCATCCCAATTGATCGTGCGGTTCATGACTGGGCCGCCCGCACGCCGTATTGCTTGAGGAAGCTGAGCCCGGGGATGTCGTGGCCCAGCGGCAGACCGCAGGTCGGACGCAACGAAGTGCCGAGACTCGATTGCGCATCGGCGAGCAAACGCGGAACGGGGCCGGCCTCCACCACACGCCCGTCAGCCATCAGTGCCGCGTGATCACAGATCGACTTCACCACGTCCAGTTCATGGGTGATCAGCACAATGGTCACACCCAGTTGCCGGTTGATATCGCGCAGCAGGTCGAGAATCGACGCGGTGGTTTCCGGGTCCAGTGCGCTAGTGGCTTCGTCCGACAGCAGATACGCAGGCTCCGCTGCCAGTGCGCGGGCAATCCCCACCCGCTGCTTTTGCCCACCGGACAACTGCGAGGGAAAGGCTTGCGCCTTGTCGGTCAAACCGACCAGTTCCAGCAGCTCGCGCACCCGCACATGGCGCCACGGTTTGCCGACGTTGGCGATCTCCAGCGGCACGGCGATGTTGTCGAACACGGTGCGCGAATGCAGCAGATTGAAGCCCTGGAAAATCATGCCGATGCGCTGCCGCTGGCGACGCAGGTCGCTGGGCGACAGGGTCAGCAGGTCCACGCCGTCGATGAGAATTTTC
The DNA here is from genome assembly GCF_053456425.1 of Pseudomonas sp. LF020. NCBI lineage: Bacteria > Pseudomonadati > Pseudomonadota > Gammaproteobacteria > Pseudomonadales > Pseudomonadaceae > Pseudomonas > Pseudomonas sp. LF020. The sequence goes on from NZ_JBRFIX010000015.1 coordinate 36,610, forward strand.
CCGCTGTCCGGGCGTTCGAGCAGATTGAGACAGCGCAACAGGGTCGACTTGCCTGCGCCGCTGCGCCCGAGGATGCCGTAGATCGCGCCGTCGGGAATACTCAGCGATACCTGATCCAGTGCCGGCGCCGGCGCCGACGGGTAGGTCTTGCTCAACTGCTCGACGACGATCATGGCTTGCCATCCTCCACCGGAATCACCGACCCCTTGAAGTTATCGGTGATGTATTTCGCCACTTGCGGCGAGGTCAGGTCCTTGGCCAGTTGCGCAATGCGCGGATCGTTCTGCAGCTTCGGCGTGGTCACCAGAATGTTGGCGTACGGATTGTGCTCGGCCTTCTCTAGCCCCAGCGCATCCTGGGCCGGCACCAGTCCGGCTTCCAGTGCGTAGTTGCCGTTGATCACTGCGAGATCGACATCGTCCAGCGCCCGAGGGATTTGTGGCGATTCGATTTCGAGGATCTTCAGCTGTTTCGGGTTCTCGGCGATGTCCTTGGGCGTGGCCTGATCGGCCGCCGGATCCTTGAAACCGGGCTTGAGTTTGATCAACCCGTTGTCCTGCAACAGGTACAGCGCACGGCTCAGGTTGGTGACGTTGTTGGGCACGGCGACGGAGCCTTTTTCCGGCACCTCGGCGAAGTTTTTGTGTCGGCGCGAATAGATGCCCAGCGGCTCGATATGCACCGTGGCGGCCACCGCGAGTTTCTGCCCCAGCGCTTGTTCCTGGGATTTCAGATACGGCAGATGCTGGAAGTAATTGGCATCGACATCGCCATGCACCAACAGCTCGTTGGAGTTCACGCCGTTGGGAATCTCGATGACCTTGAGCTTGAGTTGCGGATCGATTGTCTGGATGTACGCGAGAATCTGCGCATGTGGCACCGGGTCGGCCGCCACGCGCAACGGCTCCAGTGCCTGCGCGCCGAACGAAGTCACCAGCGCGCCGAGCACGGCCAGGGTCAAACCTGCTTTCTTCAACATGTGCGGAGTCCTTGAGCGAGTGATAAATCAGGCGTTGGCGGTTTTACGAGCCGGTGCGGCGGGCATCAGCGCATCGGCATAAAAGCGTCGGGCGACGTCGGGGTGCGAACGCAACCGACCTTTGAGGTAGTTCCAGCCGACATCGCGAAACAACGGATTGAGCGGATCACTCGCCGGGCCACGCGCTTCGCGCAGCAGCGCGGTGGGCAACGGATACAGCGGCACCACGGCATCGAGTTGCGCGCCGAGGAAGAAGGCGATGGACAAGCGTTCGCTGCCTGCGGGCGGCGACACCACCCGATGCACCGTGGCGCGCAGATAACCGTTGCTGGCCAGCTCCAGCAGTTCGCCGATGTTCACCACCAGCGTGTTGTCGCGAGGTAGCGCATCGATCCAGCGCCCCTCCTCGACCTCCACTTGCAACCCGGCCTGCTGGTCTTGCAGGAGAAAGCTGAGGAACCCGGAATCCTTGTGCGCGCCAACGCCCTGCTGGCTCGCGCTGGCGGCCTGGCCCGGATAGCGCATCAACTTGATGTGTTCGTTGGGCTGGTCGCCGTACAACTGATCGAACGCGTCCGCCCGCAGCGACAGCGCCTGGGCAAAGGCACGCAGCAGACGCAACGCCATACGCGTCATCGCCTGTTGCCATTCGAGCAGCAGCGGTTTCAGTTCTGGCAGCGCCGCCGGCCATTGGTTAGGCCCCTGCAACCGAGCCCACAACGGGCTGTCCGCGTCCAGCGGCAACGCTTCGCGCTCGGCGCCGAGATCGAACTGCTCGCGCCAGTCGGGTTCACCACGGGTGATCTCGGAAGCAGCACGGTTGTACCCGCGAAAGTGCGGCGAATTGATCATGCCGACGGCGGTCTTTTCCTGCTCGGACAAGGCAAAGAACTGCCGGGCGTGATCCTGCACCTGCTTGAGCAGGTGGCTGTCGATGCCATGGCCGGTGAGATAGAAAAAGCCGACGTCACGCGCGGCGTGACGCAGGTTTTCAAGAAATTCATAACGCTGTTGCGCGGTGCCTTCGAACAACGAAAGGTCCAGCGTCGGCAACGCTGTGATATCGAGGGTATGCGGCATGATTCACTCCCGTGTGAATCAAACCTGAAGAGCCTTTGATCGATTCAGCGTGTGCCGTCATGGCAATCGGGGGTCTATCGGTTTGATGCGTTTGATTCGTCGTGAGACAAAACTAAACGATCTTAAAAACCACGAACAAATACCCTTTTTGCATTAGCTTAGGCCTGACGCTCAGGTTCGCTGTCATCGCGCAACCGCTATCCCGCTTCAACTGATCAGCGTGCCGGGTCATAAAACGGTTCGACCGCCACCCGGCTACCGACAAAGAAACTGTCAGCCACCAGCCGCAGTGGCTGCAGGTCCACATCGCTGGCCCGATCGCCAATCAGTTGCTGAAAGTGTCGATACACCGCGGTGTACTCGCCCTCTTCCGACACCGCCTGGCGCACGCCGTCGATGCTCAGCAGCGCCCCGCCGTTGTCCAGGCGCAGCACCCCTTCGTCACAGCGAATCTCGATGCTCCAGAGTTCGTCGTGACCGTGGTCGAAATCGAACTCGGCCTGCACGTCGAGCCTGTGCGCATCGGACATCTTGATCGACGCGGCAATCGGCGACTGGCAGTTGTCCGGTACGCGCAGTTCGGCGGACTTCACAAACAGTGGCTGGGTCAGCAAATAGGTGACAATCGACAAGGCATTGATGCCCGGATCGAAAACGCCCAGACCACCGGGTTGCCAGATCCACGTCTGCCCGGGATGCCACTTGCGCACGTCTTCCTTCCAGTCGATCTGCACGCTTTGCAACGTGCGGCTGGCGAGCCAGTCGCGGGCGGCTTCGATACCGGGGGCGTAGCGCGAATGCCAGGCGAACAACGCACTGACACCCTGTTGCTGCGCCTGACTGACCAGGGCCTGCGCCTCGCCCAGCGTGGCGCACGGCGGTTTTTCCACCAACACATGTTTGCCGGCGGCCAGCGCCTGCTGCACCAGTGCGAATCGACCTTGCGGCGGCGTACAAAACGCAATCGCATCCACCTCGGGGCCGTTCTCCAGCAACTCGCTCAACGAGTGAAAGTTCTCCACCCCGGGGCAGGGTTTGCCCTGCGTGGCGACCGCCACCAAGCGAAATCCGGGATTGGCGTTGATCGCCGGAACATGTTGATCCTGGGCAATCTTGCCATAGCCCACCAGACCGAGACGGATCGGTTGCATCAGTGACTCCTGTTGTTGTCTTGTTGTCGTCAGCGAATGCGCAGATTAGCCGCAAATGTCTGGGAATACCCGGTGGCGGTGATCAAAAAACTGCTGGTGTGCGCGTTCGGTCAGCGCAACGGGTAGCAACGCTGATGCAGCGGCGCAAACGAATAAGCCGCTTTCTGTAAGTACCTTCCCAGGTAGCCGAACATTAGCTGGCATGCCCCCGGAAACGACGCCGTGCTATGCTCCGAGAGAGAAAACGAGGGGTTCCAAATGACCAGATCAGCCACAGAGAGCGTCGCGACTGAAGTTCGCCTGCTCGCCAAAGCCCACAGGGTTACCGCCGACCGTGACAACCTCAGTTGCATGGCGGTGACCATCACACGCCTGGCGGGTGATGTGGTGGAACTTGATGGTGTTGAGCAACTGCTCGTCAACCTGAAAAGAAAAGGCGTTCTGAGCAAGACAGAAATCATGGCCCTGCAAGGCCGCTACCTGCAGGAAAAAAGGCGTTGCAAAAAGCAACTGAGCGCATGAATTTCGACCCCTTCGGCGATTTTGAGACTGAAGGCTATCTTCAAAACTCGCTCAAACTCAAAGATCCCACTGAAGTCAAAGAGTCCGAGCACCTCTCATTTGAAGCCAGTATCGACGACGCTCTCGCCTATCTCGCCAAGAAAAAGCCCATTGACTACAAGGCAGTCCTGAAAACGCACGAAATACTTTTCTCGGGCTTTTACCCTTGGGCCGGGAAAGACAGAAATGAGCTAGTCCCCCACCTGGCAGTTTTCAAGGGATCGAAAGATGATCCTCATCACACGATATTTGAGCATCCCGACCTGATCAAACGGTCCGTCGAATACGCCCTCGAACTCGCAGCAAACAAAAAACGCTTCCGTGCTCGGCCTGGGGAAGTCATGGGTCAGCTGGCTTCTGCGCACCCTTTTCTGGACGGCAATGGGCGTACGATCCTGCTCGTGTACATGGAGCTGTGCTTTCGCACCAAATTCGCCATCAACTGGGCAATGACAAGTAAAGATGACTATCTGCGAGCTCTCAGCGACGAGATTCGAGATCCTTTCCAAGGCCATCTGGATCGTTACCTGACACCTTTCATCAGCGACATCTCCAGTCGTGAAGAGTGGCCTGAAATGATTGGCGGAATAAAAGGACTGGATGGCCTGGATAAAGAAGGCATCACCTACGAAAGCCTGGATGATCCTGAGGTTCAGCAACTCTATAAAACGTATAGAGCGCAGCCCATGGAGTGAGCGTCAGTCGGGAAACTCCCCTTCCCTGCGGATCTTCACCATGTTTGAGGTGCGCCGCACGCCTGCTGCAGACTGAAGCCGAAATATAAAAGCCTGCTTTTCAGGGCAGGCTTTCACTTTCACAACGCTGCAGTCACTTCTGCTGCGCGGTCAACGCCGAGTAACTGTTCATCAGGTTCCGGTAGTTCGGAATCCGCTGCGACAGCAGATTGCCCAGCCCTTCGATGTCGTTGCGCCAGTCGCGGTGCAGCTCACAGGCGACCGAGAACCAGTTCATCATTTGTGCGCCGGCCTGGGTCATGCGGCTCCACGCGGCTTGCTGGACGGTGGTGTTGAAGGTGCCGGAGGCGTCGGTGACGACGAATACATCGAAGCCTTCGGCCAGTGCCGACAGGGTCGGGAACGCGACGCAGACGTCGGTTACCACACCGGCGATGATGATCTGCTTGCGGCCGGTGGCCTTGATCGCCTTGACGAAGTCTTCGTTGTCCCAGGCGTTGATCTGGCCTGGGCGGGCGATGTACGGCGCGTCCGGGAACATTTCTTTCAGTTCCGGGACCAGCGGGCCGTTGGGGCCTTGTTCGAAACTGGTGGTGAGGATGGTCGGCAGGTTGAAGAATTTCGCCAGGTCGGCCAGCGCCAGGACGTTGTTCTTGAACTCGTTCGGCGAGAAGTCCTGAACCAGAGAAATCAGACCGGTCTGGTGGTCGACCAGCAGGACTACGGCGTCGTCTTTGTTCAGGCGGTTGTAGGTTGCAGTGCTCATGTTTGAATCCCTTTTCTTGGTTGAGGTAGTTGGCGTTGCGTTGAACATGGGCACAGATTACTGACACCACCGGAACCGATAAATCGGTTGAAAAGTGTTTCACTGTCAACTTGAAGCGGACAATCGAGCGTCCCTTAGCTCGATTGCAAGCAAAGTTCGATGGCGAAGGGTTATGAGCTAATAACACCTTCATTAAACCGTCTTTCAAACGTTGTACTAGGATAGGATCCACATCCTGACATTTGCGCCGACCAGGGAACATGCTCGACGCAGGTCAGGAATGGGACTGTTTCACCTGCAACTCATGGATGATGTTTATGAATTCACACCTGTTTCCCCATATCGGTAAAGTCATTGCGAGCACCGGCAGCCGGCACTTTCCGCGGATGCTGCATGACCTGATCCAGACTCAACTGGCGGTGGACGCCACACACATTCGCCAGATGCGCGTCGAGCCGGTGGGCCGCCCCGCCCATCGCCACCTACCGGAACCCGGCAAAGACTCGGCCCAGCAGGCTGAAACGGTATTCTGCGAACAGATTGCCGCACGCTCGAGCGAGCCGATGGACCCGCCAGCCTCGGCCAGCGCCGATGCCTCGCAGCTGCATCTGACGAGGCGCAAGGACGGCTACCGCTACGTGATTTCGGTGTATCGCAACGACCAGTCGCAACGGTTCTCGGCTCAGGAGCAGAGCTTGTTGCAGGACATTTCTCCGGTGCTGTTGCCGATGCTGGAAAAACACATTCACGCCCTGCAACCCCAGCAGGCCAACACAGAAGACCCGTCGCCCGGCGCGGACGGTGCGCAACAGGGCCTGGAAAACCTGCGACTGCGCTTCAACGAGCGTTTGCAGCAACTGGGCCTGAGCCTGTCCAATCGCGAAACCGAAGTGTGCATCGGCCTGCTCGCCGGGCGCACCGCACCGGAACTGGCCGAGCAGTTGCAGTTGAAGGTCAACACGGTGGAAAGCTACCTCAAACGCGCGGCAATCAAACTGGGGATCAGCGGCCGGCATTCGTTGATGCGCTGGATGTATTCGCCGGAGGACACCAGCCACGCCACCAGCGCAGCCTGAGTCCACAACCGAACAAAAAACCGCCGCCCTCCTCGGGCGGCGGTTTTTTTACATTGGAGGCCTAATCCTTCGGCACGACTCTATCCAGCGCTTGATTCACCGCCAACTCCCCCAGCATCACCACCTGCGCAATGCCCAGCGCCGTATTGCGGCTCGGCCCTTCCAGCGTGCCGGCGAAGTCGCTGAGCATCACCGTGGCCGAGGCCAGGGATTGGTTGGGTTTCGGGCATCAGCTGGAACTCCGATCGAGGCACTTTGAAAGGATTACTCACTGTAGGAGCTGCCGAAGGCTGCGATCTTTTGATCTTGTTTTTTTAAGGCAACGTCAAAAGATCGCAGCCTGCGGCAGCTCCTACACGGGGGACCGCGTGATTAGTTCGGGATGCGGCGGCCGTCCAGTACCCGGTTGACCATCAGTTCACTGAGCATGATCACCTGATGCAGCATCAGCACGGCCCGGCGCTGTGGGTTGTCGACGGTGTCGCCGATATCGCGGGCCATGTCGCTGGCGGCGGCCAGGGATTCACAGGCTTCGACGAGCAAGGTTTCTTCATCCACCTCGGGGTCGATGAGGAAGATTCTGTTCGCCTTGCATGACGAGGTTGAAGGGATCGGGATCTTCAGTGCGCCGGGGTTGAGGTAGAAGTTGATGGCGCGGTCGGTTGCCGCTTTTATCTTCTGCGGGTCGAGGGCCGGGTCGTACGGGATCGAGGTGTCCGGGGGGTTGGGTTTGGCTTTGAATATGGATGAAGCTCCTGCTTAGCAAAAGTAAGGAGCCGTCACTCTCGCTACCAAACGAGGGTGGCGGCCATACGCGGGTTGGTAGACCGGTCTAAGCAGGAAAACCCGGCGCTCCCGAAGGAGCCCCACGCATGGCCACCATAAAATCGAGTCCCCGAAAAGGAACTGCACACGGTGTCGCCATCACACTTAGAAACGGGCTACCAAACCCGATCACTGATTTTCAGTGACAGGGAAACGATATAGCCCGGCCCATAGCCGTGTAAGCCGGCGGATTCTGGCGTACGCGTAGGTAACGGCGCAAGGCGTTGTAGCCGTTAGGGCGTAACGGTTCGTGTACTTTAAACGTGGTTGCAGGGGTGCGTTTATGTGCGGGGTCTGCTCTGTTGCTTTGATGTTGTCTGGCAGGCCGCTTTCGCGAGCAAGCTCGCTCCCACAGTTGGATTGCGTGCATTCAGGTGGGAGGTTGGTCGGCTGGGCAGGCCGCCATCGCTGGCAAGCCAGCTCCCACAATTTGACCGAGTGTATTCAGCTGGGGATTGGTCGACTGTGAGGCCGCTTTCGCGAGCAAGTCGAATCGTCGCACCGCCGCTCCCACAGTTGGATTGCGTGCATTCAGGTGGGAGGTTGGTCGGCTGGCAGGCCGCCATCGCTGGCAAGCCAGCTCCCACAATTTGACCGAGTGTATTCAGCTGGGGATTGGTCGACTGTGAGGCCGCTTTCGCGAGCAAGTCGAATCGTCGCACCGCCGCTCCCACAGTTGGAATGCGTGCATTCAGGTGGGAGGTTGGTCGGCTGGTAGGCCGCCATCGCTGGCAAGCCAGCTCCCACAATTTGACCGAGTGCATTCAGTCAGGGATTGGTCGGCTGTGAGGCCGCTTTCGCGAGCAAGCTCGCTCCCACAGTTGGAATGAGGACGAAAAACAGGGACGGGTTCGTGACCCGCCCCTTTCGATTTGTGCGCTTCAGGCACGAGCCCGGCCAGGCAGCTCTGGCAGTCAGTCCCGTGCCAACGCTTCGATCGGGTCCAGGCGCGAGGCATTACGCGCGGGGACGAAGCCGAAGACGATGCCGATCAGCGTCGAGCAGATCACTGCCGTCACCACCGAGGCCATGGAGAACACCATTTCCCATTCCTTGATGAACAGCGAAAACAGGTGACCGATGGCATACGACAACGAGATGCCGATCGCCCCGCCGAGCAGGCAGACCATCACCGCTTCCACCAGGAACTGCTGACGAATGTCCGACTGCCGTGCGCCGACCGCCATGCGAATGCCGATCTCGCGCGTACGCTCGGTGACCGACACCAGCATGATGTTCATCACGCCGATGCCGCCGACCACCAGCGAAATCACCGCGATCAGCGACAGCAGCAAGGCCAGCGAGCGACTGGTTTTCTGCACGGTCTGCATCACGCTGTCGAGGTTGTTGGTGTAGAAGTCCTTGATGCCGTGGCGTTGCAGCATCAATTGGGTGACGTGATTTTCCACGACTTTGCTCGACTGGCCGTCCTTGATCCGTACGCTGATGCTGTCGAGAAAGCGTTGGCCCAGGATACGCCCGGCGGCGGTTTCGTAGGGCACCCAGACGTTGAGCGTCTTGCCCGAGGCAAACAGGTTCTTGTTCTCGGCCGCCACGCCGATCACCGTGCACGGCAGGTTGCCAATGAGGATCACCTGGCCCAGCGGATCAACACCCTCGCCGAACAGCCGATGCCGGGTGTTGTAGTCGATTACCACCACCTGCGCCTGGCGCCGCGCATCGCTTTCGCTGAAGGTGATGCCCGCCTCCAGTTTGATCCCGCGCACCTGAAAGTACTGGTCGCTGACGCCGTTGATCTGCGCGTCGAGGTCGATGTTGCGGTAACGCAAAAGCATGCTGCGACCGACCACCGGGGTGGCGCTGTCGACGTAATACAGTTGATTCAGTGCGGTGACGTCAGCCGGTACCAGCGTCTCGATCGAGGCCGCGCGCTTGTCACCGAAACTGCTGCCGGAATAGATGTCGATGGTGTTGCTGCCGATCGCCGAAATGTCCTTGAGCACGTAGTTTTTCGCGCCCTCGCCAATCGCCGAAATCGACACCACCGAGGTGATACCGATGACGATGCCGAGCATGGTCAGCAAGGTGCGCATGCGGTGCGAAATCAGCGCCACCCAGGCCATGTTGAAGGCTTCCTTGAACAGCCCGAGGCTGGCCACCAGACGGCGTGTCGCCGGTGGTTTAGGCGGCACCTCCTCTTCGCCCGGCAGTTGCCCGGTGTCGCGCTGATTGCGGCGGTCGCTGAGGATTTCACCGTCGCTGACTTCGATGATGCGCTCGGCGTTGGCCGCGACTTTCGGGTCGTGGGTCACCAGAATCACCGTGTGCCCGGCCGCGTGCAGCTCCAGCAGGATGCGCATCACCTCTTTACCGCTGGCGGTGTCGAGGGCGCCGGTGGGTTCGTCGGCGAGTATCACTTCACCGCCATTCATCAAGGCCCGGGCGATACTCACCCGTTGTTGCTGACCACCGGAGAGCTGACTCGGCCGGTGGGTCAGGTGTCCATCAAGGCCCAGTCGCGCCAGCAGCCCACGGGCGCGGGCATGGCGTTGTGGCGCCGGGATGCCAGCGTAAATTGCCGGCATCTCGACGTTGTGCATCGCACTCAGGTGCGGCAACAAGTGATAGCGCTGGAAGATGAAGCCGAAGTAATCGCGGCGCAGCTCGGCCAGCGCCTGATCGTCGAGGTCACGGGTCTCCTGGCCGTTGATCTTGTAACTGCCGGCGGTGGCGTAATCGAGACAGCCGAGGATGTTCATCAGGGTTGATTTGCCGGAACCGGAGGCGCCGATGATCGCCACCATTTCTCCGGCATTGATCGTCAGGTTGATGTCCTTCAACGCGAGAAACTCGCGGTCGCCAGCGGTGAAACTGCGGGTGATGCCGGTCAGTTGCAGCAATGCTTGCGTCATGCTCAAGCCCCCGCCACGGCAGGCAGCGGATCACCGATCACCACCCGCTCGCCTTCGCTGAGGCCCTGATTGATCTGCACTTTGACGTTGTTGTTGATCCCGGTCTGCACGTTGCGCGACTGCGCCTGGCCCTTGGCGTCGAGCACCCGCACCGGAAAACTGCCATCAGCATTGCGCGGGCCGAGCGCGGCCACCGGCACGGTCAGCACCGATTGCGCGGTATCGAGGACGATGCGCACCTGCGCGGTCATCGAGATGCGCAAGCGATGGTCGGGATTGGGCACCTCGAACAGCGCGTTGTAGAACACCGCGGTGTTTTGCTTCGGGGTGCCGGCCTGCGGTGTTTCGAGGAAGTTCTGCGGCGCAGGTTCAGTGCCGCGCAGCTTGCCGTAATAGCGTTTGTCCTCGCCGAGGATGGTGAAGTACACCTGCTGCCCCGGCGCGATATGGATCACGTCGGCTTCCGACACCTGGGCCTTGATGGTCATGGTGTCCAGATCCGCCAGTTTCAGCAGGATCGGCGCCAATTGGTTAGCAATCACGGTCTGGCCTTCCTGGGTGACGATGCCGACCACGTCGCCATCGATCGGCGCAACGATCCGCGTGTACGCGAGGTTGACCTTGGCGGTGTCAATCTGGATATGCGCACTTTTGATCTGCGCATCCAGCGACAGCAGATTGGCCTGCTGCACCTCGTAATCCGATTGCGCGGTCTCGAAATCCTGACGAGATATCGACGCGTCTTCCTGCAGGTTCTGATAGCGCTGGTAAATCGCTTTGGTCTGCTTGAGCTGGGCTTGCGTGGCACGCTTCTGCGCCTGCAGGTTTTCCTCATCGACCTGCGCCTGACGCAGGGTGTTCTGCAGCACCAGCGGATCGATCTCGGCCAGCCACTGGCCCTTCTTCACCTTGTCGCCCACCTTGACCTTGAGCGACTTCAACTGTCCCGACACCTGGGCACCGACGTCCACCTGCTTGACGCCTTCCAGCAAACCGGTGGCGAGCACGGTGTTTTCGATATCCGAGCGTTCGACTGGAGCGGTCTGGTATTTCGGCGCTTCGGCCGGTGCCTGCACCGTGTACAGCACCAGACCGGCCACCGCCGCCAACGCCAACCCCATACCGACTTTGCGCAACTTCGACTTTTCCATAAATAACCACAAGTCCGTTCAGGGATGAACCCGGCCAGCGGCCGGGTCTTGATAGAACAACCACACTCAGGACAGCACTTCGCCGACCGCCAGCGCCAGACCGTCATGCCACCACGCGGCGAAACTGAAGACGTTGGGCGCCTTGAGAATCGTGAAGTGGTTGCCCGGCCCGTACCACACCGCCAGATCGCTGACCTGCCGCTGCCAGCCTGCAAGCACCGCCGCCTGTTCGCGCTGATTGCCCCACTCGTCCAGCGTCGGGTCATCGACCAGCACCAGCCGCACCGGCCCGCTGTAGGCCAGACGCGGTTGATAGACCGTGCGCAAGGCGCTGGCGAACGTGCGGGCCGGGCCGTGCATCGCATTCGGCGCCGCCCGCTCCGACAACACCCCGGCGCGCACCATGCCGTCGTGCAGCAGGCGCAATTGCGTGGTGTCGTCGGCGTTGGCGAAGGTCGCAGGATCGATGCCCAGCGACTTGCCACAGGACAATTGCAGGGTGTCGATCAGCCGTTGCAGCGCGGCAGTGGCGGTGTATGGCTTGCCCGCCGTGCCGTCACCGCCCGGCGCCTCGCTGTCGATCAACGTCAGCGAAGCCACCTCGCGCCCGGCCGCCTGCAACTGCGCCGCCATGGCATGCGCGACCCAGCCGCCGAACGAATGCCCGATCAGGTGCAGCGGCCCCTGTGGGTGAATCTGCTCAATGGCTTGCAGGTAGAACGCCGCAGCGGCTTCGACCGCGCTGTGCGGCACGCTGACGCCATCCAGCCCGCGAGGTTGCAGGCCGATGATCGGCCATTCCGGGCCGATCGCCTCGGTCAGATGAATGAACCCGGTGACACTGTCACCCGCCCCCGGCACACAGAAAATCGGCGCATGCCCCGGCTGCCCGGTCTGAATCGTCAGCAGCGGTTGATACGGTGTCGGCTTCGGCGTCACCAGGGTTTCCAGCGCCTGGGTAATCGCCTGACCGAGTGCCTGGATGTGCGGGTGCTTCATCATCGTCCGGTGATCGCCGGGGATGTCGATGCAACGCAGCAAGCCAACGTCGAAACGCTCTTCCCAGCCGCGCGTCGGGCTCGGCAATGACTGGCCGTCCATCAACTCCTGTGCGCGGAACAAGTGGATCGGCTGGCTGGCCGGGCTGACCCGGTAATGCGCCAGCGCCAGACGATGCGCCGCTTCGCGATCAAAGTAATGCCAAGCGTCCGCCGCACTGACCGTGGCCAGTTCCGGATCGGTCAGTTGCTGCGCCTGACAGCGCTCGAACAGCTCGGGGAAATCCAGTTGTTCGACTTGCGCTTCCAGTACTTGCACCGCTGCCAGCGCCGCCTCGCTGTCAGCACCAAGCATCAGCGAACGCCCACGGCAATGGCCGAGCAACTGACGCTTGTCGAGGCCCTCGCCGCTCCACATGGCCTTGTCCTGAGCCAACGGATTCGGTGCGTAGCTGTCGAGCATGCCGATGAATTCCACCGGCTCATCAAGGCCGAGCAATTGCTGGGCGACCTCATGCGCCAGCACCCCGCCGAACGACCAGCCTGCCAGACGATACGGGCCGTGAGGCTGTACCGCGCGGATGATCCCGACCATGCGCTGCGCCATGCACTCAAGCGTGCGCAACTGCGCTTGCTCCAGCGGCACACCGGGCAGGCCGTAAATCGGGAACTCGCCACCGATGTGCTGGGCCAGGGTCGGGAAGTACACGTCGCGGCCGCTGAACTCATGCAGCAGGAACAGCGGCGTACCGTGCGTCCCGGCACGCACCACGACCAGCCCGTCAGGCTGACTGAGCGCCTCGCCCTGACTGAGCAGCGCGGCGGCAGACTCGATGCTCGGATGCTGGAACAGTTCGGCCAGCGACAGCGGCAGGCCGGCCCGTTGCAGCAGATTGACCAGCTTCACCGCCAGCAACGAATGCCCGCCCAGTTCGAAGAAGTTGTCGTGACGACCGACCTGTTCGACACCGAGGACTTCACCCCAGATCTGCGCCAGCGCGGTTTCGACTTCACCCTGTGGCGCCACGTACGGTCGGTTGATCACCGCATCTGCCCCCGGCTCCGGCAGGGCTTTGCGGTCGATCTTGTCGTTTGGCGTCAGTGGCAAGGCGTCGAGCAGTACGAACGCACCGGGCACCATGTACTCGGGCAACCGTTCCAGCACATGCGCGCGCAAAGCCTCCAAACTTGGTGCTTCTACACCCGAGCGCACGGTGTACCAGGCCACCAGACGCTCATCGCGCACCATCACCACCGCTTGGCGAACCGCCGAATGCTCAATCAGCCGTGCCTCGATTTCCCCCGGTTCAAGACGCAAGCCACGCAGCTTGATCTGGAAGTCGTTGCGGCCGAGGAATTCCAGCTCGCCATGGTTGTTGTAACGCGCCAGATCTCCTGTGCGGTACAGGCGATCCCCCGCCACAAACGGGCTGTCGATGAAGCGCTCGGCCTGCATTTCCGGCAAACCGTGATAACCACGCGCCACGCCGACGCCGCCGATGTGCAATTCACCGCTGACGCCTTGTGGCACCGGTTGACCGTAAGCATCGAGCACGTACAGCCGTGTATTGCTCAGTGCTGTGCCGATCGGCACTACGTTGTCCGGCACCGGCATATCCGGCTCCAGCGTCCAGCCTGTGCTGTCCACCGTGGTTTCGGTCGGGCCATAAACGTTGTGCAACCGCACCCACGGCAAGCGATCACGCACTTGGCGCGCCAGCGCCGCACTGAGTTCGCCACCACCGTTGAGCACATCGGTCAGGCTGGTGCACTGTTCGACGTCGTCCTGCTCGATGAACTGCTGCAACAGCGCCGGGACGAACTTGACCACCGTCACCTGATGCTCGCGAATGCTCTGCACCACATACGCCGAATCGCGGTTGCCGTCCGGTCGCGCCAATACCAGGCGCATCCCGGAGCACAGCGGCCAGAAGATCTCCCACACCGAGCTGTCGAAGCTGAACGGCGCTTTTTGCAGCAGCGCACCGTGCTCGGTCGGCGGACTGAGCTGCGAACCCCAATGCACCATGTTGCAGGCGCTGCGATGCTCGATCATCACGCCCTTCGGCAACCCGGTAGAACCCGAGGTGTAGATCATGTACGCAAGATTCGAAGCACTGAGGCCCGGCACTGGCGAATCGTGATCCGGCAGGTGCTGCCAGGTACTGCGGTCAAGGTCGATCACCGTCACGGCCGCGTCATCGAACAACCCGCGAGTCGCTGTTTGCACCAGCACCGCGGTCGGCGCGCTGTCCTTGAGCATGTACGCCAGGCGTTCCGCCGGGTAGCTCGGATCCAGCGGCACATAGGCACCACCGGCCTTGAGAATGCCGAGCAGACCAACGATCAGATCCAGCCCGCGCTCGACGCAGATCGCCACCCGCGCATCCGGCTGCACACCTTGCGCACGCAGGTGCTGAGCCAGACGATTGGCGCGCTGATTGAGCTCGCGATAGGTCAGGTTTCCCTGCTCCGATTGCAGCGCGATGGCGTCCGGTTTGCGCCGCACCTGCGCTTCAAACAGCGTGTGCAACGGCTGCTCAAGCGGACAATCAACGGCGCTGGCATTGAAGTCGACCAGCAAGCGCTGCTGCTCCTGCGGTGCCAACAAAGGCACTTGCGCCAGCACGGCCTGATCGTCGTTGACCAGCGCCGTCAGCAGTCGCTGGAAGTAGCCGACAAACCGCTGCACCGTCGACTCATCGAACAACGCCGTGGCGTAGCGCAACGAACCGCGAATGCCGTCGTGTGAATCGCCGAGGCTCAGCGACAGATCGAATTTCACAAAATGGCTGTCGCCGGCCACACCTTCCAGGGTCAGGTCGCCGAGGGTCAGGCTCGGATCGTCGTTGTTGTCCCAACTGAGCATGGTCTGGAACAACGCGCTGTGCGACAGGCTACGGACTGGTTTGCTGATGTCCACCACTTGCTCGAACGGCAGATCCTGATGCGCCTGTGCGTCCAGGGTTTGCGCCTTGACCCGTGCCAGCAGCGCCTCGCCGCTCGGCTCGCCCGACGTATCGATGCGCAGCGCCAGGGTGTTGACGAACATGCCGATCAGGCCTTCGATTTCGGCGCGGGTGCGGTTGGCCACCGGCGAGCCGATCACCACATCGTCCTGCCCGGACAAACGGCTGAGCAACATCGCCCAGGCGCTCATGATCACCATGTATGGCGTCACCGCACGACGCTGACACAAGGTTTTCAAACCGGCGCTCAACTGTTCATCGAGCAGCAGGTCGACGCGGCTGCCGGAGTAGTCCTGCTGTGGCGGTCGCGGACGGTCGGTGGGCAGGGTCAGCAAGGCCGGCGCGCCGGCCAGGGTCTGTTGCCAGTAATCGCTCTGGCGCTGCAGCACCTCGCCGCTGAGCCAGCGCCGTTGCCACACTGCGTAATCGGTGTATTGCAGCGCCAGCGGCGGCAACGGATCGTCTTCGCCACGGCTGAACGCCTGATACAGCGCCGCCAGCTCGCGGGTCAGCACGCCCATCGACCAGCCATCAGCGATGATGTGGTGCAGCGTCAGCAACAGCACATGATGATCATCAGCCAGACGCACCAGACGTCCGCGCAGCAGCGCATCGTGCTGCAGATTGAACGAGGCGCAGGCTTGCTCTTCGATCAGACCGCGCAAGGCATTGTCAGCCTGCGGGTGCTGACGCAGGTCTTCTACCGCCAGCAGCAAACTGCTCTCGGCCGGCAAAATCAGCACCTGCGGCTGATCGTCGATCTGGCTGAAGCGGCTGCGCAGGGTTTCGTGACGCTCAACGATGCGTGCCAGTGCCCGTTGCAGCGCGTCTTCATCCAGCCGACCGCGCAGGCGCAGACCGACCGGGATGTTGTAGGCGCTGTGGCCGCCGTCCATCTGCGCCAGGAACCACAGGCGTTGCTGGGCGAAGGACAGCGGCAATAGCTGATCACGCGGTGCCGGCAAAATCTCCGGCAAGGTGCTGCGCCCCGCCCGGCTCAGCACCTCGGCAACAGCGGCCAGCTCGGGGTTGGCGAACAGCTCGGCGAGTGTCAGCTCGACGCCCAACTGCTGGCGCACCTGCGACAGCATGCGCATCGCCAGCAACGAGTGCCCGCCCAGTTCGAAGAAGTTGTCGTGACGACCGACCTGTTCGAGCTGCAGCAAACCGGCCCAGATCCGCGCCAGATGGTCCTCCAGCGCCGAAATCGGCGCGACATACACCCGACTGAGCAGCGCTGCCTGCGTCGGCGCCGGCAGCGCCTTGCGGTCGACCTTGCCGTTGTTGTTCAACGGCAGCACATCCAGTTGCACCCACGCGCTCGGCACCATGTATTCCGGCAGTCGCGCCAGCAATTGCGCGTGCAGATCGGCGCTGTCCAGGCGCCCGGCGTGCGCGGTGTAGTACGCCACCAGACGCGTGATGTCCTGACCATCGCGGCGCGCCAGCACCACCGCTTCCTTGATCCCCTGGCAGTTGAGCAGGCGGGTTTCGATTTCGCCCAGTTCGATACGGAAACCGCGAATCTTCACCTGATCGTCATTGCGTCCGATGCAGTCGAGCTGCCCCGGTGCCAGCCAGCGTGCGAGGTCGCCAGTGCGATACAGCAGCGCGCCCGACTGATCGCTGAACGGATCGCGCAGGAACTTCTCGGCGGTCAGATCGGCGCGGTTCAGGTAACCCAGCGCCACGCCCTGCCCGCCGATGTACAACTCGCCGGTCACGCCCATCGGCACCGGTTGCTGATGCGCGTCAAGTACATACACTTGGGTGTTGGAGATCGGCGCGCCAATCGGCACGCTTTCGGCGTTTTCCGCCACTTCACGCACTTCAAACGTCGTGGCGTAGGTGGTTGTTTCGGTCGGGCCGTAGCAATGCACGATGCGCAGCGCGGGCGCCTCGGCCAGCAGTCGACGGAACGCCGCCGGGTCGCCACGCTCACCGCCACACAACAGAATGCGCAAGCCTTTCAGCGCCTGCGGAATCAGCTGCACATACTGATTGAACAGCGCAGTGGTGACGAACAGCACCGTTGCCCCGGTTGCGCTCAACTCATGGCCGAACGCGTTTGGATCAAGCAAGGTCTGGTGATCGATCACCAGCACGCGCCCGCCGTTGAGCAGCGGCCCCCAGATGTCCATGGTGCTGGCGTCGAACGCCGGATTGGAGGCGAACACCACGCGATCCTGCGGGTTGAAATCGGCATAACCGTTGTTCAGCACCAGACGGCCGATGGCGCGGTGCGGCACCATCACGCCTTTCGGGGCGCCGGTGGAGCCGGAGGTGTACATGATGTACGCCAGCGACTCCGAGGACTGCGCCAGGTTCGGGTTGTGCGTCGGTTGGCCGCTGAGGGTCAAGCGGTCGAGGTCGATGCGTGGCGCAGCGTAGTCGATGACTTCACTGCTGAGGGTCAGCAACGCCGCCGCGTGACAGTCTTCGACCATGAACGCCTGCCGCTCGCTCGGCGCGTTGATGTCCAGCGGCACATAGGCCGCCGCGCACTTGGCAATCGCCAGTTGCGCCACCAGCAGCTCCAGCGAGCGTGGCAGCAGGATCGCCACATGATCGCCCGGCTGTACGCCTTGGCTGATCAAGTGATGCGCCAGGCGGTTGGCCTGGGCGTTCAGTTCAAAGTAGCTCAGCGAATGCTCGCCATGCACCGCCGCCACCGCTTTGGGATGCGCCGCTGCCTGCTGCTGGAAAACACCGTGCACGGTTAGCGTTTGCGGGTACTCGCGCGCCGTGGCGTTGAACTCGTAGAGCAAGCGCTGACGCTCAGACTCGGCGAGTAACGGCACCCGCTCCAACGTCGTCTGCTCATCGTTGACCATCGCCGCCAGCAAGCGCTGCAGATAACCGACATAACGCTCGACGGTCGCTTGATCGAACAACGCCGTGGCGTATTCCAGCGAACCACGAATCACCCCGTTGACCTCACCCAGAGTCAGGGTCAGGTCGAATTTGGCCACCCGGCCCGGCGCGGCCACGCCTTCGAGGCGCAGATCGCCCAGCGCCAGGTTCGGCCCCACGTTGCTGTCCCAGCTCAGCGTGCTCTGGAACAACGGGCTGTGCGCCAGACTGCGCGCCGGCCGGGCGATTTCCACCACTTGCTCGAACGGCAGATCCTGATGTGCCTGCGCTTCCAGCGTGCGCGCCTTGACCCGCGCCAACAGCGTGGCCACGCTCGGTCCGCCCGAGGTGTCGATGCGCAGGGCCAGGGTGTTGACGAACATACCGATCAGGCCTTCGATCTCGGCCCGGGTGCGGTTGGCCACCGGCGAGCCGATCACCACGTCAGACTGCCCGGACAAACGACTCAGCAACAGCGACCAGGCACTCATCAGGGTCATGAACAGGGTCACACCGTGACGCTGACTCAAAGCTTTGAGCCCGGCACTCAGACGCTCATCGAGCCGCACTTCGACGCTGCTGCCGGCGAAGTCTTGCTGTACCGGACGCGGACGGTCGGTGGGCAGGGTCAGCAACGCCGGCGCACCGTCGAGGGTCTGTTGCCAGTAATCGCTTTGCCGCTGCAATACTTCCCCGCTGAGCCAGCGCCGCTGCCACACGGCGTAGTCGCCGTATTGCAGCGTCAACGGCGGCAATGGATCCGGCTGACCGTGACTGAAGGCCTGATACAGCGCCATCAGCTCACGGGTCAGCACACCCATCGACCAGCCATCGGCGACGATGTGATGCACGGTCAGCAACAGCACATGGTGATCGTCAGCCAGACGCAGCAGGCGTCCGCGAATCAGTGGGTCGTGCTGCAGATCGAACGCCGTCGCGGCTTCCTGCGCGAGCAGTGCCTGCACCGTGGCTTCGGCCTGTGAATCCTGGCGCAGGTCTTCCACCTGCAACAGCAGACCGCTATCGACCGGTGCAATCGTCACCTGCGCCTGATCGTCGACGCTGACGAAACGGCTGCGCAGGGTTGCGTGCCGCGCAACGATCTGCGTCAGCGCGCGCTGCAAGGCTTCGACATCGAGCCCCCCATGCAGGCGCAGGCCAAGCGGAATGTTGTACGCCGAATTGCCGCCGTCCATTTGCGCCAGGAACCATAGACGTTGCTGGGCGAAGGACAGCGGCAGCGCTTGATCCGGCGCCGCCGCGACGATCTCTGGCAGCGTGCTGCGCCCGGCGCGGTTCAGCACCGCGGCCACCGCGCTGAGGTGCGGATCGGCAAACAACTCGCTCAGGGGCAGTTCGACGCCGAGACGCTGGCGCACTTGCGACAGCATGCGCATTGCCAGCAACGAATGACCGCCGAGTTCGAAGAAGTGGTCATGGCGGCCGATCTGCTCGATTTGCAGGGTCTCGGCCCAGATCTGCGCCAGCGCGGTTTCCAGTTCACCCTGTGGCGCAACGTATTCGCGAGTGAACAACGCCGCAGCATCCGGTTCGGGCAAGGCTTTTCGATCAACCTTGCCGTTGTTGGTCAACGGCAAGGCATCGAGCTGCACCCAGGCACTCGGCACCATGTATTCCGGCAACTGCGCCTGCACATGCTCACGCAGGTCGGCGAGTTCCAGTGCGCCGTCGTGCGCGGTGTAGTAGGCCACCAGCCGCAACGGTTCCTGACCTTCGCGCCGGGCGAGCACCACCGCTTCGTTGATCCCCGGGTAGCCCAGCAGGCGATTTTCGATCTCGCCGAGTTCGATGCGGAAACCACGGATTTTCACCTGATCGTCATTGCGTCCGATGCAGTCGAGCTGCCCCGGTGCCAGCCAGCGCACGAGGTCGCCAGTCCGGTAGAGCAACGCGCCCGGTTGGTCGCTGAACGGATCGCGCAGGAACTTCTCGGCGGTCAGCTCCGGGCGGTTCAGATAGCCCAGCGCCACGCCCTGCCCGCCGATGTACAACTCGCCGGTCACGCCCATCGGCACCGGTTGTTGGTGAGCGTCAAGCACATACACCTGGGTGTTGGAGATCGGCCCGCCAATCGGCACGCTTTCGGCGTTTTCCGCCACCTCGTGCACTTCAAACGTGGTGGCGTAAGTGGTGGCTTCGGTCGGGCCGTAGCAATGCACGATGCGCAGCTGCGGCGCCTCGGCCCGCAAGCGGCGGAAGCTTGCCGGATCGCCGCGTTCACCGCCGCACAGAACCATGCGCAAGCCTTTCAGCGCCTGCGCAATCAGTTGCACGTACTGGTTGAACAGCGCCGTGGTGACAAACAGGATTGTCGCCCCGCTAGCGTGCAATTCACCAGCGAGCGCGTGCGGATCCAGCAGGGTCTGGTGATCGATCACCACCACGCGCCCGCCGTTGAGCAACGGCCCCCAGATGTCCATGGTGCTAGCGTCGAACGCCGGGTTGGACGCAAACGCCACGCGATCCTGCGGGTTGAAATCGGCGTAACCGTTGTTCAGCACCAGACGAGCGATGCCACGGTGCGGCACCATCACACCCTTCGGCGTACCGGTGGAACCGGAGGTGTACATGATGTACGCCAGCGCTTCCGGGCTTTGCGCCAGGTTCGGATTGTGCGTCGGCTGACCGCTGAGCTTGAGCTGGTCGAGGTCGATGCGCGGCGCGACGTAATCAATGGCTTCGCTGCTGAGGGTCAGCAACGCCACGGCGCGGCTGTCCTCGAGCATGAATGCCTGACGCTCGCTCGGCGCGTTGATGTCCAGCGGCACATAGGCCGCCGCGCACTTGGCAATCGCCAGTTGCGCGAGCAACAGCTCCAGCGAGCGCGGCAGCAGGATCGCCACATGGTCGCCCGGCTGTACGCCTTGAGCGATCAGGTAGTGGGCCAAGCGGTTGGCCCGATCATTCAAATCGCCATAACTCGAGGTTTGCCCGCCATGCACCACAGCGATGGCGTGCGGATCTGCCGCCACTTGCCTTTCGAACAATGCGTGCACGGTCAGCGCATGCGGGTATTCCCGCTCGGTGGCGTTGAACTCGACCAGCAATTGCCGACGTTCGTCTGGCGCCAGGATCGACACCTGGTCAACGCTCAGTTGCGGGGTCTGTTCCAGTGCCTGCAGCAGGTTGCTCACCGCCCGTTGCAGGTACTCGCAGATACGTGCGGGATCAATGCCGGGAGCGGCCAGTGCAGTGAAGCCGAAACCTTCGCCGAGGTCATCGACACTCACGCTCAACTGGTAGTTGGTGTGCTCCTGGGTATGGAGCAAATGCATGCCTTGCCACGCGTTCGCCGCCTCCGCGGAAGGCGTGCCGGCAGCGGCGCTGTGACGATAGTTGAACAGCGTGCTGAACAGCGGCGTACCGGCGGGCATACCACTGCAACGCTGGGCCAGCGCCAATTGCGCATGCTCATGTTGCAGCAGCGCGTTCAACTGTTGGTGGGTGGCGAGCGCGGCTTCCTGCGCCGAGCGTTGCCCGAGATCGACGCGCAGCGGCAAGGTGTTGATGAACACCCCCAGCGCGCGCTCGGCGCCCTCGCCCGCCTGCAACCGCCCCAGCAACACGGTGCCGAACACCACTTCCTCACGCCCGGAGAGTTTTCCCAGCACCTGTGCCCAGGCCAGATGCATCAGGCTCGCGGCGCTGATCCCCAGCCGTCGGGCCTTGGCCCTGACACGCCGACTCAGATCGAGGTCGAGTACCCGGCGTGCTTCTGCGGCGTGGCCCTCGGCAATGCTGTGCAGGCCGTACGGCGCGCTCGGTTCGCTGATGTCACCCAGCATCTCGCGGAAGAAATCTTCGTGATGCTGATCGCTCATCGCCGACAGGGTATGCGCCACGTAATTGCGATATGGCACCGGCTCGGCCAGACGCTGCGGCTGGCCGCTGAGGAACGCCTGCATTTCGTGTTGCAGCACCTCCAGCGCCACGTGGTCCATCACCAGGTGATGGAACAGCAGCAACGCCACCACGCGCTGATTGTCTGCGTCCCAGGCGTGCACCACGCGCATCAGCGGCGCCTGATTGACGGCCATGCGGTACTGCGCAGCGTCGAAACGCCGGCGCAATTGCTCCAGTACATCGCCGTCCGCGCCATTCAGTTCCAGCGCTTCGCACGCCAGCGGCGCCTCACGCCAGACCACTTGCACCGGGTCTTGCAGGCCGTCCCAGAACAGCGAAGTGCGCAGGATGTCGTGGCGCTGGATTACGTTCTGCAAGGCTTGGGTGAAGGTGTTCAGGCGTTGTTCATCGGCGAATGCAAACTGCGCCTGCAACACATACGGATCGCCTTGGGCGGCGGACAGGTGATGGAACAGGATCCCCGTCTGCAACGGCGCCAGCGGGTAAATATCCTGCACGTTGGCCACGCCGCCGGGGATGCTCGCGACGATGCGATCAATGCTCGGCTGGTCGAGCGCCACCAGTGGCAGCAGCTCGGGGGTGATGCGCGTGCAGTCCGCAGTGATCAGGTTGGCCGCGACTTCGGCCTCCGGTTCACCGCCCACGGCAGCGGCCAGCGCGGCGAGGGTCGGCTGGTTGAACAGCACGCGAATGTCGGCGTTCAGGCCGGCACGGCGCATCCGAGCCACCAGATTCACCGCCAGCAGCGAGTGACCACCGAGTTCGAAGAAATGATCGTGCCGCCCTACCCGCTTAACCTTGAGCAGTTCAGCCCAAAGCTGCGCGAGCGCGATCTCCACTTCACCGACCGGGGCTTCGTATTCACGGGCGGTCAGCGCCGTCAGATCCGGTGCCGGCAGCGCCTTGCGGTCGAGTTTGCCGTTGGGGCTCAGCGGCAATGCATCCAGATGCACGAACACGGCGGGCACCATGTAGTCCGGCAGGTTTTCCAGCAGATAGCCGCGCAGTGTTTCGATTTCCAGCGCTGCGCCGGTGTAGTACGCGACCAAACGCTTGTCGCCCGGCACGTCTTCGCGGGCCAATACGGCGGCTTCTTGAATGCCGTCGATCTGCGTGAGGCGCGCCTGAATCTCGCCGAGTTCAATGCGCAAACCACGGATCTTCACCTGATCGTCGTTGCGGCCGAGGTATTCGATATTGCCGTCCGCCAGATAACGTGCGACGTCGCCGGTGCGGTACATCCGCCCATGGCTCTGAAACGGATCGGTGAGGAAGCGTTCGGCATTCAGTTCCGGGCGATTCAGATAACCCCGCGCCACTTGTACGCCTCCGATGTACAACTCGCCGACCACGCCGTGCGGCACCGGTTGTTGCTGGGCATCGAGGATGTACATGCGGGTGTTGGCGATCGGTTTGCCGATCGGCGTGTTGTCCGGAGTGCTTTCCAGCGGCCCGGCGCAGTTCCACGCGGTCACGTCCACTGCGGCTTCGGTCGGGCCGTAGAGGTTATGCAGTTCGCTGCTTGCCAGTTGCTGTTTGAAGCGCCGCACCACGCTGCCCGGCAACGCTTCGCCGCTGCACATGACTTGCCGCAGACTGCTGCAACGTGCGGTGTCGGCGTGAGCAAGGAAAACATCGAGCATCGACGGGACAAAGTGCAGCGTGGTGATGCGTTCGCGTTCGATGATGTCGCTGAGATACAGCGGATCCTTGTGTCCCTCGGGCCGGGCCATGACCAATCGGGCGCCAGTCATCAACGGCCAGAAAAACTCCCAGACCGAGACGTCGAAGCTGAACGGGGTCTTCTGCAACACCGTGTCGCTGGAGGTGAGTTGATAGGCGTCCTGCATCCACAGCAGGCGGTTGACCACCCCGGCATGTTCGTTGATCACGCCTTTCGGTTGGCCGGTGGAGCCGGAGGTGTAGATCACGTAGGCGGTGTGCTGCGGAGTCAACTCAGCGAGCGATAGATTGTCAGTCGGTAGCGCTTGCCCGTGCGGCTGATCCAGATCGATCACCGGCACGCCAACGTCACCGAGCAACGAGCGCGTGGTTCCCTGCACCAGCACCGCCAGCGGCGCGCTGTCCTCCAGCATGTACGCCAGACGCTCCAGCGGATAGGCAGGATCCAGCGGCACATAACCGCCGCCGGCCTTGAGGATCGCCAGCAGCCCGACCACCATGTCCAGACCGCGTTCGACGCAGATCGCCACCCGCGCATCCGGGCCTACGCCCAACCCACGCAGATGCCGCGCCAGTTGATTGGCTCGGGCGTTGAGTTCGGTGTAGCTCAGTGACTTCTCACCCGCGACCACCGCGGGCGCCTGCGGCGAGCGCGCCACTTGCGCTTCAAAAAGGCCATGAATGGTTTGATCGAGGTTGTAATCGACCTCCGTGGCATTGAACTCGACCAGCAAGCGCTGCTGTTCTTCCTCCGCCAGCAGCGGCGCCTGTTCCAGCACTGCCTGATCGTTGGCGACCATCGCCTGCAACAGGCGCTGGAAGTAACCGACGAAACGCTCGACCGTGCTCTGGTCGAACAATGCTGTGGCGTATTCCAGTGATCCGCGAATGACGCCGCCGGACTCACTCAGGCTCAACGACAGGTCGAACTTGGCGAAGTGGCTCGGCTCGGCCACGCCTTCCAGCGTCAGTTCGCCGAGGGCCAGCGCAGGGCTTTCGAGGCCATCCCAACTGAGCAAGGTCTGGAACAACGGGCTGTGCGCCAGGCTGCGCACCGGCCGGGTGATTTCCACCACCTGCTCGAACGGCAGATCCTGATGCGCCTGCGCTTGCAGGGTTTGCGCCTTGACCCGCGCCAGCAGCGCTTCGACGCTCAGCTCGCCCGAGGTGTCGATGCGCAGAGCCAGGGTGTTGACGAACATGCCGATCAGGCCTTCGATCTCGGCGCGGGTGCGGTTGGCCACCGGCGAACCGATCACCACTTCCGCCTGCCCGGACAAGCGGCTGAGCAGCATTGCCCAGGCACTCATCAGCGTCATGTACAGGGTCACGCCGTGGCGCTGGCCCAAGGCTTTGAGCCCGGCGCTCAAGCGTTCGTCGAGCACTACGGCAACGCTGCTGCCGGCATAGTCCTGCTGCGCTGGGCGCGGCCGATCGGTCGGCAGCATCAGCAGCGCCGGGGCACCGGCGAGGGTCTGTTGCCAATATTCGCTCTGGCGCTGCAGCACTTCGCCGCTGAGCCAGCGCCGCTGCCACACCGCGTAGTCGGTGTATTGCAGCACCAGCGGCGGCAACGGATCCGGCTGACCGTGGCTGAACGCCTGATACAGCGCCATCAGTTCGCGGGTCAAAACACCCATCGACCAGCCGTCGGAGATGATGTGGTGCAGGGTCAGCAACAGCACATGGTGATCGTCGGCCAGGCGTACCAGTCGCCCGCGAATCAACGGATCGTCCTGCAAGTCGAACGGTCCGGAGGCTTCGCCCTGAATCAGCGCTTGCAGGGTGTCCTCGGGTTGCGGGTGCTGGCGCAGGTCTTCAATCCGCAGCAGCAGACCGGTGTCCACCGGGGCAATCAGCACTTGCGCTTCGTCGTTGAATTGCGCGAAGCGGCTGCGCAGGGTTTCGTGCCGGGCGACGATCCGCGCCAGCGCGCGTTGCAGCGCCGCGTCATCGAGACGGCCACGCAAACGCAGGGCCACGGGAATGTTGTAGGCGGTGTTGGCGCCTTCCATTTGCGCGAGGAACCACAGGCGTTGCTGGGCGAACGACAGCGGCAACGCACCGTCACGGGTGACCGGCACGATCTGCGGTTGCTCACTGCGCCCGGCCTCGTTGAGCACTGCCGCGACCGCCGCCAGTTCGGCGTTGGCAAACAGATCGCCCAGCGCCAGCTCGACGCCCAGGCGCTGGCGCACCTGCGAGACCATGCGCATCGCCAGCAACGAATGCCCGCCGAGTTCGAAAAAGTGATCCTGGCGCCCGACCCGCTCGACTTGCAGCACGTCGGCCCAGATCTGCGCCAGCGCGGTTTCCACTTCGCCTTCGGGCGCTGCGTACTCGCGGGTGAACAGCGCCGCCAGATCCGGCACCGGCAAGGCCTTGCGGTCGACTTTGCCGTTGGCGGTCAGCGGCAGCGCGGCGAGTTTGACGAACGCCGTCGGCACCATGTATTCGGGCAAACGGCTGAGCAATTGCGCGCGCAACTCGCCCACCGGCAGCGCTTCGACCTGCGGCTGTTCGGTGAAGTAGGCCACCAGTCGCGGCTGGCCGGGTTGATCTTCGCGGGCCAGCAGCACCGCCTCCTGAATCCCCGGCAACTGGTTGAGGCAGGTTTCGATCTCGCCCAGTTCGATGCGCACGCCGCGGATTTTCACCTGATCGTCGTTGCGCCCCAAGTACTCGATGTTGCCGTCTTCACGCCAGCGTGCAAGGTCGCCGGTGCGGTACATCCGCGCATTCGGCAAGGGGCTGAATGGGTCACGCAGAAAGCGCTCGGCAGTCATGTCCGGGCGGTTCAGGTAACCACGAGCGACCCCAGCGCCGCCGACGTACAGCTCGCCAGCCACGCCGATCGGCACCGGGCGCTGTTGTTCGTCGAGCAGGTACACCGTGGCGTTGCTCACCGGCTTACCGATGTGCAGCGCATCGCCGCTTTGCACCAGACCTGAAGTCGCGACCACTGTGGCCTCGGTCGGGCCGTAGTTGTTGATCACGTCGAAATGCTGGTTGCGGTTGAACTGACGCAAGCGGTCGCCGCCGATCAGCAGCGTGCGCAGGGTCGGGTGTTCGAGGTTCTGACTGAAGGCGTATTCGGCCACCGGCGTCGGCAGGAAGCTCACGTCCAGCGGCTGTGCGCACCACCACGCGAGCAAGGCATCGATGTCTTCGCCGCCCTCGTGAGTCGGCGCCAGATGCAGGGTCGCGCCCGCACACAACGCCGGCCAGACTTCCCAGGCCATGGCATCGAAGCCGAAACCGGCGAGGCTTGAGGTGTGGCGACCGGCGCAGAGGTCGAACGCGTTGCAGTGCCAGTCCACCAGATTGCTCAAA
Organism: Pseudomonas sp. LF020; assembly: GCF_053456425.1. Classification (NCBI taxonomy): domain Bacteria; kingdom Pseudomonadati; phylum Pseudomonadota; class Gammaproteobacteria; order Pseudomonadales; family Pseudomonadaceae; genus Pseudomonas; species Pseudomonas sp. LF020. The sequence continues at coordinate 63,488 of NZ_JBRFIX010000015.1, forward strand.
GTGTGATGCTCGACCATCACACCCTTGGGCAGGCCGGTGGAGCCGGAGGTGTAGATCACGTAGGCCAGGTGCGCGGTGCTCAGGCCCGGTACCTGCGGGTTTTGTGTGGCAGTCAGTGGCCAGTTGCAGTGATCGAGGTCGAGTACCGGGACGTTTAGCGCCGGCAGTCGCTCGCGCAGATGACTTTGGGTCAGTACGGCGACGGGCGCGCTGTCGTCGAGCAGGTAGTTCAAACGCTCGGCCGGGTGCGCCGGGTCAATCGGCACGTAACCGGCGCCCGCCTTGAGGATCGCCACCAGCCCGACCAGGGTGTCCAGCCCACGGCGGGCAACGATGGCGACACGGTCGTCGGGTTTCACGCCCAAACCGATCAGATGCTGCGCCAGGGCGTTGGCCTGACGGTTGAGTTCGGCGTAGGTCAGTTGCGCGTCGGCAAACACTGCCGCCAGCGCGTCCGGCCGTTCGGCCACCTGCGCCTCGAAACGCTGCTGGATGGTCTGTGCCGTCGGAAAATCCACTTGGGTGGCATTGAAGCCGAGCAGCACCTGTTCAAGCTCAGCCGCCGGCAGAATCGGCAATTGATTGACCGGTGTCTGCGGCGCCTGCTCCAGCGCGAGCACGAGGTTTTCCAGCGCGCAGTGCAGGTAATCGCAGATGCGCTGCGGATCGGTCTGAGTGCTCGCCAGCAGCGTCAGGCTGAAGGCGTCACCGAGGTCATCGACACTCATCGTCAGCGGATAGTTGCTGCGCTCTTCGGAGTGCAACGTGGAGATACCGTCCCACGCCGCTAGGGTTTCGGCACTGGCGGTGGCGACGTTGTGGCTGTGGCGATAATTGAGCAGCGTGCTGAACAGCGGCGTCGGCGCCACCACATGACTGCAGCGTTGAGCCAGGGCCAGCGGTGCGTGTTCGTGACGCATCAGCGTAGTCAGCCGGGCGTGGGTGGCGTTGACCGCCGCGCGCACGTCCTGCCCGTCGATATTCACCCGTAACGGCAAGGTGTTGATGAAAATCCCCAGCGCCCGGTCAATCGCTTCGGCGCCTTGCATGCGGCCCATCAGCACCGTACCGAATACCACTTGCTGCTTGCCGGTCAGCGCGACCAGCACTTGCGCCCAGCCGAGGTGGAACAGGCTGGCGACACTGACGCCGAGCGTCCGCGCCTGCGCCCGCAGACGCTGGCCCAATAGCGCCGCGACCGGCACGCTGAGTTCGACGATTTCGCTGCCGTCACCTTGCACGTCCTGCAGGCCGTAAGGCAGCGTCGGCTCGTCGATGTCGCTGAGCATCTCGCGGAAGAACGCCTCGTGCTCGGCCTCGCTGACGCCCAGACGCGCCTGCGCCACGTAATTGCGAAACGGCACCGGGCGCCCGAGCCGTTCACGCTGCCCGGTGAGGCAGGCGCGCATTTCGTGGCGCACCACGTCGAGGGCCGAGTGGTCGAGGGCCATGTGATGGAACAGCAGCGTGGCGATCACCCGCTGCCCGGCTTCATCCCAGGCATGGGCCAGACGCATCAGTGGCGCCTGGGTAACGTCGAGGCGGAAGTGCCGGGCGTCGAAACGCTCGTGCAGATACGCCAGCACGTCGCCATTTGCATCAGGCAACGTCACCTCTTCCACCGGCAGTTCGGCCCGGCGCCAGACCACCTGCACCGGTGCATCCAGCCCTGCCCAATGCACAGCGGTGCGCAGAATGTCATGGCGATCGATCACGCTTTGCAGCGCTTGAGCGAACGCTTGAAAACGCTCGCGGCTGGCGAAGGCGAAATGCGACTGCATGACATACGGATCACCGTCACCGCCACTGACGTGGTGATAGAGGATGCCTTCCTGCAACGGCGCCAGCGGGTAGATATCCTGCACGTTGGCCGCGCCGCCGGGTACTTGTGCGACGAGGTGGTCGATGGTCGCCTGGTCGAGTTCGAGCAGCGTCAGCATCGCCGGGGTGATGCGTGTGGTGCCGGCAACGATGCCGTTGGCCGGCACTTCGACCTGGCCATGCTTGCTGGCAGAGTATTGCCCGGCCTTGATCAGCTCGATCAGCGCCGGTTTGTGCTCGCGCAACAGCGCCAGCAACGTCGGGTCGTTCAACGCCTGCTTGTTGCCGTTGACCCGCAATTGGTCGTCCGCGACCGCCAGCTGGATATCTTTAGCCTTCAATGTGGCCAACAGTTCGATCACGTTCACAGGACGATCTCCATTCGTTCGGTAATTGCGGCGTAGCCGGCCAGGGTCGGATGTTCGAACAGCGACCTGACATCGGCTTCCATGCCTTCCTGACGCAAGCGGCCGATCAGACTGACCGCCAGCAGCGAGTGACCACCCAGTTCAAAGAAATGATCGTGGCGCCCTACCCGCTCGACGTTGAGCAACTCGGCCCAGAGCCGTGCGAGGGTGATTTCGACGTCGCCCACCGGGGCTTCGTATTCGCGCACCGGCAATGCGGCCTGATCCGGGGCCGGCAGCGCCTTGCGGTCGAGTTTGCCGTTGGGGCTCAGCGGCAGTGCATCGAGATGCACGAACACGGCGGGCACCATGTAGTCCGGCAGGTTTTCCAGCAGACGACTGCGCAGCACGTCGATTTCCAGGCGTGCGCCGGTGTAGTACGCCACCAGACGTTTGTCCCCCGGCACGTCTTCGCGGGCCAGTACGGCGGCTTCCTGAATGCCATCGATCTGGGTCAGGCGTGCCTGGATTTCACCGAGTTCGATGCGCAAGCCACGGATCTTCACCTGATCGTCGTTACGGCCCAGGTATTCGATGTTGCCGTCCGGCAGATAGCGGGCGACGTCGCCGGTGCGGTACATCCGCCCGTTGTTCTGGAACGGATCGTTGAGGAAGCGCTCCGCATTCAGCTCCGGACGATTCAGATAACCGCGCGCCACTTGTACGCCGCCGATGTACAACTCGCCGACCACGCCGTGTGGCACTGGTTGCTGCTGGGCATCGAGGATGTACATGCGGGTGTTGGCGATCGGTTTGCCGATCGGCGTGTTGTCCGGAGTGCTTTCCAGCGGCCCGGCGCAGTTCCACGCGGTCACGTCCACTGCGGCTTCGGTCGGGCCGTAGAGGTTATGCAGTTCGCTGCTTGCCAGTTGCTGTTTGAAGCGCCGCACCACGCTGCCCGGCAACGCTTCGCCGCTGCACATGACTTGCCGCAGACTGCTGCAACGTGCGGTGTCGGCGTGGGCGAGAAAGACGTCGAGCATCGACGGTACGAAGTGCAGCGTGGTGATCTGTTCCCGCTCGATCACTTCACTGAGGTACTGCGGATCCTTGTGCCCTTCAGGTCGGGCCATGACCAATCGGGCGCCAGTCATCAGCGGCCAGAAGAACTCCCAGACCGAGACGTCGAAGCTGAACGGCGTTTTCTGCAACACCGTGTCGCTGGCGGTTAGTTGATAGGCGTCCTGCATCCACAGCAGGCGGTTGACCACCCCGCCGTGTTCGTTGATTACGCCTTTCGGTTGGCCGGTGGAACCGGAGGTGTAGATCACGTACGCGGTGTGCTGCGGGGTCAATTCAGCGAGCGAAAGGTTTTCCGTCGCCAGCGCTTGCCAGTGCGGCTGATCCAGGTCGATCACCGGCACGCCAACGTCACCGAGCAACGAACGCGTCGAACCCTGCACCAGCACCGCCAGCGGCGCGCTGTCTTCCAGCATGTAAGCCAGACGCTCCAGCGGATACGCCGGGTCCAGCGGCACATAACCGCCGCCAGCCTTGAGGATCGCCAGCAGCCCGACCACCATGTCCAGACCGCGCTCGACGCAGATCGCCACCCGTGAGTCCGGCCCTACGCCCAATTCGCGCAGGTGCCGCGCCAGTTGATTGGCCCGGGCGTTGAGTTCAGCGTAGCTCAGTGGCTGCTCACCGGCGACCACCGCTGGCGCCTGCGGCGAACGCTGCACCTGCGCCTCGAACAGACCGTGAATGGTCTGCTCAAGGTTATAATCGACTGCCGTGGCATTGAGACCAGACAGCAACTGCTGACGCTCGGTATCCGGAATCACCGGCAGGCGGTTCAAGATCTGCTGCGGTGCCTGCTCCAGCGCCTCGACCAGTTCCGCCAACACCTGCTGCATGTAGCCACACACCCGCGCCGCACCAATGCACGAAGGCGTCATGACTGTGAGGATAAAACCTTCGCCCAGGTCATCGACATTGAGACTCAGCGGGTAGTTGGTGCGCTCTTCGCTGGAGAGGTTCTCGATGCCCTGCCAGGTCAGGCGATTGGCTTGCAACTGTTCTGCGCTGACGCTGTGCCGGTAGTTGAGCATGGCGCTGAACAGCGGCGACGGCGCCGCCACCCCGCTGCAACGCTGGGCCAGCGCCAGTGATGCATGCTCATGGCCGAGCAACGCGGTCAGTTGTGCATGGGTGGCGCGCACGCCGGCACGCACCGAGGTATCACCCAGATCCACCCGCAGCGGCAACGTATTGATGAACATCCCCAAGCCACGATCGGCGCCGGTGCCGCCCTGCATCCGCCCCAGCAGCACGGTGCCGAACACCACGCGCTCGTGCCCCGAGGTCGCTGCCAGCACTCGGGCATAGGCCAGATGGAACAGACTGGCGACACTCACGCCCATCTGCCGCGCCTGGCCGCGCAAGCGCCGCGCCAGGGCTTCGGGCAGGTTCTCCCGGACTTCTTCGATATCCTGCCCGTCGCCGCGCACCTCCAGCAGACCGAACGGCAGCGTCGGCTCGTCGATGTCACCGAGCATCGCGCGGAAGAACGCTTCGTGTTCCTGCTCGCTGACACCCAGCCGGGTCTGCGCCACGTAATTGCGATACGGCACGGCCGGCAGCAGTGCTTCGTCGTGACCAAAGAGGATCGCTTGCATTTCCTCCTGCACCACGGCCAGCGCCGTGTGGTCCATGGCGATGTGATGGAACAGCAGCATGGCGACCACCCGATGGTTGGCCGGGTCTTGTGCATAGACCAGGCGAATCAACGGTGCCTGACTGATATCGATGCGGTAATGCCGCGCGTCGAAACGCTCGTACAACTGCGCCAGAACATCACCGGCCGCCGAGTCGAGGGCCACTTCCTGCACCGGCAGCTCAGCGTCGCGCCAGACCACTTGCACCGGCGTCGCCAACCCCTCCCAGACCACTCCGGTGCGCAGAATGTCGTGACGACTCATGACCTGACGCAGCGCGGCGGCAAAGGCCTGCAAGCGTTCGAGGCTGTCGAACGCCAGGCGCGATTGCAGCAGGTACGGATCACCCTGTGCGGCGCTCAAGTGGTGATACAAAATGCCTTCCTGCAACGGCGCCAGCGGATAAATATCCTGCACGTTGGCGGCACCACCCGGCACCGTGGCAACGATGCGCTCGATGCTCTGCTGATCCAGTTGCAGCAGGGTCAGCATGTCTGGAGTGATGTGCGTGCAACCGAGTGGAATCAGGTTATCCGGCACCGCGACTTCGCGACCGCTGCCGACGGCGGCGGCCAGCGCAGCGAGGGTTGGCTGACTGAACAGCACGCGCACGTCGGTGCTCAGGCCGAGCTGACGCATGCGCTCGATCAGGGTCACCGCCAGCAGCGAATGCCCGCCCAGTTCAAAGAAGTTGTCGTGCCGCCCGACCTGTTCGACTTGCAGCACCTCGGCCCAGACCTGCGCCAGCGCGGTTTCCACCGGCCCTTGCGGCGCTGCGTATTCGCGACTGAGCCAGGCGTGCTGATCCGGTTCGGGCAAGGCCTTGCGGTCGAGTTTGCCGTTGGCGGTCAGCGGCAGCGCCTCAAGCCGGACGTAGGCTGCCGGCAGCAGTGCCTGCGGCAGACGCGCTTGCAGATGCGCGCGCAGCTCCTCGATATCGACTGCTGTGCGGGCAGTAAACCAGGCGATCAACCGCGCCTCGCGCACCAGCACCACCGCGTCCTGCACCGCCGCATGGCTGGACAGCGCGGCTTCGATTTCCCCCAGTTCCACCCGCACGCCGCGCAGTTTGACCTGATCGTCGTTACGTCCCAGATACTCGATATTGCCGTCGGTCAGCCAGCGCGCGAGGTCGCCGGTGCGGTACATACGCGCCTGCGGTTCGTCACTGAACGGGTCTTCGAGGAAGCGTTTGGCGGTCAGCTCCGAACGGTTCAGATAACCACGGGCCACACCCGCGCCACCGACGTACAGTTCACCCGCCACGCCAACCGGCACCGGACGCTGCTGCTCATCGAGCAGGTAGACCCGGGCGTTGCTTATCGGCCGGCCAATGTGCAGCAATTGCCCGGCATGGATTTGCCCGGAGGTCGCAACCACCGTGGCCTCGGTCGGGCCGTAGTTGTTGATGACATCAAAGGTCTGAGCGCGCGAGAACTGCCGCAACTTGTCGCCACCGATCAACAGCGTGCGCAAGGTCGGGTGACCCAGCTCACGACTGAAGGCATATTCGGCAATCGGCGTTGGCAGGAAGCTCACTTGCAACGGCTGCGCGCGCCACCAGTCGAGCAGTTCATCGAGGTGTTCGTTGCTGATCGACGGCGGCGGCAGGTGCAGGGTCGCGCCGACACACAGCGCCGGCCAGACCTCCCAGGCCATCGCGTCGAAACCGCAACCGGCGACGCTGGCGGTGTGGCTGCCGGCGCGCAGGTCGAACGCCTCGCAGTGCCAGTGCACAAGGTTTTCCAGGGTCGCGTGTTCGACCATCACGCCTTTCGGCTGGCCGGTCGAACCCGAGGTGTAGATCACGTAGGCCAGATGCGCCGGGGTCAGCGTCGGCAGTTGCGGATTGGTCTCAGGCAGGTGTTGCCAGAGGACGTTGTCCAGATCAATCACCGGCACCCGGCCCAGCAACTCGCGAGTCGAACCCTGCGCCAGCACTGCCACCGGATCGCTGTCCTGCAACAGGTAGGCAATGCGCTCCGCCGGATACGCCGGATCAATCGGCACGTAACCGGCGCCGGCCTTGAGAATCGCCAGCAGCGCCACCAGCATTTGCGGGCTGCGTTGCAGGCACACGGCAATCCGGTCGTCCGGTTGCACGCCGAGGCCGAGCAAGTGATGGGCCAGGCGATTGGCCTGCTGATTGAGTTGCGCGTAGGTCAGTTGCTGCGTGCCCTGCACCACCGCCAGTGCCTGCGGGTGCTGCGCGGCCTGCACTTGCACCAGCGCCTGAATCGTTGCACCGCGCGGGTATGCCGCCGCCGTCGGGTTGAAACCGACCAGCAAGCGCTCGTATTCCTCCACCGAAAGAATCGGCAAACGGTTGAGCGGACGCTGCGGCGCCTGTTCCAGCGCATGCACCAGATGCTCCAGCGCGGTGTGCATGTAGCCGCAGATCCGTTGCGCGCCGATCTGCGCCAACGCCAGCACGGACAGGGAAAAGTCTTCGCCCAGATCGTCGACGCTGAGGGTCAGCGGATAGTTGCTGCGCTCTTCGCCACCGAGCAATTGCACGCCTTCCCAGATGCCCTGACCGTCACGCGGCTGCGCCTCGGCGGCACTGTGACGGTAGTTGAGCAAGGCGCTGAACAGCGGCGCCCCGGACACCGCGCTGCAACGCTGGGCCAGCGCCAGTGGCGCGTGTTCATGGGCCAGCAGCGCGGTCAGCCGTGCGTGGGTAGTCTTGACCGCAGCGCGCACGCCTTCGCTGACATCCACCCGCAACGGCAAGGTATTGATGAACACGCCGAGGGTGCGGTCGGCCCCCTCACCGCCCTGCATGCGCCCCAGCAGCACCGTGCCGAATACCACGTCGCGGCGGTTGGCAAGCACGCCCAGCACTTGCGCCCAGGCCAGGTGCATCAGGCTCGCCGGGCTGACACCCAGCTGCCGCGCCTGTTCACGCAGGCGCAGGGTCAACCCGGCATCCACGGCTTGCTGCGCCTCCTCGATGGCGCCGCCATCGCCTTGCACGTCATGCAGGCCGAATGGCAGGGTTGGCTCGTCGATATCGCCGAGCATGTCGCGGAAAAACGTTTCGTGTTCCTGCTCACTGGCGCCAAGACGCGCCTGCGCCACGTAGTTGCGGTACGGCGTCGGCGTGCCGAGGCTCTCGGCCTGATTGAACATGAACGCGCGCATTTCCTGGCCCACCACCTCCATGGCGGTGTGGTCGAGGATCAAATGCTGGAACAGGATGATCGCCACCACCCGTTGCTGCGCCGGGTCTTCGGCGTAGACGATGCGCATCAGCGGTGCCTGGCTCAGGTCGAGGCGGTTGTACCGGGCGTCGAAACGCGCGTGCAACTGTTCGAGCACATCACCCTGCGCCGGGTCCAGCGCCACCGCTTGCACCACCAGCGGCGCCTCGCGCCAGACCACTTGCTGCGGGCTCGCCAAGCCTTCCCAGACCACGCTGGTGCGCAGAATATCGTGACGCGCGATGACCTTTTGCAGGTTGTCGGCAAAACCCTGCAAACGCTCAAGACTGTCGAACGCCAGCCGCGATTGCAGCAGGTACGGATCGCCCTGTTCGGCGCTCAGGTGGTGATAAAGAATGCCTTCCTGCAACGGCGCCAGCGGATAGATATCCTGCACGTTCGCCGCTCCACCCGGCACCGTGGCGACGATGCGCTCGATGCTGGCCTGATCGAGTTCAGTCAGGCTGAGCAGGTCCGGGGTGATGTGCGTGCAGCCCGGCGGGATGCGGTTGGCCGGCACATCGATTTCGCGTCCGCTGCCCACGGCGCCGGCCAGCGCAGCGAGGGTTGGCTGACTGAACAGCACGCGCACATCGGCGCTTAGGCCGATCTGACGCATGCGTTCGATCAGGCTCACCGCCAGCAGCGAATGCCCGCCCAGTTCGAAGAAATTATCCTGACGCCCGACGCGCTCGACTTTCAGCACGTCGAGCCAGATCTGCGCCAGCGCGGTTTCCACCGCCCCTTCTGGCGCCTGATATTCGCGGCTGAGCCATGCGCCGTGCTCCGGTTCCGGCAAGGCCTTGCGGTCGATCTTGCCGTTGGCAGTCAGCGGCAATGCGTCCAGCCGCACGTAAGCCGCTGGCAGCAGCGCATCCGGCAAACGTGCCTGCAAATGCGTGTGCAACTGTTGAATATCCACCGCCGTGCGCTCGGTGAACCAGGCAATCAGCCGCCCATCGCGAACCAGCACCACCGCCTCTTGCAGCGCAGCGTGGCTGCCGAGCGCGGCTTCGATTTCACCGAGTTCGATACGCACACCACGCAACTTGACCTGATCATCATTGCGCCCCAGGTACTCGATATTGCCGTCGGCCAGCCAACGCGCCTGATCGCCGGTGCGGTACATGCGCGCCTGCGGCTCATCGCTGAACGGATCGAGGAGGAACTGCCCAGCGCTCAGCTCGGGGCGATTCAGATAGCCGCGCGCCACGCCCGCCCCGCCGACATACAACTCGCCCGCCACGCCCACCGGCACCGGACGCTGCTCGGCGTCCAGCACATAGATTCTGGCGTTGGCAATCGGCCGGCCGATATGCAGCGGCTGATCCAGCTCGACCCGGCCCGAGGTGGCGACCACCGTGGCTTCGGTCGGGCCATAGTTGTTGATCACGTCGAAGGTTTGCGCGCGACTGAACTGACGCAGGCGGTCACCGCCGATCAGCAGCGTACGCAAGGTCGGGTGCTGCAACTGCCGGCTGAACGCGTATTCGGCCACCGGCGTCGGCAGGAAGCTGACCTGCAACGGCTGCGCACACCACCAGTCGAGCAACTCGTCGAGGTGCTCGTTGCGGATCGACTGCGGCGGCAGGTGCAAGGTCGCGCCAACGCACAGCGCCGGCCAGACTTCCCAGGCCATGGCGTCGAAACCGAAGCCGGCGACACTCGCGGTCTGGCTGCCGGCCTGCAAATCAAAAACTTCAGCGTGCCAGTGCACGAGGTTTTCCAGGGTCGCATGCTCGACCATCACGCCTTTCGGTTGGCCGGTGGAGCCGGAGGTGTAGATCACGTAAGCCAGATGGTTCGGCGTCAATGCCGGCACCTGCGGATTGGTATCCGACAGGTGCTGCCAGAGGTCGTTGTCCAGATCGACGACCGGCACGCCACCGAGCAGATCGCGAGTCGATGCCTGCGCCACGACCGCCACCGGAGCGCAGTCCTGCAACAGGTAGGCGACGCGTTCCGGCGGATACGCCGGATCGACCGGCACATAACCGGCGCCGGCCTTGAGGATCGCCAGCAGCGCGACCAGCATGTCCGGGCTGCGCCGGGCACACAGGGCGACCCGGTCATCGGGCTGCACGCCAAGGCCGATCAGGTGATGCGCCAGGCGATTGGCCCGCTGATTGAGTTCGCCATAGCTCACCTGCTGCGCACCTTGCACCGCCGCCAAGGCTTCGGGATGCGCGGCCGCCCGGGCCTCGAACAAACGCTGCACGGTTTGCGCCGGCGGGTATTGGCGACCGGTGATGTTAAACCCGACCAGAACCCGCTGGCGTTCGCTCGGCGACAGCACCGAGATCTGCTGCAGCGGCGTTGCTGGCGAGTGCTCCAGAGCGGTCAGCAAATTGTGCAGCGCGGTCTGCAAGTAATCGCAGACCCGCACACCATCCACTTGCGGCACTGCCTGCACGCTCAGGCGGAAACCTGTGCCGAGGTCGTCGACGCTGACCACCAGCGGATAGTTGCTGCGCTCGCGCGAGCTGAGAATCTCGATCCCGTCCCAGGTCACGCCTGCCGGCTCCGCCGCGCTGTGACGGTAGTTGAGCAAGCTGCTGAACAGCGGCAGCGATGCAGCCACACCGCTGCAACGCTGGGCCAGCGACAGCGAAGCCTGCTCATGCGCCAGCAGTTGCGCCAGACGTTCATGAGTAGCGCGCACGCCTTGCTGCACCGTGGTCGCGCCGACGCTGACCCGCAGCGGCAAGGTGTTGATGAACATGCCGAGTGCGCGATCGGCACCCTCGCCGCCCTGCATGCGCCCGAGCAGCACGGTGCCGAACACCACCTCTTCACGCCCCGAAACCTGCGCCAGCACCTGACCCCAGGCCTGGTGCACCAGGCTGGCCGCGCTGATACCGAGGCGGCGCGCCTGCTCGCGCAAGCGTTCGGCCACGCCGGCGTCCAGCGTCTGCTCGCTGTCGACGATGCTGCTGCCATCGCCGTGTACGTCCTGCACGCCGAAGGCCACGGTCGGCTCGTCAATGCCGCCAAGCATGTCGCGAAAGAACGCTTCATGCGCTTCGGCATTGGCCTGCTGTTGCGCCTGCGCCACGTAGTTACGGTACTGCACCGGCGCCGGCAGATCGACGCCGTTCGGGTACAGGCTATCGTTCATTTCCGCCAGCAGCACTTCCAGTGCGGTGTGGTCGAGCACGATGTGGTGCAGCAACAGGATGCCGACCCAGCGCTGCTGTGCACGGTCTTCGGTGTAGGCCAGACGCATCAGCGGTGCGCGGCGCAGGTCGAGGCGGTAGTGACGCGGATCGAAACGTGCCTGCATCTGCTCCAGCACATCGCCTTCCAGCAGGTCGGCGTCGATCCGCTCCAGTGCCAGCGGCGCTTCACGCCAGACCACTTGCACTGGCTCCTCAAGCCCTTCCCAGACCACGCTGGTGCGCAGAATGTCGTGGCGTTCGATCACCGCGTTGAGGGCGCGGACAAAAGCCTTGATCTGCGCCAGACCGGCGAAGGCGAATTGCGCCTGCAACACGTACGGGTCACCGGCGCTGGTCGCCAGATGGTGATAGAGGATCCCTGCCTGCAACGGTGCCAGGCCATAGATGTCCTGCACATTGGCAACGCCGCCAGGCACAGTGGCGACCACGCGGTCGATAGCGGCCTGATCCAGCGAGGCCAGTGGCAGCAGGTCCGGGGTGATCTGCGTGCAACCGGCAGGAATCAGATTGTCCGGCACCCGCACGTCGTGGCTGTTGCCCAGGGTCGCGGCCAGTGCCGCCACGCTCGGCTGGCCGAACAGCACGCGCACGTCGCACTGCAAGTCGTGCTGACGCATGCGTTCGATCAGTTTCACCGCCAGCAGCGAATGGCCGCCGAGTTCGAAGAAGTTGTCGTGGCGCCCGACCTGTTCAACCCCGAGCAAGGTCTGCCAGATCCCGGCGATCAGGGTTTCCACTCCCCCCACTGGGGCTTCGAAACCACGCCGGGCGAACGCATCGCTGTCCGGTTGTGGCAAGGCTTTGCGATCAAGCTTGCCGTTGGTGGTCAGCGGCAACGCGTCGAGGCGCACAAACGCGCTCGGCACCATGTAATCGGCCAGCGACAGCAGCAACTCGTCGCGCAATTGCGCAGCGCTTGGCTCAGCGCCTTCGGCGGCCAGCCAGTAAGCGACCAGACGCTGATCACCGGGGCTGTCTTCACGGGCGATCACCAGCGCTTCGCGCACACCGTCGCAGGCGGCGAGGCGAGCTTCGATTTCACCGAGTTCGATGCGGAAACCCCGGATCTTCACTTGGTCGTCGTTGCGGCCCAGGTATTCGAGGCTGCCATCCGCTGACCAGCGCGCCAGGTCTCCGGTCTTGTACAGACGCGCCTCGGCACGGCCGCTGAACGGGTCGGCAATAAAGCGTTCGGCGGTCAGCGCCTCGCGGTTGAGGTAGCCGCGGGCAACCCCGGCACCACCGACGTACAACTCGCCGATCACGCCGGCCGGCACCGGTTCGCGCTGCGCGTCGAGCACGTACAGTTGCAGGTCGGGAATGCCCACGCCAATCGGGCTGCGCCCCACCAACAGCGCATCGGCTGCTTCCAGTGGGCGGTAGGTGACGTGCACCGTGGTTTCGGTGATGCCATACATGTTCACCAGCCGCGTACCGGCATTGCCGACCCGCGCGTACCACGGTTTGAGCAGGCCCGGCTCCAGGGCCTCGCCGCCGAAAATCACCTCGCGCAGCGAGTGTTGCAACGGGCTGCGGCCCTGCGCGGCGATCAACTGGCGGAAGGCGCTCGGGGTCTGATTGAGCACGGTCACACCGCTGCGGCACAGCAAGGCGTAGCAATCATCCGGCGAGCGGCTGACAGCCTGCGGCACCAGCAACAACTGGCCGCCATACGCCAGCGCTCCCCAGATTTCCCACACCGAGAAGTCGAAGGCGAAGGAATGGAACAACGCCCACACGTCCTGCGGGTTGAAGTTGAACCAGTCGTGGGTTGCCGAAAACAGCCGCACCACGTTGCGATGCTCGACCATCACGCCCTTGGGCAGGCCCGTGGAGCCGGAGGTGTAGATCACGTAGGCGAGATGACTTGGAGTCAGCTCGGGAATCTGCGGATTGCTGCTGAGTTCAGCCTGCAACTGCAGGCTGTCCAGATCGATGATCGGCACGTTGAGTGCGCCGACCCGCTCCAGCGTATCGGCCTGGGTCAGCACCGCCACCGGGGCGCTGTCCTGCAGGGTATAGGCGATACGCTCCAGTGGATACGCCGGGTCAATCGGCACGTAACCGGCGCCGGCCTTGAGGATACCGAGCAGACCGATGAGCATTTGCGGGCCGCGCTCGACGCAGATCGCCACGCGCTGATCCGGGCAAATCCCCTGTGCCAGCAGGTGATGCGCAAGCTGATTGGCGCGGCGGTTAAGCTCGCCGTAGCTCAGCGACTGCGCCTCGAACAGCAGCGCGGTGGCCTCGGGCCGCGCCGCCGCGTGGGCCTCGAACTGCTGGTGAATCAGCGGGGTTTCCGGGAACTGTGGCAACGGCGAGTTGACCCCGTGCAGCAGGTATTCGCGCTCGGCCGCCGGCAGGATATTCAGGCGTTGCAGCGGTGCATCCGGGGTCGATTGCAAGGCCTGCAGCAGGCTGTGCAACGCGGTGTGCAGGTAAGCGGCGATGCGTTCGGCACCCAGCGCCGCATCCGCCAGCGCGGTGATGCGCAAGTCTTCGCCGAGGTCGTCGATGTTGATCGTCAGCGGGTAGTTGGTGCGCTCGCGGGCGCCCAGCACTTGCACGCCGGGGGCCAGTTCGCTGACCTCGGCGATCTCTTCACTGCTGCTGTGGCGATAGTTGAGGATCGCGCTGAACAACGGCGTCGGCACCGCCACCGCACTGCAACGCTGGGCCAGGGCCAGCGAGGTCTGCTCATGGCCGAGCAACGCGGTCAGGCGTCGATGGGTGGCCAGCACCCCGGCACGCACGCCGTCCTGCCCGACATCCACGCGCAGCGGCAAGGTGTTGATGAACATCCCCAGCGCCTGTTCGCCGCCCTCACCCGCCTCCATCCGCCCCAGCAGCACGGTGCCGAACACCACGGCGGTGCGGCCCGACAACTGGCCGAGCACCCGCGCCAGCGCCAGGTGCATCAGGCTCGCGACACTGACCCCGAGCTGGCGCGCCTGGCCGCGCAGTTGTCGGCTGAAGTCAGTGTCGAGCATCAGCACGGCTTCTTCGATGCCCTGGCCGTCGCCTTGCACATCCTGCAGACCACAGGGCAAGGTCGGCTCGTCGATGTCGGCGAGCATTTCGCGGAAAAACCCTTCGTGAACCTGCTCGTCCAGACGCAGGCGGGCCTTGGCCAGGTGATCGCGGTACGGCACCGGCGGCCCGACCTGCGCAGTCTGGCCAAGCAGATGCGCGCGGGTTTCGCGGCGCACCACATCGAGTGCCACGTGGTCCATGATCAGGTGATGGAACAGCAACAGCGCAACCACGCGCCCATTGGCCGGGTCCATGGCGTAGACCAGACGCAGCAGCGGCGCCTGCTGGATGTCGAGGCGGAAGAACCGTGGATCGTGGCGCTCCAGCAGTTGCGTCAGGACATCCGCGCCCGGTTCGAGCAGGATTTCTTCGCAGTGCAATGTCGCATGCCGCTGCACCACCTGCAGCGGTTCATCCAGGCGTTCCCAGACGAACGAAGTGCGCAGAATGTCGTGGCGTTCGATCATCCATTGCAGCGCCTCGGCGAAGGCCTCCAGACGTTCGCGGCTGTCGAAGGCGAATCGGGCTTGTGACACATAAGGATCGCCGGCGGGCGCCGACAGGTGCAGATAGAGCATGCCGTCCTGCAACGGCGCCAGCGGGTAAATATCCTGCAGGTTGGCGGCGCCGCCGGGCACATTGGCCACCAGGCGATCGATGGTCGGCTGATCCAGCGTCACCAGCGGCAGCATGTCCGGGGTGATGCGAAACGCCGGGCTCAGCCAGTCGCCACCGTTTTGCGCGACCAGTTCCAGCAGTTGCGCCTTGTGTTCGCTGAGGCTGTCCCACAACGCATCGTCCAGCGCGTCGTCGCTGCCCAGAATGACCAGGTCTTCATCTTCCTGTTGAAGGCGGATCGCATGGGTGGAAAGAACAGCCATCAGTTCGCTGAAATGCATGGGATAACCTGCTGTAAATACGAGAAAAAGGAGCGCGCAGCGGCGAGTCCGTGCCTGCTGTGCGCAGCCTGGAAAAGCTAAAACATCGGGGCTTGCGGGGCTGACATGGGAAGCGGGGACAAGCCAGCCTCCCTGCGGGTGAGCAACCGAATACCTGTGGCGAGGGAGCTTGCTCCCGCTGGACTGCGTAGCAGGCCCCGATGTTGTGCATCAGGAACCGGGGGACGCTTTGCGCCCCAGCGGGAGCAAGCTCCCTCGCCACAGGTTCGGTGTCAGACGCAGAGTTCAGAGCCGGCGTTTGCGGTTGAGGCTCGGGATGGTGGTTTGCGGGATGAACACTTGCTGCGCCTCGGGCGTGGTGCTGAGCGCCAGCGCCGCCAGCGTCGGCTGACTGAACAACGCTCGGGCGTCGGTGTGCAGGCCGCTCTGGCGCATGCGCGCCACCAGACTCACCGCCAGCAACGAATGCCCGCCGAGTTCGAAGAAGTTGTCGTGACGACCGACCTGTTCGACGCCCAGCACCTCGCTCCAGATTTTCGCCAGCGTGGTTTCGACTTCACCTTCGGGTGCCACGTATGGCCGGTTGATCACCGCATCGCCCCCCGGCTCCGGCAAGGCCTTGCGGTCGATTTTGTCGTTTGGCGTCAGCGGCAAGGCATCGAGCCACACGAACGCGCCCGGCACCATGTACTCCGGCAAACGCTCCAGCACGTGGGCGCGCAAGGTCTCAAGACTTGGTGCGCCAATGCCGGCACGCACGGTGTACCACGCCACCAGGCGCTCATCACGGACCATCACCACCGCTTGGCGAATCGCCGGATGTTCGATCAGCCGTGCCTCGATTTCCCCCGGTTCCAGACGCAAACCGCGCAGCTTGATCTGGAAGTCGTTGCGGCCGAGGAATTCCAGTTCCCCATGATTGTTGTATCGCGCCAGATCCCCGGTGCGGTACAGGCGATCGCCGACAACAAACGGGCTGTCGATGAAGCGCTCGGCCTGCATCTCCGGCAAGCCGTGATAACCACGCGCCACGCCGACGCCGCCGATATGCAACTGACCGCTGACACCCTGCGGCACCGGTTGGTCGTACGCATCGAGCACGTACAGCCGGGTGTTGCTCAAGGCTGTGCCGATCGGCACCACGTTGTCCGGCACCGGCATGTGCGGTTCCAGCGTCCAGCCCGTGCTGTCCACCGTGGTTTCAGTCGGACCATAAACGTTGTGCAACCGTACCCACGGCAGGCGATCACGCACCTGCCGCGCCAGCGCCGCGCTGAGCTCGCCACCACCGTTGAGCACATCGGTCAGGCTGGTGCATTGCTCGACACCGTCCTGCTCGATGAACTGCTGCAACAGCGCCGGGACGAACTTGACCACCGTCACCTGCTGCTCGCGAATGGTCTGCACCACATACGCCGAATCGCGGTTGCCGTCCGGTCGCGCCAATACCAGGCGCATCCCGGAACACAGCGGCCAGAAGATCTCCCACACCGAGCTGTCGAAGCTGAACGGCGCTTTTTGCAGCAGCGCGCCGTGCTCGGTTGGCGGAGAAATGACCGAACCCCAGTGCACCATGTTGCAGGCGCTGCGATGCTCGATCATCACGCCTTTCGGCAGCCCCGTAGAGCCCGAGGTGTAGATCATGTAAGCGAGGTTCGAAGCACTCAGGCCCGGCACCTGCAGATTGTCTGACGGCTGCTGCTCCCAACTGTCGTGATTAAGATTGATCGTCGTCATACCCGGCTCGCCGAGCAATTGCCGCGTGGCACCATGCACCAACAGTGCGACCGGCGCGCTGTCCTGCAACATGTAGTTCAGGCGCTCCAGCGGATAGTCCGGGTCCAGCGGCACGTATGCGCCGCCAGCCTTGAGAATGCCGAGCAAACCAACGATCAGATCCAGCCCGCGCTCGATGCAGATCGCCACCCGCGAGTCCGGTTGCACGCCAAGTTCACGCAGATGATGGGCCAGGCGATTGGCGCGCTGATTGAGCTCAAGGTAAGTCAGGGTTCCCTGCGCGGATTGCAGCGCAATGGCGTCCGGCTTACGCCGCACCTGTGCTTCGAACAACCTGTGCAACGGCTGGTCCAGCGGACAATCGACCGCGGTGGTGTTGAACGTAATCAGCAAACGTTGCAACTCTTCGGGCTGCAGGATCGGCAAGCGGTTCAACGGCTGTTGCGGGGTCTGCTCCAAGGCCTGCAGCAAACCGTGCAACGCGGCTTGCATGTAGCCGCAAATCCGCTGCGCGCCGATCTGTGCGACGGTTCTGCCGGTGAGGCGCAAGCCGTTGCCAAAGTCGTCCACGCTCATGGTCAGCGGGTAATTGGTGCGCTCCTCGTTGGCCAGGGTTTCGATGCCTTGCCAAGCCTGACTGGATGGCTCCAGCAGTTCGGATTCGTCACTGTGCCGGTAGTTGAGCAGCGCGCTAAACAACGGTGACGGCGACGCCACCCCGCTGCAGCGCTGAGCCAGTGCCAGCGACGCGTGCTCATGGCCGAGCAGCGCGGTCAGTCGCGCATGGGTGCCGCGCACGGCGTCGAGCACCCCGGCATCGACATCGATGCGCAGCGGCAAGCTGTTGATGAACACTCCCAAGGCCCGGTCGGCGCCCTCACCGCCTTGCATGCGCCCCATCAGCACAGTGCCGAATACGACGCGCTGCTGGCCCGAAGTCGCCGCCAGCACCCGCGCCCACGCCAGATGAATCAGGCTCGCGACACTGACCCCGGCCTGTCGCGCCTGGGTGCGCAAACGCTGATAGACGTCAGTCGGCAGCGCCTGCTGCGCTTCGTCGATACCGCGCCCGTCGCCCTGCACTTCCTGCAGGCCGAATGGCAGGGTCGGCTCGTCGATGTCCGCCAGTTGCGTGCGGAAAAACGCCTCGTGTTCCTGCTCGCTGACGCCCAGCCGTGTCTGCGCCACGTAATTGCGATACGGCACCGGCGGTGCCAGCGCCACGACCTGCCCCGACAGGCTGGCCTGCATCTCGCCGCGCATTACTTCAAGAGCGATGTGATCCATGGCCAGGTGATGGAACAGCAGAATCCCCACCACCCGATCCAGCGCCGGATCACGGGCATACACCAGGCGCATCAGCGGCGCCTGGCTGACGTCGAGGCGATAACGCCGGGCGTTGAAGCGCGCGTGCAACTGCTCGATGACCGGGCCGTTGGCCGGGTCCAGTTCGACCTCCTGCAACGGCAGAATCGCCGCGCGCCATACCACCTGCACCGGGGTGGTCAAACCTTCCCAGAGCACCGCGGTGCGCAGAATGTCGTGGCGCGCCATGACCTGACGCAGCGCCGCAGCGAAGGCCTCGACCCGCTCGATGCTGTCGAACGCCAGTTGCGATTGCAGCAGGTACGGATCGCCCTGCGCGGCGGTGATGTGGTGGTAGAGAATGCCTTCCTGCAGCGGTGCCAACGGATAGATGTCCTGCACGTTGGCCGCCCCGCCCGGTACCGTGGCGACGATCCGCTCGATGTCCTTCTGCTGCAGTTGCACCAGCGGCAGCATCTCTGGCGTGAGGTGGGTGCAATCGGCGGCGATGCGGTTGGCCGGCACTTCGATCTCTCGACCGCTGCCGACCGAAGCCGCCAGCGCTGCAAGCGTTGGCTGACTGAACAGCACGCGTACGTCGCTGCTCAGATCGAGCTGGCGCATGCGTTCGATCAGAATCACTGCCAGCAACGAATGCCCGCCCAGCTCGAAGAAATGATCGTGGCGCCCGACCTGCTCCACTTGCAGGACTTCGGCCCAGATCTGTGCCAGGGCGATTTCGACCTCACCTTGCGGCGCCTCGTATTCGCGGCGGATCAGATCGTCCGGCCCGGGCGTCGGCAGTGCCTTGCGATCGACCTTGCCGTTGGCGGTCAGCGGCAGCGTCGTAAGACGCACGTAGGCGCTCGGCAGCATGGCGCTGCTCAGGCGGGTTTTCAGCTGCGCGTGCAGCTCATTGATGTCCAGCGGCGCCTGCTCGGTGAACCACGCCAGCAATTGCCCGTCGCGCACCAGCACCACCGCTTCGCGCACCGCCGCATGGCTGACGAGTGCGCTCTCGATCTCCCCCGGTTCGATGCGGATGCCACGGATTTTCACCTGATCATCGTTGCGCCCCAGATACTCTAGATTGCCGTCGGCGCGCCAACGTGCAAGGTCGCCGGTGCGGTACATGCGCGCGCCCGGTGCAGCGCTGAACGGATCACGCAGGAAGCGCTCGGCGTCAAGCTCTGCCCGGTTCAGGTAACCGCGCGCCACCCCGGCCCCGCCGACGTACAACTCGCCCGCCACGCCCGGCGGCACCGGTTGCTGCTGCTCGTCGAGCAGATACACCGTGGCGTTGCTCACCGGTTTGCCGATGTGCAGCGGCTGCCCGGCGTCGATGCGCCCCGAGGTTGCCACCACCGTGGCTTCGGTCGGCCCGTAGTTGTTGATCACTTCAAACGAGGGCTGACGCGGGAACTGGCGCAGGCGATCGCCACCGATCAGCAGCGTGCGCAAGGTCGGGTGATCGAGCTGGCGGCTGAACGCGTATTCGGCGATCGGCGTCGGCAAAAAGCTCACGTCCAGCGGCTGCGCACGCCACCAGTCGAGCAGCGCATCGATGTCTTCGCTGCCCTCGCTGACCGGCGCCAGGTGCAGGGTCGCGCCTACGCAAAGCGCCGGCCAGACTTCCCAGGCCATCGCGTCGAAACCGAAGCCGGCCAGGCTTGAGGTATGGCTGCCGGCATGCAGGTCGAAGACATCAGCGTGCCAATCGACCAGATTGCACAGGGTGCGGTGCTCGACCATCACCCCCTTGGGCAGGCCGGTCGAACCGGAGGTGTAAATCACATAAGCGAGGTTCGCCGGGGTCAGCCCCGGCACCTTCGGCGCGTCGACCCGGCCAGCCGACCAGCTCGGCTGATCCAGCTCGATCACCGACACCGACAACGCCGGCAAATGCCCGCGCAGCGCACGCTGGGTCAGCACCGCGATGGGCGCGCTGTCCTCCAGCAGGTAGCTCAGGCGCTCGGCCGGATGCGCCGGATCCAGCGGTACATACGCGGCGCCAGCCTTGAGGATCGCCAACAGCCCGACCAGTGTGTCGAGCCCGCGTCGGGCGACGATCGCCACCCGGTCATCCGGGCGCACGCCGAGATCGAGCAGATGATGAGCCAGCGCGTTGGCGCGTTGATTGAGTTCGGCATAGGTCAGGTTTTGCCCCTGATCAACCGCCGCCAGCGCCTGCGGCCGCAGCGTCGCCTGCGCTTCGATACGTTGCTGAAGGGTCGTCGGCGCCGGGTAGTCCACCCGCGTGGCATTCCACTGTTGCAGCCGCGCGGTTTCTTCCGGCGTGCTCAGCTCGAAATCCGCCAACGCCAGGTTCACCGCTTCCAGCCCCTGCTCCAGAATCAGCAACCAGCGTTCAGCCAGGGCCTCGACTTCGTCGGCACTGAAATACGCCTCGCTGTAGATCAGGTACAGCCGCGCGTCGTCATTGGCCAGATTGCTCAGCAAATGCACCGCCAACGGTGTGGCCTCTTCGCCGTTCGAGGCCTTGATGATCCGTCCCGAGGCCTCGCCGTAGCGATAATCGTGAGTGCCCTGCTCGTAGGACACCGTGACCTCGAACAGCTGCGAGCGCTCCTCCCGCAGCAGGCCGAGGGCGCGATTCATCTCACTCACGGGAAAACGCTGATGGCGAAAGTCCTGGCGCAGTTCATCGCGAATCGCCCGGACCAGTTCAGCGAACGTGCAGTGGCGACCGAAGCCCATGCGCACCGCACTGACCTGGGCGAACAGCCCGAGGGTGGATTTGAAGCGCGCCCCGGAGCGGTTGAGAATCGGCAGCCCCACCACCCATTCGTCACGTTGCGCGGTGCGGCTGAAGTAGACATGCAGCGCCGCCAGCAACACATGGAACGCCGAGGCGCCAAACTCCCGAGCTACCTGCTGCATGCGCTCGTGCAGCAGCGCCGGCAAGGGCTGCGCGTAGACCTGCGTCTGCGCGGACTGGCCGGCCAGGCTCTGCTGATACCGCGGCAGCAGCAGCGGCTCGGGCAATTGTCGGTACTTGTCCAGCCAGTAGGCGCGATCCTGCGCATAACGGCGCGACGCGTGATAGCGCGCATTGTCCTCGATGAAGTCGATGTACGACGGCGCCGCGAGCGGTGTCGGTTGGCCGTGCGCCAGCGCGTTGTAGATCTCGTCCAGTGACTTGAACATTTCGCCGAAGCCCCAGCCATCGACGATCAAGTGATGAGCCTGCACGGACAGCCAGTGTCGCTGTTCATCGAGACGGATCAACAGAAAACGCAACAGGCAGCCGCCGTCCAGTACAAAGGGCTGATCGATGCGCGCCTGCACCAGTGCCCGCGCCGCCGATTCCGGGTCGCTCTGCGCTGACACATCGTCGATCGGCATCGGTACCGGCAATGACCGGGCGAACTGCTGCAACGGCAAGCCATCGGCGCCGGCGCCCGGCAGCAGAATCGTGCGCAGCGCGTCATGCCGGGCCACCAGCAGCTCCAGCGCAGCTTGCATTCGCGCCGGATCCAGCGGGCCATTGAGATCCAGGTATCCGCCGATGTTGTACAGCGGCGAATCCCCGCGACTCAGCTGGTCCAGCCAGATATCCAGCTGCGCAGCGGTCAGCGGATACGTCTGGAACGAAGCGGACGGCGTGGCTACCGCAGGGGCAGAAATAGGCGGCATAAGATCCTTCTCATGTGATTTTGCGCCTATTCAAGCATCGGCCCCGGTGCCGACATGACACGTAAAACCCGGACAATCCCGCCCCCGGCGCTGGCCTGTCAGCACTTGTTGACCCTGATTGGCTGGGAACTGGCTAAAAGTTCGGAGAGGAAATACTGAAAATCTTGTAGGAAAAATGCCACACACCAGCGCTGCCATTGACCTGCGTAATAACTCCAAGAAAAAACAACAGCCCCGGTTTTCAGGGTCTTGCCGTGACCAAACAGTCACACGATGCGCGACACCTGTAGCAAAAGGCGTCAGAAGCCCGGCGCCAAGTTTCAGAAATGATGGCACTTTGTGTCCCTGTTTTCCCTTACAGACGTAGGACAAATCCATAGGCTTAAATCCCGCCCCAGATCAGTTTCAAGGAGAAACGATTGCGTGGGCGGCTTTTGCATAAACAGCGGACGACTCGGTGATGACTCGGAACCAGGGATGACAAGGATATGAATCTGACCGGCAGCATTCGCAACATGGAAAACCCGCACTTCTACTGGCAACTGGGGGAATTGATTGCCAGCACCGGCGACGATCATTTCGCCAGCAATATGTTCCAGTTGGTCGACACCCTGGTGCCGGTCAATCGCGTCGATCTCAGTGAGTGGACGCTGGACGAGCGTCAGGCCAGCGTGGTCGAGATCAAGGCGCTGGGCAGCGCCGGACTGCCGCAGACCTTCCCGCCACCGGACCCGTTGAAGAGTCCTGACGATCATCCGTTGTTGCAAAAGATGATCGAGATGAATGATTCCCTGCTGATTCAACTCAAAGCGTCGCTCCAGCCGCAACATCCGCAGCACAGCGTGCACCAGTGCAATCTGGTGTCCCGCACCTCCAATCGCCGCTGTGTCATCTCGTTCTACCGACCGCATACGCAACGGGTGTTTTCCCTGCCGGAGCTGTCGTTTCTGAAAAGCCTGTCCGACACCCTGCTGCCGCTGATCGAACGGCACGCGCAGCTCAGTCGACAGATCGTCGCCAAACAGCCGCGCCTGCCCTTGGCCGATCTGGAGCAGGCGCCGTTGCAGCAGGTGTTCGACGAACGTCTGGCGCTGGGTGGCATCGTGCTGTCGGCGCGGGAAAAGGAAGTCTGCCTGGGTCTGTTGACTGGCGGTACCGTGCCGCAACTGGCCGAGAAGCTGCGGGTCAAGAGCAGTTCGGTCGAGACCTACCTCAAACGGGCGACCGCCAAACTGGGGGTCAGCGGACGGCATGGCCTGGCGCGCTGGATGGCCGGGGCGTAACCGCGCGGTCGTGTTCAACAGTGTTCGATGGTGGTGTGGGGACGCGGTCCCCGGCACGTGTTTTTTCTGCATGAGAGCGTTCGATGCTGCGCATTTCCCTGCTGTCCCTCGCCGTGTTGTTGGCCGGTTGTTCATTGATTCCCGAGTACCAGCGCCCTGCTTCACCGAGCGCTGCGCAGTACCCGCAAGGCGCGGTTTACCCGGCACCGACACCCGGCGCAGCGCGCGCTGAAGACTGGCGCACGCTGTTCAACGACCCGGCGCTGCAACAGTTGATCGAGAGTGCGCTGGTGAACAATCGCGATCTGCGGGTGGCGGCACTGAACGTCGAGGCGTTCCAGGCGCAGTACCGCATTCAGCGCGCCGATCTGCTGCCGGCGGTGTCGGCCAATGCCAGCGAGTCGCGCCAACGCCTGCCGCCCAGCG
Organism: Pseudomonas sp. LF020; assembly: GCF_053456425.1. Taxonomy (NCBI): domain Bacteria; kingdom Pseudomonadati; phylum Pseudomonadota; class Gammaproteobacteria; order Pseudomonadales; family Pseudomonadaceae; genus Pseudomonas; species Pseudomonas sp. LF020. Next base: position 87,095 of record NZ_JBRFIX010000015.1, read on the forward strand.
TGACCGGCAGCAAAGCCATGATCAATTCGACCTATGCGGTGAACCTGGGCGTCAGTGCCTATGAACTGGATTTTTTCGGCCGGGTGCGCAGCCTCAGCGAGCAGGCGCTGCAAACCTGGCTGGCGACCGAGCAGGCGCGGCGCAGCGCCGAGCTGAGTCTGGTGGCCAACGTCGCCAATGCCTACCTGACCTGGCGCGCCGATCAGGAGTTGCTCGAACTGACGCGCCAGACCCTGGCCGCCGATGAGCAAAGCTTGCGCCTGACCACACGCAACCGTGAGGCCGGCAAGTCTTCGGCGCTGGAACAGGCGCAGGCGCAAACCAGCGTCGACAGTTCGCGAGCCAATCTGGCGCGATACAAACGTCAGGTGGCGCAGGATCTGAACGGCCTGACGCTGCTGGTCGGGGCTCAGGTTCCCGAGAAACTGCCTGCGCAGCCGCTGTCCAGCGATCTGGTGCAACAACTGCCGGCCGGGTTGCCATCGGATCTGCTGCAACGGCGCCCGGACATACTGCAGGCCGAGTACCAACTGAAAGCGGCCAACGCCAATATCGGCGCGGCGCGCGCGGCGTTTTTTCCCAGTGTCAGCCTGACCGCCAGCGCCGGTACCTCCAGCCGCGACCTGTCCGGGCTGTTCAGCGCCGGCTCCGGGGCGTGGACCTTCCAGCCGCAAATCAACTTGCCGATTTTCAACGCCGGCAGCCTGCGCGCGAGCCTGGATTATTCGAAATTGCAGAAGGACGTCGCGGTTGCCGAATACGAGAAATCGATTCAAACCGCGTTTCAGGAAGTCGCCGACGGGCTGGCGGCGCGCAGCACTTATCAGCAGCAATTGCAGGCGCAGCGCGATCTGGTGCAGGCCACTCAGGACTACTACAACCTGGCGCAACACCGTTATCAGAATGGCGTCGACAGCAGCCTGACGTTTCTCGATGCGCAACGTTCACTGTTCAGTTCGCAGCAGGGGCTGATCACTGATCGCCTCGCGCAACTGGTGGCCGAGGTCAACCTGTACACCGCGCTGGGCGGCGGCTGGCGGGCGGATGAGGCGAATGTTCAGTAGTCCGTCGTCACTTTTTCTTACACCTTTTGTCGCCCGATCCTGCGCCGCGCGGCGATCCGAGGCCGGCGTCTGCCGTCAGTTTGGTATCATGCGCCGCTTTTACGGTTAACCCCCCGCCAGTCCTGCCGACTGACGGGCTGCAAAAGGCGGTATTAGATGACGGCTTTGTTGACTCGCCGCAAGGTGCTTGCGGGAATGGGCGTGCTGGGCCTGGGCCTGCTCGCGGGCTGCGACACCCGTGGCCAACTGTCGTACAAGTACGGCAAGGACCTGAGTGACAAGATCCTCGGGCGCACCTTCAAGCTGAAGAACACCGACGGCGAAACCATGACGCTGTCGAGCTTTCGCGGGATGATGCCGATGATCTTCTTCGGCTTCACCCAATGCCCGGCGGTGTGCCCGACCACCCTCGCCCGCGCCGCGCAAATCAAGAAGCTGATGGGCAAGGACGGCGACCGTCTGCAGGTGATCTTCATCACCCTCGACCCGGAACGCGACACGCCGCAGATCCTCGACGCCTACGTCAAAGCTTTCGATCCGAGCTTTGTCGCGCTGTACGGCACGCTGGAAGAAACACAGGCCACCGCCAAGGAATTCGACGTGTTCTTCGAGAAGGTGCCGGCCGGCGACACCTATACCATCTCCCACACGTCCACCAGTTACGTCTACGACTCGCGCGGCCAGCTGCGCCTGGGTCTGTCTGTATCGCTTTCGGCACAAGAGTGCACGGAAGATTTGCTCACCGTTATGGAGGTCTGCTGATGCACCCCGTTTTGAACAACATCAAACGCGCCGTTTTCGCCCTGTCCCTGCTGGGCCTGGCGTTTCAAGCCTCGGCTCAGACCAAGGTCGATGATGCCTGGGTGCGTGCGACCGTGCCGACCCAATCGGCCAGCGGCGCGTTCATGACCGTCACCGCCGACAGCGACAGCAAACTGCTGAGCGTGGCCTCGCCGGTGGCCAAAGATGTGCAGATCCACGAAATGTCGATGAAGAACGACGTGATGAGCATGGGCCCGGTCAAGTCGGTCGACCTGCCGGCCGGCAAAGCCGTCACCTTCGACCCGAACGGCTACCACGTCATGCTGATGGGCCTGAGCGGTCAGCTCAAGGAAGGCGAAAGCGTACCGCTGACCCTGACCGTGGAAAACGCCAAGGGCGAGAAGCAGACCGTCGAAGTCAAAGCCGAAGTCCGTGCGCTGACGCACATGGAAGGTCACGATCACAGCAAGATGCATTGATCTGACTTTGCGGCAATAAAAAGGGGCGGCCTGATCGATGATCAGGTCGCCCCTTTTTATTGCGCGAGAGAATCACTGTCCCGCTTCTGCCAATCCAACTGCGCGGTCATTCAAGGATTTCGCGCCAGCAATCGCGTAACCCTGCCCCGTAACGCTTGACGCAAATAACCCTTGCTCAACTTCTCCAGATGCAGGTCCAAACCACTGATCAGAAGCATTTTGCGTTTGGCGCTCTCAGCCTTCAGCAGGTAGTAGACGACCAATCCCGCCGGCGCACCCCACCAATTGAAGAACGCCCCCGCCACTGCCGAGGTCGCCAGGCAGGCAACATACGCGAGGCTGACCGGGAGGCGACGAATGAATTCTTCGTGAAGCATTTTCCCCTCCGATAGCGGCGTGAGCCGACCCTCGCAGTGGTTGAACACACGGACCGCGATCTTGTGTTCGCCACCCGGCAGACAACCGTAGAGTACCGAGATCTCTTCGCCCCGCTTGACCGGCAGATGCTGGTTGAACAGATCCAGCGGCAGATCACCCTGTGCAGTCCTGACCCAATACCGATCCTGATACTCGCCGGCAGGCATCGAAAACCGTTCATGACGAACCATCGTTCCTCTGAAATCACCGAACTCGATGACGACCTTTCCACTTGTGAACGCTTGCATGGCTATACCGAGCTGAAACTGATCCGGGTTTCGCGATGAATCTCGCCGTTGACCAAGGTCACGAGCGTTCGTTGTTCACCATTGGGGGTGTCGTGCATATCGATTCCTTGAGAATTCCACGTCGGACGACGTGCAGAGGGAAAGTCCGTCGGACTCGAATGCTACTGACTGGCCATTACGCTGTCCAGAAACAGCCCGGCCAAGGCTATGGAAAGCTTGCTTTACATCAAGAAAAATTTTAGCCAGTATGTAAAGGGTCTTTTACACAGGAAGTTGAAGAATGAACCGGTACTACCTTGAAATGGGCGCGGCGTTGATCCTCTATATGCTGGTGTTGACGGCCTCAGTGATCGCCACGCAATACCTGACGGAAGCCAACATGATTCTGCGCTCAGCCGTCGCGCTGACACCGGTTATTCCGGCAGGATTGATGTGCTGGAGCGTCGTGCGCAATATGCGGCGCCTGGACGAAATGCATCTGCGTATCCAGTTCGAAGCGCTGGGATTTGCCTTCGCCGCTTCGGCGTTGCTGACCTTCAGTTACGGATTTCTGGAAAACGTCGGCGCCCCACACATCCCGTGGACTTGCGTGTGGCCCGTGATGGGCGCGATGTGGATTCTCGGTCTGCAAATCGCTCGACGCCGCTACCAATGAAAAATCGCCTCAAGGCACTGCGCGCCGAGCGCAACTGGTCGCAGGTCGATCTGGCGGAACGCCTCAAAGTGTCGCGGCAGACGATCAACGCCATCGAAAACGAACGTTATGACCCGAGCCTGCCGCTGGCCTTTCAAATTGCCCGGACGTTCGAATTACCGATTGAAAGCATTTTCGACGACGGTTCGAACTGATCGCCGAATTGCACGACGGTGGGCGATGCCTGAGCGTTATCAGCTCCCGGCATTGCCATGCGCCTCTTCAAAAAAGTAATCCTTCCAGCTGTCGGCCTTGTTCTTCAGCACGCCCAGTTCCTGCAATTTCTCGGCATAGATAAACGTGCGCTGCGGCACCACCGTGAAGTCGATTTCGGGATCGGTGACGATCTTCTCGACCAGCGCCAGCGGCAGTTTGGACTGTTCGACGCGGATGTACGCCTGAGCGGCGGCGGGTTTGTCGGCCTTGATGATTTTTTCCGCTTCGGCCAACGCGTCGTAGAACGCCTTGTAGGTCCTGGGATTTTCGTCGTGGAATTTTTCCGTGGTGTAGAGCACGTTGAACGTGGCCTGGCCACCGAGTACGTCGTAGGAACTCAACACCTTGTGCACGTTGGGATTTTGCAGCGCCTGATACTGAAACGGCGGACTGGAGAAATGCGCGTTGATTTCCGAACCGCCGGCAATCAGCGCCGCCGTGGCATCCGGGTGCGGCAAGCTGACCGAGATGTCGTCAAACTTCTTGTACTGATCATTGCCGAACTCCCTGGCCGTTTCGATCTGCAAGGTCCGCGACTGGAACCCCACGCCCGCCGCCGGCACGGCGATGCGGTCCTTGTCGCTGAAATCCTTGAGGGTCTTGATGTTCGGGTTGTTGGTCAGCAGGTAATTGGGCATCGAGCCGAGCGAGGCAATCGCCTTGACGTTCTGTTTGCCACGGGTGCGATCCCACACCGTGAGCATCGGAGGCACCCCGGCGGAGACCACGTCCAGCGCGCCGGTCAGCAGCGCTTCATTCATCGCAGTGGCGCCGGAGATGCTGTTCCAGTCGACCTTGATCTCCAGTCCCTGCGCCTTGCCATGTTTTTCGATCAACTGCTGATCACGCACCACATCGAGAATCAGATAACCGATGCCGAATTGCTGGGCGATGCTGATCTTGCCTTCGGCCTGGACGCCGGCGCTGAACAGCAGACTGCCTGCCAGGGATGCGGCCAACAGAGTCAGCGCAGAACGTTTGAACGGTATGGCCATGACAACCTCGCAGCACGGTGGATTGGGCAGAAAGGCCGAACTCTATCGCTATAAAAAATAGAAATTAAATACCGTTATCGAATATCCATAGCACGCTCATGTTTGCCGTTGCGCGCTGATTTAAACAGCCTGAAACAATAAATCTGCCACCGGTTACAAGCTGTACGTCAGCCGCCAGCGGGCGGACACCAACGCCGGTCACGGCCTCAAGCCTTGCGTCACGTCTGCGCGAGCGGATCAGCCGGGTGTTTAAAAGGGCGATCAGACAGCCCACCCTTGGTATCATCGCGCACACTTTTATGACGGTTTGATGGCTGGAAGGTCTTTTTTTGTGAGCGTTCTTTTGCGTTGGTTGCGGCAGCCACATGCCCGCCTGTTTTCCCTGATTCTGCTGGTGCTGATCGTACCGGTATGCCTGCGCGCGGCGTTGGGCTGGTCGTCGCCGCTGGGCTATTTGTCCGACCTGGCGATTGGCAGTGTGCTGGTACTGTTGCTGCATCGTCGCGCGTGGTGGCTGGCGTTGCCGTTGCTGCTGTTCTGGGGATTGCTGGCGGTGGCGACGGCCGAACTGGTCAGCGCTGTCGGTCGCCTGCCGAACCCATCCGACCTGCATTACCTGATTGACCCGCAGTTCGTGGAAAACTCCACCGGTGGCGGCCTTGCCCATCCGGCGCTGGGCGTGGCCCTGTTGCTGGCGCTGCTGCTCTGGTTAGTGACGCGCTTCGCCAATCGCGCGCAACTCGCTGCTGCCCTGCCCCGCGCCGTATGGGCGGCGCCGGCGCTGCTGTTCGCCGCGCACTGGGGCGTGCAGAACCTGTGGCCGAACGAAGAGGATCCGTGGCGCCTGTACAACCTGCCGCATCAGTTGCTCGCCGCTCAAGTGGCCGATCTGCAGTTGCAGACCGAAGAATGGCTGGACGGTGACGTCGAAGAACCCGCGCCGCAGATGGCCGGACTGACCGACCTGGATCTCAACGGGCACAAGCTGCTGACCGCACCGGGGCAGGCGCGCAATGTGCTGATCATCGCCCTGGAAGGCATTCCCGGCGCCTACATCCGCGCCAATCGCGAAGCCATCGGCAGCCATTATCAGGAAGACCTGATGCCCAACCTCAGCCGCTGGGCCGAGCGCGGCATGAACACCCCGGATTACGTGCTGCATACGCACCAGACCATTCGCGGCCTGTACGCCATGCTCTGCGGCGATTACGACAAGCTCAACAACGGCACGCCCAAAGGTGTGGAGATGCTCACCCAGCAGGAGCGCAATCAGGCCTGCCTGCCGGCGCAGCTGCGGCAGAACGGCTTCAGCACCCATTACCTGCAAGGCGCCGGCCTGCGCTTCATGGCCAAAGACAAGATCATGCCGCACATCGGCTTCGATGCGACCCATGGTCTGGAATGGTTCAGCAACGCCAACTATCTGGAGTTCCCGTGGGGCAAGGATGACAAGGCGTTCTTCGAAGGCGCGCTGGATTACGTCGGCCAACTGAAGAAGCAGAATCAACCGTGGATGCTCACCCTGCTGACTGTCGGCACGCACCAGCCCTACTCCGCACCGGAAGAATATCTGGCGCGCTACGAGACGCCGAAACAGGCCGCCGTCGGTTATCTCGATGATGCGCTGGAGCAGTTTCTCAGCGGTCTCGAACGCCAGGGCGTACTGAAAGACACGCTGGTGGTGATCACCTCGGACGAATCCCACGGCATCGATGGCGTGCGTCTGGCATCGTCCTGGGGCTTCAACCTGACCCTGGCCCCGGAACACCAGCAGCTGCCACGGCTGAATGCCGGGGTCTACGGGCATGTCGATCTGAGCGCGTCGATCCTCGATTATTTCGACCTGCCGGTGCCGTCGGCGCTGAGCGGCCGTTCGCTGTTCCGCGACTACGACAGCGGGCGCGAAATCATGTCCTACACCAACGGCAAACTGCGCTACCACAATGGCCAGGGGATCTTTTCCGAGTGCGACATGCCGCGTCGTTGCCGTTACTACGAAAGCGCCGGGTTCATTGCCGAGCGCGCCACCTTCAAGGGCACTGAAAGCAGCCAGCAGGCCCGACAGATTGCCGCGCGGGCCATGGCGCTGGACCTGTCGCTGCTGCGCACGCCGCTCAATCAGCGTTACCAGTTCGGCAGCAACAACGTCATCCCGCTGCAGGCGCAGATCAACGATGACTGGGCCGACAACCTGATCGGTGCGCAATACCTGGAAATGCCCAAGGGTTCGCACACCCGCGTGCGCCTGACCGTGCGTTCGGTGGATCCGCAGCAGGCGGCGTACATCCAGCTCAAGGCCAAGGAGTTCGAACAGGACGTGCAGCTGGGCTTGCCGACCGAGATGGTCGCCACAGCCGATCAGCCGCTGCAGATGGATTTCAGCTTCGACAACCCGCAACAGCGCAAGGCTTTCTCGTTTCATTTGCTGGGTTATGGATTGGGTGCGGTCGAGGTCACGGATTTCAGTGTGATTACTGAATTGCCGGGGCAGGAAGATCCGCTGGATGCGTTGCCGGACGACGACACCGCGCAATCGAGCTGATGCCCCCTGTAGGAGCTGCCGCAGGCTGCGATCTTTTGATCTTGATCTTGAAAAATACAAGATCAAAAGATCGCAGCCTG
>NZ_JBRFIX010000016.1:0-85254 GCF_053456425.1 Pseudomonas sp. LF020
AGTGAAACGATGCATCGCCGATGGTAGTGTGGGGTTTCCCCATGTGAGAGTAGGTCATCGTCAAGATTAAATTCCGAAACCCCAATTGCGAAAGCAGTTGGGGTTTTGTTTTGCCCGCAGGAAAGTGCTTCTCTCGTCAGAATCAGACGACACGAGAGTTCCAACCGTCGCAGGGACTGCCATTGGGGAAAATCCTTCTGAAGTGACCACTCGGTTTTTGGTATGGTGCAGCTCGTTTTTAACGGACTGATGTCATGCCCACGGATCGGCACTCAAATTATGCCAAAGAGTTGCTGTAGAAATGCCTGAACCCATCCCGATCAAGGATCACGAAAAAGAGACGCGCCTGGTCAACAAGCGGTTGATCGCCTGTGCTCTGTTCGTCTTTGCTATCAGCTGCGCGCTGGTGGTACGTCTGTACATCCTGCAAGTAGTTGAATACGACTACCACTCGACCATTTCTGAAAATAACCGCGTCCACGTCTTGCCGATCCCGCCGACAAGAGGCCTGATTTATGACCGCAATGGCGTGCTGCTCGCCGATAACCGTCCCAGTTACAATCTGATCATCACTCGTGAACGCGCCACTGATGTCAATCAGGAGCTGGACGAGGTGATCAATCTGCTGCATTTGCCCGTCGAAGATCGCACGGTTTTCGACAAGGCCATGAAGCAGTCTCGTCATCCATTTACTCCAGTGACGCTGTTCTATGAACTGACCGAAGAACAGATCGCCGTTTTAGCGGTCAACGAATTCCGTTTGCCGGGCCTGGATGTGGAGCCACAATTCGTTCGTCACTACCCGCTGGGTACGCACTTCGCGCATTCGATCGGCTATGTTGGCCGGATCAACGAAAAAGAGTCCAAGACCCTTGATTCAGTGGAGTACCGTGGCACGCAGTCCATCGGTAAAACCGGTATCGAACGCTTCTACGAAGCGCAACTGCACGGTCATGTTGGCTATGAAGAAGTTGAGACCAACGCTCAGGGCCGAGTATTACGGGTGCTCAAGCACACCGATCCGGTGCCTGGCAAAAACATCGTTCTAAGTCTCGACGTCAAACTGCAGGAGGCTGCGGAAGCCGCACTGGGCGACCGTCGTGGCTCGGTGGTGGCTCTCGACCCGTCCACCGGCGAAGTGTTGGCCATGGTCAGCAATCCGAGTTTCGACCCGAACCTGTTCGTCACTGGCATCAGCTCCAAGGAATACTCGGCGCTACGCGATTCCATCGACCGGCCGCTGTTCAACCGTGTGCTGCGCGGCCTGTATGCGCCGGGCTCGACCATCAAGCCAGAAGTGGCGATTGCCGGCCTCGATACCGGTGTCGTGACGCCGCAGACCCGCGTCTTTGACCCAGGCTACTACCAACTCCCGGATTTCGATCACAAGTACCGCAACTGGAACCACAGTGGCGATGGCTGGGTGGACATGGACGCGGCAATCATGCGCTCCAACGACACCTACTTCTACGACCTGGCACACAAGCTCGGCATCGATCGCCTGCACGATTACATGGCGATGTTCGGCCTCGGCGAAAAGGTCTCGCTGGATATGTTCGAAGAGTCGCCCGGTTTGATGCCATCTCAAGCCTGGAAACGCGCCACGCGCCGTCAGGCCTGGTTCCCAGGGGAAACGGTGATCCTCGGCATTGGGCAGGGCTACATGCAGGTTACGCCGCTACAACTGGCTCAGGCCACCGCACTGATCGCCAACAAGGGCGTATGGAATCGTCCGCACCTGGCGAAGACGGTCGATGGCGTGGCGCCGGTCGACGAGCATCCGATGCCGAACATCCTGCTGAAGAACCCGCGTGACTGGGATCAGGTCAACCACGGCATGCAGATGGTGATGCACGACGCCCGGGGTATCGCGCGCGCCGCAGCGGCCGGTGCGCAGTACCGCATTGCCGGCAAGAGCGGTACTGCGCAAGTGGTCGCGATCAAGCAGGGTGAGCGCTACAACCGCGAGAAAACCCTGGAACGGCATCGCGACAATGCCTTGTTTGTCGGCTTCGCTCCGGCAGAGCATCCGAAGATCGCCATCTCGGTGATGATCGAAAACGGTGAGGCCGGTGGTCGAGTGGCCGGCCCTGTGGTGCGGCAGATCATGGACGCCTGGTTGCTGGACCAGGACGGCCACCTCAAGCCGCAATACGCGGCGCCGGCCAAGCCGCCGGGTGATCCCCACGTCTAACCCGAGTCAGCTTCACAGCACCGGCTCACGCTGGCTGCGCTGTGAAGCTGTCGAGACAGATGTTTGGGCAACCGACTATTTGCAGCTGTAACCCTCGGGCATCGTGACGCTGTAGTTGCGTTGCAGGCGGTCCTGGAAGTTCAGGTTCTGCAGGCCTTGCTCGACCAGAAACGCTTCGACTTTGGCGGCCTGACAGTCCTCGTTATAAGACGATGCCCGCAACAGATACACCGTGCGTTTACTCGCCTCATCCCGGGCGGTGGCAATGAAAGTACTCAGGGTGGTGTAGCCGATCCGCTCTGAAGTCCCCACCGGGCCATAGGTTGTATTGGGCTTACTGGTGCAGGTCAGTCGGTCATCTTTCTTCTTGGCGTTTTTGCACACGGTGGTAGTGCTGGTTGGAACTTGCCCATAGTCGGTGGCGGTATAGCGATAAGACACTTGCCGGCTGCCGATATCGAGACTGATGGTCATTTTGATCGGCGCGTGATTCCTGGGCAGGCTGGCGTCGGTATAAACCTCCTGAAAGCCTCTGTCTTTCAGTGCGTTGACCATGTCGCGAAGATAATAGCGGGCATTCAGTGCGTTCTCATCGGCGCCGTTGGTCGAGGTCACCAGCACGGTTGCCTTTCGGTCGAACTGATAGTCCGGATCAGGTATTGCATTGAGCGCTACGTCAAATTGTGTGGCGCAGCCGCTGAGTGATGCTGTCAGCAATAACAGCGCGCATAACAAATAACGGGACATGACAAAGCCGCCTTGAAACTAAGGATTGAATAAGAGTTAAACGATTGGGACTTGCGATAAACAACTCGCCGTCAGGGGGGAAGTCTCAGTCTTTCTGGTATTCCAGCAGATCGCCCGGTTGGCAATCGAGCGCAGCGCAGAGCTTATCCAGAGTCGCCATCTTTACACCTTTGACTTTGCCGTTTTTCAGCAATGACAGATTGGCTTCGGTGATCCCGAGCAGGGCGGCCAACTCTTTCGAGCGAATTTTTTGCGTGGCCATGACAACGTCAAGGCGGACGATAATGGTCATTATGTTGTTCTATATGTATTGACTTTGCTCATCGCTGAGTACTTTTGCATCGCGCATGATAATTGAAAACGAACAGAGCAATACGCCTTTGATTATCTCGTAGGCAGAAGAGGAAGACAGGCCGATCGAGAACTGAAAAATGCGATCCCCCGGCGGCAGATCGATCGATAAAGCCAGACCTTGCAAAGTCTCTACCAGCGGGTAAGCCGCCGGAGAAACGATGCACAGCATCCCCACTCGCCACAGGACGCCGATATTGCGATCGGTCCAGGTTTCGCCGCGTGACAAGCGCAAGAAAAACAACCCGGTCAGCCATAACGCGTAAGCCGACAGGACAACGGGCAGAAAATCCAGAAAAACGATCAGCGCAGTGACCATTGACGACAGCCAGGTGTCGGGATCAAGCAGCGCGCCTTCGACAAACGGGTCGAGCAGTTGCGGCGAGCCTTCTGCAAAGGCATAGAGCAGGCCCGCCAGCATTTCATCCTTTTTGAAGAACCAGACCGTCGCGTTGCCGCCGACCTCCGTCACACCCAGAACCCAGACGAGAATTGCTGCCAGCAGCCCGATCCAATGCATGCGCTGCGGCGCCAATCCGTTGATGTGAGTACTCATGAAAATTCCTGGTTGTTGCAATTTGGTAGCGAATTCTCGATTAAAAATTATCTGATTACAATAATTAATTTTGATTCGCTTGCTGCGGCATCTTCCTATGCTGCGGTTCCGAGCAATTACTCGTAATGGTGCGGGGAGTCGGCTTGCTGGCGAGCGCGCCGAAGGTGCTCCAAGTGTGAAATCAACAAACTATCGGCAAGACCGAAACCACTACAAAATCAGGCCCCGGGTACCGGGCAACTCATGTCACCCTCCTGGCACTTCAAATATTGCTTCAGCGCCTCGACCCGCACCTTGGTCACACCGGTCAGGCAATTGCTGTAGATCAACGGATAAACACTTCCGCCTTCGACCCCGGATGCCGAAAACTTGCACTCGGCATCGCGAAACCCGATCCATGCTCGCTGCGCACCCATTAGCAGCTTCTTGCTGTCAGGGTTGTCCTTCAAACGACCGGTGATCTGTTGATACACCGCGTTCAATTCCTTGTCCGCTGCCTTGAATTCCTCCCCGGCACACTGGTTCATGGTGGCCTGATCGCTGGCATTGGCGCAGTCGACGGCCGCGTCGACGACGGGAGTGAACAGAAAAGGTGTCAGGGCCAGAAGCAGGCGTGGGGACATAGGGTAATCTCACAGTGTCGGATGAAAAGTACAGCGCAGTTTAGCGGCTCCGGGGCTTCTAATCAGGCACCCGTAGGCGGGAGGCTTCGAGCAGGCGATCTGCAGTGGCTGCAATCTCCTCGCCGTCATGGAGCATTTCCAGCCAATGGGCAGGAATCGCTCGAACGCCGTAATAGGCGCCGGCTACTTGTCCAACGATAGCGGCCGTGGTGTCGGCGTCATCGCCCAGATTGGCGGCTTGCAGAATCGCTGCGGCGAGACTGTCGGTGTGATGAAAGCACCACAGCGCCGCTTCCAGAGTCTCGACGCAGTAGCCGCTACCACGGATTTCGTCCGCCGACTTTGTGAGGTAATCACCCCGGGCGATGGCTGCGACTTTTGCTTGAACGAAGGTTGAGTCTGACAGTTTGCGCAATTCTGACTTGGACGCGCCAAGCAAGGCTTTGTTGATCACCTCGGCAAGCAACTGACAGCATTCGATGGCCTCGGGCGCTGCGTGGGTTGTCCGCGAACTGTCGCTGGCGAACTGGTGGATCTGACGGGCATCAGGGAAGTAAAACAGCACCACGGGTGCCAGACGCATCAGCGAGCCGTTGCCGGCGGTGAACGCGTCGGTGGACCCCGCGAAGGGCTGGCCGGTTTGCTGATACTGCGACAGCGCCTGGCTGACCGTCATGCCGATATCGAAACACTCACCTGTGGAACTGAGATAGCCCCATTTCCACCAGTTGAGATAGCGCCCCATCTGGTCTGCCGCATCAAATCTGTTTTTGCTCAGCAGACTTTCCGCCAGGCACAGCGCCATCGAGGTGTCATCCGTCCATTGCCCTGGCTTCAAGCGGAAGGGACCGCCACCGACCATGTCGGTCAGTGGCTGGAATGAGCCCCGTGGCTTGAACTCCACCGTGGTGCCCACAGCATCACCACAGGCGAGGCCGAGCAGGGCGCCGCGATAACGTTCGGAGAGAGATGGCTGCATGCTTCGTCCTTGTCCGTGTCCATTTCGCAGGAAAAGGTAACAGGTTCATCGGATGAGGGCGCTCGATTCAACGATCGGAAATGCCGCCGAATGTTTCCCTGGTGCTGCGCAGGCGAACGGCTTTGATACAACTTCAGGTTGGACATGTGGTCATACAAGCCTACTGTTCAGAACAGGAGGTGACTTATGAAACCGGTACCCAATAGTTTCGAACGCAAAATCACGCTGAAGGCGCCGCGTTCTTATGTCTGGCGCGCATTGGTCGATGCCGAGGCGTTTGGCCAGTGGTTTGGTGTGGCGCTGGAGGGCAGGCGATTCATCGCCGGAAAATGGACGCAGGGGCAGGTCACCTATCCCGGTTATGAACACGTGTTGTGGAACGTGCTGGTCGAGCGGGTCGAACCGCAGCAATTGTTTTCGTTTCGCTGGCACCCGTACGCGGTCAATCCGACGATCGATTATTCCCAGGAGCCAACGACGCTGGTCAAGTTCGAACTGCAGGATTACGAGGGCGGCACTTTGCTCAAAGTGTCCGAGTCCGGCTTCGCGCACATTCCCGACGTGCGGCAGAAGGAGGCGTATTACATGGACAGCCGTGGCTGGGAGGAACAGCTGAGTCGACTTGAACAGTTTCTCGCCGAAAGCGCCAAGACCCGCGAGCGTGACGGTGACTGACTGCGCAATCTTCGAATCCTGGTTGCAACGCTGGGCGCTGGTGCCGGACGGTGAGCCGATCATCACCCCCGGCAGCCGCCTGTTGCCGGTGCGTTTTGGCGACACGCCGGCCATGCTCAAGGTTGCGCTGGATACCGACGAGCAATTCGGCAATCGACTGATGACTTGGTGGGACGGTGAGGGCGCAGCGCGGGTGCTTGCCCATCACGAGGAAGGTTTGTTGCTGGAACGGGCCATGGGCCGGCGTTCTTTGATGCACATGGCGCTCAACGGTGAAGACGACGAAGCCACGCAGATCATGTGCACGACACTAGCGCGCTTGCATGCGCCGCGCCCGACGCCGCCACCGCCGCTGGTGGAGCTGGCACCGTGGTTCGTCTCGCTGCGCGTGGCCGCGGCCGAACATGGTGGGACCTATGCCTTGAGCCTGCAAACGGCTGAAGCCTTGCTCGCAGATCCGCAGGACGTGGTGGTGCTGCACGGTGACATGCACCACGACAATGTTCTCGATTTCGCTGCGCACGGCTGGCTCGCTATTGATCCCAAACGAGTACGCGGCGAGCGCGGTTATGACTACGCCAACCTGATCTGCAACCCGGACTTGCCGACGGCTGGCGATTCACAGCGATTGCGCCGGCAGGTCGAGGTGATCGTCGAGGCGTCCGGGCTTGATCGCCGACGCTTGCTGCAATGGGTGTTGGCGTTTGCCGGATTGTCGGCCGCCTGGTTCCTGGAGGACGATGCGCAGCAACAGGCTGCCGAACAGCTGCAGGTCGCGCAAATCGCCGCTTGCCTGCTGGATAACTGAGAGGGCTAAGGGTTTTCGGAAGGGCTGGTATAGCGAATGTCTTACACGCGGTGCTAGCTTTTTCGACTATTGCCGATTGGATCCACGGCGTAATCTACACCCATCAACTGAGACACAGGGAGTGTTTCAGGATCACGGATGATCGACCATAGCAAGGATCGCTGCCGACAGGGAGTCGATAATGGTCTTGGGAAAAACCCGCTTCGGCGGGTTTTTTTTCGCCTGTAGAAAAGTGCACCACCCTGTAGGAGCTGCCGCAGGCTGCGATCTTTTGATCTTGCTTCATGAAAGCCAAAATCAAAAGATCGCAGCCTGCGGCAGCTCCTACAGGGAAACGTGTTTTCAGGAAGCAATCAGTTGGCGCAGGACGTAATGCAGAATCCCGCCGGACTTGAAGTACTCCACCTCATTCAACGTATCGATGCGGCACAGCACCTCGATTTTTTCCTGGCGCCCGTCTTCACGGGTGATCACCAGCGTCAGGTTCATGCGCGGCGTCAGCTCGACACCGGTCAGGCCCTGAATATCCAGGGTTTCCTTGCCGGTGAGGTTCAGGCTCTTGCGGTTCTGATCGAGCTTGAACTGCAGCGGCAACACGCCCATGCCTACCAGGTTGGAACGGTGAATACGCTCGAAGCTTTCGGCGATCACCGCTTTGACGCCCAGCAGGTTGGTGCCTTTGGCCGCCCAGTCACGGCTGGAGCCGGTGCCGTATTCCTGACCGGCGATCACCACCAGCGGCGTGCCCGAGGCCTGGTACAGCATGGCGGCATCGTAAATCGGCATTTTCTCGCCGCTCGGGATGTAGATTGTGTTGCCACCTTCTTCGCCGCCGAGCATCTCGTTACGAATGCGGATGTTGGCGAATGTGCCGCGCATCATCACTTCGTGGTTGCCACGCCGTGAGCCATAGGAGTTGAAGTCCCGCGGCTCCACGCCTTTTTCGCGCAGATAGCGCCCGGCCGGGCTGTCAGCCTTGATGTTGCCGGCGGGGGAGATGTGGTCAGTGGTTACCGAATCGCCCAACAGCGCCAGAACCCGCGCACCCTTGACGTCGGTGATCACTGGCAACGGGCCGGAAATGTCGTCGAAGAACGGTGGATGCTGGATGTAGGTCGAATTGTCCTGCCACACATAGGTGGCGGCCTGCGGCACCTGGATCGCTTGCCATTGTTCGTCACCGGCAAACACCTCGGCGTATTCCTTGTGGAACATCGCAGTGTTGACCTGATTCACCGCGTCGGCGATTTCCCTGCTGCTCGGCCAGATATCGCGCAGGTACACCGGATGGCCTTGTTGGTCATTGCCCAGTGGCTCAGTGCTGATGTCGGTGCGCACGCTGCCGGCCAAGGCGTAGGCGACCACCAGCGGTGGCGAGGCCAGCCAGTTGGTCTTGACCAGCGGATGCACGCGGCCTTCGAAGTTGCGGTTGCCGGACAGCACCGAGGCGACCGTGAGGTCAGCTTTCTGAATGGCTTTTTCGATCGGCTCCGGCAATGGCCCGGAGTTGCCGATGCACGTGGTGCAGCCATAGCCGACCAACGAAAAGCCCAGTTGATCGAGGTATTGCGTAAGCCCCGCCGCCTTGTAGTAGTCGGTGACCACTTTCGAGCCGGGCGCCAGCGAACTCTTGACCCATGGCTTGCGGGTCAGGCCTTTCTCCACGGCTTTCTTCGCCAGCAGACCGGCCGCCATCATCACGCTCGGGTTTGAGGTATTGGTGCAGGAGGTGATCGCGGCGATCACCACCGCACCGTTTTTCAGGCGATAGGTGTGGCCTTCGTATTCGTACTCGGTTTCGCCGACCAGGTCGGCGTTACCCACAGCCACGCCACCGCCGCCCTCGCTTTCCAGACGGCCTTCTTCCTTGCTGGTGGGCTTGAATTGCAGGTCCATGAAATCACTGAAAGCCTGTGCCACGTTCGGCAGCGAAACCCGATCCTGCGGGCGCTTTGGCCCGGCCAGGCTGGCTTCGACGCTGCCCATGTCCAGCGCCAGGCTGTCGGTAAACACCGGTTCCTGACCGGGCAGGCGCCACAGGCCCTGGGCCTTGGTGTAGGCCTCGACCAGTTTCACCACTTCGGCCGGGCGACCGGACAGGCGCAGGTATTCGAGGGTTACGTCATCGACCGGAAAGAAGCCGCAGGTCGCGCCATATTCCGGGGCCATGTTGGCGATGGTCGCGCGGTCGGCCAGCGGCAGATCGGCTAGCCCGTCGCCGTAGAATTCGACGAATTTGCCGACCACACCTTTCTTGCGCAGCATCTGCGTGACTGTCAGCACCAGGTCGGTGGCGGTGATGCCTTCCTTGAGCTTGCCGGTGAGTTTGAAACCGATCACTTCCGGAATCAGCATCGACACCGGTTGGCCGAGCATCGCCGCTTCCGCCTCGATCCCGCCGACGCCCCAGCCGAGTACGCCGAGGCCGTTGATCATGGTGGTGTGGGAGTCGGTGCCGACCAGGGTGTCGGGGAAGGCGTAGGTGCGGCCGTCCTCATCCTTGGTCCATACCGTGCGCCCGAGATATTCGAGATTGACCTGGTGGCAGATCCCGGTGCCCGGCGGCACTACGCTGAAGTTGTCGAAGGCACTCTGGCCCCAGCGCAGGAACGCGTAGCGCTCGCCGTTGCGCTGCATTTCGATGTCGACGTTTTGTTCAAAGGCGCTTGGGGTGGCGAATTTGTCGACCATCACCGAGTGGTCGATCACCAGATCCACTGGCGACAGCGGGTTGATTCGCTGCGGGTCACCGCCGGCCTTGGCCATGGCGGCGCGCATCGCAGCGAGATCGACCACGGCAGGGACACCGGTAAAATCTTGCATCAATACCCGAGCCGGGCGGTACTGGATTTCCCGGTCGGAGCGGCGCTCCTTGAGCCAGGCGGCAATGGCCTTGAGGTCGGCGCCGGTGACAGTTTTTTCATCTTCCCAGCGCAACAGGTTTTCCAGCAGCACTTTCAGCGACATCGGTAGCTGGTCGATATTGCCAAGGCTCTTGGCGGCATCGGGCAGGCTGAAATAGTGGTAGGTCTTATCGTCGATTTGTAGAGTTTTAAGGGTCTTCAGACTATCGAGGGACGGCATTACGATCACTCCTTTGAGTCCGCACGGCTACGGACTGAGGGGACGGGCAGAGCTATCAACGTAGCCCTGTTTTCAGTAGCTGGCTAATAACTGGACTCTATGGGCAAGTCCAAGGTTCCGACATCGGCTATCATGCGCCGGTTTTCGTGACAGGCTTTGCTTCATCGCAAGGCTTGAGCAGCAGGGGCCGAATGTCCGCCCTCTGCCCAGGAGTAAGAATGAACACCCTATTCATGCATTGCCGGCCAGGCTTCGAAGGCGAAGTCTGTTCGGAGATTTCCGACCTCGCCGCCCAACTCAACGTGGCCGGTTACGCCAAGGCCAAACCGGCCACCGCGTACGCCGAGTTTGTCTGCACCGAAGCAGACGGTGCCGAGCGCCTGATGCGCGGTCAGCGCTTTGCCGAGCTGATTTTCCCGCGGCAATGGGCGCGGGGCGTTTTCATCAATCTGCCGGAAACCGACCGCATCAGCGTGATCCTCGAGCACATGGCGGACTTCCCGGTCTGCGGCAGCCTGTGGCTGGAAGTGGTCGACACCAACGACGGTAAAGAGCTGTCGAACTTCTGCAAAAAATTCGAAGGCCCGCTGCGCAAGGCGCTGACCGGCGCCGGCAAACTGGTGGACGACGCGAACAAACCGCGCCTGCTGCTGACCTTCAAAAGTGGTCGTGAAGTGTTCCTCGGTATGGCCGATGCCGGCAACTCGGCGATGTGGCCGATGGGCATTCCGCGTCTGAAGTTTCCGCGCGAGGCGCCAAGCCGTTCAACGTTGAAACTGGAAGAGGCCTGGCACCATTTCATCCCGCGTGACCAGTGGGACGAACGCCTGCACAGCGATATGACCGGCGTCGATCTCGGCGCGGCACCGGGCGGCTGGACCTGGCAACTGGTCAACCGCGGCATGCTGGTGACCGCCATCGACAACGGCCCGATGGCTGAAAGCCTGATGGACACCGGGCTGGTGCAACACTTGATGGCCGACGGCTTCACCTTCAAGCCCAAGCAGCCGGTGGACTGGATGGTCTGCGACATCGTCGAGAAACCCGCGCGCAACGCGGCGATGCTGGAAGAGTGGATCGGCGAGGGCCATTGCCGCGAAGCGGTGGTCAACCTCAAGCTGCCGATGAAGCAGCGTTACGCCGAAGTGAAGCGCTTGCTCGAACGCATCGCCGATGGCTTCAAGGCGCGCGGGATCAAGGTCGATATTGGTTGCAAGCAGCTGTATCACGACCGCGAGGAAGTGACCTGCCATCTGCGTCGGCATGACATCAAGAAAGCCAAATCCCGCTAAGTCACCACTAAACCCTGTGGGAATGATCTCTGTGGTGAGGGGATTTATCCCCGATGGGATTTAGCGCATCCCCAGTCTTTGGGGCCGCTTCGCGACCCATCGGGGATAAATCCCCTCGCTACAGATGACTGAGCCCCCGGCAATGCGCGACAATGCCGGCCAGTTTCAGGAGTGAATCATGAGTGAAATGATCGATACCCCGGTCGACGGCACCCTCGACGCCACCGGCCTCAATTGCCCGGAGCCGGTGATGATGCTGCACCAGCACATCCGCGACCTGATGCCTGGCGGCCTGCTCAAGGTGATCGCCACCGATCCCTCGACCCGTCGCGACATTCCCAAGTTCTGCGTGTTTCTCGACCACGAACTGGTGGGCCAGCACGAAGAGGCCGGTACTTATCTGTACTGGATCCGCAAGAAGTCCAATTGAATTCGGGCAAAAAAAAGACCTGCATGTGCAGGTCTTTTTTTATGGCTGATCAGCCCACCGAACGACTGATCCGGATACGCTTGCGCGCACTGCGGGTCAGGCGGATCGACAGCATGAACGCGGCACAGCTCAAACCGACGATCAAGCCTTGCCACAAGCCGCTCGGGCCACGCGGTTCGCCGAGCCAGTCGGTCAGGCCGAGGGCGTAACCCACCGGCAGACCGATGCCCCAGTAGGCGAACAGGGTCAGGATCATCGTCACCCGGGTGTCCTGATAACCGCGCAGCGCGCCGGCGGCGGTGACCTGGATCGCGTCGGAGAACTGAAACAGTGCCGAGTACACAATCAGCATCGCCGCGATGTGGATCACCGTCGGATCAGCCGTATAGATCGACGCAATCGGCTCGCGCAGCAACAGCATCATGCTCGCCGAAATACAGGCGTAAGCCAGTGCAGTGCCCATGCCGACGCCGGCAGCAAAGCGTGCTTCACGCGGCTCCTCACGGCCCAGTGCCTGGCCGACGCGTACGGTCACCGCCATGCCCAGCGAATACGGAATCATGAACACCAGCGAGCTGACGTTCAGCGCGATCTGATGCCCGGCGACCACGGTGGCGCCGAGGCTGCCGATCAGCAAGGCGATCACCGCGAAGATGCTCGACTCGGCAAAAACGGCGATGCCAATCGGCAGACCGATTGCCAGCAGACGCTTGATCACCGCCCACTGTGGCCAGTCGAAACGGCTGAAGATCTCGCTCGAACGATAGGCCGGCGCCCAGCGCTCGTAACCGGCCAGCCCCAGCGCCATGACCCACATCACGATGGCCGTGGCCCAACCGCAACCCACGCCGCCCATGGCCGGCACGCCGAAGTGGCCATAGATGAAGATGTAGTTCAGCGGAATGTTAAGCGCCAGACCGCATAGACCCAGCACCATCGCCGGGCGGGTGCGGCCGATGCCGTCACTGGTGCAGCGCAGCACGTGATAGAACGCCACCGCCGGCAGGCCGCTGGCAATGCCGTGCAGGTATTGCATGCACGGGCCGATCAGCTCGGGATCGACCTTCATCAGGTGCAGTACCGGTTCGGCGGCGACCAGCATGCATGTCGCGATCAGGCCGACCACCAGCGCCAGCCACAGCGCCTGACGCACGATCGGGCCGATCTCGCTGTGGGTGCCGGCGCCGAAACGCTGGGCGACTTTCGGCGTGGTGGCCAGCAGGGTGCCGGTCATCAGCAGAAACACCGGAACCCAGATCGAGTTGCCCAGCGCTACCGCCGCCAGATCGCGCGGCCCGACGCGGCCGGCCATCACGGCATCGACGAAGCCCATGGCGGTGGTCGCCAGTTGCGCGATGATGATCGGCAACGCCAGGGCGAGCAGGTTCCTGAACTCCAGGCGAATTCGCGCGGGGCGGGTGAGTGAGGCAGCGAGAGGTTGATCAGTAACAGAATTCACAGGCAAAGCGTCCACAGGTGTTGATGCGCAAGGCGCCGCATTCTACGCCGCTGACGTGACAGTCAGGAAAAATCCTCTGTTGCGGATTTGTAATCATCAATGCCATCCACTGTGGCGAGGGAGCTTGCTCCCGCTGGGGTGCGAAGCGGCCGCAAAACCATCCGGCGTGGTGGACCAGGAAAATCCCGATTGCAGACTTTCCGCCTGCTGCGCAGTCGAGCGGGAGCAAGCTCCCTCGCCACAGTGCAGTCTGCGCTGGCTCAACGGTGGATCTGCACCTAAACTGCCGATCCCCTCAAGGAGCCCGCCATGCTGATTGTTGCCGACGAAAATATCCCGCTGCTCGATGCCTTTTTTGCCGGTTTCGGCGAGATTCGCCGGGTGCCGGGGCGTTCCATCGACCGTGCGACGGTCGAGCAGGCCGATGTGTTGCTGGTGCGCTCGGTGACCAACGTCAATCGCGCGTTGCTCGAAGGCAGCACGGTGCGTTTCGTCGGCACTTGCACCATCGGAACCGATCATCTCGATCTCGATTATTTCAACGAGGCCGGCATCACCTGGTCCAGCGCCCCCGGGTGCAATGCGCGGGGCGTGGTCGATTACGCGCTCGGCAGCCTGATGACCCTGGCGGAAATAGAAGGCGTTGATTTGCCGCAACGTACGTACGGCGTGATCGGCGCGGGTGAAGTCGGCGGGCGGTTGATCAAGGTCCTCAAGGGCCTGGGCTGGAATGTCAAAGTCTGCGATCCGCCGCGTCAGGCAGCCGAGGGCGGCGATTACGTCAGCCTCGAGCAAATCATCGAGCAGTGCGACGTGATCAGCCTGCACACACCGCTGACCCGTACCGGGGAAGGCGCGACCTGGCACCTGTTCGATGAGCAGCGTTTGCTCCAGCTCAAACCCGGCACCTGGCTGATCAACGCTGCCCGTGGTCCGGTGGTGGATAACGCCGCGTTGCGCGAAGTGCTGCTGGAGCGCGAAGACCTGCAAGCGGTGCTCGATGTTTGGGAAGCCGAGCCTGAGGTCGATGTTGCCCTTGCCGAACTCTGCGTGCTGGCCACACCGCACATTGCCGGCTACAGCCTCGATGGCAAGCAACGCGGGACGGCGCAGATTTATCAGGCCTATTGCGAATTTATCGGTCAGCCTGCGAGCATCCAGCTCAGTGACCTGCTGCCGGCACCCTGGCTGTCAGAAGTGACCCTGCACGCCGACAGCGATCCGGCCTGGGCGCTGGCGATGTTGTGCCGTGGGGTGTACGACCCGCGCCGCGATGATGCGGATTTTCGCCGCAGTCTCGTTGGCAATGTCGCCGAACAGCGCGCGGCGTTTGATGTACTGCGCAAGCAGTATCCGGTGCGGCGCGAGATCGAGGGGCTGAAGGTGCGGGTTGAAGGCGACTCGCCGCAGTTGCAGCAGATCGTGGCGGCGCTGGGGGCGGTGGCTGTCTAGAAATAAAATTGGCTTTATCGCTGGCAAGCCAGCTCCCACAGGTTCTCCGTGTTACGCAAGATCCGAGCTGACCACTGGACCTGTGGGAGCGGGCTTGCCCGCGATGGTTGCACCACAATCGTCAATTTGTGGGCAGAAAAAACCCGGCCAAAAAGGGGCCGGGTCAGGAAGACGGTGGCTATATCACTTTTGTTCGGCAGGCTTGACCAATCGCTTGTCCAGTTCGCGGCATGCGTCCTGGATCATGTCTTCAGTGATCGGTACTTCACGCCCATCCTTATCAATAATCGAGCAACCCAGAGGTTGGCCGGGCTTGGTGCGGATCACTTGAATCTTGTCTTCGCTGCTGTGTTGCAAGGACATGGCCTGTCTCCTCATCAGGTTGTGCACGTAGATTAAAACCGCCACGTGACCAGGCTGTGACAACACCCTTGGGTCTGTCAAAAGCGGCACCTCCAGTCCAACAGAAATGACCGCTCGTCTCAACCGGGACATTAGACCAATAGCAACTATGGCCTAGTCTTTGGGGGCATATTTAACCTGACTCATTGTGATTTACAGAGTTCCGCCCCATAGAAGGTTTAGGCTAGCCCTTTCATCAACACGGATGTGTACCTGAATGATCTCGAAGCTTTCTTCCCGGCACCGTCGAGCGCTGAGTCTGACCAGCCGATTTCTGGCGCCTTATCGCTGGCAAGTTGCTGCTGCGCTGCTGGCGTTGATCGTCACCGCGGCCGTCACTTTGTCGATGGGGCAGGGGATCAAATTGCTGGTCGATCGGGGCTTCATGACTCAATCGCCGCACCAACTGAACCAGAGCATCGGTATCTTCATGCTGATGGTGCTGGGCCTGGCAGTCGGCACGTTCGCGCGTTTTTACTGGGTGTCGTG
The DNA here is from genome assembly GCF_053456425.1 of Pseudomonas sp. LF020. Taxonomy (NCBI): domain Bacteria; kingdom Pseudomonadati; phylum Pseudomonadota; class Gammaproteobacteria; order Pseudomonadales; family Pseudomonadaceae; genus Pseudomonas; species Pseudomonas sp. LF020. The sequence goes on from NZ_JBRFIX010000016.1 coordinate 15,542, forward strand.
GATCGGCGAGCGTTGTGTGGCGGATATCCGGCGCGAAGTGTTCAACCATCTGGTCTATCTGCACCCCGGGTTTTACGAGAACAACCGCAGTTCGGAGATCCAGTCACGGTTGACCGCCGACACCACGTTGCTGCAATCGGTGATCGGCTCTTCACTGTCGATGTTTTTGCGCAACCTGTTGATGGTGATCGGCGGGGTGGTTCTGCTGTTTATCACCAACCCGAAACTCACCAGCATCGTGGTGATTGCCTTGCCGTTCGTGGTCGCGCCGATTCTGATTTTCGGTCGGCGCGTGCGCAATCTGTCGCGGTTGAGTCAGGATCGGGTCGCCGATATCGGCAGCTATGTTTCCGAAACGCTTGGCCAGATCAAGACCGTGCAGGCGTACAACCATCAGGTGCAGGACGAGCGACGTTTCGCCACGACCGTCGAGGACGCGTTCGACACTGCACGCAAGCGCATCTTTCAGCGCTCGTGGATGATCACCGTGGTGATCGTGCTGGTGCTCGGTGCGGTTGCGGTGATGTTGTGGGTCGGCGGCATGGACGTGATTGCCGGACGCATCACCGGTGGTGAACTGGCGGCTTTCGTCTTCTACAGCCTGATTGTCGGCAGTGCGATCGGCACGTTGAGCGAAGTCATCGGCGAGTTGCAGCGTGCTGCGGGTGCCGCTGAACGCATCGCCGAACTCCTCAGTTCGCAGAACATCATCCAGCCGCCGACCCTCGGGCTGGTGACGTTGCCTGAGCGGATCAAGGGCGAACTGCAGTTGCAGAATGTACGTTTTTCCTATCCGTCGCGTCTGGACAGCTACGCCGTCAACGGCCTGAGCCTGACCATCAGGGCTGGCGAGACCCTGGCCCTTGTCGGGCCATCCGGGGCCGGTAAATCCACGGTGTATGACTTGCTGTTGCGCTTCTACGACCCGATTGAAGGGCGGATCCTGATCGACGGTGTGCCGCTGACCAGCCTCGACCCGCTGGACCTGCGGCGCAATTTCGCCCTGGTCTCGCAATCGCCTGCACTGTTTTTCGGCAGCGTCGAAGAGAATATTCGTTACGGCAACGCGGGCGCGACGCTGGAACAGGTTAAGGAAGCGGCAAGAATTGCTCACGCCCATGACTTCATCGAGAAGATGCCCAACGGCTATCAGACCCACTTGGGTGACGCCGGCCTTGGACTTTCCGGCGGCCAGCGTCAACGCCTGGCGATCGCTCGCGCTTTGCTGGTGGATGCGCCGATTCTGCTGCTGGACGAAGCCACCAGTGCCCTCGATGCCCAGAGCGAGCACTTGATTCAGGAAGCGCTGCCAAGCCTGATGCAAAACCGCACCACACTGGTGATCGCGCATCGCTTGGCCACGGTGAAAAACGCCGACCGGATCGCGGTGATGGATCAGGGCAGTCTGGTGGCAATCGGTACCCATCAGGAGCTGATCGTAAGCAATCCGCTGTATGCGCGACTGGCGGCGCTGCAGTTCAATGATGGGCATGCGGTGGCGGTGTAGAACTGCCTCAGGCCTTTGCTGAAGACAAAAAAATGCCCGCATCGATTGAAGCGGGCATTTTTCATTTCAGGTATTCAGCACCTGTCATTGGTCGTCGAAATACCGCTCATGCCAATCCACCAGCGGCTGCGGCGAGTTGAGCTTCTGGCCGTAGATCACCGAGTACGACAGCACGTTCTGCACGTACTGGCGGGTTTCGTCGAACGGGATGCTTTCCACCCAGACATCGAAGCTCAGGTGATCGGCACCGCGCAGCCACTGGCGCACACGGCCGGGGCCGGCGTTGTAGGCGGCGGACGCGAGCACGCGGTTGCCGTTGAACTGGCTGTGCACCTGGCTCAGGTAGGCGGCGCCGAGCTGGATGTTCTTGTCCGGATCGAGCACTTGCTGCGGCGAGGCCAGCGGAATGCTGAACTTGCGTGCGGTTTCCTTGGCGGTGCCGGGCATCAATTGCATCAGGCCGCTGGCACCGACCCCGGAGCGGGCGTCGTCCATGAACGCACTTTCCTGACGGGTGATGGCAAACACCCAGCTCGAATGCAGGCCACGAACCTTGGCCTCACGCACCAGAGTGTCGCGGTGGGCCATCGGGAAGCGGATATCCAGATCGTCCCAGTATTGCGCCTGACTGATGGTGCGGATCGCCGGGAAATACCATTTCAGGTCGTAGGCCAGTTTGGCCTGGGCGACCATTTCGTCCCGATTGAAATGACGGCTGACGTGATACCACTCGCGGCGACCGTCGACGATCTGCCCGCGCGCATGAAATTCCAGCGCACGCCGCACGCCGGGAGTGTTACGCACCTTGTTGATGGTCGCCTGGCTAAGCACCAGCGGCTTGTTCATCAGCGAGTAGGGTAGTTGCGAGCGGTCGGCGGCGAGGAAACCGTAGAAATCGCGTTCCTTCGCCAGGTTCTTGTACAGGCTTTGCGCTTCCGGGTTCTGCGGTTGCGCCAGTTCCAGGCTGCGGGCCTGCCAGTAGCGCCAGCGGTTGGTGGTCGCCAGATCCTGTGGCAGGCGACGAGTCAGCTGATAGGCATCGTCCCAGCGTGCCAGGCGCAGCAGCAGACGCAGGCGCCATTCGGACACGGTGTTGTCACGCAGTTCCGGATCGTATTTGGTCATCACGTCCAGCGCGCGGCTGTCGAAACGCCGGGCCAGGGTGAGGCCGATTTCCCGGGCAATCGCGACTTTCTCGTCACGGGAGAAATGCATGCTGCTGGCGTACCCGTCGAGCAGGGCCATGGCCTTGTCCGGGTCCTGTCGGGCGAGGCGGCGCAGGCCGAGGCTGACCACGTCGGACATCGGCTCGTCGGCCGGGGTGAAGCGCGATGGCTGATTGAGCAGCTCGGGTTTCTGCGCCACATCCACCAGCAGACGACCGCGCGGGGCGAGGGTGGTCAGACCGTTGACCAGGCTGTTGGCCAATGGATAGTTGCGCGCCTGGGCGGCGAGTTTGGTGCGTTCCCAGCGTTTCTGTTCGGTCAACTGGCCGTCGGCGGCCCAGATCCCGAACAGCCCGTCACAGGCGGCCGGCTGCGATTTGCCGGTCAGCCACAGTTTGTCGGCGTTGGCATAGCCCTCGGCCTTGTGGCCGCTACTGATCTGGAACTGCGCATTGAGGCAGTCCAGTTCGGTGAAGTTGAGTTTCGGGTCGTAATATTTGGTGAAGGTCGCCCAGTCGCCACGGTCGGCGAGCCAGCGCAACCAGCGCAGTTTCATCCAGTTGGCCTGGGGCAGGTCGCCGTGCTCGGCGAGGAATTTCTCGATTTCCTCGTTGCTCGCGGTCTTCAGGCGCGCGGTCAGTTCGTCGTAAGCCAGGTACGGTTCCAGCGGATAATCGGCAAGCGCCTGGCTGTAACGAAAGTACGGGCCGGTATCGCCCTTGGCCAGCGCGCGCTTGGCTTCATCGTAATACTGGCGTTGGGTGGAAAGGTCCACCGCCTGGGCGGATTGAGCGGCAGCGGCGGTAAGTAGCAAACAGGACAAGACACTGAAAAGGCGACTGCGCATGAGACATCCGGGCAGAGAAATCATGACAAGCACCGGCCGTGGCCAGCACTGAATTGTCTGTAGCTTAGCCTTTTGCCAGCAACGGGCGAAAGCTTTGCCGGTCTCGCAGCACAAGTTCGCAACAAATGTTGTGCAGAGTGCTTCGGCAGACAAATTGCCGGCCTGCTGAGGGCCTGAATCAGGTAGAATGCGCGCCCGGTTTTTGGAGAAGCTCATGACCCTGCTCAAATTCAGCGATGTGTCCCTTGCATTCGGCGCGATGCCGTTGTTGGACAAGGTGTCCTGGCAGATCGCCCGTGGTGAGCGGGTGTGCATCATCGGCCGCAACGGCACTGGCAAATCCAGCATGATGAAGCTGGTCAAGGGCGACCAGAAGCCCGATGACGGCTCGGTGTGGCGTGCCCCCGGTCTGAAAATCGGCGAATTGCCGCAAGAATTGCCGGTGGCCGACGGGCGGACCGTATTCGACGTGGTTGCCGAAGGCCTCGATGGCGTTGGCGCCTTGCTCGCCGAATACCATCACCTGAGCCAGAACATCGTCACCGACGCCGATCTGGACAAGCTGATGCACGTTCAGCACGACCTTGAAGCCCGTGACGGCTGGCGCTTGCAGACCCTGGTCGACAGCACTCTGAGCCGTCTGCAACTGCCGGCCGACAAGACCCTCGCCGAGTTGTCCGGCGGCTGGCGTCGTCGCGTGCTGCTGGCGCAGGCGCTGGTATCCGAACCGGATCTGCTGCTGCTCGACGAACCGACCAACCACCTGGACATCGGTGCGATTGCCTGGCTCGAAGAAGCCCTGAAGGATTTCCAGGGCGCCGTGCTGTTCATCACGCACGACCGTTCTTTCCTGCAGAACCTCGCCACGCGCATCCTCGAACTGGATCGCGGCGGCCTGATCGACTGGAACGGCGACTACGCCAGCTTCCTGGTGCACAAAGAAGCCGCGCTGGCCGCTGAAGAAACCGCCAACGCGCTGTTCGACAAGCGTCTGGCCCAGGAAGAAGTGTGGATCCGTCAGGGCATCAAGGCCCGCCGGACCCGTAACGAAGGTCGCGTGCGTGCCTTGAAAGCCCTGCGTGTCGAGCGCAGCGAGCGTCGCGAGCGTACCGGCAAGGCAAATATCCAGCTGGAAACCGCCGACAAGTCCGGCAAGCAAGTGATGGTGTTGGAAAATGTCAGCTTCCATCACCCGGACGGTCCGTTCCTGATCAAGGACTTCTCGATGGTCCTGCAGCGCGGTGACCGTATCGGCCTGCTCGGCGCCAACGGTACCGGCAAGACCACCCTGCTGAAACTGATGCTCAACGGTCTGCAGCCGACCAGCGGCAAGGTGGAAGAGGGCACCCGGATCGACGTGGCCTACTTCGACCAGTTGCGCCATCAGCTGGATCTGGAGAAGACCGTGATCGACAACGTCGCCGAAGGTCGCGACTTCATCGATATCGACGGCCAGAGCCGCCACGTCCTGAGCTACCTCGGCGACTTCCTGTTCAGCCCGCAGCGTGCGCGCACGCCGGTCAAGGCGCTGTCCGGTGGCGAGCGCGCGCGCTTGCTGCTGGCCAAACTGTTCAGCAAACCGGCGAACCTGCTGGTACTCGACGAACCGACCAACGACCTCGACGTGGAAACCCTCGAGCTGCTCGAAGAAGTGCTGCTGACCTTCAACGGCACTGTGCTGATGGTCAGTCACGACCGGGCGTTCCTCGACAACGTGGTCACCAGCACCCTGGTCTTCGAAGGTGAAGGCAAGGTCCGTGAATACGTCGGCGGCTATCAGGACTGGATCCGTCAGGGCGGCTCGCCGCGCCTGCTGGGCGTGACCGAGAGCAAGTCGGGCAAGGCTGACCTGAATTCGGCGGTGGTCACCGCTGAACCTGCCGTGGCTGCCGCACCTGCCGCTGCCGCGCCGGCAGCCAAGAAGAAGCTGAGCTACAAACTGCAGCGCGAACTGGAAGCGTTGCCGGGCGACATCGATGCCAAGGAACAGCAGATTGCTGCGGTCGAGGCGGAGATGGCTGAAGCCGGTTTCTATCAGCGTCCGCCGGCAGAAACTGCCAAGGTGATTGCTTCGCTGGAGCAGTTGCAGGCTGAGCTGGATGCACTGGTGGAGCGTTGGGCCGAGCTGGATGCCTGATTGATCCGGTAACAAAAAAGCCCGGCGCTCAGTGATGAGCGCCGGGCTTTTCATATGCGGATATAGGTGAAGATTCCAATGTGGGAGCGAGCTTGCTCGCGAAAGCGGTATGTCAGATAGCATCAATGTTGAATGTGCCGACGCCTTCGCGAGCAAGCTCGCTCCCACAGGGTTTTGTGTTTCAGCGTTTGATCAGGTGCACCGCCAGCACGTCGCAAGGTGCGCCGTGCAGTACGTCGTTGGCCGTGGACCCGAGCAGCAGCGCCAGACCGTGGCGGCCGTGGCTGCCGACCACGATCAGGTCGCACTGGTTTTCCTTGGCGAAATGATGGATTTCCTGACGTGGCTGACCATAGGTCAGGTGGCAATTGGCGCCCTCGAGTTCGGCGTATTTGGCTTTCAAGCGCTCAAGGCGCTCCTTGGCCTGATCGAACTGCTGCTGTTGCAGTTGTGACAGATCCATCGGCACATCGCCGCCGAATGCCATGGCCATCGGTTCGACGATATGCACCAGCGACAGCTTGGCGCCATTGCTCACCGACAGCTCTCGGGCGCGGTGGATCACAGGGTCGCACTCTTCGGTCAGGTCTACGGCGACCAGGATATGGTTGTAGGGCATGAGGTGCTCCTCGTGACGGTTCAATATTGTTAAGTATGGCTGGTTTCAAGCGCATTGGTTCCAAAGTGACACAATGCGTTCACCTTAAGTCGGGAGTAGAGATATGACGGTCTGGTTGGTGGTGTCAATCCTGCTGGTGGTTTTGAGTCCACTGGCATGGTTGCGCCCGTCGCGCGTGCAGAGCGGCCGTATGGCCTTGCGCATGGAGGCGCGACGCATCGGGCTGGCCATGCAGCTGGCACCTCAGGAGTGGCCGCACTGGCTGTCTCAGGAACCGCCCAGCCCGTGCGCGCAATATCATCGGCCACGGCGTGGCAGTCAGCCGGCTTGCTGGGCCTACTGGCAAAAATCGCCGGGCCTGTGGGTCAATCAATGGCAGGAAGTCTGCGAGGACCGCTTGCTGCTCGATTATTTCGAAAAGTTGCCGGGCAACGTGTTCAAGGTCGAGGCCGACAAGCAGATGATCGCCTTGTACTGGGGCGAGAAGGGCGAAACTGAAGTCTTGCAGCACATCGACGCCACTCTCAAAGCCCTCGCCTGAATTACAAATTCCACTGTAGGAGCTGCCGCAGGCTGCGATCTTTTGATCTTGTTTTTTAAGATTAAAAGATCGCAGCCTGCGGCAGCTCCTGCAGCGGGCATTTCGCAAGCAATTAAAAGCCCGACAACATCATCGGGCGGGTTGGCCAGGCAGGCCGGTAATTCGCTGTGGGCTGATCTTGCGCTGGGCATTCGCCAAAAGCGTTCATATTTTTCGCCGGGATTCCGCCTGCGTAGCCTGTTAAACAAGGCTCGCCGGGAATTAGGGCGACTTTTCTAACTATTGATTCTATGAATGGCTTTGCATGCAGCTGCGTGTTGCGGATCTGTGTGCAACGGAAATGACCGCAAAGTCGCATTTCAACCCGTATTTTGGGCGATTGACAATTGTTGGAAATTCCGTGAAGGTGACGTACCCAAATCAAACGGGCGTATGAATTGAGCGTTTGTCTTACAGACTGCTCCTACAGAATCCCGACTATCGCGTTGGCGGGTGTGCCGGGTGGATTGGCGTCAGCATCGACGAAAAAGCGTCCTGCCGAGCCGTTTACCTGCGTCCGACGTGTACTGTTCAGCTTCCATATCGTGGAGATCAGTTGATGATTTACGAAGGTAAAGCCATCACGGTTAAAGCTCTTGAAAGTGGCATCGTCGAATTGAAATTCGACCTCAAGGGTGAGTCCGTCAACAAGTTCAACCGTCTTACCCTGAACGAACTGCGTCAGGCCGTAGACACCATCAAGGCAGATGCTTCGATCAAGGGCGTGATCGTCAGCAGTGGCAAGGACGTGTTCATCGTCGGCGCCGACATCACCGAATTTGTCGACAACTTCAAGCTGCCGGATGCCGAGCTGGTTGCTGGCAATCTCGAAGCCAACAAGATCTTCAGCGATTTCGAAGACCTCAACGTTCCGACCGTGGCCGCGATCAACGGCATCGCCCTGGGTGGCGGTCTTGAAATGTGCCTGGCGGCGGACTACCGCGTCATGTCGACCAAGGCCAAGATCGGTCTGCCGGAAGTCAAGCTGGGCATCTACCCAGGCTTCGGCGGCACCGTGCGTCTGCCGCGCCTGATTGGCGTCGATAACGCCATCGAGTGGATTGCCGCCGGCAAGGAAAACCGCCCTGAAGACGCCCTGAAAGTCAGCGCCGTCGACGCCGTGGTTGCTCCAGAGAAGCTGCAGGAAGCGGCCCTTGAGCTGATCAAGCGTGCCATTTCCGGCGAGTTCGACTTCAAGGCCAAGCGTCAGCCAAAACTTGAAAAACTCAAGTTGAACGCCATTGAACAAATGATGGCCTTCGAAACCGCCAAAGGTTTCGTGGCAGGTCAAGCCGGCCCGAATTACCCGGCGCCGGTCGAAGCGATCAAGACCATCCAGAAAGCCGCGAACTTCGGTCGTGACAAGGCGCTGGAAGTCGAAGCTGCGGGTTTCGTCAAGCTGGCCAAGACCTCTGCCGCGCAGAGCTTGATCGGTCTGTTCCTGAACGATCAGGAGCTGAAGAAAAAGGCCAAGGCCTACGACGAAATCGCCAAGGACGTGAAGCAGGCTGCTGTACTGGGCGCCGGCATCATGGGTGGCGGTATCGCCTATCAGTCGGCCTCCAAAGGTACGCCGATCCTGATGAAAGACATCAACGAGCACGGTATCGAGCAGGGGCTGGCCGAAGCCGCCAAACTGCTGGTTGGCCGCGTTGACAAGGGCCGCATGACCGCCGCGAAAATGGCTGAAGTGCTCAACGGCATTCGTCCGACCCTGTCCTACGGCGACTTCGGTCACGTCGATCTGGTCGTAGAAGCCGTGGTCGAGAACCCGAAGGTCAAGCAAGCCGTGCTGGCTGAAGTCGAAGACAAGGTCAAAGAGGACACCATACTGGCGTCCAACACCTCGACCATTTCCATCAGCCTGCTGGCCAAAGCCCTCAAGCGTCCGGAAAACTTCGTCGGCATGCACTTCTTCAACCCGGTGCACATGATGCCGCTGGTGGAAGTGATCCGTGGCGAGAAGTCCAGCGAGCTGGCAATTGCCACTACCGTTGCCTACGCCAAGAAAATGGGCAAGAACCCGATCGTCGTCAACGACTGCCCGGGCTTCCTGGTCAACCGCGTCCTGTTCCCGTACTTCGGCGGTTTCGCCAAGCTGGTCAGCGCCGGCGTGGACTTCGTCCGCATCGACAAGGTCATGGAAAAATTCGGCTGGCCAATGGGCCCGGCGTACCTGATGGACGTGGTCGGTATCGACACCGGCCACCACGGTCGTGACGTGATGGCTGAAGGTTTCCCTGATCGCATGAAGGATGACCGTCGTTCGGCCATCGACGTGCTGTACGAAGCCAAGCGTCTGGGTCAGAAGAACGGCAAGGGCTTCTACGCCTACGAGGCTGACAAGAAAGGCAAGCAGAAGAAGGTTGCCGACCCGTCGGTGCTGGAAGTGCTCAAGCCGATCGTTTACGAGCAGCGCGAAGTCACTGACGAAGACATCATCAACTGGATGATGATCCCGCTGTGCCTGGAAACCGTGCGTTGCCTAGAAGACGGCATCGTTGAAACCGCCGCCGAAGCCGACATGGGTCTGGTCTACGGTATCGGTTTCCCTCCATTCCGTGGCGGTGCGCTGCGCTACATCGATTCGATCGGTGTTGCCGAGTTCGTTGCCCTGGCTGACCAGTACGCTGATTTGGGCGCGCTGTACCACCCGACCGCGAAGCTGCGCGAAATGGCCAAAAACGGCCAGAGCTTCTTCGGTTAAGCGCCCCCAACTAGAGTGAGAGTGAACTTATGAGCTTGAATCCTAGAGACGTCGTGATTGTCGACTTCGGTCGTACTCCGATGGGCCGCTCCAAGGGCGGCATGCACCGCAACACCCGCGCCGAAGACATGTCGGCGCACCTGATCAGCAAACTGCTGGAACGCAACGCCAAGGTCGATCCTGCTGAAGTCGAGGACGTGATCTGGGGCTGTGTGAACCAGACCCTGGAACAAGGCTGGAACATCGCGCGCATGGCGTCGCTGATGACCCAGATCCCGCACACCTCGGCCGGCCAGACCGTCAGCCGTCTTTGCGGCTCGTCGATGAGTGCCCTGCACACAGCAGCGCAAGCGATCATGACCGGCAACGGTGACGTGTTCGTGGTTGGCGGCGTCGAGCATATGGGTCACGTGAGCATGATGCACGGTGTTGATCCGAACCCGCACATGTCGCTGTACGCGGCGAAAGCCTCGGGCATGATGGGTCTGACCGCAGAAATGCTCGGCAAGATGCACGGCATCACCCGTGAGCAGCAGGACGCCTTTGGCGTGCGCTCCCACCAGTTGGCCCACAAGGCAACTGTGGAAGGCAAGTTCAAAGACGAAATCATCCCGATGCAGGGCTACGACGAAAACGGCTTCCTGAAGCTGTACGACTACGACGAAACCATTCGTCCGGAAACCACCCTGGAAAGTCTGGCGGCCCTCAAGCCTGCCTTCAATCCAAAGGGCGGCACCGTGACTGCCGGTACTTCGTCGCAGATCACCGATGGTGCTTCGTGCATGATCGTGATGTCGGCGCAGCGTGCGCAGGACCTGGGGATCCAGCCGATGGCGGTGATCCGTTCGATGGCAGTGGCGGGTGTGGATCCGGCGATCATGGGCTATGGTCCAGTGCCGGCGACACAAAAAGCCCTGAAGCGTGCGGGCCTTGGCATCAACGATATCGACTTCTTCGAACTCAACGAAGCTTTCGCTGCACAGGCGCTGCCAGTGCTGAAAGATCTAAAAGTGCTCGACAAGATGAACGAGAAGGTTAACCTGCACGGCGGCGCGATCGCCCTGGGTCACCCGTTCGGTTGCTCCGGTGCACGTATTTCCGGCACCTTGCTGAACGTGATGAAGCAGAATGGCGGCACCTTCGGGGTGGCCACCATGTGCATTGGTCTCGGCCAAGGCATCTCCACCGTCTTCGAACGCGTTTAAGCGTCTCGTCGATGGAAGCCGGGGCCAAGTGCCCCGGTTTTTGTTTTTGTGGATTTATTTTTGTATTTATTTTGAAAAAATTTGAGTGAGGGCCAAAACATGCCGATACAACCTGGGCTCTACCAACATTACAAAGGTCCGCAGTACCGCGTATTCAGTGTTGCGCGACATTCCGAGACCGAAGAGGAAGTGGTGTTTTACCAAGCACTGTATGGGGATTACGGCTTTTGGGTACGCCCTTTGAGCATGTTCGTCGAGTCTGTCGAGGTTGACGGCGAGCAGGTGCCACGCTTTGCTTTGGTGCAAGCCGAACCGAGCCTTTTTTCCAAGGCATGAGGCGAGTGCGTACAGAACCCTGTGCTTGACCTCACCTTGTATCAACTATATATAGCGGTGCCGCGTCAGGCGCCAACCGCCTTTCACTTCTAGAATTCAGGAATTTTCTGATCCATGGGCAAATCGCTGGTCATTGTGGAATCCCCGGCTAAGGCCAAGACCATCAACAAGTATCTGGGCAACCAATACGTGGTGAAGTCGAGTATCGGCCATATCCGAGACCTGCCCACCAGCGGTTCGGCTAGCGCCAGCAAAGAGCCAGCCGCCAAGCGCGGCAAGGCTGCCGCGGGCGAGGGGCCGGTGCTCACGCCGAAAGAGAAAGCGCGCAAGCAACTGGTCTCGCGCATGGGTGTCGATCCCGAGCATGGCTGGAAAGCCCAGTACGAGATCCTACCGGGCAAAGAGAAGGTCATCGAAGAGCTGCGCCGGCTCGCCAAGGATGCTGACACCATCTATCTCGCAACCGACTTGGATCGCGAGGGGGAAGCCATTGCCTGGCACCTGCGCGAAGCCATCGGTGGTGACGACAGCCGCTACAAGCGCGTGGTGTTCAACGAAATCACCAAGAAGGCGATTCAGGAAGCCTTCTCCGAGCCGGGCGAGCTGGACATCGATCGTGTGAACGCCCAGCAGGCGCGTCGTTTCCTCGACCGCGTCGTGGGTTACATGGTCTCGCCGTTGCTGTGGGCGAAAATCGCCCGTGGCCTGTCGGCCGGTCGCGTGCAATCGGTTGCCGTGAAGCTGGTGGTCGAGCGTGAGCGCGAGATTCGTGCGTTCAACCCGGAAGAGTACTGGGAAGTGCACGCTGATCTTGGCACCGCCAAGGGTTCGACCGTACGTTTCGAAGTGGCGCGCGAGAAGGGTGAAGCCTTCAAACCGCTCAACGAAGCCCAGGCCATGGCCGCGCTGGAGAAGCTCAAGTCTTCCAGCTACAGCATCGTCAAGCGCGAAGACAAACCGACCAGCAGCAAGCCGTCGGCGCCGTTCATCACGTCCACCCTGCAGCAGGCCGCGAGCAACCGCCTGGGCTTCGGCGTGAAGAAAACCATGATGATGGCCCAGCGTCTGTACGAAGCCGGCTACATCACTTATATGCGTACCGACTCGACCAACCTCTCGGTTGATGCCGTGGCGATGGCGCGCACCTACATCGAAGACGAGTTCGGCAAGAAGTACCTGCCGGAAACGCCGAACGTCTACAGCAGCAAAGAAGGCGCACAAGAGGCTCACGAAGCGATTCGTCCTTCCGATGCCAACACCACTCCAAGCAAGCTGGTGGGCATGGAGCGCGATGCGGAGCGCCTCTACGAGCTGATCTGGCGCCAGTTCCTCGCTTGCCAGATGCTCCCGGCGCAATACCTGTCGACTACCGTCAGCGTAGGAGCTGGCGACTTCGAGCTGCGCGCCAAGGGCCGTATCCTCAAGTTCGACGGTTACACCCGCGTCATGCCGCAGATCGCCAAGCCTGGCGATGACGATGTTCTGCCGGACATGGCGCAGGGCGACGCGATGAAGCTGATCAAGCTCGATCCGTCGCAGCACTTCACCAAGCCGCCGGCCCGTTACTCCGAAGCGAGCCTGGTCAAGGAAATGGAAAAACGCGGCATCGGTCGTCCTTCGACCTATGCAGCGATCATTTCGACCATTCAGGATCGCGGCTACGTGACCCTGCACAACCGTCGTTTCTATTCGGAAAAGATGGGCGATATCGTCACCGAGCGTCTGTCGGAGAGCTTCTCGAACCTCATGGACTACGGCTTCACCGCCGGCATGGAAGAGAACCTCGATGATGTAGCTCAGGGCGAACGCGACTGGAAAAACGTGCTGGACGAGTTCTACGGTGACTTCAAGAAGAAGCTCGAAGTAGCCGAGAACCCGGAAAGCGGCATGCGTGCCAACCAGCCGGTCATGACTGATATCCCGTGCACCACGTGCGGTCGTCCGATGCAGATCCGTACTGCATCGACCGGCGTGTTCCTCGGTTGCTCGGGTTACAGCCTGCCACCGAAAGAGCGCTGCAAGGCCACCGTCAACCTGGTGCCGGGCGACGAGATTGCTGCGGACGACGAGGGCGAGTCGGAGTCGCTGGTGCTGCGCGGCAAGCATCGCTGCCCGATCTGCAGCACCGCGATGGATGCCTACCTGCTCGACGAGAAGCGCAAACTGCACATCTGCGGTAACAACCCGGATTGCGCCGGTTACGAAATCGAGGAAGGCAACTATCGCATCAAGGGCTATGAAGGTCCGAGCCTGGAGTGCGACAAGTGCGGCAGCGAGATGCAGCTCAAGACTGGCCGTTTCGGCAAGTTCTTCGGTTGCACCAACCCGACCTGCAAGAACACCCGCAAACTGCTGAAGAGCGGTGACGCGGCGCCGCCGAAGATGGACCCGGTGAAGATGCCTGAGCTGAAATGCGAAAAGGTCAACGACACCTACATCCTGCGCGACGGTGCTTCCGGTCTGTTCCTGGCGGCCAGCCAGTTCCCGAAAAACCGCGAGACCCGTGCTCCGCTGGTGATCGAGATTCTGCCGCACAAGGACGAGATTGATCCGAAGTACCACTTCCTCTGCGAAGCACCGCAGAAGGACCCTGATGGTCTGCCGGCAGTAATCCGTTACAGCCGCAAGACCAAGGAGCAATACGTGCAGACCGAGGTCGACGGCAAGCCTACCGGCTGGAAGGCTTACTACGACGGTGGCAAGTGGACTGTTGAAGACAAGCGCACGAAAGCCAAGGCTGAGTAAGCGTTAGCCTGATACACAAAAGGCCGCATGATGACCCTCGGGTTTCATGCGGCCTTTTTGTTTTGTGCTTGCGGTCGGATCCGTTGATCCACGACACTGTCGGGTCTGTGTGACGCAATTATTTCGCTGTGGAGACTATCGGCATGGCGCACGAACTCTATACCCGCACCAATCAGAAGATCTATTTCGCCGGCCTGTCGCTGGAAGCTCTGGCTCGCGCCGAAGAGGGGCGGGCGATGAATTCGTTGGCGTTGATTCAGGCCGGGCGTGAATCGGCGCTGTTTCACCTCTACGGTGCGCTGTTGGGGCTGTGTCATGAGATCGCCGGTTTCTATCGTCTGCCTCAGGCCAATGCGTCGCGGGCCGAAGCGCTGTTGACTCGTGATGTTCTGGAGTCGATTGCGATCCCTGAGCTGGCCGAGATGGTGGAGCTGGCCGGTAACCCTGAAACCTGGCTGGCGAAACTGCTGGCGGCGCACTCGGCGTTGTTCCAGCCGCCACGGGTGCCACACAAGCCCAAGGGCGATGTGACGCAGCCATTGATTCAGGCGGTTAATCTGGATGAAGAAGAGTCGCCGCAGGAGTTGAGTCGCGAAGAGCTGGAGAGCTGGCGGCAGCATCTCAAAGGCTTGGCCATCCGCTTTCGCGAAGGCTTGAACGAGTGCTGAGGACAATTGACACAGTGGCAATCTGAAACATGCTGCTGGTCAAGATCCCGAGCGAAGCCTGAATGATGTCTATATAATCCCTGCCTTTCGTGGAGAACAGACCTATATGCCAACGTCCTTTCTAGAAATTGTCGAGTTACCAGACGGCCGAATCGAACTGCGCAGGGCTGAGGACGAGGGTTCTCTGGTGACGCTGGATTTCTCCGAGGATGCCAAGGCGTTCCTGCAAGGCCAGCACGTGGAAATCGCCAAGGCGATGTTGAGCGTCGGCGTACAGATGGCCGGTCGTATGGTCGAAGGCGAATTTGATAAGGAAGAAGGGCCGCGGGTTCTTCACTGATCCCCGCTGCTTTTTGGTGTCTGCCGTTACTGCACCAAGTTGGCTTCTCTGTCCCTGGAGAAGCCCTGCGCTTCACACAGCGCGTGTTACACGCGAATCAACCCAATCGAATGTTCAGGCTCTGAGCGTCGCCCGTGCGGGCAGCGCTGATCAGCTGTTGCCGTGAACCGAGCGTCAGCGGGTTGAGCCAAGTCACGACCGTGTGGCTGCGACCCAGACGCAATGCTTCACAGGCCAGTTGCTGAGCGCTTTGCGCGCCGCGTGGTTGCAGCAGCAGAATGCGTTCACGGTTCAGGCCGGCCTCGCGCAGCCAGATTTGTGTCAGGCTGGCTGGAGGGGCGATCAGCGTCAGCCAGCGTGCGTCCTGATCCTCGCTCAGTTCGCGAAGGATCGGGGCTAGCAGGTTCAGGCAGTTCCCGGCTGCGCCGCGCAGTGACAGCTCACTGAATACTTCCGGTTCGGCAATCCATGGGCGCTCGACCACGTCTTTCAGGATCGGGGCCATCGGTTGTGCCAGAAACGCTTCGAATAAAGACAGTTGTGTCTGCTGAGGTGTGTGTGGGAACTGCATAAAGCCTCCTTTAGCGGCGGATGACGCCGACACTCAAGCCTTCAATCACCAGTTCCTGATCTTTCAGGTCGACTTCGATAGGGGCGAACTCGGGGTTTTCGGCGATCAGCCAGACCTTGCTGCCTTCGCGCTTGAAGCGCTTGACGGTCACCTCATCGCCGATACGTGCGACGACCACCTGGCCATTGCGTGCTTCGCGGGTGGTATGCACCGCCAGCAGATCACCGTCGAAAATGCCGATGTCCTTCATGCTCATGCCATGCACGCGCAACAGGTAGTCGGCGCGGGGATGAAAGAAGGCCGGGTTGATGTTGCAGGACTCTTCGATGTGTTGCTGGGCGAGGATTGGCGCGCCGGCGGCGACCCGGCCAATGATCGGCAGGGTGGAGTCGTCAGCCTTGGCTTCGAAGCCGGGGATGCGAATGCCGCGGGAGGCGCCCGGGGTCATCTCGATAGCGCCTTTGCGGGCGAGGGCCTTGAGGTGTTCCTCGGCCGCGTTCGGCGACTTGAAGCCCAGCTCCTGAGCGATTTCCGCGCGGGTTGGCGGGTAGCCGTTGTCTTCGAGGCAGCGTTTGATAAAGGCCAGAATCTCGGCTTGGCGTGGCGTCAGCTTTAGCATATTGATCGCTCTGTCTTTTTATACAGTGACTGGGATTATATACAGTGAAGCGGTCTTGGCAATGCCCGTTTTTTTACAGGCCGCCGGACGGTCGGCGGCCTTGCTGATTAATGAAGCGGGCGAGTGTGGTTAAATAGCTGACCGACCATTCCCAAAGCGAACCGGCAGGCTTGACAAGGCACAGGCTGAAACGTATGTTTCAAACAAGTGTTTGTCAGGCGGAGTAGCCATGGCCCAGTCGGAAACCGTTGAACGCATTCTTGATGCTGCCGAGCAGTTGTTCGCGGAGAAAGGTTTCGCCGAAACCTCATTGCGTTTGATCACCAGCAAGGCCGGGGTAAACCTGGCGGCGGTGAACTATCATTTCGGCTCCAAGAAGGCGCTGATCCAGGCGGTTTTCTCGCGCTTCCTCGGGCCGTTCTGTATCAGCCTCGACAAGGAGCTGGAGCGGCGGCAGGCCAAGCCTGAAAACAAGCCGACGCTTGAGGAACTGCTGGAAATCCTCGTTGAGCAGGCGCTGGTGGTGCAGCCACGCAGCGGCAACGACCTGTCGATCTTCATGCGCTTGCTCGGCCTCGCGTTCAGTCAGAGCCAGGGCCACCTGCGTCGTTATCTGGAAGACATGTACGGCAAGGTGTTCCGCCGCTATATGCTGTTGGTCAACGAAGCGGCTCCACGCATTCCTCCCATCGAGCTGTTCTGGCGCGTGCACTTCATGCTTGGTGCTGCGGCGTTCAGCATGTCCGGGATCAAGGCCTTGCGCGCGATTGCCGAGACCGATTTCGGTGTCAACACCTCGATTGAACAGGTGATGCGTCTGATGGTGCCATTCCTCGCCGCTGGCATGCGTGCCGAAACCGGTGTCACCGACCCGGCGATGGCGACTGCGCAGCTTCGCCCGCGCAGCAAATCGACTCCGGTGGCCGCCAAGGTTTAACCGCACACGGGTGGGCGCGGCTGCTTGTATCCGCTAAGCTAGCCGCCCATGCCGACTTTCGTTCTGAACCCGATCTCCATAGAAATTATTGGCCTGCCGAGCACTGCTCACGGTAGCGATTTCTGGCGGATCGGGTTTTTCGTTTTCAAGGAATCTCTATGACTGCTGGCCTGCAAGGCTCGTTGATGGTGGACGTCGCCGGTACCTGGCTGACGGCCGAAGATCGCCAATTGTTGCGTCAGCCCGAAGTGGGCGGCCTGATCATTTTCGCGCGCAACATCGAGCATCCACGCCAGGTGCGTGAGCTCAGTGCGGCGATCCGCGCCATTCGCCCGGATCTGCTGCTGGCGGTGGACCAGGAGGGCGGTCGCGTGCAACGCCTGCGTCAGGGCTTCGTGCGCTTGCCGGCGATGCGCGCCATTGCCGACAACCCGAACGCCGAATTCCTCGCCGAACAATGCGGCTGGATCATGGCCACCGAAGTGCTGGCGGTCGGCCTCGACCTGAGTTTCGCCCCGGTACTGGATCTTGATTACCAGCGCAGCGCCGTGGTTGGCACTCGTTCGTTCGAGGGCGATCCCGAGCGCGCCGCATTACTCGCCGGCGCCTTCATCCGTGGCATGAACAGCGCGGGCATGGCCGCTACCGGCAAGCATTTCCCCGGTCACGGCTGGGCCGAGGCGGACTCCCATGTGGCGATCCCGAACGACGAGCGCAGCCTCGACGAGATCCGCGCCAACGACCTCGTACCCTTCGCCAGACTCAGCAAACAACTGGCCGCAGTGATGCCCGCCCACGTCATCTACCCGCAAGTCGATTCGCAGCCTGCCGGGTTCTCCCGCCGCTGGTTGCAGGACATCCTGCGCGGCGAATTGCAGTTCGACGGCGTGATCTTCAGCGACGACCTGTCGATGGCCGGCGCCCACGTGGTCGGCGATGCCGCCAGCCGGATTGAAGCCGCGCTCAGCGCCGGTTGTGACATGGGCCTGGTGTGCAACGACCGGGCAGCGGCCGAACTGGCTCTGAGTGCTGCGCAACGGATGAAGGTCAAGCCGTCCGCGCGCATCGCCCGCATGCGCGGGCAGGCGTTCGCCAGCACCGACTACCGCCAGGACCCGCGCTGGCTTACCGCCATCGGCGCGCTCAAAGACGCTCAACTGATCGATTAAGGATTTTGCTATGACGGTTTACGCAATCATCGGTGGCACCGGTCTGACTCAACTCGAAGGGTTGACCATTCGCCAGTCGCTGGCGGTGGACACGCCCTACGGTGCGCCATCGGCCGACGTGCAGATCGGCGAATACGCCGGCAAAGAAGTGCTGTTCCTCGCCCGTCATGGCCATCCGCACCGTTTCCCGCCGCACAAGGTCAACTACCGCGCCAACCTGTGGGCGCTGAAGCAGGCCGGCGCCGAGGCGATCATCGCGGTCAACGCGGTGGGCGGGATCCATCCGGCCATGGGCACCGGGCATTTCTGCGTGCCACACCAGATCGTCGATTACACCAGCGGTCGCGAGCACACGTTTTTCGCCGATGATCTGGAGCACGTCACCCACATCGATTTCAGCTTCCCCTACAGCGAGCCACTGCGTCAGCAACTGATCGCCGCGCTGGCTGACGAAGGTTGCGAATACAGCGATCAGGGCGTGTATGCCTGCACTCAGGGCCCGCGCCTGGAAACCGTGGCCGAAATCGTGCGTCTGGAGCGCGATGGCTGCGACATCGTCGGCATGACCGGCATGCCGGAAGCGGCACTGGCCCGTGAGCTGGATCTGGATTACGCCTGTCTGTCGCTGGTGGTGAACCCGGCAGCGGGCAAGACCACGGCGGTTATCACCATGGCCGAGATCGAGCAGGCGCTGCATGACGGGATGGGCAAGGTGAAATCGACGCTCGCGCGGGTGTTGGCCAGCTAAGGGCTGTCCATGAGCATTTTCATCGAGCGGCTTAAAGGGCTGGCATGGACTCACGCATTCAGTAGCAAGGCGTTGGCCAAGGCCCGCGCTTATGCTGCCGATGATCGGGTAGAGATCATCGAGATCGATGACAGGAAAATCGAGGCGTTCTGCGTCGGTTCGGAAACTCAGGCGTATGAACAAAGCATCTACCTGTCCGAAGATCGCCTGGGATCTATTAATTTGCGTTGCATATGCACCTGCCCCGTCGTGATTGATTGCAAGCACTGCGCGGCGGTGCTCTATCACCTGCAGGGCATTGACGATGATACGTCCGAAAGTGACGCACAGATCCCCATGGGGCGGGCGCTGGAGCATTGGCTTTCGACTATCCCCGTTCCGGTCAAACCCGTCGACGAAAGGGCGCAAATCGCGGGTACGCGCTTGTTTTACAAGCTCAAACCCACGTCTGCGAACGGCAAGTGGCTGCTCGATATTTTCAAGGTCCATCAGCTCAAGAGCGGCGAGTTACGCGAAGTAAAACCGATGTATTCGCTCTCGGACATGCTCATGCGCCAGCCCGGTTATTTGTCCGAACTGGATCTGCGCGTCGCCAGGCTGTTGGTCGCCTTGCATTCCCATCATGCCTATTACAGCGGCTATCCGCTGGAAGGCAGCAGTGGCGCGGAATTGCTGGAAATGCTCCTGCGCACCTCGCGCCTGTTCCTCGACTTCGAAAACTTGCAGCCACTGTCGCCGGGCGAGAAACGCATGGGGTGGTTCTCTTGGGCCGAGCAGGCCGACGGTGGGTTCCACGCCCAGTGGAGCAGTGCCGAGGCAGCGCAGGAAACCGTGCTGGCGCTGGAGCCGCTTTATTACCTTGATCGTGAGCAGCGACAGGTTGGCCCTCTGTTCAGTGAGCTGGAAGAAAAACTGGCCTGCCATTTGACCCTCGCCCCAGACATCCCCGCGCGTCAGGCGATGCAGTTCAGCCATCGCATGAGCGCGATGACCAAAATCCCGCCGCCGCACAAACTCACCGAACGAATCATTGATGACGTGTTTCCGCAGCCGCAACTGACCTTGGTCAGCGGCCGGGAGCGTTCGCGCTGGGAATACGTTCTGGAACACCGCGCCGCTCTGGTGTTTACCTACAACGGTCATCCGGCGGTGGATCGTCATCCGGAAGTGATGATCCTCAATGGCACTGAAACCCAGCGCATTCGACGCCAGCCTGCGATGGAAAAGAAGCTGCGCCAGAGCCTGCAAAAGCACGGCTTCAAAAAAGCCACGCGCAAGAGCGCTATGGATCGTCCCGGCGAGATGTTCACCTTGCCGGATGATTCCGCCTGGCTCGGATTCATGCACGAAGGGCTTGCCACACTGCGCGCCGCGGACTGGGAAATCGAAATCAGTCCCGGCTTCCATTTCGATGTGCAGCCGGTTGAACACTGGTACGCGGAGGTTGAAGAGGAGGTCGGGCATCAATGGTTTGATCTGCAACTGGGCATCGTTGTCAATGGCGAGCGCTACAGCTTGTTGCCGATCCTTCTGCATCTGTTGCGCACCCAGCCACGTTTGCTCGACCCGGTGAATCTGGCGCAACGCAGCGACGACGAAAAACTCCTTATTGAACTCAAGCCCAGCGGTTTTGGTGACCCGGCAGGCGCCAAGGTGGCGTTGCCGCTGAGTCGGGTCAAACCGCTGATGGCGACGCTGGGCGAGCTGTACCTGGGCGGACATCAGGGCGATGCGCTGCGCTTGACTGCTCCAGACGCCGCGCGCCTGAGTATGCTCGATGGCGTGCCACTGGAATGGCAGGGCGGCGAACGCCTGCGCACTTTTGCCAAGCGGCTGCACAATTCCAGTCACACCCACATTGCTGCGCCGGCCGGCCTTAATGCGCAACTGCGCCCATATCAGCTCGAAGGCCTTGGCTGGATGCAGACTCTGCGGGAGCTGGAGGTCGGCGGCATTCTTGGCGATGACATGGGCTTGGGCAAAACCCTGCAGACCCTGGCGCATCTGCTCACGGAAAAGCACGGCGGGCGCCTCGATTGCCCGGCACTGGCGGTGATGCCGACCAGTCTGATTCCCAACTGGCTCGACGAGGCCCAGCGCTTCACGCCTCAGTTGAAGGTCCTGGCGCTGCATGGGACCGGGCGGCAAAAAGACTTCGCCAATCTCGCCGAATACGACTTGGTGCTGACCACTTACGCCTTGCTGCCCAGGGATCTTGAAACGTTGCGGCCGCAGTCGTGGAGCGTACTGATTCTCGACGAAGCGCAGAACATCAAGAACCCGCTGAGCAAAGCGGCGCAGGCCGCACGTGACTTGCAGGCCCGTCAGCGCTTGTGTCTGAGCGGCACGCCACTGGAAAACCATCTCGGCGAGCTGTGGTCGCAGTTTCATTTCCTCATGCCTGGCTGGCTGGGCGACAGCAAATCCTTCAACCGCGATTACCGCACACCGATCGAGAAGCATGGCAATGTCCAGCGCATGCAGCACCTGACGGCGCGCATCAAGCCGTTTCTGCTGCGTCGCAAGAAAGATCAGGTCGCCACTGAGCTGCCGCCGAAAACCGAAATCATCCATTGGGTTGAACTCAGCGACGGCCAGCGCGACGTCTATGAAACGGTGCGCGTGGCGATGGACAAAAAAGTGCGCGATGAAATTGCCCGCAGTGGTGTGGCGCGCAGTCAGATCATCATTCTTGATGCCTTGCTCAAGCTGCGGCAGGTCTGCTGCGATCTGCGCTTGATCAACATGCCTCTCACGGCGAAGGCATTGCGCTCGGGCAGCGGCAAGCTGATCAGCCTGATGGAGATGCTCGAAGAGTTGCTCGGCGAAGGTCGGCGCATCCTGCTGTTCTCCCAGTTCACCTCGATGCTGGCGCTGATCGAGCAGGAGTTGCAGCAGCGCGCTATCGGTTATTCGTTGCTGACTGGCGACACCACCGACCGGCGCACGCCAGTCAAGAATTTCCAGGGCGGCAAGGTGCCGTTGTTCCTCATCAGCCTCAAGGCTGGCGGTACCGGTCTGAACCTGACGGCTGCGGACACGGTGATCCACTTCGACCCGTGGTGGAACCCGGCAGTGGAGAATCAGGCAACTGATCGCGCTTATCGTATCGGGCAGAACAATCCGGTGTTTGTTTACAAGTTGATTGCCAAAGGTACCGTGGAGGAAAAAATCCAGGCGCTGCAGCAGGAGAAGGCTGCGCTGGCCGGGGCAGTGCTGGAAGGGGGTACGACAGGTGGGTTCAAGCTGGAGCAGAGTGACATCGAGGCGCTGTTTGCGCCGCTGCCGGTTTCCAGGGGTTGACTGTCCAGGTCAGAGTTCGACATCTGATGGCCCCATCGCTGGCAAGCCAGCTCCCACAGGTTTTGTAATGTTCACAAAATAGTGCTCGACGCAAAGCACCGTGGGAGCTGGCTTGCCAGCGATGGCAATTATCTGAAAAACACATCTCAACGCTTGTCGAACTTGTCCGGCAACGGCGCAAACAGCGCTTCAATATCATCGCTCTGCAGTTTCCAGTCACCGGCCTTGCGCCCATCCAGCACGCCTGCCGCCAGGTCGGATTTTTCCTTCTGCAGGTGCTGAATCTTCTCTTCCACCGTGCCCCGGGCAATCATCTTGTAGACGAACACCGGTTTTTCCTGGCCGATTCGATAGGCGCGGTCGGTTGCCTGGTTCTCGGTCGCCGGGTTCCACCACGGATCGTAATGGATCACCGTATCCGCTTCGGTCAGGTTCAAGCCGACGCCGCCGGCCTTCAGGCTGATCAGAAAAATCTGACGTTTGCCGCTCTGGAATTCCTTCACTGGCGTGCGCCGATCGCGGGTCTGGCCAGTCAACAAGGCGTAGGCCACGTTGCGTTTCTTCAGTTCGTCCTCGATCAGTGACAGCATCGAGGTGAACTGCGAGAACAGCAGAATTCGCCGACCTTCTTCGAACAACTCTTCGAGCATTTCCATCAGGCTGTCCAGCTTGCCCGAGGTGCTGCCGCGGGCGGGCAGGGTAGCGTCGTTGACCAGGCGCAGGTCGCAGCAGACCTGACGCAACTTGAGCAAGGCTTCAAGAATGATGATCTGGCTACGCGCCACGCCTTTGCGAGTAATTTCGTCGCGGACTTTCTTGTCCATCGCCAGGCGCATGGTCTCGTACACGTCGCGCTGGGCTTCGTTGAGATCGACCCAGTGGATGATCTCGGTCTTGGGCGGCAGTTCGGTGGCCACTTGTTCTTTGGTGCGGCGCAGCAGAAACGGCTTTATCCGTCCATTGAGGTGCTGCAGCCTGACCTCGCTGGCGCGTTTTTCGATCGGCACGCGGTAGTCGGCATTGAAGCTTTTGACATCGCCCAGCCAGCCCGGCAGCAGAAAGTGGAACAACGACCACAATTCGCCAAGGTGGTTTTCCAGCGGTGTACCGCTCAGACACAGACGCTGGCGCGCGTTGAGTTCGCGAGCGGCCTGTGCGGCCTTGCTGTTGGGGTTCTTGATGTACTGGGCTTCGTCGAGCACCAGAACGTGCAAGGGCTGTTGTGCCAGCCGTTCGACGTCCTTGGGCAGCAGTGCATACGTGGTCAGGATCAGGTCGAAGTCGGCCAGATGCTCGAAATGCTTTTTGCGGCCGGCACCGTACAGCGCGACCACTTTCAGTTGCGGCGTGAAGTGCGCAGCTTCGTCGAGCCAGTTCGGGATCAGGCTGGTAGGCATCACCACCATGCATGGCCGATCCAGGCGCCCGGCGTTTTTCTCGCTGAGAATATGCGCCAAGGTCTGTAGGGTTTTACCCAGGCCCATGTCGTCCGCCAGGATCCCGCCGACCTCAAGCTGACGCAGGGACTGCATCCAGCTCAAGCCTTCGAGCTGATAGGGACGCAGCGTCGCGTTCAAGCCCTTCGGCGCCTGTGCACTGTAGTCGCGGATGTCGCGCAGGCGTTGAGCGAAACTGCGGATCTGTTCGCCACCTTCCCACAACAAGGGAAGGCCTTCCAGCGAGTTGAGCCGCGTAGCGTCGGCCTTGCTCAGGCGCAGGGTGGTTTCGCCCGGCTCCTGCAAGTAGAACTCGCCCAGCGTCGTCAGTACCGGTTTCAGCCGGCCAAGGGGCAACGCCACTTGCAGCGGCCCGTGCTCACTGTTGCGCTGTGGAATATTGACCAGAATCAGCTCGTCATCGCGTCGCCGTGCCAGGCGTTCCGGGTTGAGGATTTCCGCGTGCGAGCGCATCAGGTTGAGCAGGATCGGCAGCAGGCTCAGCCGTTCGCCATTGACGATGATCCCCAGTTCCAGATCGAACCAGTCGCGCTCCGGCGCCTGTTCGACGGTGGCGTACCAGTCGTCGACGGCAGTCAGGTCGAAGCCGAATTCCTCGTCGATCTGCAATTCCCAGCCTTGGGTACGCAGCTTCGGCAATTCATTGAGGGTGAACGTCAGCCACGCGCTGTCGTTGACCATTTCGTACAGCTCGCCGGCGCTTTCTGGCAGCGCTTTGCTCTGGCGCGTGGCGATACGAAAGCCGAGGATTCTTAACTGTTCGCGGTAGGACTGTTCCACCTCAGGGTGGCGTTTTATCCGCAGGGTCTGGGTTTCCTGACGGATCAGGATGTCGCTGTTTTTCTGCCCGCTGACGTATTCATCCAGATAGCTGAACGACAGCGCCGCGCGATGCTGGATGTAGCGCTGCATCTTGCCGTTGCGTGGTTCGAATGCGCTGAACTCGACGCTGGCCAGCCACAAGCGCGGTAGTGGCTGCACGTTGTCCACCAGCACTTGCGGCGGCGCCTTGGGGCTGCGGTTCTCCAATACGGCCTGGAGTTTTTCCAGCAGTTCGGCGTCTTTTGCGGCGGCAGGGTATTCGAGGGTTTCCTGCACTTGCAGGAGTACTGCAGCGCAGTGTTTGCAGTTGTTGCGCACCGGGCAGGTGCAGGTAGCGTCAACCAGCAGCAGGGTGCCTTTGGCTGACTCGCGCAAGTGAATGGTCTGACGGTAGACATTACCGCCAGAGCCTTCGCAACTGGCGGTGATGGTCGCATCGCCCACCTGCGCGATGCGTACCCGGTTCTCCAGGGCGTAGCGGCGGCCACGCTCCAGGCTCTGTTCCTTGAATCGGCTGACCCAGGAGGGTGCCAACGGTTTACTCAGGGGCGGGGACATAAGGACTTCGATCAGTCCGGAATCGCTTCAGGGGCTTGCCGAGGGGCGGGCGCCGTCAGGGACGTGATTTTGATCAGCAGGGCCAGGTGGCCATTGTCGAGATAGTTGAGCTGGCCATTCTTGGTGTGGCTGTCCTGCTTCAGGCGTTCGCTGGCGGTGACCATGCCGTTGGCGTCGATCTGGTTGACCCAAAAGTCGGCGTTCACGTCGGTGAAGCGCCCGAGTTTCATTTCCAGGGTGCCCTCGATCGGGAACTGACCGAACTGTTCCTTGCCGTCACTGACGGCGACCTTGGTCGGCGCTTCGCCGAGGGTTTGCTGCCAGGCCTTGTGCATCAGCACGCTGTAATCACCGCTGGCGCTGAGTTTGCTGGCAACGTCGCCGAGCGCAGGTGTGCGCAAGCTGTCATCACTCAGGCGTTGAGCTCCGGCGGCCCAGTCTTCCGGGGCGGCACGGCTGACGATCGCCGGCACGGCGTTCTGGCGCACCAGAATCATTTCGACCTGATACAGGTCGTCGGCAAACGCCATCGGTGCTACGAAAGTGAGTAGCAAAGTCAGTGAGCGAAACAGGCGCATGCGGCGTCCTTCAAACAGTTTTCGGGAGGAGGCGCTCGAACAGCGCCTCTACAGTATTAAAGCGCTCTTCCGGGCGTTCCATCGGCACCTGGAACTTGAACATCGTGGCGCCTTCGAATTTGTAGCGTTTTGGCTGAGTCTGGATCAGCTTGATCAGGGTCATCGGGTCGACC
Source organism: Pseudomonas sp. LF020 (assembly GCF_053456425.1). Taxonomy (NCBI): domain Bacteria; kingdom Pseudomonadati; phylum Pseudomonadota; class Gammaproteobacteria; order Pseudomonadales; family Pseudomonadaceae; genus Pseudomonas; species Pseudomonas sp. LF020. The sequence continues at coordinate 41,334 of NZ_JBRFIX010000016.1, forward strand.
GGCGTCTGCGCGGCGAACTCGATGCGTCCACCTTGCGGGCCTCCGTCGACTTTCTTGATGCCCAGTTGCTCGGCCTGCAACTTCAGTGCAGTGATGCGCACCAGATTCTTGGTCGGCTCCGGCAGCAGGCCGAAACGATCGATCATCTCCACTTGCAGATCCTTCAGGCCTTCCTCGTCGGTGGCCGAAGCGATGCGCTTGTACAGAATCAGGCGGGCGTGAACATCCGGCAGATAGTCTTCCGGAATCAGTGCCGGCACGCGCAGATTGACCTCCGGGCCACCGCCGAGCGGTTGGTCAAGGTTCGGTTGTTCGCCCTTGCGGATCGACTTCACTGCGCGCTCGAGCATTTCCATATACAGCGTGAAGCCTACGGCCTGAATCTGCCCACTCTGGCCGTCGCCCAGCAGTTCGCCGGCGCCACGGATTTCCAGATCGTTGGTCGCCAGGACGAAACCGGCACCGAGGTCCTGAGTGTTGGCAATCGCTTCCAGACGCTTTTCCGCATCGGAAGTGATTTGCTGGCGCGGCGGCGTCAACAGGTAGGCGTAAGCCTGGTGGTGACTGCGACCGACACGTCCGCGCAACTGGTGCAATTGCGCCAGACCGAACTTGTCGGCGCGCTCGATGATGATGGTGTTGGCGCTCGGCACGTCGATGCCGGTCTCGATGATGGTCGAGGCGATCAGCACGTTGAAGCGCTTGTGGTAGAAGTCGCTCATCACCTGTTCGAGTTCGCGCTCGCGCATCTGCCCGTGACCGATGCCGATTCGTGCTTCCGGCACCAGTTCGGCGAGATCCGCCGCGCATTTCTCGATGGTTTTGACGTCGTTGTGCAGGTAGTACACCTGACCGCCACGCAGCAGTTCACGCAGCAGGGCCTCTTTGACCGTGCTCTTGTTCTGCTCCATGACGAAGGTGCGCACCGACAGGCGTCGAGCCGGAGGCGTGGCGATGATCGACAGATCGCGCATGCCCGACACCGCCATGTTCAGCGTGCGCGGAATCGGCGTGGCGGTCAGCGTGAGAATGTCGACTTCGCTGCGCAGGGCCTTGAGCTGTTCTTTTTGCCGCACACCAAAACGGTGTTCTTCATCGATGATGACAAGGCCAAGGTTTTTGATTTTCACGTCGTCGGACAGCAGTTTGTGCGTACCGATGACGATGTCGATCTTGCCTTCCGCCAGATCGGCAATCGCCGCATTCACTTCCTTGGCCGATTTGAAGCGGCTCATCACTTCCACGGTCACCGGCCAGTCGGCGAAGCGGTCGCGGAAGCTGTTGTAGTGTTGCTGGGCGAGCAGGGTGGTCGGCACCAGAATCGCCACCTGACGCCCGCCGTGCACGGCGATGAATGCGGCACGCATCGCCACTTCGGTCTTGCCGAAACCGACGTCGCCGCAGACCAGACGATCCATCGGCTTCGGCGCGAGCATGTCTTCGCGCACGGCTTCGATGGTCGCTTGCTGGTCCGGGGTTTCTTCGAACGGGAAACCGGCGCTGAAGGTTGCGTAATCGGCTTTCGGGTCGGCAAACGCATAGCCTTCGCGAGCGGCGCGACGGGCATAGATGTCGAGCAATTCAGCGGCGACATCGCGCACCTGTTCGGCGGCCTTGCGCTTGGCTTTCTGCCAGGTCTCGGAGCCGAGGCGGTGCAGCGGCGCCAGCGAATCATCGCTGCCGGTGTAACGGGCGATCAAGTGCAGGTTGGCCACCGGCACGTAGAGCTTGGCGTTCTCTGCATATTCCAGGGTGAGGAATTCCGCCGCCTGATTATCGATTTCCAGAATCGTCAGGCCCAGATAACGTCCGACCCCGTGATCGATGTGCACCACCGGCGCGCCTTCGCGCAGCTCGGTGAGGTTTTTGATCACTGCATCGTTGTTGGCGTCGGCGCGTTTTTCCCGGCGCCGGCGCTGCATGACGCGCTGACCGAACAGCGGGCTCTCCGCCACCAGCGCCAGCGCCGGGTCATCGAGCATCAAGCCTTCGTCGAGCGGGGCGATGGTGATCGCCAGACGATCCTTGCTGCTGACAAAGTCCGGCCAGCTGTCGACGGTTCTCGGCCGCAGCTTCAGACGTTCCAGCAGCTCCAGCAGGACTTCACGCCGGCCCGCGGATTCGGCGGTGAACAGCACGCGCCCGGGGAATTCGTCGAGAAATGCCGAAAGCGCTGCCAGCGGTTGCGTGGCCTTGGCTTCGATTGCCAGATTCGGCAGCGCTTGCGCCGGGAAGCGTTCGCGGCCGGCGCCGGCTTCGACGTCCTGCTGACTGGCGACTACCCGAGGCCAGCTCTTGAGGCGGGCGAAGCAATCTTCCACCGGCAGGAACAATTCGGCGGGAGGCAATAAAGGACGCGATGGATCGACACGGCGCTCTTCGTAGCGATTGCGCACGTCGTTCCAGAAATTTTCTGCCGCTTGTTCGATACCAGGCAACGAGAACACCTGGGTGTCCTGCGGCAAGTAATCGAACAGTGTCGAGGTTTCATCGAAGAACAGCGGCAGGTAGTACTCGATGCCGGCCGGCGTGATGCCGCTGCTCAGGTCCTGAAAGATCGGGCAGCGTCGGAAGTCGACATCGAAGCGTTCGCGAAACCGCGCCTTGAAGCGGGTGACCGCATCTTTCTGCAGCGGGAACTCGCGGGCCGGCAGCAGCTTGACCGATTCGACCTTGTCGATGGAGCGCTGGTTTTCCGGGTCGAAGGTGCGCAGGGTCTCGATTTCGTCGTCGAACAGGTCGATGCGATACGGCAATTTGCTGCCCATCGGGAACAGGTCGATCAGTGCGCCGCGCACGGTGAACTCGCCGTGCTCGTATACGGTGTCGACGTAACGATAACCGCTGGCTTCCAAGCGCGAGCGCATCTGTTCGACATCGAGCTTCTGTCCGACATCCAGCACCAGACTGCTGCCGAGCAGGAACTTGGTCGGCGCCAGGCGGTGCAGGGCGGTGGTGATTGGCACCACCAGCACGCCGTGCGCCAGTTCCGGCAGCCTATAAAGACTGGCGATGCGCTGGGAAATGATGTCCTGGTGCGGCGAGAACAAATCGTACGGCAGGGTTTCCCAGTCGGGAAAATGCAGCACGGGCAAATCCGGGGCGAAGAAACTCAGCTCCTGTTCCAGCCGTTCGGCACTCTGGCTGTCGGCGGTCAGTAGCAGGGTGAAGCGCTTGGCAGCGCTGGCAGCCTCGGCAATCGCGAGGCTGAGGGCAGCACCGGGCAGGTTGCCCCAATGCTGTTTACCTGCCGCGGCAGGGAGAAGCGGTAGACGCAGAACGGGCACGGAAGGTTGAGCTCCAGGCTTTGCGACAAAGTCGGTAATTGTAGCGGCGTCCGGTGCCGGCTGTCAGTTGCAGACTGCGTCTATCTTCGCTGTTTGCGCAAAATGTAGTGGTAACCATAAAAACGAGCACTTTTTTCAGGGTTATGTAGTGCCGAAATTGGTTGGTGTTACGGAGGGTTACAGACATCGTCTAACAGTCGTCGAAAAATTGACTGCGCTGAAAGCCCCGGTTTTACTGGGCTGGCGCGGGGCGTGATTTTTTTGAACGGAATTTTGTTACCGATTGCGCGACAAGCGCGCATTGCTACAAGAGGTTCTCGGCGGCATAATGTAGCCCCTTTTTTCTGCCCCTACATGTGGAAGGTTCCCGTGACTCAGAAGCCCGACCAGTGTCTTGGTGAATGGATCGACCGTGAAGCACTCGCAGAAGCGATGATTCCGCTTATCGGTCAGCTCTACCGCAATAACAACGTGGTGAGCTCGATCTATGGCCGCAGCCTGATCAACCAGTCTGTCATCGCGATTCTCAAAGCGCACCGCTTTGCTCGCCACCGTTCCTCCGACGATAGCGAACTCTCCGTCCACGAAACATTCCCTCTGCTGAAAGCCATGAGCGAGCTCAAGCTCGGCGCGGCTTCGGTAGACCTGGGCAAGTTGGCGTTCAAATTCCGCAGCGAAGGCAATGGCCGCAGCGCCGAGCAGTTCGTGCGTGAAGAACTGGCTGACGTGGTTGGTCAGCAAAACGCTTCGGCCCGTAAAGGCACTGACGTTGTGCTGTACGGCTTCGGTCGTATCGGCCGTCTGCTGGCGCGCATCCTGATCGAGAAAACCGGTGGTGGCGACGGTCTGCGTCTGCGTGCCATCGTCGTGCGCAAAGGCGCCGAAAACGATCTGACCAAACGCGCCAGCCTGCTGCGTCGCGATTCGGTACACGGTCCGTTCAACGGCACCATCGTCATCGACGAAGAAAACAACACCATCACCGCCAACGGTAACCTGATCCAGGTGATCTACGCGAAGAACCCGACCGAGGTGGATTACACCCAGTACGGCATCAAAGACGCGCTGCTGGTGGACAACACCGGTGTATGGCGTGACGCCGATGGCCTGGGTCAGCACCTGCAATGCCCGGGTGTCGCTCGCGTTGTTCTGACCGCGCCTGGCAAAGGCAAGCTGAAGAACATCGTTCACGGGATCAACCACAACGAAATCACCGCTGACGACAAGATCGTGTCCGCCGCTTCCTGCACCACCAACGCCATCGTGCCGGTGCTGAAGGCTGTGAACGACAAGTTCGGGATCATCAACGGTCACGTCGAAACCGTTCACTCGTACACCAACGACCAGAACCTGATCGACAACTTCCACAAGGGCGATCGCCGTGGCCGTAGCGCCGCGCTGAACATGGTGATCACCGAGACCGGTGCTGCCACCGCTGCTGCCAAGGCCCTGCCTGAGCTGGTCGGCAAGCTGACCGGTAACGCGATCCGCGTTCCGACGCCAAACGTGTCGATGGCCATTCTCAACCTGAACCTTGAGAAAGCCGCCAGCCGTGAAGAGATGAACGAGTACCTGCGCTACATGGCGCTGCACTCCGATCTGCACAAGCAAATCGACTTCGTCAACTCGCAGGAAGTGGTGTCCACCGACTTCGTGGGTTCGCGTCACGCCGGTGTGGTCGACGCTGAAGCGACCATCGTTCAGGACAACCGCGTTGTTCTGTACGTCTGGTACGACAACGAGTTCGGCTACAGCTGCCAGGTGGTTCGCGTGATGGAAGACATGGCCGGTGTAAACCCGCCAGCGTTCCCGCGCTAAGCCTTGGCTGCAAATGAAAACGCCCCGACTTTGGTCGGGGCGTTTTTTTATGCCTGCTGAATCTCAATTGCCTGTACCGGCCTTATCGCTGGCAAGCCAGCTCCCACAGGTTGTGGGGAGGTCGCACGATTGCGGTCACATCCTGAAATCCCTGTGGGAGCTGGCTTGCCAGCGATGGCGTCCTATCGGGCGCCACCTGCCACAGCCGCTTGCGCAGTCCGCAGTTCATGCTTGTTACCCCGGAACAGCACCAACGTTGCAATCAGCCCCAGCACCGCCGCACCGCTGAGCCAGATCCCCGGCGCGGCCTTGTTATCCAGCACATGAATCAGGTAAGTACAGGCCGCTGGCGTAAAACCGCCAAAGGTCGCCGTCGCCAGGCTATAGGCCAGCGAGAACCCGGTGGTGCGCACTTCCACCGGCATGATTTCGGTGAGCGCTACGACCATCGCGCCGTTGTACGAACCGTACAGGAACGACAGCCACAGTTCGACGATCAGCAAATGGCTGAAACTCGGGTTCGCCACCAGCCACGAAAGCGCCGGGTAGGCGGTCAGGATCGCCAGAATGGTCGCCGCCAGCAGTAGGGGTTTACGCCCGATCTTGTCGGACACCGCGCCCATCACTGGCAGCCAGAAGAAGTTCGACAGACCGATGCACACGGTCACCAGCAGCGCGTCGAAATCCGACAGATGCAGTTCAGCCTTGCCGAAGGTCGGGGTGTAGGCAGTGATCAGGTAGAACGACACCGTGGTCATCACCACCAGCGCCATGCCGGCGATGACGATGCCAAAGTTCTGACCGATCGAGCGGACGATTTCGCGCAGGGTAGGGCGATGTTTGCGCGCCTGGAATTCCGGGGTTTCCTCCAGCGAGCGACGAATGATGAAGATCACCGGAACGATCATGCAGCCGATCAGGAACGGCACGCGCCAGCCCCAGTCACCCATCTGTTCCGGGCTCAGCCAGTGGTTGAGACCCACTCCGAGCAGGCCGGCAAACACCACCGCCGCCTGCTGGCTGGCGGACTGCCAACTGACGAAAAAGCCCTTGCGGCCCGGCGTGGCGATTTCCGCCAGATACACCGAAACCCCGCCCAGTTCGACGCCGGCCGAGAAGCCTTGCAGCAAGCGACCGAACAGCACGATCAACGGCGCGGCGACACCCAGGGTGGCGTAGCCCGGCACGCAGGCGATCAGGATCGTACCGGCGGCCATCAGCGCAAGGGTAATGATCAGGCCCTGGCGACGACCGTGACGGTCAATGTAGGCGCCAAGGAAAATCGCCCCCAGCGGACGCATCAGGAAGCCGGCGCCGAAGGTCGCGAGCGAGAGCATCAGAGACGCGAAGGCGCTGTCGGCCGGGAAGAAGGTTTTGGCGATGGCCGTGGCGTAGAAGCCATAGACCATAAAGTCGAACATCTCGAGAAAATTGCCGCTGACAACGCGAAAAATCGCTTTGCCTTTGCCCGTGGTGGAGGACATTGGTTCGTACTCTCTGTTGGCTGTCTTATTGGAAATCCCTGATCTAGACACGTCCTCGCCGTCACGCGGCAAACTCAGGCAGTACCCGTGAACAGTTTTGTAACCATATGTGTATAAAGATCGTTAGGCAACAACTGGTTAGGGCGCTGCTTAAACGATATAGCCATTACCAGGGCCAGCATCTGGCTATCAACCGAATGAAAACCTGTAGGAGCTGCGGCACGCTGCGATCTTTTGATCTTGCTTCCAAAGATCAAAGGCAAAGATCGCAGCCTCGTTTCACTCGGCAGCTCCTGCAGGTTCTGGCGCATAATCTTCAGCTTTGTGTGGGGAGTAGGGGATTTGTCTAAAGGGAGGCTGATTGGCCTTTTGCTGCTGGCGGGCAGCTTGTCCGGCTGCGGCAACGGCGACTCCATGGAAAGCTTCGGCGGCCCGACCATGGGCAGCACCTATTCGATCAAGTACGTGCGCCACGCCGGTCTTCCCGAAGCTGCGCAGGTCCAACTTGAAGTTGAAAGAATCCTCAGCGACGTCGATCAGCAGATGTCGACCTATCGCAATGACTCCGACATTGAGCGCTTCAATGCTCTGCCAGCGAACAGCTGCCAGACCATGCCTGCTGCCGTGCTCGAATTGGTCCGTGTCGGCGAACAGCTGTCGGAGCAAAGCGACGGTTCCTACGACCTGACCGTCGAACCGCTGATGAACCTGTGGGGGTTCGGCCCGCAAGGGCGTGAAGAGAAAGTCCCCGACCCCGCCGCGCTGGCCGAAACCCTGCAGCGAGTCGGCTACCGCCATTTGCATATCGACGGCGACCGCTTGTGCAAGGACTCCGCTGTCGAAGTTGACTTCAACAGCATCGCCGCCGGTTACGCGGTCGACACCATCGCCGCCCGGCTCGAAACCATGGGCATCCATGACTATCTCGCCGAAGCCACCGGTGAACTGAAGGCCAAAGGCAAGAAGCTCGACGGCTCGGCATGGCGCATTGCGCTGGAGGAGCCGCGTGACGATCAACAGGTGGCCGAACGGATCATTCAGGTCGATGGCTACGGCGTGTCCACCTCCGGTGATTACCGTAACTATTTCCTGCAGGATGGCCGGCGTTATTCCCACACCTTCGATGCGCGTAGCGGGGCGCCGGTCCTACACAGCCTGGCGTCAGTTACGGTGATTCATCCTTCAGCGTTGATGGCCGATGGACTATCGACGCTGTTGCTGATTCTCGGGCCTGAACGGGCTTGGGACTATGCCGAAAAACATGACATTGGTGCATTCTTCGTGATTCGTGCCGATACAGGTTTTGTAATCCGCACCAGTGCGGCTTTCGAGCGCCTCAGTGGCGCAAAGATTGACTGAAAACAGTACGAAAGCTGGCGTTGTAGTGCAGGCAAAAGTAGCCTACGACGCGACCAAGGGTTAATGTGCGCGGCGTTGACGCTTCTATAGACTGTGTCCGGGTTCTTTACTGACCCCCAATTGTTCCTTCGCGCCGCGATTCGGCGTGATTTAGCCGCTGGTGCTGCTGGCACCGCGGCCTGTTCTGAGGAGTACGCATGGCTGTCTACAACTACGACGTGGTGGTGTTGGGTTCCGGCCCGGCGGGAGAAGGCGCGGCAATGAACGCCGCCAAAGCAGGGCGCAAGGTGGCGATGGTCGACAGCCGTCGCCAGGTCGGCGGCAACTGCACCCATCTTGGAACCATCCCGTCCAAGGCCCTGCGTCACTCGGTGCGGCAGATCATGCAGTTCAACACCAACCCGATGTTTCGGGCGATCGGCGAGCCGCGCTGGTTCTCCTTCCCGGACGTGTTGAAGAGCGCCGAGAAAGTCATCTCCAAGCAAGTCGCTTCGCGCACCGGCTACTACGCCCGTAATCGCGTCGACGTGTTCTTCGGCACCGGCAGCTTCGCCGACGAGCAAACCATCGAAGTGGTCTGCGCCAACGGCGTGGTCGAGAAACTGGTGGCCAAGCACATCATTATCGCCACCGGTTCGCGCCCGTATCGCCCGGCGGACATCGATTTCAATCACCCGCGCATCTACGATAGCGACACCATCCTCAGCCTCGGTCACACCCCGCGCAAACTGATCGTTTACGGCGCCGGTGTAATCGGCTGTGAATACGCTTCGATCTTCAGCGGTCTGGGTGTATTGGTTGAACTGGTGGACAACCGCGGTCAGTTGCTGAGTTTCCTCGACTCGGAAATCTCCCAGGCGTTGAGCTATCACTTCAGCAACAACAACATCACCGTGCGCCACAACGAAGATTACGATCGCGTTGAAGGCGTCGATAACGGTGTGATCCTGCACCTCAAATCCGGCAAGAAGATCAAGGCCGACGCCTTGCTCTGGTGCAACGGCCGTACCGGCAACACCGACCAGCTCGGTCTGGAAAACATCGGGGTCAAGGTCAACAGCCGTGGCCAGATCGAAGTCGACGAGGCTTACCGCACCTGTGTGCCAAACATCTACGGCGCCGGTGACGTGATCGGCTGGCCGAGCCTGGCCAGTGCCGCCCACGACCAGGGTCGTTCGGCGGCTGGCAGCATTGTCGATAACGGTAGCTGGCGCTTTGTGAATGACGTGCCGACCGGCATCTACACCATTCCGGAGATCAGCTCGATCGGCAAGAACGAGCAGGAGCTGACCCAGGCCAAGGTGCCGTACGAAGTCGGCAAGGCGTTCTTCAAGAGCATGGCGCGTGCGCAGATCGCCGGCGAGCCGCAAGGCATGCTGAAGATCCTGTTCCACCGTGAAACCCTGGAAGTGCTGGGCGTTCACTGCTTCGGTTATCAGGCGTCGGAGATCGTGCACATCGGTCAGGCGATCATGAGCCAGCCGGGCGAGTTGAATACGCTGAAGTACTTCGTCAACACCACGTTCAACTACCCGACCATGGCCGAAGCCTATCGGGTAGCGGCGTACGACGGCCTCAACCGGCTTTTTTGACGGGCTCCGGCCGGTGGCCTGAGCCGGCCGGGGAGACCGATTTCAGCAATTCTCGAGGGTGGCAGTGGCCAAACCGGGAAAGTCTGTAATCAGGCTGTCAACGCCGAAGTCGGCGAGTCTGCGCATCAGCGCAGGCTCGTTGACGGTCCACACCGACACATGCAGCCCCTGACGCTGCGCCTTCTGCAGGCGTTCCGGCGTACAAAGCGTCCAGTTCAAAGCCAGAATCTCGCAGCCATAGCTGGCGGCGACCTTCAATGGGTCGAGCCAGGCGTATTCGGCGACCAGTCCACGCGACACGTCCGGCACCAGATCCAGCGCCGCTTTCAGCACTTCCCGCGAACTCGAAGTAATGGTGACCTTGTCCAGCAGGCCATGACGCTGGGCCATTTCGCGGATCGCCAGCACGGTGGTCGCCGCACGGGTGCGCGAGGCACTTTTGACTTCGAGCTGCCAGTGCTCGAAATCGCATTTCTCGAACAGTTCTTCCAGCGTCGGAATCGGGCACGGCTTGATCCAGCCCGGGCCGCCCTTGCGCGCGTCGTAGGTCACCAGTTCGGCGGCGGTGTGCTCGACCACCTTGCCGCGCCGGTCGGTGGTGCGCTTGAGGGTCGGGTCGTGGATCACCATCAGCTCGCCGTCCTTGGACAGGTGCAGATCCAGTTCGCAACGGCGTACGCCGTGCTTGAGACATTCCTGAAAACTGGTCAGGGTATTTTCCGGTGCTTCGCCCTTGGCGCCGCGGTGGCCGTAGATGAGGGTCACGGTGCTTCCTTAATTTAAATGCCGGATTCGTTCTGTTCACGGGCCAGGCGTCGTTCCTGGGCCTGTTTCTGCAAGATATAGCGGGCGAGCAACTGGCGCTGGGCGTCGGTCAAGTGTTCGAACTCGGTGCCGACGTCGTAGCCGTCGCCCTTGCGGTCGCAATGGGTGACGCGGGCGCGCAGCAGCAGGCCGAGCGCCTGGGGCATCAGCACCAGTTTCACCGACAGGTGGGCGCCAGTGGCAATCGGGGTCGGGTGCTGAAAGTCGATCCCGCCTTCGGAGATGATCACCGGTTGTGGCTCGCCGATATGGCCGAGCACGGTCAGGGCGACCACCTGGCTGAGCAGGTCGATGCGTTTGTTCTGCGATTTGAGGAACGCGGCAATGGCCCGGTCGCGTTCGCTGATCTGGCGCAACAGGTGCTGCGACTCGAATTCGCTCAGGTGCAGTTCGCTGAGCAGGTTGAACAGTGGAGAAGCATCCTGCAACACTTCCTGGCCTGCGGCTTCGGGAGCGGACAGGGGCCGAATTTCCAGTGCGATCATGTCCTCGATACGGTAGTATTCGCGGCGATCTTCTTCATCTAATGTCGACATGGCGAACCCATGGTAGCGGCGGTGGTCTGAGTGTAAAGCTGGTTATCGACCCCCGCCACAAGGACGTTCCTTTTCCCTCCGAACAAGCCCCGACATGTTCAGACCTCTCTTCGTATTTATCGGCACGCGTTATACCCGTGCAAAGCGTCGCAATCATTTTGTGTCATTCATTTCCCTGACTTCGATGATCGGGCTCGCCCTTGGCGTGGTCGTGATGATCGTGGTGCTCTCGGTGATGAACGGCTTCGATCATGAGATGCGCACCCGCGTGCTGGGCATGGTGCCCCACGCGACTCTTGAAACCGGCGAACCGATCAACGATTGGCAGAGCCTGGCGACCAAGGTCAAGCAGAATCCGCAGGTGACGGCCGTTGCGCCGTTCACCCAGATGCAGGGTTTGCTGACCAACAACGGTCAGGTGTCCAAGGTGTTGCTCAACGCCATCGACCCCGCGCTCGAGCGCAATGTGTCGATCATCGACAACTTCATGAAGCAGGGCAAACTCGACGATTTGACGCCGGGCAGCTTCGGCATCGTCATCGGCGACAAGGCCGCGACCAAGCTCGGCGTGGGCCTGGGTGACAAAGTCACCTTCGTCGCGCCGGAGGTCAGCGTGACCCCGGCCGGGATGTTCCCGCGCATGAAGCGCTTTACCGTGGTCGGCATCTTCCATGTCGGCGCCGGTGAGCTGGACGGCTATCTGGGTGTCACCAACCTGCAGGATCTGGCGAAAATGCACCGCTGGAAGCCTGATCAGGTGCAGGGCATCCGGTTGAAGTTCGATGATCTGTTCCAGGCACCGCGCGTGGCCTGGACCATCGCCCAGCAGCTGGGCGAAGACCATTACTACGCCCGCGACTGGACCCGCACCCACGGCAACCTGTATCAGGCGATCCGCATGGAAAAAGCCATGATCGGCCTGCTGTTGCTGCTGATCGTCGCGGTGGCTGCGTTCAACATCATTTCCACGCTGGTGATGGTGGTGAATGACAAGAAGAGCGACATCGCCATTCTGCGCACCCTCGGCGCCACACCGGGGACGATCATGCGCACGTTCATGGTGCAGGGCACCGTGATTGGCGTGGTCGGTACGGCGATTGGTGCGGTGCTCGGTATTCTCGCTGCGCTCAACGTCAGTGCGGCGATTTCCGCCCTCGAAGGGCTGATCGGCCACAAGTTCCTCAACGCCGACGTGTATTTCATCGATTACCTGCCATCGCAGGTGCAGAGCCAGGACGTGGTCATGGTCTGCGCCGCTGCGTTGGTCCTGAGTTTCCTCGCCACCCTGTATCCCGCCTGGCGTGCTGCGCGCACCCAGCCGGCGGAGGCGCTACGTTATGAGTGAGTCGGGCATGAGTGATAAAGCAATCTTGAGCTGCCGTAACCTGGGCAAATCCTACGAGGAAGGCCCGGAGTCGGTGCAAGTGCTGGCCGGTCTGCAACTGGAGTTGCACCCGGGCGAGCGAGTGGCGATCGTCGGCAAGTCCGGTTCGGGCAAGAGTACCTTGCTCAACCTGCTGGGCGGCCTCGACACCCCAACCCAGGGCAGCGTCTGGCTCGACGGCGAAGAACTGTCGGCGCTGAGCGAGAAGAAGCGTGGCCTGCTGCGTAACCGCGCTCTCGGGTTCGTGTACCAGTTCCATCACTTGCTGCCGGAATTCACCGCGCTGGAAAACGTCTGCATGCCGCTGCTGATCGGCAAGACCGCGATTCCGGAAGCACGGCAGCGCGCTACCGCGTTGCTGGAGCGTGTTGGTCTGGGCCATCGTCTGGAGCACAAACCGGCCGAGCTGTCCGGCGGCGAACGCCAACGTGTGGCCATCGCCCGGGCGCTGGTGAACAATCCGGGCCTGGTGATGCTCGACGAGCCAACCGGTAACCTTGATTCGCACACCGCCGAAGGCATTCAGGACTTGATGCTGGAACTCAGCACTTCGATGCGCACGGCGTTCCTGGTGGTGACTCACGACATGAACCTGGCCCGCCAGATGGACCGCGTCCTGCAATTGCAAGAAGGTTGCCTGACTCCAATCGCTTGAGAGCTACTGCGCTCGGAAATACTGCGTTAAAAACAGGCTCGGAATGCTCATTTACAGCCAGTAGACTCCGCTTCCTCGCCTGTTTTTGCCTTGTCTTTCCTTCGCTCGCTACGCTCTCAAGCGATTGGCCGCTTTTTTAAGCTTGATTTTTTATACGGTGCCCCAGCGAATGTTCAGACCGTTATCGATCTTTATCGGCACGCGCTATACCCGCGCCAAGCGCCGCAATCGCTTTGTTTCGTTCATCTCGATGACTTCGATGATCGGGCTCGCCCTCGGCGTGCTGGCGATGATCGTGGTGCTGTCGGTGATGAACGGCTTCCAGCGCGAAATGAGCTCGCGCATCCTCGGTATGGTGCCGCACGCGACCATCGTTGGCGTCAAGCCGATCGATGACTGGCAGCCGGTGGCCGCCGCCGCGCTGAAAAATCCCGAAGTGACCGCCGCCGTGCCGTTCACCGAGATGGAAGGCATGCTGTCCTACAAGGGTTTGATGCAGCCGATTCAGATCAGCGGCGTCGATCCGGCCCAGGAAGGCAAGGTGTCGATCGTTGCCCAGCATATTGTGCAGGGGCGTCTCGATGACCTGAAGCCGGGCGAGTTCGGCGTGGTGATCGGTGAAATCACCGCGCGCCGCTTCCGTCTCAACGTCGGCGACAAGATCACCCTGATCGTCCCGGAAGTCAGCACCGCACCGGGTGGCATCACTCCGCGCATGCAGCGCCTGAACGTGGTCGGTGTGTTCAAGGTCGGCGCCGAATTGGATGGCTCGATGGGCCTGATCCACGTGGCCGATGCCGCGACCATGCAGCACTGGCAGCCGAATCAGGTGCAGAGCGTGCGCCTGGCGGTGAAGGATCTGTACGCCGCGCCGAAAGTCTCCGCGGACATCGCTGCCGGCCTCGGTGCCGACTTCAAGGCTGACGACTGGACCCACACCCAGGGCAGCCTGTTCAGCGCGATGAAAATGGAAAAAACCATGATCGGCCTGCTGTTGCTGATGATCGTTGCCGTGGCGGCGTTCAACATCATCGCCACGCTGATCATGGTGGTGAACGACAAAGGCGCGGACATCGCGATCCTGCGCACCATCGGCGCCACGCCACGGCAGATCATGGCGATCTTCATGGTGCAGGGCACGGTGATCGGCATTGTCGGCACCTTGATTGGCGGCGTGCTCGGCGTGATCGCGGCGCTGAACGTCAGTGAAATGGTCGGCTGGGTTGAGCGCGTTACCGGGCAGCATATCTTCAGCTCTGACGTTTATTTCGTCAGCAACCTGCCTTCGGAATTGCAGGGCGGGGATGTGCTGTTGATCTGCTCGGCGGGCTTTATTCTGAGCTTCCTGGCGACGGTGTATCCGGCGTTGCGGGCGGCGAAGATCGAGCCGGCTCACGCGTTGAGATATTCGTAAGCTCTGAAATCGCCATCGCGGGCAAGCCCGCTCCCACAGGTACTGAGTTGAGTCACCATTATGTGAACGACGCAAAACACTGTGGGAGCGAGCTTGCTCGCGAAGGGGCCGGACCTGCTGGCCTCAACCCCCCTTGGGCAACTCGATCACAAACCGCGTCCACCCCGCAGCCGATTCGCAATGAATCTGCCCGCCATGCGCCCGCACGATCGATTGCGTAATCGCCAGCCCCAACCCCGCATGCTCACTGCTGCCTTCCTGCCGCGCCGGATCCGCCCGATAGAACCGGTCAAACAGCCGTGGCAACAGTTCAGCCGAAATGCCTTCGCCACTGTTTTCCACCGACACCTGCACTGCTTGGGGCTGATCGACGATTGACACGCGCACGCTGCCTGACGCCGGGGTAAAGCGCAGCGCGTTATCCAGCAGATTCGACAAGGCCCGGCGCAGCATGCTGCGGTCGCCCTCTATGCGCGCATGACCTTCGCGGCTCAGCGTCACCCCGGCGTCCTCGGCCAGTGGCGCGAAAAACTCCAGCAACACATCGCTCTCGTCCGCCAGCTCCAGCGTCTCACGCTTGGGCATCAGCAACCCATGGTCAGCCTTGGCCAGATAAAGCATGTCGTTGACCAGTTGTGCCATCCATTGCAGTTCTTCGAGGTTGCTGTGCAGGGCTTCGCGGTAATCCTCGATCGGGCGTGGGCGGGTGAGGGTGACTTGGGTATGGGTCAGCAGGTTCGACAGCGGTGTGCGCAGTTCATGGGCGATGTCGGCCGAGAACGCCGACAGCCGTTGAAACGAGTCGTCGAGGCGTCCGAGCATGGCGTTGAAGCTGTGGGCCATTTCCGCAAGTTCTGGCGGCATTTGCGCTTGCGGCAGTCGGGCGTTGAGCGAATGCGCGGAAATCCCACGGGCGACTGCACTCATTCGCCGTAGCGGCCGCAAACCGCTGCGTGCGGCCCAGGCGCCGAGCAGCGCGGTGGCCAGCGCTGACAGGCCGACGGTCAGCCAGATAAGATGCTGCATGCGTTGCAGGAAGTGCTGGTGGTGGGTGATGTCCAGCAGCAGTGTCAGTTGCGGCGAATCGGATTGGTCTGGATCGAGCGGGGCGTTGAGCACGCGGTAGTCGGCGCCGTCATGGCTGATGGTCGACAGGCCCGGCTGTTGCGGCAAGTCCTGCGGCAAATTGATCGAGCTGTCGTACCAGCGCTGGCCGTCACTGCCAGTAATGCGCAGTGCCAGGTCGGCCTGACGGCTCAGCTCATCCGCCAGCCGCGCCTCTCGCTGAGCGGGTTGCACATCCTGCAAGGCCCGGCGCAAACCGATCAACTTGCCGTCGAGCAATTGCTGATCGAGCTCAATGAAGTGCGCCTCGCTGGCGCGGCTGAACAGCACCCCGGCGAACAGCGAGACCACAGCGGTGCAGGCGGCGAACAGCAGCGCCAGACGAGAGCTCAGCGACAGACGACGCATCAGGCAGGGCGCTCTTCAAGCACGTAACCCATGCCGCGCACGGTGTGAATCAGTTTGTCGGGGAAGTCATCGTCGATCTTCAGGCGCAGACGCCGGATCGCCACTTCGATCACGTTGGTGTCACTGTCGAAATTCATGTCCCAGACCTGCGAGGCAATCAACGATTTGGGCAACACTTCACCCTGGCGGCGCAGGAGCATTTCCAGCAGGGCGAATTCCTTGGCGGTGAGGTCGATGCGCTGGCCACTGCGTTCGACCCGACGGCGAATCAGGTCCAGACGCAGGTCGGCCAGTTGCAGGCTGGTTTCCTGGGGCAGGGCGCTGCCACGGCGCAACAGGCTGCGCACCCGGGCCAGCAACTCGGAGAAGGCGAACGGTTTGACCAGATAGTCGTCGGCGCCGAGTTCGAGACCGTGCACCCGGTCTTCCACGGCATCCTTGGCGGTGAGAAACAGTACCGGCGTGTCGAGGTCGGCACTGCGCACCGCGTGCAGAATCTGCCAGCCACTGCGCCCGGGCAGCATCACGTCGAGAATCAGCAGCGCATAATCACCGCTCAAGGCCAGTTGCTGACCGCTGTCGCCGTCGGCCACCAGTTCGGTGTTGAACCCGGCCTCGGTCAGGCCCTGGCGCAGATAGTGGCCGGTTTTCGGTTGGTCTTCGACGATCAGCAGTTTCATGGGCGGCTCGGTGATAAAAACAAAGGCGTTATACCGTGGGCGCTGGCGACAGGCGCCAACCTGACAAAGTTGTAATCTGACTGTCAGGTCGCTGCCAGCGCAGGCGGGCTAGAGTTTCCCACAGGCTGAACCTTATCTTGTTGGAGTATGACTATGTTTTTGCGCAACCCTCTGGCCGTCGCCGCCTGTTTGCTGGCGCTGAGTTCACCTGTCTGGGCCGCGCCCGCGCACACGTATAATTTCGGCCAGCCGGCGCCTGCAGCCAAGGCCTCCCGCAGCATCGAGGTGGTGCTGAACGACATGTCGTTCGACCCGAAAGCCATTCAGGTCAAGGCCGGTGAGACCGTTCGCTTTGTGCTGGTGAATAAAGGCCAGTTGCTGCACGAATTCAACCTCGGCGACGCGGCGATGCATGCCAGACACCAGCAGGAAATGTTGCAAATGCAGCAAAGCGGCATGCTAACGCCTACCGGCATGAAAGAAATGTCCCACGATATGGCGGGCATGGATCACGTCAGCATGGGCCACGGCATGAAGCACGACGACCCCAACAGCGTGCTGGTCGAGCCGGGCAAGACCGCCGAGTTGACCTGGACCTTCAGCAAGGCCACCAGCCTGGAATTCGCCTGCAATATTCCCGGTCACTACCAGGCGGGCATGGTCGGCAAACTGACTGTCAGTCAGTAAGCACTCAAAGGCGGGCGCAAAGGCTGATAGAATCCGCTGATTCTTCAGTCAGGTTTCCGCCATGCATCCCGCAGCCGAACATTCGCCGCTGGGCAAATCCAGCGAATACATCGCCACGTACACGCCGTCCCTGCTGTTCCCGATTCCGCGCACCGCGAAATGGGCCGAGCTGGGCCTGACCGCCGAAACCCTGCCGTATAAAGGTGTGGATTTCTGGAACTGCTTCGAACTGTCGTGGCTGTTGCCATCGGGCAAGCCGGTGGTGGCGATCGGTGAATTCAGCATTCCGGCGGATTCGCCGAACATCATCGAATCGAAGTCGTTCAAGCTGTACCTGAACTCGCTGAACCAGACGCCGTTCGCCGACATCGCCAGCCTGGAAGCGACACTGGTCAAGGACCTGTCGGCCGCTGCCGGCAAACCGGTCGGCGTACGGGTACGCAACCTGAAGGACGTCGAAGCCGAAGGCGTCGTGGCGTTGCCGGGCGTGTGCATCGACGATCTGGACATCAGCGTCAGCAACTATGAGCATCCGCGCCCTGAGCTGCTGCGTTGTGATGATTCGAAGATTGTCGAAGAGAGCGTGCACAGCCATCTGCTCAAATCCAACTGCCCGGTGACCAGCCAGCCGGACTGGGGCAGCGTGGTGGTGGAATATCGCGGCGCGGCGCTGGATCACGCCAGTCTGCTGGAATACATCGTCAGCTTCCGCCAGCACTCGGACTTCCACGAACAGTGCGTGGAGCGGATTTTCCTCGACCTGCAGCGTTTGCTGAAGCCGGAGAAGCTCACGGTGTTTGCGCGGTATGTGCGTCGCGGCGGGCTGGATATCAATCCGTATCGCAGCACTGAAGCGGTACAACTGCCGAACCATCGCCTGGTCCGTCAGTAAGATCAAAAGATCGCAGCCTGCGGCAGCTCCTACATGAGATTCCCTGTAGGAGCTGCCGCAGGCTGCGATCTTTTGCTTTTTGGGGTTACCGGGGAATCAGATCCCCATACTGCCCAGCGCATTGACGATATTGCGCAGGGTGCCGGCAATGGCCGGGTGTTCAAGTTCGAAGCGGTCCACCGCCAGGTTCACGCCATCGGCGATGCTGGCATCCTGAGTGGCGTTCTCCAGTTTGATTTCCGATTCGATCTGCGCCATCAGCGCATGCAGATCTTCACGCTCGGCTTCGGACAGCGGCGGATTCTGCTCCAGTTGCTCGCGCAGGGTGTCGAGTTGTTTTTGCAGTTCTTGGGCGGGCATGGTGGGGTTCCTTTTATCAAGAGGCACTGGCATTGACCGCAGCCGCGCGCCAAAGGTCTATGGCTGACCTTTAGATTAATCCACTCTGCTGCAACCTGCATGATCCCGGTCAGGGCTTTTCGCCCTTGAGGCGGCGCAGGTTGATGTCGGCCAGGCAGGTGTCGAGTTCGCCCAGATGATCGATCACCGAATGCACGCCCAGGTTGAACAACTGCAGGGTCGCCTTGCCGCGGCGCTGTTCGCGTTCCTGTTGGCTCAAGGCTTGCCACTCGCTCGGCGACAGGCCGCACAACGAGCCGCAGGACGCCAGGCCAATGGTCCACAACCCGGCGTTGAGGCCCGATTGCAGCAGACGCGGCTCGCCGCTGACCAGCACGCAGCCATCCAGACGACTGACGTTCAAACCCATCAACGCCTGCCAGCAGGCGTTCGGTGCGGGCCACGGATTGATTGTTGCTGAATATTGCGTCGGTTGGATCCACGCCGGCAACGAGGCCGCCAGAGATTGCGCGAGGGCAGGGGGCAGTTCATCGATCCACCCACAGGGAATCTGCTGGCGCTGCAGGCTGAGCAGGCTGTCGAGGGCGCCGGGCGTGGCGTCGGCGTGCTCGGGCAGCATGCTGGCGTGTTGATGGGCGCGGGCACCGAAATCCACCAGGCAGCCACTGAGCCCGAACAGCACGGCGGTCAGGCCGGGCGCGGCGACAGGCAAGGCTTCAGCGTGGGTCATGGCAACGTCCCTGAAATAGGCATGAGGCTAGGGGACATCAGTGACAGTTGGATGACAGGTGTGTGAATGAGCGTGTAGGAAGCGTCCTGCATGACTCTTTACGGGTGGACTGCCCAAAACGGCATTTGCGCTTATACTAGCGCTCTTAACGCTTGGGCCCGGGTGCCCGCGCCAGTAAAAATCCAAGGAGTTTTCTATGCGCTGGAGCAATCCTCTCGCTCAGCTATGTGTATGTGCCAGCGTCTCGCTGGTTCCGTTCGCCGCCAACGCTGCAACGGAAGAAGACCCTTGGGAAAGCGTCAACCGCCCGATCTTCCAGTTCAACGACTTCGTCGACACCTACGCGCTCAAGCCGCTGGCCCAGGGCTATGAATTCGTGACGCCGCAGTTCCTTGAAGACGGCATCCACAACATGTTCCGCAACGTCGGTGACGTCACTAACCTTGCGAACAACATTCTGCAGGCCAAACCTGCAGCCGCCGGTGTCGATACCGCGCGGATCATTTTCAACACCACTTTCGGCCTGCTGGGCTTCTTCGATGTCGGCACCAAAATGGGCCTGAATCGCAGCGACGAAGACTTCGGTCAGACCCTCGGTTACTGGGGCGTCAGCAGCGGTCCTTACGTGATGCTGCCGTTGCTCGGCCCGAGCACCCTGCGTGATGCACCGTCGAAGTACGTCGACAGTTACACTGCTCCGTACCGCTACATCAACGACGTGCCTGTCCGTAACTCGGTGTTCGGCCTGAACATCGTCGACACTCGCGCCAGCCTGCTGTCGAGCGAGAAGCTGATCAGCGGTGACAAGTACACCTTCATCCGCAATGCCTACCTGCAGAACCGCGAGTTCAAGGTCAAGGATGGTCAGGTTGAAGACGATTTTTAATCTCGACCGATGACAAGAAGGCGGCCCGTGAGGCCGCCTTTTTTGTGTGCGCTTATTTCATCTTCAGAATGGTCAGGCCGAGCTTCTGGCTGGCGCCGTCCCGGGCCTTGACCCAGACCACTTCGGTCTCCGCTTCCAGCCCGCTCAATGCGGCATGCTCGGAATCGATGCGCACGCTCAAGCGGTCGCCAACCGCGAACTGGCGTGGCGCTTCGACCTGCATGCCGCTGCTGGAGAGGTCGATGCACACGCCGGCGATCTCATCGCCTTCATGAATCAACACCACATCGGCATCGACCCGCATGCGGATGAAATCACGCTTTTCGCTGTAGTCCCGACCGGTTTGACTCATGGCTTCGACCTTCCATTGGGTTACGGTTTGAGCTGTTCTTATAACTCTCGGTGATTTGACAAGTAAAGTCGTCAAGCGACCATCGGCGCATGCTTGAAACGCCCCGCGGATGGGAGTACCGTCTGCGCCTTAGAAGGGCACCTCTGGTGCAATCGCGTTCCGGCTCAGTGCTCGAAAGCGGTGCAGCAGAGAGGCTAGAAAGCGAATCCAGTAGTCTGAGCCGGGCCGATGCCCCGCCTGCTACGCCAACCTAATTCTGGCGCCGTTTGCCCACATGCCAAAAACCAGTGCCACGCTGCTGATAATCGATGATGACGAAGTAGTGCGCGCGAGCCTCGCGGCCTATTTGGAAGACAGTGGTTTCAGCGTCCTGCAGGCCAGCAACGGCCAACAGGGTCTTCAGGTATTCGAGCAAGACAAGCCCGACTTGGTCATCTGCGATCTGCGCATGCCGCAGATGGGCGGTCTCGAACTTATCCGTCAGGTCACCGAGCGCTCACCGCAAACGCCGATGATCGTCGTTTCGGGTGCCGGCGTGATGAACGACGCGGTCGAGGCGCTGCGCCTGGGGGCGGCGGACTACCTGATCAAGCCTCTCGAAGACCTGGCCGTGCTCGAGCATTCGGTGCGTCGCGCGCTGGATCGTGCGCGCCTGCTGCTGGAGAACCAGCGCTACCGCGAGAAGCTGGAGAAGGCCAACCGCGAGCTCGAAGCCAGCCTGAACCTGCTCCAGGAAGACCAGAACGCCGGTCGCCAGGTGCAGATGAACATGCTGCCGGAAAGCCCGTGGCGCATCGACGAGTTCCAGTTTGCCCACCAGATCATCCCGTCGCTGTACCTGTCGGGTGATTTTGTCGACTACTTCCGCGTCGACGAGCGTCGGGTGGCGTTCTACCTGGCCGACGTATCGGGCCATGGCGCCTCTTCGGCGTTCGTCACCGTGCTGCTGAAGTTCATGACCACGCGCCTGTTGTTCGAGTCCAAGCGCAACGGCACGTTGCCGGAATTCAAGCCTTCGGAAGTCCTTGGACATATCAACCGGGGGCTGATCAGTTGTAAGCTGGGCAAACACGTCACAATGGTCGGTGGAGTCATCGACGAGGAGACCGGTTTGTTGACCTATAGCATCGGCGGCCATCTGCCGTTGCCTGTGTTGTACACGCCTGACAGTGTTCGTTACCTCGAAGGCCGCGGTTTGCCGGTGGGCCTGTTCAATGAGGCCACCTACGAAGATCACGTGCTTGAGCTGCCTCCGACGTTCAGCCTGACGCTGATGTCCGACGGCATTCTGGATCTGTTGCCAGAACCGACGCTCAAGGAAAAAGAAGCTGCCTTGCCTCAACGGGTGAAGGCGGCGGGCGGCAGCCTGGATGGTCTGCGGCAAGTGTTTGAATTGGCCACGCTAGGGGAGATGCCGGATGATATCGCCCTGTTGGTGTTGAGCAGGAATCTTCAATGAGTACCGGTAGAATCCAGTTCGCCGAACAGGACGGCACCTTCGTCCTGAAGTTCGTCGGTGAAGTTCGCCTGACCCTGTGTTCGGCGTTGGATGCGACTATTGAGAAAATCTTCACCGCGTTGAATTTCAACGCGATCGTGATCGATTTGACCGAAACCCGTAGCATCGACAGCACCACCCTCGGCCTGCTGGCCAAATTGTCGATCCTGTCGCGGCAGAAGGTCGGCCTGCTGCCGACCGTCGTCACCACCCACGAAGACATCACCCGTCTGCTGCAATCGATGGGCTTCGAGCAGGTGTTCAACATCGTCAACCACCCGGTGCCGTGCCCCGAGTGCCTGGACGACCTGCCGGATCAGGATCAGTCCGAGGAAGTGGTGCGGATCAAGGTGCTCGAAGCGCACAAGATCCTCATGGGCCTGAACGACTCCAATCGTGAAGCCTTCCATGATCTGGTGAACGCCCTCGAGCGGCACTGAGTGGCCTCTGTGGCGAGGGAGCTTGCTCCCGCTTGGCTGCGCAGCAGCCATAAAACCTGCCGGCACGGTGTTTCTGAAAAAACCGGATAGCCAATTGGGCCGCTTCGCAGCCCAGCGGGAGCAAGCTCCCTCGCCACAAGGACACCGCCTGCCATAAGCCATCATTTGCGCTGGACACCACCAACAAAAAAGGGCGAACCCAATCGGGTTCGCCCTTTTTTGCATTTCAACCGCTCAGATCACAGCTTGGCCTGCAACAGCGCCTCAAGCTTCTCCTGGTCACGGGCAAACTGACGGATGCCCTCGGCCAGTTTCTCGGTGGCCATCGCGTCTTCGTTGGACAACCAGCGGAATTGCGCTTCGTTGAGGCTCAGGCGCGCTTCGCCGGCGTGGCCCGGGGCGAGTTTGCGCTCCAGTTTGCCGGTGTCTGCTGCCAGTTTGTCGATCAGGTCCGGGCTGATGGTCAGACGGTCGCAACCGGCCAACTGCTCGATCTGGCTCAGATTACGGAAGCTGGCCCCCATGACCACGGTCTTGTAGTCATTGGCCTTGTAGTAGTTGTAGATGCGGGTCACCGACTGCACGCCCGGATCATCGGCGCCGGTGTAGTCGTTGCCGTTGGCCTTCTTGTACCAGTCGTAGATGCGGCCCACGAACGGCGAAATCAGGAACACCCCGGCGTCAGCGCATGCGGCAGCCTGAGCGAAGGAGAACAGCAGGGTCAGGTTGGTCTGGATGCCTTCCTTCTCGAGGATCTCGGCAGCGCGGATGCCTTCCCAGGTCGAAGCGATCTTGATCAGTACGCGGTCACGGCCGACGCCGGCCTTGTCGTACAGTTCGATCAGACGATGCGCACGCTTGAGCACGGCGTCCTGGTCGAACGACAGGCGCGCATCCACCTCGGTGGAAATGCGGCCCGGAATCACCTTGAGGATTTCCTGGCCGACAGCGACGCCGAAACGGTCGCTGGCCAGGCCCACGTCACCCTTGCAGTCGCTGACGCAGGCGTTCAGCAGCTCGGCATAGCCCGGGATGGCGGCGGCCTTGAGCAGCAGGGAAGGGTTGGTGGTGGCATCGACCGGCTTGACCCGGGCGATCGCTTCGAAGTCGCCGGTGTCGGCAACTACGGTGGTCATCTGTTTGAGTTGTTCCAGCTTGGAAGTCATGGGTGTGCTCTGTCCTGTGGGTTTGACGACATTACCCGAGCGTTGGCAGCCACTCAAGGGCATCAAGGCGCAACGGGTTCCCCGGGGGCAACAACCTGAGAACGGCTGTTTGAACGGTGGGGCGCGGTATCGATGAATACGATGCCAAAATCGGCCGCAGGTTCAAAGCAACTGACGGCCAGCGCCCCTTGAGCACATCGATGGAGGTTATTGCTGGCTAAGCTGGGTTTTGACTGCGGTTTCCGCCGGTTTCGGCTGGCCGTCGGCGGTCAACAGACCGAAGTTCTTCTCGCGGTCATTGCTGCCGGTGTCGCTGTTTTTCCACTCGTAAATCGAGGTCAGGGCAATGTTGCGGGTTTTGATATCGGCGACGAATGCGCTGATTTTGCTGGCCTGACCCTCAATCCCGCCGTTGGAGGCGAGCGCCGAGATGCCCCATTCGCTGATCACCCCCGGCAGATGGAAGTTCTGCTGGATAAACGCCTGGGCGTTGCTGATCTGCGTGCCGCTCATGCCGTAGGGATGGTAGGAGACCGCGTTGAGGCATTTGGGGTATTCGCTGACGATTCGGTTGAGTGCCACGGTGGACGCCGAGCCGGCAGTCGGCGGCCGGGCGAAGCCAAAACCGATCACCGGGACAGTCTGGGGTTTGTCTTGCAGGGTCTTGCACGCTGCGCTCATGAACGGCACGAACGTCGTGTCGAAATTGCCGGTCGGCCAGTAGGTGCCGAGGTCCGGCTCATTCCATAGCTCGATCGCCACCAGTTGTGAGCCATAGGTCGCTGCCAGACTGGTCAGCGCATTGGCATACGCGACCCCCGCGTTCGCCAGATCATTGGCCGGCAACGGCTTGGTCGCGCGCAGGGTCATCAACACCGGCAGACCGGCTGCACGGGCCACGGCGAAGGCATCGCTGATCTGCTTCTGGTAGGCCGCGCCGGGCAGGCTGTCAGTCCATACGCCAAAACGCACGAAACTGAAGCCGGTGGCTTTGACGCGCTCGGCGTCCGCAGCGGAAAAGCTCTGGACTTTGACCTGAACCCCGATGGTTTTATTGGCGGGCAATGCCGGGAACAGTTCATTGGCCTGGCTCTGGCCGGTTGCCGCCAGCAGTAACAGGGTCAGGGCGCTCAGGGGTTTGAGATGGGCTGATTTCATGTCGGTTCTCCGGGTGAGAAGTGACAACGGCGAAAAGGTATCTCGAGATAACTGTTTCGAAACTGACAATGGCACTAAGTGCGCCAATGTTATTTTTTGTCAGGAAAACAAGACCTGAAAATCACAGTTATTTTTAGTCCGTTAATTGTGTTTTGGCGGCTTTTGACCCTGTGGTACTTAATACGCTGGTACTAACAGGGCGAATCTATTTCTGAGTGCAGAATGATCTAGTGGGTTCATTAAGATCCGCTCTAGATGTTGGCAGAATGATATTACACAGGAATGTAAACCTTGTTCAAAAAGATCCTCGTCGTGTGCGTTGGCAATATTTGCCGAAGTCCCACAGCAGAACTTCTGCTGCGTAACGCGCTGACCCCCTCAACCATTTCGGTGACGTCCGCAGGTCTCTCTGCGCGGGTCGGCGAAGGCATGGAAGCCTCGGCGCGCCAGGTGCTGGAAGACTACGGGCACAGCGCCGAGGGTTTCCGGGCCCGGCAATTGACCGCCGATATCGTCAATGAATCAGACCTGATTCTGGTCATGGAAAAACAACATGTGAATCAGGTGCTGAAGATTGCCTCGCACGCCCGAGGCAAAGTATTTCTTCTCGGCAAGTGGCAGAGCGAACGAGAAATACAGGATCCGTATCGTCAAGGTAAGGCCGCTTTTATTCATGCCCATGCATTGATTGAAGATGCTGTTAGCTCGTGGGCGCAGCGCCTCGGACATTGATGAATATTCTTCAGATCAGTGAATGGTAAGAAAGACTTATGCAGTTACCGTCAGTAATCGCCAACCGTGATAACGATCAAGACAGTATTGATCTTCTCGGCATATTCGGCAGTTTGATCGACCAGAAATGGTTGATCGGTGCATTCACCGGCGCCTTCATGGCCGCTGGCGTTGCCTATGCGGTATTGGCGACGCCGGTGTACCTGGCGAACGCACTGGTGCAGGTCGAACCGAAAAAGAACGACATGCTCGGTTTTTCCGACCTCAGCAGCATGCTCGGCGGGCAATCGCCGTCGGTGACCGAAATCGGCATCATCAAATCCCGTGCGGTGATCGGCAAAACCGTCGACGACCTGCGCCTGGATATCGACGTCACGCCCAACACCTTCCCGGTGGTCGGCGGTTTTCTCGCCCGGCGTTATCGCGGCGAAACCGAACTCAGCGTGGCGCCGCCGCGTTTTGGCTTCAACAGCTACGCCTGGGGCGGCGAGCGTCTGGAATTTACCCGGCTCAATCTGCCCAAAGAGTTGTTGGGCAAGAAGCTCACCTTGGTGGCGGGCGAACAACAGCACTTTCAGTTGCTCGATGACAACGACAACCTTCTGGTCGAGGGCGTCGCTGGCGAAGCCTTCGCCCAGGACGGCGTCGAGGGTTTGATCGAGCGCCTGCAAGCCAACCCGGGCACGCGCTTTGAAGTGGTGCGCAATCCACGGATCGTGACCATTCAGGGATACCAGGATGCGCTGGATATTTCCGAGCAAGGCAAGGAGTCGGGGATTATCCGTCTGGCGCTGGCCAGCGCCGATGCCGCCGAGGCGGTGAAGATCCTCAACAAGATCGCCGCGCTCTACGTCGATCAGAACGTGCGCCGCACCTCGGCGGAAGCAGCGCAGAGCCTGGCGTTCCTGCAAAGCCAGTTGCCGCAGGTCAAGCGTGATCTGGCCAAGGCCAGCGATGCGCTCAACGCGTATCAGACCCACGGCAAGACGGTGAACATCTCCCTGGAAACCCAATCGGTGCTCGGTCAGTCCGTGGCGCTGGAAACGCGGATTTCCGAGCTGAAAATGCAGCAGGCGGAAATGGATCGCAAGTTCACCAAACAGCATCCGGCGTATCGCGCCTTGATGTCGCAGATCGGTGAGTTGACCCAGCAGCAGAAGTCGCTGGAAGGCAAGGTCGGCGATCTGCCGGCCACGCAGCAGGAGCTGCTCAACCTGACCCGCGATGTGGAAGTGGCTTCGCAGATCTACACGCAGTTGCTGAACAAATCCCAGGAATTGGACATCGTCCGCGCCGGGGCGGTGGGCAATGTGCGCCTGATCGATCCGGCGGATGTCGACCTGAGCAGCCCGGTCAAACCGAAAAAAGCCCTGATCGTGCTTATCGCGACGTTCCTCGGCGCCTTTGTCGGCGTGGCCCTGGTGCTGTTGCGCAAATCGTTGAGCAAAGGTCTGGAAGGCCCGGAAGCCATCGAACAGCTCGGGCTGCCGGTGTACGCATCGATTCCTTACAGCGCCTTGCAGCGCGACGAGGACACGAAAAAGGGCCGGGTCAAAAGCACCGCCGAGACGCCGGCCTATCTGTTGGCCCTGCGCAACCCGACCGACCTGTCCATCGAATCGATCCGCAGCCTGCGCACCTGCCTGCACTTTGCCGCGCTGGACTCGACCAACAACCGCATCATGATCTCCGGCCCCAGCCCGCAGGTCGGCAAGACCTTCGTCTCCTCCAACCTCGCCGCGGTCATGGCGCAGAGCGGTCAGCGCGTGTTGCTGATCGACGCCGACATGCGCAAGGGCCACTTGCACAAGACGCTGAATGTGCCGATCGCCAATGGCCTGTCGGATCTGCTGGTCAAGCGCTGCAGCATCGAGCAGGCGATCAACACGGTGGAAATCGACAACCTGCACTTCATCAGCCGTGGTCAGGTTCCACCGAATCCTTCCGAGCTGCTGATGCACGCCAACTTCCGCGACCTGCTCGCCGAACTCAGTGAACGCTACGACGTGGTGATCATCGATACGCCGCCACTGCTCGCAGTGACCGACGCGGCGATTGTCGGGCGTGAAGCCGGGATCAGCCTGATCGTCACGCGGTTTGCGGTAAACCCGGCCAAGGAAATTGAAGCGACCATTCGCCGCTTCGCGCAGAACGGCATCGAGCTCAAGGGCGCGGTGTTCAATGGCGTCGAGAAGCGCGCGGCCAGCTATTACGGCAATGTCAGCTACGGCTATTACAACTACGAATACGCGTCGGACAAATCCTGAGATTCAGGGACGTTCCAACAGGCATGAAAGTGGGTGGGTTGTGAAGAAAATACTGCACGTGGCTGAAACGATAAAAGGTGGGGTCGCCACCGTTATCCGCACCATCTCGGCGTCGCCCGAAGGCCAGGATTCGAATTACGAGCTGGTCTATCTGGTGCCGCTCGACCAGAAGCAAGAGCTGCACGGCATCGACCAGAGCCAGATTCGCACGTTCGTCAGGTCCGGGCGTAACGTGCCCTCGCTGCTGCGCTTTGCGTGGGAACTGGCCCGGACGCTGCTCAAGGAAAAACCCGACGTGGTGCATCTGCACAGCACCTTTTCCGGGGTGATCGGCCGCGTGGTCTGTGTGCTTCTGCGACCGTGGCGCAAGCCGAAAATTGTCTACTGCCCACACGCCTTTTCGTTCCTGATGGAAAGCTCGCCCATCAAGCAGAAGGTCTACGCCTGGATCGAGCGCGTGTTGCAGAAAGTCACCGACGTGATCATTTGCGTCAGCCGCTACGAGATGGACAAAGCCGCGCGGTTCGGCATCGAGCGCAAGCGCATGCGCCTGATCTACAACGGCATCCCGCACAAGGAAGACGCGCCGAAGGCCGACAACCCCGAGCCGATTCACCTGCTGTTCGTTGGTCGCCTCGACTACCAGAAAGGCTTCGACGTGTTGCTCAAGGCCTTCGCCAAGGTCCAGCGCAGCGATCTGAAACTGACAGTGGTCGGCAGTGCGGTCAACGAGGACACGGTCGAGTGCCCCGAGATGGACGCGGTCGAGTACCTGCCGTGGGTCACGCCGGCCGAAGTGCAGGCGCTGTACCAACAGGCCGACGCGCTGATCGTCCCGAGCCGCTGGGAGGGTTTCGCCATGGTGCCGCTGGAAGGCATGGCCATGGGTTTGCCGGTGATCGCCAGTAACTGCACGTCGCTGCCCGAACTGGTCACCCATGAAGTGTCCGGCTACGTCTTTCCCACCGGTGATCACCAGGCGCTGGCCGATGTGCTGGCGCGAATCCAGAAGCCGCGGTTGCTCGACCTCGGCAGCGAAGGCCGGAACATCGTGCGCGAGCGCTTCAGTGCCGCGCTGATGATCCGCCAGACCTACGACGTGTATTGCGCTCCCACTTATTAAGTAGAACTCAGCTTATGAACGTAACGATTTTGCATGGCTACAGTGCCTCCAACTCCGGTGACGGCCTGCTCGTCGATCTGGCCATCGCGTTGGTGCAGCGCAACTTTGGCGAAGACACCGCGATCAATGTCGTGGCGTCCGATCCGCAGTCTTTCGCCTACCTGCCGCACCCGCGTTTCGACGCGCCGGTGATGGCGGCCAAGGGTCTTGGGCGGGTCAAGCAGGCGGTGTTTCTCAATCAGTCGTATGCCGGGCTGGCGGATCTGTTGCGCAAGACCGATCTGATCGTCGGTGTCGGTGGCGGCTACATGCGCTCGAAAAGTGCCTTCGAACACATCAAGCTGAAACTCGGCCACGCCAAGCAACTGGAAACGGCGATCCTCAGCAAGGTGCCGTCGGTGTACCTGCCGCAAAGCATCGGCCCGTTCCATGGCGAGAGCCGCCAGATCGTCGATCACTACGCCAGCGCTGACGCGGTGTTCGTGCGCGATAACCGCTCCTCGGCGATGTTCGATGCCTGCGAAAACGTCTACCGTGCGCCGGATCTGGCGGTGCAGTCGTTGGCCAGCAAGATCCTTCAGCAACCGAAGTTCACCCGTTGCGCCGCGTCGCCGGCCACCGTGTGCGTGGTGCTGCGCAAGCCGCCGGAGTGGAGCAAGGAAAAGAAGGTCGCCTACGTCGCCAACCTGAAGGTGCTGCTGCAGCGCCTGAAGAACAAAAGCAAAGTGGTCTGCGCCGTGCAGAGCGCCATTCGCGGCAACGATGACGGTGCGTTCTATCGCGAGCTGGGCATCAGCGAAGACCTGCTGTCGCTGAAGGCGACGATTGCCAAATATCAGCCGGACCTGGTGATCTCGGTGCGCCTGCACGGCGCCATCGAATCGCTGCTGTCCGGCGTCCCGGCGTACCATATCAGCTATGAGCGCAAAGGTTTTGGCGCCTATCAGGACATGGGCGTGGAGGACTGGGTGATCAACGGCGGCGACATCAATGTCGACACCATCATCGACACTGTTTACGCGCCGAATGCCCTGTCGAACTTCGGCAAGCGCCTGACCGACACCTGCCGCGAAATCGAAGCCAAGACGGTGATGATGGACGAGATCATCAAAGGCGTCGTTCGATGATATTTCGCTTGCTGCTGCGCGGCGGAGCGTTAGGCGCGAAGTTTCTGCTGGTGTTGGCCATCACCCATTACCTGGGCTACGAAGCGCTGGGGTTTTATGGCGTGGTGGTCGCGGCGTCGCTGATCGCTTCGAAGTTCTACAGCGTTGGTTTCAGTTCCGAGATCAATCGGTTGATCAGCGTCGGTGGCAGTTCGCGGCGGGTGGTCGACAAAGTCCTGCTGCTGTACCTGGCGGTGGGGTTGCTGCTGTCGCTGCTGACGGTGGGGATTTACTCGCTGTTCCAGCAGGTCGAGGCGGGCACCGCGTTGATCCTCTGCGTGACGCTGGTGCTGCTCACCGAACACCTGTCGTTCGAGATCAACTCGTTCGTGTTTTCCGCACAGAAAGCCACGGCGGGAGCGCTGCTGTTTTTCATCAAGACCGGCCTGTGGGCGTTGCTGGCGGTGGGCGGGATGATGCTCGACTGGGTGTCCGGCATCGCCAGTGTGCTGTGGTTGTGGGTGGCGGCCAACGTGCTGGTGATCGTCGCCGGTTATCTGATCGTGGTGAACGTGCACAAGGGCCGGGTCAGCGAAGCACTGACTACCGCGACCGTGTGGAAGGCCGGCCTGCCGTTCTACTTCGGCACGGGCTTGATCGCGCTGAGTCAGTACGCCGAGCGCTTTCTGATTGCCGACCTCGAACCCTACGCCAGCCTCGGTAAATACGTGTACGCATGGTCGGCGGCAAACACCTTGCAGGCGCTGTCCTACGCGGTGGTGGCGGTGGTCGGCATTCCAGTGCTGGCCAAGCGGTTTCAGGCGGATCAGCAGGCATTCACCGTCCGGCACTTGTTCGTCAACAAGTGGGTGATGCGCTCGTTGGTGGTGTCAGCGGCGGTGGCCGTGTTGATCTATCTGTTCTTCAACGTGGTGCTCGATTACGTCGCCAGCAGCGTGCCGCGTCCGGACAACGCGATCCTCGGCGTGCTGATCTTTTCCTTTGCCCTGCGGGCCATCGGCGACATCGTCTGGGGCGGTCTGATCGCCTCGAAAAACAGTCGAGTGTCATTCGCCAGCGCGGCGATCTGCCTGCTGGTGTCGGTGCCGGTCAGCTATGTGCTGATCAAGCACTATTCGATTTATGGCGCGGCGTGGGGCAATGTCTTCGCGATCATCGTGCAGCTTGGCGTGATTGCCGTGTTGACCCGAGCGTCCCGCGCAAAAGGGGCGCTGGCATGGGGTTGAAGTTGCCGTGTATCGAG
This sequence comes from Pseudomonas sp. LF020, assembly GCF_053456425.1. Taxonomy (NCBI): domain Bacteria; kingdom Pseudomonadati; phylum Pseudomonadota; class Gammaproteobacteria; order Pseudomonadales; family Pseudomonadaceae; genus Pseudomonas; species Pseudomonas sp. LF020. The sequence goes on from NZ_JBRFIX010000016.1 coordinate 72,502, forward strand.
TTTCGCGGCCGCAGACTCGACTCCTCGCTGTCGTTCCTGATTCTGTTCACCGGGTTGTTTCTGTCGGTGGCGATGCCGCTGCTGATCCCGCGTGATCCGGGGCCGGATGCGATGACGTTGTGGTCGTCCTATGCGCGGGCCGACAACTGCAATTTCTGGAACCCGTTCTCGCCGGATCGCTCCTCCTACGAGTGTTCGGCGTTCCTGCTGCGGCCCACCGGGATCAACTTGACCAACGCCTGGGCCTACGGGATGTTCTGCAACTTCTTCCTCACGGCGATTCCGGTGGTGGTGTTCCGGCGCATGCCGTTGGCGATCTTCGGCACCCTGTGTCTGTGGGGGATTGTGCGTTCGTTTTTTCTGGAAAACCTGACCAAGGAAATCATCGTCTCGGTGGCGGTGCTGAGCATTTTGTTCAGCTCGCTGACGCGCAAATATCGCGGCGGTTTTTTTCTCTCGGCGGTGATCTACGGCGTACTGATCCGCCCTTACTGGATCCTGTTTTCGCTGTCGTGGGTCGGCGTTTGCGTGATGAAGAAGTACGTGTCGCGCTTCACCTTCTTCCTGATGCTGTTCCTGTTTTATCTGGCCGTGGCCATGGCGATCCAGCTGGCGCTGGGCTTTCCGGTGTCATCGATTCGCGCCAGCAACAACGAGTTGCGCACGGCGGGGGAGGAGGGTTCGAAATCGCTGATCGTGTCGTGGCTCAGCGGCAGCGACTTCGTCTCTCAGGCGCTGGACTCGATGATCATTTTCTTCCGGTTGTCGTTCCCGGTGGAGCTGATTCTGTTGTCCGGGCCGGGCCAGGTGATCTTCGTCGCGTTGATGATCATGACCGCGCTGCTGCTGTTCAAAGTCATCACCTCCACCGACTACAAAGGTGCGCCGATCGAGACCAAACCCAAAGAACTGATCGCGATACCGCTGGCGTTTCTGTTGGTGCAAGGCTTGTTCGAGCCGGACTTCGGCTCCTTCGCCCGGCACTTTTCCATGGTGGTGCCGGTGCTGTTTGTCGGCTTGGGTCTGATGTTGCGTGCGAACAAACCGGTGCGGGTTGAATCACGAGTTCTGAATTGAGGCAGGTGCTGTATGTCGAGCAAGAAAAAATCGCTGGAGATCGAAACCCTGCGCGGCCTGGCGTGCCTGCTGCTGGTGCTCTATCACGTCATCGGCCCGTTGGGCGGGGGCCTGAAGATCGATATCGGCTCGCCGTTCCGGGTGATCGCCGACTCGATGGTGTACGTGCGCATGCCGCTGTTCACCTTCATTTCCGGCTACATCTATTCGATCTACAAAATTCGCGGCAATGACTTTTCCGCATTCTTCAGCGGCAAGGTGCGACGGCTGATCGTGCCGCTGTTTTGCGTCGGCGTGCCGTTCTCGGTGTTGCAGGCGGTGGGGCCGGGAGTGAACAAGGACGTTGGTGTGATTGATGCGTTGTTGTCGTTCTGGGTGCCGGTCAATCACTTCTGGTTCCTGCAGGCGGTGTTCATCATTTTCATGTTCGTCGGCCTGCTGGAATGGCGCGGGATGCTGCGCTCGATGACGCGTTTGTATCTGCTGTTCGCCTTCGCCGCGGCAGTGTTTCTGTTGCCGCCGTTCAAGCTCGATGCGTTCGGCATCAATGGGGCGATTTACCTGCTGCCGTTTTTTGTGGCGGGGATGATCGGTCAGGAAAATGTCGAGGCGTTGAAGCAACGGTTCAAGGTGATCGGGCCGCTGGTGTTTGTGTTGATTTCGTTGACGCTGCTGTACGTGGCGGCGATTGATCGTGAGTTGATCGTCGACCGCCGCAGCCTGATCGGTCTGACCGTGGGGTGTGTGTCCTGCATTGCTTTGCTGTCGAGTGACATGCGCTCGAAGTGGCTGACCTGGCTGGGCGGCTACTCTTACGCGATCTTTCTGTTCCATGTGTTGTTCGCGGCGACTTCGCGGTTTGTCATGGGGCGGCTGGGGGTGAAAGACGAAAGCATTCTGGTGCTCAGTGGACTGCTGTTCGGTCTGTTGGGGCCGGTGGTGCTGTCGATGATTTTCAGTCGCTTCAATGTCACTTCGGTGCTGTTTCTCGGGGAGCGTGCGCCGAAGAAAAAACCGGTGGCGAGCGTTACGCCAGTGGTGCCGGCCAGAAGCTGAAAAGCTTCGCGAGCAAGGATCTCCGGAACTCACATCATCCCTGTGGGAGCTGGCTTGCCAGCGATGGGGACCGATCAGATGAAGCTTATTCGCCTGACCCACCGCATCGCTGGCAAGCCAGTTCCCACAGGATTTGGGTGTACAAGGATTTAGCGGATGACCTCAACCTCTGCTCGCGAAGGGGCCATTCCAGACTGAAGGAAATAATGCATGTTGGCAGTCAATGACGCTCAGCCGGTCGCAGCGTCGGTGGTGGAGGTGGGCGATGCCCGCGAGCGCTTTGCGCAGTGGCGCGAAGGCAAGGCCGGGAAGGTCTTGTCGGTCTCGGTGATCGGCGACAGCTACAGCGCCGGGCAGGATTTCTACCTGAACAAACTGGTACAGCGCGTGGCCGGCGAAGTTGGTTTTGCCGGTCCCGGTTACGTCGGTTTCAACCACGGCGCGGCGCTGGGGGGCACGCATTTCAAATACACCCGCAGCAGCGAAAAATACTTCGACGGTGGCTGGCAGGTGTCCGGTCTCGGCCAGGCCAGCCCCGACAGCCGCACGGTGACCGGCACGCCCGGTGCCTGGTTGCAAATCGATGCCAGCCCGACACCGGCCATCGACACCCAAGTCACCCAGGCGAAATTGCTCTACCTGGGCAACGGCGAAGCCAGTGAGCTGCGCTACCGGTGGACACCCTCGGAAGACTGGCAGCCATTGACGCTCAAGGGTTCGGGCGTTCAGGAAGTACCGCTTTCAGGTCTCTCTTCAGCGGCAGAATGGTCGTTCAAACTGGAAGTGGTGAAGGGCGCGCCGACCTTGTTCGGCCTGTGGCTGAGTAACGACCAGAACGGCGTGCGGGTTTCGAAACTGGCGGCCTCCGGAGCGGCCTCCGCTGACTTTTATCACCAGGATCCGCAATGGCAGGTGCAATGGAAAGCCGCCGTGTCGAAGATCCCCGCCGACGTTTACCTGATCATGCTCGGCGGCAACGATCAGGGCTTCGGGGTCAAACCCGAGCAGTACCTGCACAACGTTCAGGGCCTGGTGGCGATGATCCGCGAGATCCAACCGGCGGCGAGCATCAACCTGATCATGCGTCAGGACACCACGCGTTCCAGCGCCTATCCGATGTCGGCGTATGCGCAGGTGCTGCAGCCGTGGGCGCATGAGCAGCAGCTGGGCTTTGCCAATCTGCAATGCGCGTTCGGCCCTGACGTCAAACGCTATGCGGCGGCGATGATCGGTCCGGACAAGATTCATCCGCAGCCGGCCACGGGCGGGAAGGTGATTGCCGATTACTTCTATCGCTGGATCGTCAGTGGCATCAACACAACCAGTTGCGACACCACAAAACCCCTGTAGGAGCTGCGGCACGCTGCGATCTTTTGATGTTGTTTTTAAAGATCAAGATCAAAAGATCGCAGCGTGCCGCAGCTCCTACAGGAAAGTGTTTTATTGGAAGTTATCGATCTGGCTCAGGAGCTCCGCAGTCTTCTGCGGCATCAGTTGCGTGGCACACCGCGTCTCGACATTGATGATGATCGCCGGCTCGTTGCAGCACAGGCGTACGCGGAAGCGCCAGTCGCTGAAGATCACTTTCAGGCCATCGCGGTCGTCCATTTCCAGCGCCTGCCCGGCATAGCGTTGTTTCAGATGGGCGAGCAGGGGGTAGGGATCCGCCAGCGCCCGGCGAATGTCGCCGGACGCGGGAAACATGCCGATGCGCTCCACCAGCAGAATGCTGCCCAGCCACGACTCGTTGGCGCTGGGCAGCGGCTGGTGGCGAGGCAACCAGCTGACCGCTCCGAGGTTGCCCACCTCCCGTTCAATCTCTGCTGCATGCTGTGCCATGTTCATGGGTTGCCTCCTGAAAAGAGAAGTGGGCGGGGCCGTCTCAGCGGCCTTTGAGGTAGACGTTGTCGTAGCAGAAATTGGTTGCCTGCAGATAACCCTCGGCGTCGCCGCAGTCGAAGCGCAGGCCCTTGAACTTGTAGGCCAGCACGCAACCGTTCTGCGCCTGTTTCATCAGCGCGTCGGTGATCTGGATCTCGCCGCCCTTGCCCGGTTGGGTGTCGGCGATCAGGTCGAAGATGTCCGGGGTAAGGATGTAGCGACCGATGATCGCCAGGTTCGACGGCGCGTCCTGCGGTGCCGGCTTTTCCACCATGTGGTTGACCCGGTAGATGCCGTCGGAAATCAGCTCGCCGGCGATCACCCCGTACTTGTGGGTCTGGTCGGCCGGGACTTCCTGGATGGCGACGATCGAGCAGCGGAATTTCTTGTACAGCTGAATCATCTGCGACAGCACGCCGTCACCTTCCAGGTTCAGGCACAGGTCATCGGCCAGCACCACGGCAAAGGGTTCATCGCCGATCAACGGACGGCCGCTGAGAATCGCGTGACCGAGGCCCTTCATTTCCACCTGACGGGTATAGGAGAAGGTACAGGTGTCGATCAGCTCGCGGGTGCCGGCGAGGAATTTTTCTTTCTCGGTGCCGCGGATCTGGTGTTCGAGTTCGTAGCTGATATCGAAGTGGTCTTCCAGCGCACGCTTGCCCCGACCGGTGACGATGGCCATGTGTTGCAGGCCGGCGTCCCGTGCTTCTTCAACGGCGTATTCGATCAACGGCTTGTTGACGATCGGCAGCATTTCTTTCGGCATGGCTTTGGTCGCCGGCAAGAAACGCGTGCCGTAACCGGCAGCGGGGAACAAACATTTACGAATCATAAAAGTATCCTGGACAGTCATGGAACACAGGCAACGGATGCGCGCACTGATCAAGGCGCACAAGTTTCAATGATTATTGAACGAGTACTTTAATACCTGAGTCAGGTTGTTAATGGCAATTAGCGCAGGGGGTAAAACATGACAATGTTATGAGATGTCGGTAATAACGTTATTAGTTATTTTTAGTCGGTATCTGTTGATAGTGATGAGTGTACTTGGGGTGCTAATAAGTACCGGGCAATACAGTTTGACCTGCAAAAATATTTATTGCCAGTGGTTGAACTAATTTTGTTTAAGGCTGTTGTCGTCCTTATTTGTGTGGTGCGCCACAGATTCAATGAAAGGGGCTTGACAGGCTACTTGTCACTTATCCAATGACGGACCGCGCTATGAAGATTCTGGTAACGGGTGGCGCCGGCTATATCGGCTCGCACACCACACTTGCGCTGCTTGAAGCAGGTTATGAAGTTGTTGTACTGGATAATCTTTGCAACAGCAGCGATGCGGCATTGCACGCGATAGAAGGTATTTGCGGCAAAAGCGCGTTGATGATTCGCGGTGATGTCTGCGATCGAGCGTTGCTCGACCGGATTTTCCACGAGCATGCGATCGACGCGGTGCTGCATTTTGCCGGGCTCAAGGCCGTCGGCGAGAGCGTGCGCAAGCCGCTGGATTACTACGAGAACAACGTCGGTGGCAGCATCACGCTGTGTCAGGCGATGGCCGCGGCCGGCGTGTTCCGGTTGGTGTTCAGCTCGTCGGCGACGGTGTACGGCGAACCTGAGCAGATGCCGATCCGCGAAGATTTCCCCACCGGCATTCCGACCAATCCCTATGGTCAATCCAAGCTGATCGTCGAGAACGTGCTACGCGACCTGAGTCAGGCCGAGCCACGCTGGAGCATCGCCTTGCTGCGTTACTTCAACCCGATCGGTGCGCATCACAGCGGGCATATGGGCGAAGACCCCAGCGGCATCCCCAACAACCTGTTGCCTTACATCAGCCAGGTTGCGGTCGGCAGCCTGCAGGAGTTATCGATTTTCGGCGACGATTACCCGACGATCGACGGCACCGGGGTGCGCGATTACATCCACGTCGTCGACCTCGCCGATGGCCATCTCAAAGCCCTGCAATCGATTGCCGACCGCCCGGGCATCCATACCTGGAACCTCGGCACCGGCGACGGCTACAGCGTGATGCAAGTGCTGCATGCCTTCGAACAAGCCAGCGGACGACCAGTGCCGTACCGGGTGATGCCACGTCGCAGCGGGGACATTGCCGAGAGCTGGGCCGACGCTTCCAAAGCTGCAAAAGAGCTTGGCTGGAAAGCCACGCGCAGTTTGCAGGACATGGTCACCGATACCTGGCGCTGGCAATCGAATCATCCACGCGGTTATCTCGAATGATGTCGTTCTAATACTGAATGTTAGTTTCGGTCAGCTGTTAGATATCGTCGGGAAAATACGCTGGAAATGCCTTTTGCAAGTCCGTAGATATAAACCTGCCGTTCGACTTTTATCAGTTGGGTAAGGCTGTGAAAGAACGACGGATCTTGTTCGCGCTTTTTGCGGGCTTGAACGCTACCACCGCTAACAAAGACCGTTTTTTAACAGGTCGAATGTTAGAAAGGAGTTGATATGAAAAAAGTGATGGCGATTGCCCTGTTGACGATGTTGAGCAACTGGGCGTCCGCTGCTGAAGCGCCGCTAACTGCGGTGACCAATGTATCTGGCAGTGTGGCGGCTTCTACAGCGCCTGCTGCCAGTACTGCAATGGTCGCCAGTGCAGTCGCGGCGTCCAACAGTGGCGGAAGTGCCAACGGCGGTACCACTGGCACCACCGGTACTACCGGCACCACCGGCACGCACAACTAACAGGAACATTTGTTAGTGCAGTACAGGGTCGCCCGACGCAAGTCGGGTGACTTTATTTTTAGATTCGCCCTTGAATAGCGTAGTGCCATTATGACTCGTAGTTTTTCTCTTTTGCTGTTGGCAAGTATCGCTTTGCAAGGTTGCATGTTTTCCCCCGGCCAATACCTGAGCACCGGCGACATCACGCGCCAGGGCGCCAGCGAAAGCAGTCGGGTCGAGCTGATTCCGATCACGCCCAAGCTGATCTCGATGACTCGCGCCACACAAAAGCGTGAAACGGTGCCGGCGGAACTGTTGGCAACACCGGCGGAATACCGCATTGGCAGCAACGATGTGCTGTACATCACGGTCTGGGATCACCCGGAGCTGACCGCGCCATCGGGGGCACAACAGCAGATCGACGCCAACGGTCGACTGGTGCGCTCCGATGGCACGCTGTACTACCCGTTCATCAAGGAAGTGCAGGCCGCCGGCAAGACTATTCAACAATTGCGCTCGGACATCGAAACACGCCTGTCGGCGTTCATCGCCGAGCCGCAAGTGGATGTCGCGGTGCTGCGTTTCGCCAGTCAGAAAGTGGTGGTTTCCGGCGCCGTCGCCAAGGCCGGACCACAGCCGATTTCCACCAACCCGTTGAGCGTGGTCGAGGCCCTCGGTACTGCCGGCATCGACACCAACAACGCCGACCTGTCGGGCTTGTTGCTGACTCGCAATGGCCGGGTGTATCCGCTCAATCTCGACTCGCTGAACCAGCAGGATTCCGAGTTGCAGCACGTCTTCCTCAAGGGCGGCGATCAGCTGTATCTGCCGTACAACGACAACAAGCGCATCTACGTCATGGGCGAAGTCAATCAGCCCCGTGCGCTGAGTTTCAAGACCGCGACGATGAACCTCTCCGACGTGCTCGGTTCGGTCGGCGGCTTGAGCCAGACCACCTCCAACGGCAACGCGGTATACGTGATTCGCGGGGTGGAAAACCTCGATGTCGAGCCGGCGAAAATCTATCAACTGGAAGCTCAGTCGCCGACCTCAATGGCACTCGCTTCGCACTTTGAAGTGCGTCCCCAGGATGTGGTGTACGTCGGCCCGGCCAACGTCACGCGCTGGAACCGCTTCATCAGCCAACTGGTGCCGTCGGCATCGATTGTCGGGACCGGGGCTTCCGCTGCGAAGAACTGGAGCGAATTCAGCAACAACAGCAAATAAGGCCGACCGTGAAAACCTTGAAAGTTGGCGTCTGCCTGATGGCGGCCTTGATGTTGTGTGGCTGTAACCCGCTGATGACCGCTTCGGTACGCAACCTCAAGTCGGCGGTGATCGGCCCGGACGAGCTGGACGTGAGTGCGGCGCAGGTGGCCGAGGTCAAGTATCCGCAAGTCAAACTGACCACACCGTCCGGCTCCGGGGTGCTGGCGCTGGTGCGCGAGCGTGAAGACCTGCAGTTCTGGGTCGCTTCCGGCAAACAGGTGTTGCTGCTGCGCGATGGCCTTGCCGTGCGCACCATCGGCCTCGGTGTGGAGGGCGACCTGGACGGTACGCGGCTGGCCGACAACGCGCCATTCAAGCGCGGCCTGCATCAAGTCGCTGATGGCTTCACCAGTCAGCGCTGGATCGACCTGTACAAGGGTCAGGAAGTCGGCTTGATCGTCAACAGCCGGTTCTCCCGTCGATCCACGCAAACCCTGCAGATTCTCGACAAGGAATACACCGTGCTGCGTGTCGACGAACGTATCGACGTCCCGGCGATCGGCCTGCGCGCGACCAACCATTATTGGGTCGATCCGCTGGATGGTTTCATCCTGCAGAGCGAGCAGCAACTGACCACGCAACTGCGCGTGCGCATCGTGCAACTTACCCCTGATCGCAGGCATCTGCCGTGAAGCGCTTACGGATGTTATCGGCAGGTTTGCTGTTGCTCAGTGGCATCGGTCAGGCAGCGGTCACGGTCAGCGGCGATGTCGCCAACCCGGGGCCGGTGGAATTGCCGCCGGGCGGGCGCTTGCTCGACGTGATCAGCGTGGCCGTACCGAATGCCGAAGGTTACTGGCTGGCCGGCGAGTTGTTGCGCCAGTCGTTGCTGGAACAGCAGGCGCGGCTCAAGGCCGGGGTGTTGTTCGATCTCGATGTGTTGCAGCGCATGGCCTCGTTGTTTGACCGCCCGAGTCGCGCGGCGCTGGCGCTGCGCCTGGCCGAACAGGTGCGGCAGATGCCGGTCACCGGGCGTCAGGTCGCGGATCTCGATCCGGTCGCGGTGGAAGTCGGTTTCGCACGCAACATTCGTCTCGACGATGGCGATCGCCTGATCTACCCGAAGCGGGTCGACGAGGTGCAAGTGCTGGGCGCGGTCGCCGAGACCTGCCACCTGCCTTATCAGCCCCTGCTGGAAGCGCGTGAGTACCTGGAAAGCTGTACGCCGCTGGACGATGCCGAGGCCGATTACCTGTGGCTGATCCAGCCCAATGGTGCGGTGCGGCGCGTGGGTATCGCCCACTGGAATCGCGAGAGCGGGCAGTTTCCCGTGGCCGGCAGCAAGATTCTGGTGCCGGTGAAAAACGATGATCTGGATCCGCCTGTTCCTGAACTGAATCAGCAGTTGGCCGAATTGATTGCCACGCAGCTGGCTGAGGTGGTTCGTTGAAGTTACGTTTTGCAGCTATGTTGTTATTGCCGTGCGGTCTGGTGCATGCCGAGCCGCGTATTACCCAAAATGATTTCGGCGGCACCGGTCTGTTGCAGACCCCGACCGCGCGCATGGCCCCGGCTGGCGAGCTGAGCGTCAACGCCAACCGCACCGAGCCTTACAGCCGCTACAGCGTGTCGTTGCAGCCACTGGACTGGCTCGAAGGTTCGTTCCGCTACACCGCCATCACTAACCGGCCGTACGGCTCCGAGGCGCTGAGTGGCAGCCAGTCCTATAAGGACAAGGCGGTCGATGCCAAAGTCCGGCTGTGGCAGGAAAGCCACTGGGCACCGGAAATCGCGCTGGGCTTCCGAGACATCGGTGGTACGGGCTTGTTCTCCAGTGAGTTCTTCGTCGCCAACAAGCGCTTCGACAATTTCGATTTCAGCGCCGGCATCGCCTGGGGTTATCTCGGTAATCGCGGTGATCTCGACAACCCGCTGGGCTACGTCAGTGATCGCTTCGACACTCGACCGGCTCTCGAAGGTACCGGTGACGTCAACTCCGGTTCGTACTTTCGCGGTCGGCCGTCGTTCTTCGGTGGTGTGAGCTACCAGACGCCGTGGGATCGACTCAGCCTGAAGCTCGAATACGAAGGCAACGACTACAAGCACGAGCCGAAGGACAACGTGATCAAACAGGACTCGCCGATCAACTTCGGCGCGGTGTTCAAGGTGGCGGATTCGGTGGACGTCAGCGCGGCGTGGGAACGGGGCAACACGGCGATGTTCGGCATCACGTTCCACACCAATTTTGTCAGCCGCAAGGCACCGGCCAAGACCTACGACCCGACACCGGAACCGCTGCCGGCGAAGATGCCGACCACGCCGATGGATCAGGTCAACTGGGCCGACGTGTCGCAACGTCTGCAGCAGAATGCCGGGTACAAGGTCGAGCGCATCAGCCAGCGTGATTCCGAGCTGATCGTCTACGGCGAGCAGCAGCGCTACTTCCATTCGTCGAAGGCCGTTGGCCGCGCGAGCCGGATTCTCGACAACAGCGTGAACGACGACATCAACTGGTTCACCGTGGTCAACAAGCGCTACGACCTGCCACTGGAAGAGACCAGCGTGCCGCGTCAGACCTTCCGCGAAGTGATCAACAACGAGGAGCCGCTGGAGTCGTTGCACCGCACCACCGAGATCAACCCGGCGATGCCGCACAACGAGAAAACCCTCTACAGCGAAGCGCCGCAGCACTTCAATTACGGCGTCGGCCTCGGCTTCAAGCAGAACGTTGGCGGCCCGGATGGTTTGCTCTATCAATTCAGCGCCGATGCGGACGCCGAGTACCGCTTCAACCGCAACACCTGGTGGAACGGCCTGCTCAGTGCCAACCTGGTGAACAACTTCGACAAGTTCACCTACGATGCGCCGAGTGGCCTGCCGCGGGTGCGCACCGATTTGCGTCAGTACCTGACCACCTCGGAAGTGACCATGCCGTTGTTCCAGGTCAGCCACGCCGAGCAGTTGGACAAGGACCTGTATGGCATGGTCTACGGCGGCTATCTGGAGTCGATGTTTGCCGGCGTCGGCGGTGAGGTGCTGTTCCGTCCGACCGGCGAGCGCTGGTCGGTGGGGGCGGATCTGAACTACGTGCGTCAGCGCGAGTTCGACCAGGGTTTCGGCCTGCGCGATTACTCAGTCTGGACCGGGCACATCACCGGCTACACCGACTTGCCGTATGACACGCTGGCGGCGGTCAGCGTCGGTCGCTACCTGGCCGGCGACTGGGGCGGTACGCTGGACATCTCCCGCGAGTTTTTCAATGGCGTGCGTTTTGGCGCCTGGGCGACGATCACTACCGCCGGCAGTGCCGAGTACGGGGAGGGTAGTTTCGACAAGGGCATCTACCTGTCGATCCCGTTCGACGAAATGATGAGCATGTCGACCATGCGCCGCGCCAACCTCGTCTGGGCCCCCCTGACCCGTGACGGCGGCGCCAGGCTCAATCGCAGCTTCCAGCTGCACTCGATGACCGATAGCCGCGAGGGTGACATGTTCTACCGCAACTTCTCGAAGATTACCGAGTAAACCCCGAGCCACCCCACATCCCTCTCCCTGTAGGAGTGAGCCTGCTCGCGATAGCGTCAGCCCAGTTGACATCCGTGTCGCCAGACCCACCGCAATCGCGAGCAGACTCACTCCTGCAATGGTCCTGCGGTGAGGCCACAAATCCCGACCCAAACCCCATCCCTGTGGGAGCGGGCTTGCTCGCGAAAGCGTCGGCCCATTCAACATCTGCGCTGCCTGACCCACCGTCTTCGCGGGCAAGCCACGCTCCCACAGTGGTTCGAGGGTGAAACAAATATCTTGATCCACACCCCAATCCCTGTGGGAGCGAGCTTGCTCGCGAAGGCGTCGGCCCATTCAACATCTGTGCTGCCTGACCCACCGCTTTCGCGGGCAAGCCACGCTCCCACAGTGGTTCGAGGGTGAAGCAAATATCTTGATCCACACCCCAATTCCTGTGGGAACGGGCTTGCCCGCGAAGGCGTCGGCCCATTCAACATCTGTGCTGCCTGACCCACCGCTTTCGCGGGCAAGCCACGCTCCCACAGTGGTTCGAGGGTGAAGCAAATATCTTGATCCACACCCCAATCCCTGTGGGAGCGAGCTTGTTCGCGAAGGCGTCGGCACATTCAACATCTGCGCTGCCTGACCCACCGCTTTCGCGGGCAAGCCACGCTCCCACAGTGGTTCCGAGGGTGAAGCAAATATCTTGATCCACACCCCAATCCCTGTGGGAGCGAGCTTGCTCGCGAAGGCGTCGGCACATTCAACATCTGTGCTGCCTGACCCACCGCTTTCGCGGGCAAGCCACGCTCCCACAGTGGTTCCGAGGGTGAAGCAAATATCTTGATCCACACCCCAATCCCTGTGGGAGCGAGCTTGCTCGCGAAGGCGTCGGCACATTCAACATCTGTGCTGCCTGACCCACCGCTTTCGCGGGCAAGCCACGCTCCCACAGTGGTTCGAGGGTGAAGCAAATATCTTGATCCACACCCCAATCCCTGTGGGAGCGGGCTTGCTCGCGAAGGCGTCGGCACATTCAACATCTGCGCTGCCTGACCCACCGCTTTCGCGGGCAAGCCACGCTCCCACAGTGGTTCGAGGGTGAAGCAAATATCTTGATCCACACCCCAATCCCTGTGGGGGCGAGCTTGCTCGCGAAGGCGTCGGCCCATTCAACATCTGTGCTGCCTGACCCACCGCTTTCGCGGGCAAGCCACGCTCCCACAGTGGTTCGAGGGTGAAGCAAATATCTTGATCCACACCCCAATCCCTGTGGGAGCGAGCTTGCTCGCGAAGGCGTCGGCCCATTCAACATCTGTGCTGCCTGACCCACCG